>DASYCO010000091.1:0-9751 GCA_036500145.1 Alphaproteobacteria bacterium | reverse complement strand
TCCACATGGCGATAGGCGGCGGCGCGGTAGAGCCAGGCCTCGGCACGGTCCGGCGCTTCTTCGATGGCGACGTTGAGGTCGTCGATCGCCTCGAAATGCTTGTCGGCGTCGTCGCGCGCCACGGCGCGGTCGATCAGCAGGTCGGGGTCGCGCGGCTTGAGCGCCAGCGCGCGGTCGAAGGCGCCAATGGCGCGGTCGTTCAGGCCGGCCAGGTAATAGGCCTGGCCCGCCTGGCCGTAGAGGTCGGCCTTGAGCGGCGCCACGGGCTGCTGGCCATCGGCCGCCAGGTCCTCGAAGATCTTGCCCGCCTGGACATACTGCTGCTTCTGCGCCAGCGCGATGCCGAGGCAATGGCGCGCGGCGAAGTTCGCGCCGCTTTCCCACCAGGACTTGGCGCGCGCGATGGCGGCGTCGGGGTTCTGGGCGGCGAGGGCGAGGCAGGCCGCATAGTCGGCGTTGTGCTCGTCGATGTTCATCGTTGGCGCGGGCGCCGCCGCGGGAGCCTGCGCCTGCGGGGCGGCGGGGGCCGGTTTCGCGGGCGCCGGTTTCGTCGGGGTGGGCGGGCTCACGGTCGCGGGCGGCTTCGCCGGCGTCTGGGCCTGGGCGGCGAGAATGTTGCCGGCAAGCAGGGCGGCCGCGAGCGGCAGGACAGCCCATGTGCCGTATCGGGCACGACGGGACGGGGCGTGGGGGGGGCGGAAGGTCGGCATGGCGAGAAGATGGGCACGGGAGAAGGGCTTGTCCACTCGCTTTTCCGCCATTTCGGCATTCCGGGACGCCCTTGCGCCGGGCCCGCCGCTGGCCTCATATGGCCGCCATGTCGTCCGTCGTCTCCGCTGCCCCGCCGCGCCTGTTCTGCTTCGGCCTCGGCACCTCCGCGCTGGCCTTCGCGCGCCTGCTGCAGGCGGAAGGCTGGGCCATTGCCGGCACCTGCCGCAGCGACGAGAAGGCGGCGCGGCTGGCCAAGGAAAAGATTCAGGCCTGGCGCTTCGACGGAACCGCGCCGATGGCGGAGGCCTCCGCCGCCCTGGCCGGCGCGACCCATCTCCTGATCTCGGCGCCGCCCGACGCGGAAGGCGATCCCGTGCTGCGCTGGCATGGCGCCGAAATCGCGGCCCTTGGTTCAGCCTCCAGTCCGTTGCGCTGGCTCGGCTATCTCTCGACCACGGGCGTCTACGGCGACCGCCAGGGCGGCTGGGTCGACGAGGACAGCGCCCTGACGCCGAGCGGCGAGCGCGGCCGCCGCCGCCTCGACGCGGAGAACGGCTGGCTGGCGCTGGGTCGCGAGAATGGCCTGCCGGTGCATCTCTTCCGCCTCGCCGGCATCTACGGGCCTGAGAGCAACGCGCTGGCGACCGTGCGCGCCGGCCGGGCCCAGCGCATCGACAAGCCGGGCCAGGTGTTCTCGCGCATCCATGTGGACGACATCGCGGCGACCTTGCGCGCCTCCGCCGCGCGGTCGTCGCCGGGCCGCGCCTACAACGTCTGCGACGACAATCCGGCGCCGCCGGAGGAAGTGATCCGCTACGCCTGCGAGCTGCTGGGCGTGACGCCGCCGCCGCTCGTGCCCTTTGCGGAGGCGCAACTGTCGCCAATGGCGCGCAGCTTCTATGACGACAGCAAGCGCGTGCGCAACGAACGCATCAAGCGCGAGCTGGGCGTCGCGCTGAAATATCCGGATTACAAGGCGGGGCTTGCCGCCATCCTGGCAGGCGAACGCTAGAAGCCCGCCTTTGACCCCTGCGGGCTAGAAGCCCGCTTTTGAACTGAGCAGGGCGACGGCGCCGAGGATCAGCGCTAGGTCGGGCTCGCGCGACAGGCGATGGTCGCCGTCCTTGACCAGGGTCACGGCGACCTCGCTGCCGGTCAGCCGTTCTGCGATGCGCAAGCTGAGCTCGTAGGGCACGTCGCCGTCGTTCATGCCGTGCAGCAGATGGACCGGGCAGGCCAGCTCGATAGGGCCGCCGAGCAGCAGCATCCGGCGGCCATCCTCGATCAGCTTGCGGGTGATCAGATAGGGCTCCTCGCTGTAGGAGGTCGCCTGCACCATGGCGCCGTCGCGCATCAGCCGTTCGCGCGCCTCGAAGGACAACTCGCTCCAGATCAGCTCCTCGGTGAAGTCCGGCGCGGCGGCGATGCCGACGATGCCGACCACCCGCTCGCGCCGCGCCTGGGCGGCGAGCAGCATGAGCCAGCCGCCCATGGAGGAGCCGACGAACAGCAGCGGGCCGGTCGTCGCCGCGTCGATCACGGCCAGCGCGTCGGCCAGCCAGTCTTCCAGGCCGGCCTCGGCGAAGACGCCTTCCGACAGGCCATGGGCGCGGTAGTCGAAGCGCAGCATGGCCTGGCCGCGGTCCCGGCAGAAGGCCGCCAGGGCCTCCGCCTTCTTGCCGACCATGTCGGACATGAAACCCGAAAAGAACACGACCGTCGGGCCGCGCCCGTCCTGGGCGAGGTAGGCGAGGGTTGGCTGGCCGGGACGGGCGAGCGATGCGGGCTTCTGTTGCAACGGCGGGACCTTTCGGGCAATAGACTGAAGCATGACCCCCGACAGCCGGGCCACCGGCGCCACTGCTAGCACCGAATCCCCCTTGCACGGAAGCCGCCCTTCGCCGGCGCGAGTCCCGACCGTTTTGCAGGTCCTGCCGGCGCTCGGCAGCCCCACGGGCGCGGCCGGCGGGGTCGAGCGCGGCACGGTCGACGTCGCCAAGGCCCTGGTCGCCGCCGGCTGGCGCGCCGTCGTCGCCTCCGAGGGCGGGCCCCTGGTGCGCGAGCTCGTCCGCGTCGGCGCGACCCACGTCACCCTGCCGCTCGCCTCCAAGAATCCCTTCGTCATGGCCGGAAACGTCGGCCGCCTGCGCCAGGTGATCGCCGCCGAGGGCGTCGACATCGTCCATGCGCGCTCGCGCGCGCCCGCCTGGAGCGCCGAGAAGGCCGCCCATAAGGAAGGCGTGCATTTCGTCACCACCTTCCACGGCACCTACGGCGCGGCGTCCGGCATGAAGCGCTTCTACAACGCGGTGATGACGCGCGGCGAGCGCGTCATCGCCATCTCGCAGTTCATCGCCGAGCACATGCGCGACGTCTACCGGATCGACGGCGCGCGCGTGCGCGTCATCCATCGCGGCGTCGACCTCGCGAGCTTCGATCCGGCGCGCGTCAGCCAGGAGCGCGTCATCAAGCTCGCGACCCAGTGGCGCCTGCCGGAAGACCGCCGCATCGTCATGCTGCCGGCGCGCCTGTCGCGCTGGAAAGGCCAAGGCCTGCTGCTGCAGGCCCTGGCGCTGCTGCAGCGACGCGACCTGTTCACTCTGCTCGTCGGCGTCGGCCAGGGCAGCTCGGCGCTGCGCGAGGAGATCGAGGGCCAGATCGTGCGCCTCGGCCTCGGCGACAGCCTGCGTCTGATCGACGACTGCCGCGACATGCCGGCCGCCTACATGCTGGCCGACGTGGTGGTGGCGCCCTCGACGCAGCCGGAAGCCTTCGGCCGCACGGTGACGGAAGCGCAGGCCATGGGCCGCCCCGTCGTCGCCGCCGACCATGGCGGCGCCCGCGAGACGGTGATCCCCGGCGTCACCGGCTGGCTGGCGGCGCCCGGCGACGCGGCGGACTGGGCGGCGGCCATCGACCATGCGATCTCGCTCGCGCCCGACGAACGCCGCGAGCTGTCGCGCAACGCCATCGCCAACGTGCGGGCCCATTTCACCAACGAAGTGATGTGCGCGCAGACGCTCGCCGTCTACCGCGAGCTGGTGGGCTGACCATGGCTGCGCCGCCCGTCGGGCCCGAGCGCATCCTCGTCATCAAGCTCGGCGCGCTCGGCGACTTCGTCCTCGCGACCGGGCCCTTCAAGGCGATCCGCGCGCATCACCCGAACGCGCATCTCGTGCTGCTGACGATTCCCGCCCTGGCCGGCCTCGGCAAGATGATGCCCTGGTTCGACGAGGTCTGGACCGACGCCCGGCCCTCGGCCCTGAACGTCGGCGGCTGGTGGGCCTTGGCGCGCAAGCTGAACGGCGGGCATTTCACGCGCGTCTACGACCTGCAGACGTCGGACCGCTCGAGCTTCTACTTCCGCCTGATGTCGCCGCCCTTCGGCCGCCGGCCCGAATGGTCGGGCATCGCCAGGGGCGCGTCCCATCCGCACGCCAATCCGCGCCGCGACTTCCTGCATACGGTCGAGCGCCAGAAAGAACAGCTCGCCGTCCTCGGCATCGCTGACGTGCCGCCGCCGGACCTGAGCTGGGCGACGGCCGATCTCTCTCGCTTCGACGTGGCGGCGCCTTATGCGCTGCTGGTGCCGGGCGGCTCGGCGCACCGGCCGGAGAAACGCTGGCCCGCCACGCATTACGCCGAACTGGCGCGCCGCCTCGTCGCCATCGGCACGACGCCGCTGCTGCTTGGCTCCAACGCGGAACGCGCCGAGCTGGCGCAGATCGCCGCCGCCTGCCCGGGGGCGCGCGACCTCTGCGGCCAGACGTCCTTCACGGAAATCGTCGCGCTGGCGCGCGGCGCGCGCTTCGCGGTCGGCAACGACACGGGGCCGATGCATCTCATCGCCGCCGCCGGCTGCCCGACGGTGGCGCTGTTCTCCCACGCGTCGGACCCGGCGCTCTGCGCGCCGCGCGGACCAATGTCCGCAGACAGCGTGCGCGTGCTGCGCCGGCCAGCCCTCGCCGCGCTGATGCCCGACGAAGTGCTGGCGGCGCTGCCCGCGTCCGTCTGACGGTTCAGGCCGTCTCCACCCTCTCCGCATAGCGCTGGTCGATCTCGGGCAGCGGCTCGCCCTGGATCGTCGCCTCGAAGGCGCGCAGGCGCTTGTAGATCGACAGCAGCTCGACGATCGTCGTCCAGGACGTCACGAGGTACTGGAAGGACGAGCGCACCTGGCTGAAGGCGTTGAGGATCTGCTGGAAGGGCCCGAGGGTGATCTTGCCGGCGACGATGGTCGGCGCCAGCACGATGTAGGGGAAGATGTTGTCGGTCTGCAGGTAGCAGATGCGGGCGACGTTGAAATACATGTAGTGCAGGTAAAGCCGGAAGTAGTTGTGCCGCACGTTGGCAAACAGCTCCGTCACGGTCGGCGGCTGGGCGCGCGCCACGTTGTCCTCGCCGTAGACCAGCTCCTTGCGGTAGGCCGCCTCGACGCGCTGGTTGCGGAATTCCAGGCCCGGCAGCTTGATGCCGACCAGCGCCAGGAAGGTCGTGCCGAAGACCGACCAGAGGATCGCGACGACGACGAGCGCGTAGGGCACGTGGCCGACGAAGGGCAGCTCGGTGATGTTGGCCGACAGCGCCAGCAGGATGGGCAGGAAGGCGACCAGGGTCAGCACCGAATCGATCAGGCTGATGCCGAGGCCCTCCACGGTGGTGGAGAAGCGCATGGTGTCTTCCTGCACGCGCTGCGACGCGCCTTCGATTTTGCGCAGGCGCTCCCAGTGGGCCATGTAGTAGCCGTTCATCGCCGTGCGCCAGCGGAAGATCCAGTGGCTGACGAAGAAGCGCGTGAAGACGCCGACGGTGACGGCGATGAAGGCGATGCCGGCGAAGCTGAGGAGGTCGCCGTAGAACTGCGAGAGCTCGACCGGCCTCGACTTCGACAGCGCCGCCTGGATCAGGTCGTAGAACGGCCCGTACCAGCTGTTGACCGCGACGCTGACCTGGACCTGGAAGTAGCTGGTGAAGAGGATCAGCGCCGTGCCGAGGATCGACCAGTTGGCCCAGGGATGCGGCTCGATGACGCGCCATGCGCCGGCGAAGATCGCCACGGCCAGCGTGTAGTAGATGTAGAACCAGAGGAACGGCTTCGACCAGAAGAGCGCCGCGCCGATGATCGGCGCATCGCCTTCGGCTTCCGGCGGCAGGCCGAAGTAGGCGCCGAGGTTCTCGCCCGCGACGTACCAGAAGGCGACGGTCGCGGCGGTCCATAGCAGCATGGACCAGAAGAGCAGCTTGGGCCTGGGAAAGAACGAGACGAACACTTGGATGATCCTTTCGCGACGGGTGACCGCGGGTGAGTCTTCTAGGGGACTGTAGGTCTCGCCTTTGGCGGCGCGGCGACGAGATTGCCTTGGTAACGGAGAATTGAGCGTAAGTAAAAAGGCGCGCGCTGCGACGGCGCGCGCGTCGATATCCTAGGCGAATCGCATGTCGAATATAAAAACGTCATTCGCCGGTCGCCTTCGCCGCACTGCCGCAATTGTGCGCCGTTGCCTTGCTTGCCCAGATTTCGCCTAAATCTGCTCGTAGGCCAGATGCCGGCCTGTTCCCGCATGGAACAAGCAAAAAGCTGGGTAGACGGAGTTCGGACATGCGTCGCTTCCTGTTCTCATTGATCACTGCGCTTCTCGTCGGCGCCGCTCAAGTGGCGATCGGCCAGGTCGGCATCAGCCAGGCCTGGGCCGCCGATGCGTCGCCGGCGCCCAAGGGCCTCTGGCTCGTGACCGACTATCCGGCCCTTACGGTCCAGTCGGGCGGCAGCGCCAGCATCCAGATGAAGCTGGAGAATTCGGGCCTGCCGCCGGAGCGTTCGGCGCTGTCGGTGCAGGGCTTGCCCGATGGCTGGAAGGCGCAGCTGCTCGGCGGCGGCCAGCCGGTCGCGGCGGCCATGCCCTTCACCAACCAGTCGGTCGGCATCGAGCTGCGCATCGACGTGCCGCCCGGCCAGACCTCCGGCACCTACAATCTCGTCGTGCAGGCGAAGGGCGCCGCGCAGAGCGCGTCCCTGCCGCTGCAGGTCAGCCTCGGCAAGGAGTTGCCGCCCAAGCTCGACCTCACGCCGAAGCTGCCGTCGCTGCGCGGCACGGTGAAGGCGAGCTTCGACTACGACTTCACGGTCAAGAACACGAGCGGCCGCAACCTGGTGATCAACCTCTCCGCGCAGACGCCGCAGAATTTCCAGGCCTCCTTCACGGAGAACTACGGCTCGCAGGAGATCGGCTCCATCCCGGTCGACGCCGGCCAGAGCAAGGACCTGAAGCTCAAGGTGCAGCTGCCGGCCGACGCCACCGCCGGCGACTACAAGCTGCTGGTGCAGGCGTCCGCCGAAGGCGTCGGCGCCGAGATGCCGCTGGTCCTGCAGGCCACCGGGCAGTCGAAGCTGAAGCTGACGAGCAAGGACGACCGCCTGAGCGCCGAGGCCGAGGCCGGCAAGGTCAGCCAGCTCCATCTCGTGCTCAGCAACGAGGGCACCGCGCCGATCGAGAACGTCAACCTGTCGGCCAGCCCGCCGAACGACTGGAAGGTCGACTTCGACGCCAAGACCGTCGGCCGCCTCAACCCCGGCGAGAAGCAGGAGATCGTCGCCAACGTCACGCCGTCGGCCAAGGCCATCGCGGGCGACTACATGACGACGATGCGCGCGTCGGGCAGCGGCGATTCCGCGTCGGCCGACTTCCGCGTCGCCGTGACGACCTCGACCCTGTGGGGCGTCTTCGGCATCCTCATCATCGCGATCGCGGCCCTCGTCCTGATCGGCGCGGTCGTGCGCTTCGGCAGGCGATGAGCGGTTCGGCCATGAACGGTCCGGCCATGAGCGATCCAGCCAGGGGCGGCTTCGTCGTCGAGGCGCGCGGCCTCACCAAGCTCTACGGCGGCACGAAGGCCGTCGACGCGATCGACTTCGGCCTGCGCGCCGGCGAGATCGTCGGCCTGCTCGGGCCGAACGGCGCCGGCAAGACGACGACGATCCTGATGATGCTCGGCCTGACCGAATCGGACGGCGGCACGCTCTCGGTGCTCGGCCACGATCCGCTGCGCGATCCGCTGGCGGTCAAGCGGCGCGTCGGCTACCTGCCGGATTCGGTCGGCTTCTACGACCATCTCTCCGGCCGCGTGAACCTGCGCTACACCGCGAAGCTGAGCGGCGTGGCGCGTGGCGAGATCGACGGGCGCATCGACGAGGCCCTGGCCCGGGTGCGGCTCGCCGACGTCGCGCACAAGCCGGTGGGCAGGTACTCCCACGGCATGAAGCGCCGCCTCGGGCTCGCCGAAGTCATGATGAAGCGCTGCGACGTGGCGATCCTCGACGAGCCGACGTCCGGCCTCGATCCGCAGTCGACGCACGAGCTGCTCGACATCATCCGCGGCCTCAAGGGCGACGGCGTGAGCGTGCTCCTGTCGTCGCACATGCTCAACCAGGTGCAGAGCATCTGCGACCGCGTGCTGCTGTTCAACCGCGGCCGCATCGCCCTGCAAGGCACGGTGGCCGAGCTGTCGCGCCAGATCCTCGGCGGCGGCTACGGCATCTTCGTGGAGGCGGACGACATCGACGTGCCGGCGAGCCTGGCGGGCCTGCCGGGCGTGCGCGAGGTCGTCGCCGAAGGGGCGGGGCGCTTCCACGTCATCGCCGAATCTGACTTGCGGTCGGCCATCGCCGCCCGTCTCGTGAACCGGGGCGCCGCGCTGCGGCGCCTCTCCGTGGTCGAACCCAGTCTGGACGACATCTATGAACGCTATTTCGCAATCGGCGGCGCCGCGGCGTAAGGGCTCGCCCTGGACGGGGCTCGGCACCGTCTTCCTGAAGGAGCTCGCCGACCACATGAGCGGCGCGCGCATGATCGTGCTCGAGGCGCTGGTGGTGCTCACCGGCATCGGCGCGGTCTACACGTCGCTGCAGGACATCCGTTCGGCGAGCGGCGAGGCGCCGTTCCTGTTCCTGCTGCTGTTCACCCACGCGCGCGACCCGATGCCGTCCTTCGTGGCGCTGCTCGGCTTCCTCGTCCCGATCATGTCCATCGGGCTCGTCTTCGACAGCGTGAACACGGAATTCGCGCGCCGCACCATGAGCCGCATCCTGGCGCAGCCGATCTATCGCGACGCCCTGCTGTTCGGCAAGTTCCTCGCTGGCCTCGCCACCATCGCCGTCGCGCTCGCGGCGCTCTGGCTGCTGATCGTCGGCGCCGGGCTCCTGATCCTCGGCATCCCGCCGAGCAGCGAGGAGGTCGCGCGCGGCCTCCTGTTCCTGGCCGTCGCCATCGCCTACGCGGGCGCCTGGCTGGCCGTGGCGCTGCTGTTCTCGGTGGTGTTCCGCTCGCCCGCGACCTCGGCGCTCAGCGCGCTCGGCGTCTGGATGCTGTTCAGCGTGCTGTGGCCCATCGTGGCGCCCTTCGCGGCGCAGATCATCGCGCCCGAAGACCCCATGGCGGCCTTCCTCGGCGTGCCGTCCATCGCCGAGATCCAGTGGGAGCAGGCCATCTCGCGCTTCTCGCCCAACACGCTGTTCGCCGAATCGACCCAGGCGATCATGCATCCGGCGACGCGCGCGCTCGGCCCCGTGCTGCAGAGCCAGGTGCAGGGCGCGATCCTGGGGTCGCCCCTGCCGCTCGGCCAGAGCCTGCTGCTGGTCTGGCCGCAGATCACCGGCCTGGTCGCCATCGCGATCCTGCTGTTCGCGGTCGCCTACACGCTGTTCCAGCGCCAGGAAATCCGCGCCTAGGGCAAGCCGCCCGCCGGCCGCGCCCGGCCCTGGGGTCCGTCCTTGGGGCCGGCGCGCCCTTTGCCATGCCCGTTCCTTGACAGACGGCGCGAGGCGGATAGAGTGCGGACCCTCGCATTCGGCGGTTTTCCCAAGCTTTTCCTGGTTTTTTTGAGCATCCCATGGTCGCGATCACGCTTCCCGACGGCAAGTCCCTGAGCTTCGACGGTCCGGTCACCCCGGCCGACGTCGCCGCCAAGATCGGCCCCGGCCTGGCCAAGGCGGCGCTCGCCGCCAAGGTAGACGGCAAGCTGTGGGACCTCACCCGTCCGGTGA
>DASYCO010000090.1:0-19844 GCA_036500145.1 Alphaproteobacteria bacterium | reverse complement strand
CGAGTACCAAGTCTATCCTAAGGTCGACAAGGAGGACTTCGCGCCCGTGGTCTTCATCGAGCCGATGAACGAGCGCACGCGCCGGGCCATGGGCTATGACCTGTCCTTCGAGGCGGACCGCCGCGCCGCCCTCGGCCGTGCGCGCGACAACGGCGCCGCCGCGGTCACCGGCCGGCTCGTGCTCGCGCAGGAGCCGAAGGAGAACGCCCAGGCCGGCTTCGCCATGTACCTGCCGCTCTACCAGCGCGGCAGCGTCCCGCAAACCGTCGAGGAGCGCCGCGCGCTGATCGTCGGCTACATCTACGCGCCGTTCCGGATGAACGACCTGATGCAGGGCATCCTGTCCGGCAAGCGGATCCTGGCCGGCTTCGAGATCTATGACGGCCTGGACCTTTCCCTGATGTACGACGGCAAGCTCGCGGGATATTCGCTGACCGGGCGGAGCACGGAGACGTCGCTGCAGATCGGCGACCGCCACTGGATCCTGAAGTTCACGGATTCCGACCTGTTCCGAGATTCGGTGTCGTCGCTCGGCGCGGGCATGGCCGCCGTCATGGGCGTCGCCGTCAGCTTCGTGCTGTTCATCATCACGTTCTTGATGCGCCGCATGGTCATCGAGCGCCGTCAGTCGGCGGAGGCGATGATCGAGGCGGAGAAGAAGCTGATGCAGGCGCAGAAGATGGAATCGATCGGCCATCTGACGGGCGGCATCGCGCATGACTTCAACAATCTGCTGCAGGTGATTCTCGGCAATACCGACATGCTGGCCGAGGAGATGGCGCAGCAGCCGAGGCTGCGCGGCATGGCGGAGATGGCCCGCGCGGCGGCGGAGCGCGGCGCCGAGCTGACGCACCGGCTGCTCGCCTTCGCGCGCAAGCAGCCGCTCGACCCCAAGCCGACGGACCTGAACAAGCTGGTCGCCAACATGGACGGCCTGCTCCGTCGCAGCCTCGGCGAGCAGGTCGAGATCGAGAGCGTGCTCGGCGGCGGCGTCTGGAACGCGCTGCTCGACGCGCCGCAGATGGAAAACGCCATCCTGAACCTCTGCATCAACGCCCGCGACGCCATGCTCCAAGGCGGGCGCGTCACCATCGAGACGGCCAACGCCTATCTCGACGACGCCTATGCCGTGCAGCACCCGGAGCTGCTGCCCGGCCAGTATGTGCTGGTCGCGGTGTCCGACACGGGCGTCGGCATGGACAAGGCCACCTTGGCGCAGGTCTTCGAGCCTTTCTTCACCACGAAGGACGTCGGCAAGGGCAGCGGCCTCGGGCTGAGCATGATCTACGGCTTCGTGAAGCAGTCGAAGGGGCATGTGAAGATCTATTCGGAGCCGGGGCAGGGCACGACCGTGCGGCTCTACCTGCCGCGCGCGGCCGGCGAGGCGGCGCAGAGCGACGAGGAAAGGCCGGCCTCCGCCTTGCCCGGCGGCACCGAGAGGATTCTGCTGGTGGAGGACGACGACCTGGTGCGCGGCCATGTCTCGGCGCAGCTGAGCAGCCTCGGCTACCGGGTGGTGAACGCCAACGGCGGCCTGGCGGCGATCGACGCGCTGCGCGGCTATGACGACTTCGACCTCCTCTTCACTGACATCGTCATGCCGGGCGGCATGAACGGCCGCCAGCTCGCCGAAAAGGCGCGCCGCCTGCGGCCGAACCTGCGGGTGCTTTTCACCTCCGGCTACACGGAGAACGCGACGCTGCATCATGGGCGCCTGGAGAAAGGCGCGCGCCTGCTGCAGAAGCCCTACCGCCGGCAAGATCTCGCCGCCAAGCTGCGCAGCGTGCTCGACGCAACCGATGCGGCCTAGTGTCGGTTGTCGTGGGAAAATAAGCGGGCAAGGTTCCAGGTCCGCGCCGGAACCTCTCGCCGCGCCGAGGGTTTACTTCCTGTAGCGGATGTCACTCTTCATCGTACAGGAGGCGAACCCATGCCCCAGATATCCAAAGCTCCGTTCCTGCGGACGGTCGCCGGCTACGTTGCGGTGGCTGCGGTCGGCCTGCCTTTGGCGAGCCTCGCCGTGACGGCACAGGCGCAGGATCAGGCCCCAGACAGGTCGTCTTCCATTCCCGCGCCGCCCTCCATCACTGGCACGCCTCCGTCCGATGCGGGCGGCGCGCCGCGCGACATGCCGAGCCCGACGGCGGCCAGCGGCGATCCGTCGCCCCGCGCCGATTCACCGGCGGATGCGATGCCGGACCTGCGGTCGGCGCTTCCCAGCACGGACGTGGCGGAGCTGCCGGCAACGCCGGCCCCGGTGGACGCCGCTGCGGCGGTCAATAGCGACGACCTGATCGGCTCGAAGGTGCGCAACAGCTCCAACGAGGTGGTCGGCAGGGTCGATTCCCTGCTGTTGAGCCCGGATGCGCGGGTGGCCGGCGTCGTCATCGGCGTCGGCGGCTTCCTGGGCCTTGGCGTCCATGAGGTCGTCGTGCCCATGGAGCAGATCAGCATGATCGACGACGACAACGTGAGTCTGCCCTCGGCCACCAAGGAAGAGCTGAAGGCCGAGCCGGCCTACCAGCGGCCGAAAGCCAATCGTTAGGCGTCATCGCGGGCAGGGCGGGCAAGGCCGCGTCCTGTCCGTCACACGACGGAGGAGTTTTCATGAGCGACCCGCAGCATCTCCAGCCGACTCAGGCGCGCGCCGGCATCAAGCTGGGCGTCATGCGCTATGTGCTCGGCATTTCCCTCGCCGCCGTGATCCTGGCGTTCGTGGTGGCCTGGATCGTCAGCTAAGGCGGCACGGGAGGGGCCAGGCCTGCAAAAGCGAAGGGCCGGGGAATGCCCCCGGCCCTTGCTGCGTCTATCGTCGTCGTCGGTCGCTCAGGCGACCTTGCCGGCGTCGAAGTGGCTGGCGGCGCCCATGATGTCATAGTCGCGCGGGGCGGCGTCGATGCGCTTATCGTTGCCGCGGCCCTTGGTGTAGGTCTTGATCTGCAGCAGCTCGAGGTCGTCCTCGCCGCAGCTCTCGAACCAGTAGCGCGCGCCGGCGGGGATCACGAGGCCCTCGATGGGGCCGAACTCGCCGCGGACTTCATCGCCCGGGCCGTAGAAGCGGGCGCGGCCCTTGAGGACCATCCAGGTGATGTCGACGCCGGAGTGAAAATGCAAGTTGTTCTCGCCGCCCTGGCCGAGGCAATGCACGGCGACGGCCGAGCGCTCGGTGCTGGTCAGCTTCACGATGGCCTTGCGGCCGGAGTAGGTCTCGGGCGACTTGAAGTGGAACGGCTGGATCGCGGCTTCGGCGGCGTCGTGGTCGATGCCTTCCTTCGCGGGAGTGTCGGACATGGGTTGCTCCTTGGGTGAGACTCGGTGAATTGCTGGCGAATTTCTTGAATAAGTTAAATTTACAGTTCGCATTCGGCTCTGTCTATCGTCAGGCCCTGCGATTAACCCCGGTTTTGCAGGGGTAAACGCCATTGCCGTTGCCCGCCGGACGGCCGAAAAAGCCAGTAAAACCTAGGGTTTGCGGCGGATGATTGGCTTTAATTCAGGAAACTTGTCTGCCTTCAGACCTCAGATTGTTTCCGATTTTAAGCGAATCGGCGCAGCCGCCTGCCACCCGGCTGGCGGCGGTCTGGCACGGCTGGGCGGGAATGGTAGGCTTGCAGCCGGCGTTTAATTGGCGGCCGCACATCCGGTCCGCAGGGAGACAGTCACCGTGATCGCGCGCCTCAAGGAATGGTTCGAACGCATCATCTGGGAACAGAGCGGCGCCACGGGATGGCGCCGGCCGCTCCTGGTCGCCGTACAGATCGCCTATGCGCTGGTGCGCGACCTCACCGAAGGCCAGCTCAGCCTGCGCGCCATGAGCCTGGTCTACACCACGCTGCTCTCCATCGTGCCGCTGCTCGCCATCACCTTCTCGGTGCTCAAGGGCTTCGGCGTGCACAACCAGATCGAGCCGCTGCTCATGGGCATGCTGGCGCCGCTCGGCGACCAGGGCAACGAGATCGCGGCGCGCATCATCGAATTCGTCGACAAGATGCAGGTCGGCGTGCTCGGCTCGGTCGGCCTGGTCATGCTGATCTACACCGTCGTGTCGCTGATCCAGAAGGTCGAGATGGCCTTCAACGCCATCTGGAACGTCGGCCGAAACCGCTCGCTGGCGGCCCGCTTCAGCGGCTACATCAGCATTCTCGTGCTCGGCCCCATCCTGGTCTTCTCGTCGCTCGGCGTGTCGGCGACGGTGAGCAGCTCGTCGGCGATGATGGCGATCTCGTCCTTGCCCGTCCTCAGCTTCGTGCTGCATCAGGCGGGGCTGCTGATTCCCTACGTCATCATCATCGCGGCCTTCACGCTGCTCTACAAATTCCTGCCCAACACGCGGGTCAAGTTCCTGTCGGCGCTGATCGGCGGCGTGGTCGCGGGCGTGCTGTGGGAAAGCGTCGGCTGGGCCTTCGCCGCCTATGTCGTGAAGTCGAGCAACTACTCGGCGATCTACTCGGCCTTCGCGACGCTGATCCTGTTCATGATCTGGCTCTACGTCGCCTGGCTGATCCTGCTCGTCGGCGCGTCGGTGTCGTTCTACCACCAGCATCCGGAATGCGTCGTCGCCAAGCGGCGCGACCTGCAGCTGTCGCTGCGCGGCCAGGAGCATCTCGTGCTCGCCGTCGCCGCCTGGATCGCCAAATGCTTCCAGGACGGCGCGCCGCCGCCCGACGTCGAGCAGCTGGTGCAGCGCTACCAGGTGCCGGCCGTCACCGTGGAGGCCACCCTGGCCATGCTGGAGCGGGCGGGCTTCATCCGCTGCATCGAAGGCAAGCGTGCGGGCTACGTGCCGGCCCGGCCGCCGGAGGCGACCGAGGCGGCGACCATCCTGGACGCGGCGCGTGGCGCCGGGCCGGGCCGCATGCGCCTGACGGCGACCCTGGAAGGGCAGCCGGCGGTGCTGCGCGTCGCCAAGGCGGTCGAGGCCGCCGTCGACCGGGCGCTCAAGGGCGTGACCCTGCGCGACCTGGCCGAAGGCACGGCCCTGGCGACGGAAGAGGCCGGCGAGAAGGTGGCCGGTCAGGGCGCTGCGGAACGGACGGTCCCTGCAAAAATGCCGCGCACGGCCGTATAATCGGCCTGGGCAACCGGCCTCGCTTCCCGCCAAGTTCTCAGGAGGGCCTGACCATGACTCATCTTGCCGCGCTTCGCCGCACCGCCATCCGACGGCGCGGAGTCTCCGTCGCCGCTGGCGCGCTGCTGCTCGCCTTGTCGTCGCCGGCGCTGGCCAACGACCGGCCGGACGCGCGCCGCCCGGGCGAGATCGCCCGCGACGGCGTCGAGACGCTGCTGCGCGCCTTCGACGAATTCGCTGCCGCGTTGCCGCGCTATGCCCTGCCGGAGATCAACGATCGCGGCGACATCGTCATCCGGCGCAAGAACCCGCCGCCGCCGGTGCCCGAGCTGCGGCCGTCCGACGAGGACAGCGCCGACATCTGACCGTCACGCTTCCGGGCGACGGACAAGACATAAGCAGATTGCCGTTATTTTCCGCGTAACAGTCGCGATGCGTAAATGGCTGGAAGGGGCGAAGCGAGACGCCGCTACAGTTCTCGTCGTTCACACTTTCATGAGGGGGAAGATCATGAGCAAGGCAGCTGAAGGCGTTGAGAAGAAGCGGCGCGTGTCGCGTCGCAACCTGGTGGCCGGTTTGGCCGCCGCCGGCGCGGTGGCGGGGGTGGCCTCCACGGCGGCCGCGCAGAGCGCCGCCAAACAGACCGTGCGCTTCGTGCAGCCGGACACGATGGTCAAGACGCCGAGCTACACCCACGTCGTCGAGGTCATCGGGCCGGGCAAGGTCATCTACACCTCGGGCGAGCGCGGCGGCGACAAGAACGGCAAGATCCCGCCCGACATCAAAGGCCAGTCCTGGCAAGCCCTCGAGAACATCCGCCTCAACCTGGCGGCGGTCGGCGCCACCTTCGACAACGTCGTGAAGATCAACGTCTACATGATGGACCTGCGCCGCGACCATGCCACCTGGTCGGAGGTCAAGCAGACCTTCGTCAACAAGGCGAACCCGCCCGCCAGCACCACGGTGCAGGTGGCGCAGCTGACGCGTGACGGCGTCCTGGTCGAGGTCGACGTGGTGGCGGTGATGCCGGCCTGACCTGCCGCGAACCGATCGGCGAACGGGGCGGCGCCGGCGGAGGCGTCGCCCCTTCGCGTTTCGGCCCGCTTTGCGCCGCCGGAGTTCCCAATCATGCTGTCCGGGGCGGTTTTCGACGGTCTGGCGGTGGCACCGGATGAAGTAGGACAAGCGCCGGCAGCGGGCGCTTGACGGGCCGGAATCTTAACTGTGGATAATATATAACTATTTGAATTCATTGGTATATTGAAATTCATAGCGTGAAATTCACGCGTTGACTGTCAAAGCGCCCCTGTCTATACCTTGCTGCCAGGGAGAGCGCCGCCGACAATGAAACCGCGCCTGAAAACCGAGCTGGATTTCCTCGCCGCCGTCGAGCGGGGCGAAGTCGTGACTCAGGCGACCCTGTCGCGGCGCGTCGGGGTGGCCATCGGCCTGATAAACGCCCTGCTCAAGCGCGCCATGCTGAAGGGCTACGTCAAGGCGCGCAGCGCCCCCTACAAGCGCTACGCCTACTATCTGACGCCGCGCGGCTTCGCAGAAAAGAGCCGCCTGGTCGCCGAATATCTCGAAGTCTCCCTCGAATTCTTCCGTGACGCCCGGCGGGAATATACGGAGCTGTTCCTGCGCGGCCGCAACAGCGGGTTGCGCCGCTTCGTCCTGGTCGGCAGCGGCGAGCTGGCGGAGATCGCCACCTTGGCGGCTCATGAGGCCGAGGTGGAGCTCGTCGCCATCGTCGATGCCGAGACCAACCGAGACCGACTCTACGGCATTCCCGTCGCCCGTTCGCTCGCCGCGGCCGGCGACTGGGACTGCGCGATCTTGACCGAGTCCCGCAAGCCGCAGGAAAGCTATGCGAAGCTGCTGGACGAGGCGGCGTCCGACCGCATCCTGGCGCCCGCCTTCCTGAAGGTCGTCACGGACGCGGATTTCGACACCGTCGACGTCGACGAGGTGCGGGCATGAACGCGATGACCGCGCGAGAGCCGTTCGGCTGGTACGTCGTCAATGCGCTGCCCAACCAGGAGGCGCGTGCCGAGCTCAACCTGCGCCAGCAGGGCTTCCGCGCCTGGCTGCCGGCCTTCCAGCGCACGCGCCGCCATGCGCGCAAGGTCGAAACCGTGTCGGCGCCGCTGTTCCCCGGCTACCTGTTCGTGCAGCTCGACGTCGCGAAGCAGGCCTGGGCCTGCATCAATTCCACCTACGGCATCCGGCGCCTGATCTGCCGCCACGACTTGCCGGCGCGGCTGCCTGACGGCTTCGTCGACGGCCTGCGCGCCGAGGTCGAGGGCGGCCTCTTCGTGGCGCCTGAAGACCGCCTGGCGGTCGGCGACGCGATCCGCGTGACCGAAGGCCCCTTCGCCGACTGCGTCGGGCGCCTGCTCTCTTTCGCCTCCCAGGACCGCGTCACCTTGCTGCTGACACTGCTGAGCCGGGAGGTTTCCATAGTCATGCCCAAGCATGCGGTCGCCGCCGTCGTCTGACGGCGCAGGGATCGCGGGCATGACGAGGCCGATGGGTGGAATTCCGTTTCACCCAAAGTGCGGTAGCTTGCCCAAAACGTTGCAGTTGGAAAGATCGTCCCATGAGCCATGCCACCACCTTCTTCCAGAACGCGGCGCAGATCTGCGCCAAGATCGACCATGCGGCGGTCGACAGGATGGCCGAGGGCCTGCGTGACGTGCGCGAGGGCGGCGGCCGCCTGTTCGTGCTCGGCGTCGGCGGCAGCGCGGCGAACGCCGGCCATGCGGTGAACGACTTCCGCAAGCTGTGCGACATCGAGACCTACGCGCCGACCGACAATGTGTCGGAGCTGACGGCGCGCACCAACGACGAAGGCTGGGAGACGGTGTTCGCCGGCTGGCTGAAGACCAGCCGCGTTAGCGCGAAGGACGCGATCCTCGTGTTCTCCGTCGGCGGCGGCAACGCCGAGCACAATGTCAGCATGAACCTGGTGCACGGCCTGAAGCTGGCTAAGGAGCGTGGCGCCCGAGTGTTCGGCATCGTCGGGCGCGACGGCGGCTACACCGGCCAGGTCGCGGACGTGGCGGTCATCGTGCCGACGGTCGATGCCGCCAACGTGACGCCGCATGCCGAGGCGTTCCAGGCGGTGGTCTGGCACTGTCTCGTGTCGCATCCGGTCCTGCAGACGCAAAAGACGAAGTGGTAGGCCATACGGGCGCATTCTCCACGCGCCGGCGCGCGGTCTTCCTCGACCGCGACGGCGTGCTGACGGTTCCCGAATTTCGCGACGGCCGCTCCTTCGCGCCGACGCGCCTCGCGGATTTCCGGATCTACGAAGACGCCGCTGCGGCGGTTGACGCGCTGAAGAAGGCGGGCTACGTCGTCATCGTCGTGACGAACCAGCCAGATGTCGGCGCCGGCCTCGTCGCGCAAGGCGTGGTCGACGACATGCACCGGGCGCTGCGCGCCGCGGTGGCGGTGGACGACGTGGAAGTCTGCTTCGAGACGCGCGCCCAGGCGACCGAACGGCGCAAGCCGGGGCCCGGTATGCTGCTCGACGCGGCGCGGAAGTGGGATGTCGACCTCGCGGCCAGCTACATGGTCGGCGATCGCGACAGCGACGTGGAGGCGGGCCTTAAGGCCGGCTGCGCGGCGCTCTTCCTGGACAGAGGCTACGCGGCGGAAAGCCGCCCGACGGGGCAGGTCGCCACCGTCGCATCCCTCGCCGAAGCGGCGGCCTGGATCCTGCGACAGGGACCGGGCGAAAATACGATCGAAGACAACGTGAAAGGTCACAAGCGATGACGCGGCTCAGCGAACTGAAGGTCAAGATCTTTGCCGATGGGGCGGACATGAAGGGCATCCTCGAGATGTACGCCAATCCGCTCATCAAGGGCTTCACGACCAACCCGACCCTGATGCGCAAGGCCGGCATCAGCGACTACGAGGCGTTCGGCCGCGACGTGCTGGCGAAGGTGCCGGACAGGCCCGTGTCCCTCGAGGTGTTCGCTGACGACTTCAAGGAGATGGAGCGCCAGGCCCTGCAGATTGCCTCCTGGGGTAAGAACGTCAACGTGAAGATCCCGATCACCAACACCAAGGGCGAATCGGCGGCGCCGCTGATCGAACGCCTGTCCAAGCAGGGCGTCGTCCTGAACATCACGGCGATCATGACCCTGGAGCAGGTGCGCACCGTGGCCGCCGCCGTGGCGCCGGACGTGCCGGCCATCGTCTCCGTCTTCGCCGGTCGCGTCGCCGACACCGGCGTTGATCCGGTGCCGCACATGATCGAGGCCAAGAAGCTCCTCGCCGGCAAGCCCAAGGCCGAGCTGCTGTGGGCCAGCCCGCGCGAGCTGCTCAACATCTTCCAGGCCCACGACATCGGCTGCGACATCATCACCGTCACCAACGACGTGCTGGCCAAGCTCAGCCTCGTCGGCAAGGACCTCGACGGCTATTCGCGCGAGACCGTCGAGATGTTCTACAAGGACGCGACGGCCGCCGGCTACAGCATCAACGTCCCGGCCGCCGCCTAAGGCCGGCCAACCTTCCGCTTCGATCCAGGAGAGAGACCCATGAAACACGTGTTCGTCACCGGCGGCGCCGGCTACGTCGGCAGCCTGCTCTGCCCGCAGCTCCTCGACCTCGGCTATAAGGTCACGGCCTACGACATCTGCTATTTCGGCGACGACTTTCTGCCGTTGAAGAACCCGAACTTCAAGCTGATCAAGGGCGACATTCGCGACACGGCGAAGCTCGCCGAGTCCTTCAAGGGCGTCGACACCGTCATCAGCCTCGCCTGCATCTCCAACGATGCGAGCTTCGAGCTCGACGAGAACCTCAGCACGAGCGTCAACCTCGACGCTTTCGAGCCGATGGTGAAGGCGGCCAAGGCCGCCGGCGTGAAGCGCTTCATCTACGCGTCGTCCAGTTCGGTCTACGGCGTCTCCGACCAGCCCGACGTGACGGAGGAGCACCCGCTCCTGCCGCTGACCCTGTACAACAAGTACAAGGGCATGTGCGAGCCGCTGCTGTTCAAGCACCAGTCCGACGACTTCGTCTGCGTGACGATCCGCCCGGCGACGCTCTGCGGCTATGCGCCGCGTCAGCGTCTCGACCTGTCGGTCAACATCCTCACGAACCTCGCCGTCAACAACGGCAAGATCACGGTGTTCGGCGGCACCCAGATGCGCCCGAACCTGCACGTTCAGGACATGTGCGACCTCTACAAGATGCTGCTGGAGATCGACTCGGCCAAGATCGCGGGCAAGATATTCAACTGCGGCTTCCAGAACATGTCGATCATGGACATCGCGCAGGTCGTCAAGAAGGTCGTCGAGAAGGAATTCCCCGAGAAGGGCGACATCTCGCTGGTCACCACGCCGACCGACGACATCCGCTCCTATCACATCAATTCCAGCAAGATTCAGCGCGAGCTCGGCTTCACGCCGAAATACACGATCGAGGACGCGGCGCGCGACCTCTGCGCGGCCTTCAAGCGCGGCGACCTGAAGAACAGCATGACGGACGACCGCTACTACAATGTGAAGACCCTGAAGGCGGTCAAGGCCGCATGAGCGAGAAACCCATTGCCGTCGTCACCGGGGGCGCCGGCTTCATCGGCAGCCACATGGTGGACCTGCTCCTGGAGCAGGGCTACCGCGTGCGCGTGGTCGACAGCCTGAT
Organism: Alphaproteobacteria bacterium; assembly: GCA_036500145.1. Taxonomy (GTDB): domain Bacteria; phylum Pseudomonadota; class Alphaproteobacteria; order SMXQ01; family SMXQ01; genus CAMAVH01. The sequence goes on along the minus strand of DASYCO010000090.1, from coordinate 9,112 downwards.
CGGCGGGCGCGAGGAAAACCTCGCGCATCACGGCGCCAACCAGGACCTGACGGCCGAATGGGCCGACGTGCGCTCGCTCGAGCCGGGGGCGCCGCTCTTCGAGGGCGCGCGCCACGTCTTCCACTTTGCCGGCATCGGCGACATCGTGCCTTCGATCGAGCGCCCGATCGAGTACATGTCGGCCAACGTGCAGGGCACCGTGCATGTGCTCGAATGCGCGCGCGCGGCCAAGACGGAGAAGGTCGTCTACGCCGCCTCGTCGTCCTGCTACGGCCTGGCCGGCGTGCCGACGCGCGAGGATCACCAGATCGACCCGCAGTACCCCTACGCCTTGTCGAAGTACCAGGGCGAGCAGGCGGTGTTCCACTGGCACCGCGTCTACGGCCTGCCGGTCAATTCGATCTGCATCTTCAACGCCTATGGCACGCGCGTGCGCACCACGGGCGCCTACGGCGCGGTGTTCGGCGTCTTCTTCCGCCAGAAGCTGGCGGGCAAGCCCTTCACGGTGGTGGGTGACGGCTCGCAGCGTCGCGACTTCATCTACGCCTCCGACGTGGCGGCTGCCTTCCTTGCCGCGGCCAGGACGCACCTGGTGGGCGAGCGCTTCAACGTCGGCGCGGGCAATCCGCAGAGCATCAACCGGCTGATCGAGCTGATCGGCGGCGAGGTCCAGTACATTCCCAAGCGTCCGGGCGAGCCGGACTGCACCTGGGCGGACATCTCCAAGATCACCTCGCAGCTCGGCTGGGCGCCGACCGTGAGCTTCGAAGACGGCGTCGCCCGCATGATGGCCGAGATTTCCCATTGGAAGGACGCGCCGCTGTGGGATCCCGCCTCGATCGAAAAGGCGACGAAGACCTGGTTTCAATATCTCGGTGGGAAGAAGACGGCATGAGCCTTTCGCTGACGCAACTGTTCGGTCACAAGATCAAGACGCCGGAAGAACTGAAGGCGCTCATCGGCGCGCGTCCGCGCAAGAAGAAGGTCATCATGTGCCACGGCGTGTTCGACGTCGTGCATCCCGGCCACCTGCGCCACCTCATCTACGCCAAGAGCAAGGCCGACAGGCTGATCATCAGCATCACGGCGGACCGTCACATCGCCAAGGGCGAGTATCGTCCGCACGTGCCGCAGGATCTGCGCGCGGCGAACCTGGCGGCCTTCGAGATGGTCGACTACGTCGTGATCGACAAGAACGCGACGCCGATCGAAAACCTGTCGATCATCCAGCCGGACTTCTTCGCCAAGGGCTACGAATACGGCGCGAAGGAAGTCAATCCGCGCACGCAGGAAGAGTTAGACACGCTTGCGGCCTACGGTGGCGAGGTGATCTTCACGCCCGGCGACATCGTCTACTCCTCATCGAAGCTGATCGACCTAGCGCCGCCGGCGATCAAGTATGACAAGCTGCTGACGCTGATGGAGCGCGAGAAGATCAGCTTCGGCGACTTGCGCGCGACCCTGGGGGCGATGGGCGGCAAGCGCGTCCATGTCGTCGGCGACACCATCATCGACAGCCTTACGCGCTGCGCGATGATCGGTGGCCAGACCAAGACGCCCACCATGAGCGTGCTCTACGAGGACCGCATCGACTATGTCGGCGGTGCGGGTATCGTCGCCGAACATCTGCGCGCCGCGGGCGCCGAAGTGGTGTTTTCCACGGTGCTGGGCGAGGACGCGTTCAAGGACTTCGCGCTCAAGGAACTGTCTGAGCGTGGCGTGACGGTGCGTCCCGTGATCGACGGCACCCGCCCGACCACCAATAAGAACGCCATCGTGGTCGATGGCTACCGACTGCTGAAGGTCGACACGCTGGACAACCGCTCCATCGCTGACGGCATCCTCAAGGCGCTTATCGAATCGGTCAAGACGGTGAAGGCCGATGCGGTGGTCTACAGCGACTTCCGGCATGGAATCTTCAACCGGCGCACCATCCCGCTGCTGGTCGAGGCAATTCCGGCCGGCGCTTTCCGCGTCGCGGACAGCCAAGTCGCCAGCCGCTGGGGCAATATCACCGAATTCCAGGGGTTCGACTTGATTACGCCCAATGAGCGCGAGGCCCGCTTTGCGCTGGCCGACCAGGATTCGGGCATCCGCCCATTGGCGTCGCGCCTTTACGATGCCGCCGCCTGCAAGACCCTGATCCTGAAGCTAGGCGACCGCGGCGTGCTGACGAGCAAGGACGTCGACCACGAGGCGCTGGACAGCTTCTTCTCGGTAGACAGCTTCGTGGATCGCGTCGTCGATGCGGTCGGCGCGGGCGATGCCTTGTTGGCTTATGCGACTCTGGCCAGCCTGGTGTCCGGTTCGGCCGCCCAGGCGACGATCCTCGGCTCCATCGCGGCGGCCTGCGAATGCGAGCAGGACGGCAACATCCCGATCACGCCGGAACATGTCGAGGCGAAGCTGGCTTCTGTCGAGCGGCACATGGAGTTTTCGTGAAGCGCGGAGTTTCGTTCCCATGCGCGTGATCGTCGTCGGCCTGGGCGTGCAGGGCCACAAGCGCCGCAAATTCGCGGGCGCGGATTTCGTCGCGTCCGTCGATCCAGTGAACGCCGACGCGCAGTACCGCGACTTGCGCGACGTGCCGCTCGCCGACTACGACGCGGCGCTCTGCTGCATCCCCGACGGGCCGAAAATGGAGCTGCTCGGCTATCTCGCCGACCACGGCAAGCACGCCCTGGCCGAGAAGCCGCTGTGGGCGGCGGAGGACGCCGAGATCGCGGCCTTGCAAGAGAAGGCGCGGAAGAAGGGCGTCGTCTGCTACACGGCCTACAACCACCGCTTCGAGCCGCATTTCGTCCGCATGCGCGACCTGCTCGCCGCCGGCTCGCTCGGCCAAATCTATAGCTGCCGCATGTTCTACGGCAACGGCACGGCGCGCCTTGTGCGCGAATCGGCCTGGCGCGACCATGGCTCGGGCGTGCTGCACGATCTCGGCAGCCACCTGCTGGACACGGCGCGCTTCTGGTTCGGCGACCTTGGCGAGGACTTCAAGGTCCAGGCCAGCAACCGCTTCGAGAACCGCGCGCCGGACCATGTGGTGTTCGCCAGCGAATCGTCGCGGCCGCGCCTGGAGTTCGAGATGACCTTGCTGTCCTGGCGCAACCACTTCACCTGCGACATCTTTGCCGAGAAGGGCACGGCGCACATCGAATCGCTCTGCAAATGGGGGCCGAGCCGCTTCACGCTGCGCACCCGCGTGCTGCCGAGCGGCCGCCCGCCGGAGGAAGCCGTGACGCTGGTGCAGGACGACCCGACCTGGGAAGCGGAATACGCGCATTTCAAGCGCCTGTGCGAATCCGGCGCCGCCACCGACCTGAGCGACGACCTGTGGCTCAACGGCATGCTGCGCCGGCTCGGCGACGCGGCGGCGGAGATCGCCGCATGAACGCGCGCGTCGGCTTTGTCGGCATGACCCATCTCGGCCTCGTCTCGGCCACCGGCACCGCGTCGAAGGGGTTCGAGGTCGTCTGCTACGACCGCGACGCCGCGCTGATCGAGCGGCTGCGCGCCGGCGTCCTGCCGGTCATCGAGCCGGGGCTGGACGACATGCTGGCCGCCAATGGCGTGCGCCAGAACTTTACTGCCGACCTCGGCGACCTGTCCGCCTGCGACGTGGTCTACATCGCGCCCGACGTGCCGACCGACGACCAGGGCCGTAGCGACCTGACGTCGATCTCCGCCCTGATCGGCGCCGTCATCCCGGCGCTGGGCCCGTCGGCCGCCCTCGTGGTGCTCTGCCAGGTGCCGCCCGGCTACACCCGCGCGCTGCCCCTGGCGCCGTCGCGGCTCTACTATCAGGTCGAGACGCTGATTTTCGGGCGCGCGGTCGAACGTGCCACCGAACCCGAGCGCTTTATCGTCGGCTGCGCCGATCCGGCGGCATCCCTGCCGGCGCCCTACCGCGAGCTGCTGGAAGCCTTCGGCTGCCCGATCCTGCCGATGCGCTACGAAAGCGCCGAACTGGCGAAGATCTCGATCAACATGTGCCTGGTCGCTTCCGTCAGCGTCGCCAACACCATGGCCGAACTGTGCGAGCAGATCGGCGCGGTGTGGAGCGAGATCGTGCCGGCGCTGAAGCTGGACCGCCGCATCGGCCAGTACAGCTATCTCGCGCCCGGCCTCGGCATCGCCGGCGGCAACCTCGAGCGCGACCTCGCCACCGTCATCCGCTTCGCCGACGAGAAGGGCACCGACGCCGGGGTGGTCAAGGCCTGGGTCGCCAACAGCCGGCACCGCCGCGACTGGGCGGCGCGCACGATCCGCAGCGCCGTGCTGGCAGACGCGAAAGACCCGACCTTGGCCGTCTGGGGCCTCGCCTATAAGGAAAATACCCATTCTGTGAAGAATTCGCCGTCGCTCGCCACCATCGCGCAATTGCCTGACACGGCCCTGCGCCTGCATGATCCGGCGGTGTCGGACATCGCCCTGCCGAAGCGCGCCGTGCTGGCCGAAAGCGCGCTCGACGCATTGGCCGGCGCTGACGCGCTGGCGATCCTCACCCCTTGGCCGGAATATAAGGCGATCGCGCCGGCCCAGATCGCCGCCGCCTTGCGCGGCCGCGTCGTCATCGATCCCTATCGCGTGCTCGATCCCGCCGCCGCCGCCGCGGCCGGGCTCGAATACCATACGCTCGGCATGCCGCCGCTGAAGGTGTCGTGATGCTGGTCCACGGCAACCCTCAGCCCGTCGCTCCGGCGCGCGTCGTCGTCATGGGAGCGGCCGGCTTCGTCGGCGGCGCCATCGCCGACGCGCTCGAAGCGCGCAAGCTGCCGGTCCTGCGGCTGACGCGCCGGGAGGTCGACCTGCAGGCCGCCGATGCCGCCGCACGCCTCGCCGCGCTGCTGCAGCCGACCGATTCCTTCGTCGCCGTGTCGGCCGTCGCGCCGGTGAAGAACGTGGCGATGCTGAAGGATAACCTGACCATCATCGAGGCCATGGCCGCCGCGCTGAAGGCGCAGCCCGTGGCCCATGTGCTGAACATCGGCTCGGACGCCATCTATGGCGACAGCGACAAGCCGATGGACGAAGGCTTCGACGCCGCGCCGGGCAGCCTGCACGGCATCATGCATCTGACGCGCGAGCTGCTGCTCGCCGAGACGGCGGGTGCCGCGCCTTTCGCGTCCCTGCGCCCGACCTTGATCTACGGCGCGGCCGATCCGCATGACGGCTACGGCCCGAACAAGTTCCGCCGCCTGGCGCGCGAGGGCAAGGAGATCGTTCTCTTCGGCGAGGGCGAGGAGCGGCGCGACCATGTCTATGTCGGCGACGTCGCGGAGCTGGCCCTGCGCATCCTCACGCACCGCAGCCGGGGGGCGCTCAATGCGGCCACGGGAACGGTGATTTCGTTCCGCGCCTGCGCCGATCTCGTGCTGGCGCAGCTCGACCGGCCGGTGCCGGTGAAGGGCTCGCCCCGCCGCGGGCCGATGCCGCACAACGGGTACCGCGCCTTCGATCCGGCGGCGACTCGCGCCGCCTTTCCGGATTTCGCCTACACCTCGCCCGCGCAAGGGTTCGCGCTGGCGCATCGCCGCATGATGGAATCCGCCTGATGGGCAAAGAGATCAACCTGCTATCCGCCTTGCCCAAGACGAAGCGCAACATCGAGGCGCGCAAGGAGAAGAAGGACTCCGAGATCATCCGCATCTCGCGCGAATACGGCGAGATGTACTTCGACGGCCCGCGCGACTATGGCTACGGTGGCTACCGCTACGATGGGCGCTGGGTGCCGGTGGCGCGCGACATCATCGCGCATTTCGGCCTGAAGCCCGGCGACCGCGTGCTCGACATCGGCTGCGCCAAGGGCTTCCTGGTCAACGACCTGCTGAAGGCGCTGCCTGGCCTCGAGGTCTTCGGCCTCGACATCTCGGAATACGGCGTCACGCATTGCCCGCCGGACGTGGTGGGGCGGCTGCACGTGGGCTCGGCGGACCATTTGCCTTTTCCCGACGGCAGCTTCGACTGCGTCCTTTCGCTGGACACGATCCACAACCTGACGCGTCCGCGCGCCAAGGTCGCGCTGCAGGAAATTCAGCGCCTTTCCAAGGGGCGCGCCTTCGTGCGCGTCGATTCCTACCGCATGCCAGAGCAGAAGGCGGTCTTCGAGAACTGGGTGCTGACGGCGCAGTTCCATGACTACCCCGCAGGATGGATCAAGCTCTTCGCCGAAGCCGGATATACGGGCGATTATGCCTGGACGATCATAGAATGATGTCTCGCCCAAGGGCGGCAGGCGCCGCACAACGCGCGACGGGAAGGTATTCACGCATATGAGCAATGGTCCCTCGTACAACGTCCGTCTCGAGATGCATGCGGCCATGTTGCGCCTGCGGCGCGTCGAGGAAATGATCTCGCGGCGCTATGCGGAGCAGGAAATTCGCTGCCCGACGCATCTGTGCATTGGCCAGGAGGCCGTCCCCGTCGGGGTTTCGGCGCATTTGCGAGCCGACGACTATGCCTTCAGCGGCCACCGCAGCCATGGCCATTACCTGGCCAAGGGCGGCGACTTGAAGGCGATGTACGCGGAGCTCTACGGCCGCGAGACGGGCTGCGCGCTGGGCCGCGGTGGCTCCCAGCATCTCATCGACCTGGCCGCCGGCTTCGTCGCGTCGGCCCCCATTCTCGCGGGCACCGTGCCGATCGCCGTCGGCGCGGCGTTCGGAAAGCGCCATGTGAAGTCGGATGCCGTGTCGGTCGTGTATTTCGGCGACGGCGCGACCGAAGAAGGGGCGTTCCACGAATCATTGAATTTCGCGGCAGTCCATAAGCTGCCAGTCATCTTCGTCTGCGAGAACAATCTCTATTCCGTGCATTCCGACCTGTCCGTCCGCCAACCCACGGACCGCCGCATCGGCTCTTTCGGGGCGGCGCACGGGATGCCGGGAATAACCGCGGACGGCAACGACATCGTCGCGGTCTGGCGCCTTGCCGACGAGGCCGTTGCGCGCGCGCGCCGCGGCGACGGGCCGACCCTGCTCGAATTCCTGACCTACCGCTGGCTGGAACATTGCGGGCCTGGCGACGACATCAACCTGAACTACCGGACGCAGCAGGAGCTCTCCTCCTGGAAGGAGCGCGATCCGATCGCGCGGTCTGAGGCCGCCCTCTGCGAGGCCGGCGTGCTCGACAAGGGGCAGGTCGAGAAGATCGAAGCGGCCATCGCCAAGGAAGTCGACGATGCGGTCGCCTTCGCGCGCGCGAGCGACTTTCCCGATCCGGCTTCCATGAGCCTCTTCACGTTGCCTGAGCCCGAGGACACGCGCCGTGCGTAAGCTGAAATATTTCCAAGCTATCAATGAAGCCACCGCGCAGTCGATGGACGCGGATCCGTCGGTTCTGCTCATCGGCCTCGGCGTCCCGAGCCCGACCGGCGTGTTCGGGACGACATCGGGGCTGGCGGAGCGGTTCGGCCCGAGCCGCGTGCTCGACACCCCGTCTTCCGAGCAGGGTATGACCGGGATATGCCTCGGCATGACCGTCAGCGGCCTGCGGCCGGTCATGGTCCACATGCGCGTCGACTTCGCGACGCTGGCGATGGACCAGATGGTCAACCAGGTGGCCAAGTGGCATTTCATGTATGGCGGGAAAATGCGGGCCCCCATGGTGTTCCGGATGATCATCGGCCGCGGCTGGGGGCAGGGCCCGCAGCATTCCCAGAGCCTGCAGGCCTGGTTCGCCCATGTCCCAGGCTTCAAGGTCGTCATGCCGACGACGCCGCACGACGTCAAGGGCATGACCATCGCCGCCATTCGCGACGATGCGCCCGTGGTCATTTTCGAGCATCGCTGGCTCTACAACATCGAGGGCGAGGTTCCTGAGGAGCCCTATGAAGTGCCGCTCGGTCAGGCACGCGTCATGCGTGCAGGCCGCGACGTCACGATCGTCGCGACGTCCTACATGGTGCTGGAGGCGCTGCGCGCCGCCGAGCTTCTGGCAAGCGTCGGCGTAGATGCGGAAGTCATCGACCTGCGCTCGATCGTGCCGCTGGACATGGATTGCGTCATGGCGTCGGTGCGGAAGACAGGTAGCCTGGTCGTCGCCGACACCGGAACGATCAATTTCGGCATATCGGGGGAAGTCATCTGCGGAGTCACCGAGCGCGACGTTTCCGCGCTGCGCCATTCGCCGCGCCGTGTCGGCTTGCCGTTCAGCCCTTCGCCCACGTCGCCGGCCCTTGCAGACGCTTTTTTCCCGCGCGCGGTCGACATCATGCGTTCCGTCGGCGAGGCGCTCGGCCTCGATCCGGCGCGGTTGCCGCCTGAGCCGGCGGCCTCGGGCCGCTGGCGCGACACGCCTGACAAGAGCTTCACGGGTCCCTACTGATGTCGCCTGCGACCATGTCGCCGTCGCGCACGATCTTCATACTCGGCGCCAGCAGCGACATCGGCCGCGACTTGATGGAGCGCTATCTGTCCGCCGGCGCCGAAGTGATCGGCACCCATCGCCGGCCGGGGGCGCTCGATGCCTATCGGGGCAATCCCCGGGCGCATGTCCTGCCGTTCGACCTGGCGGGTGAGGGTGCCTCCGGGCGCATCGTCGAGTACCTGCAAGCCAGGAATCTCCGCTGGGATCTGTTCGTTGCCGCAAATGGCACGATGGAGCCGATCGGCCCATTCCTGGAAATCGACGGCGCCGCATGGCAGGACAGCATTGCGACGAACGCCATGGCGCCTTGCCGGCTCGTCCAGGCGCTCTATCCGCTGCGCAAGGCGGGGCAGGTGAATTCCGTTGCCTTTTTCGCCGGCGGCGGCACGAACGGGCCATTCGCCAACTATTCGGCCTACTGCCTTTCGAAGATACTGCTCATCAAGATGTGCGAGCTGCTCGACGACGAGGTCCCGGACCTCAAGGCCTTCATCCTGGGCCCAGGCTACCTGCGCACCAAGATTCATGAAGAGACCCTGCGCGCCGCCGAGCGGGCGGGCGGCAACCTCGAAAAGACGCTAAAGTTCCTCGAAGGCGACGGCACGCCGATGGAGGACATCCACGCCTGCCTCGAATGGTGCGTCGCGCAGGACCGCGCGGCGATCGGCGGGCGGAACCTGTCGGTCGTCCACGATCCCTGGCGGAACGGCGGCGCGGCGCTCGCCGCCTCGCTCGCCGCGGATCC
>DASYCO010000089.1:0-9503 GCA_036500145.1 Alphaproteobacteria bacterium | reverse complement strand
CGTTCTGCACGACGTACTTGTAGATCATCATGTGGTCGGCGCCGGTGACGAGCGTGTTGAACTTGCAACCCAGCTCGTTCTGCGCGGTGGCGACTTCATGGTGATGCTTTTCGACGTCGAGGCCCATCTCGAGCATCGTCGTCAGCATTTCGGCGCGGATGTCGCTGTGCGAATCGACCGGCGGCACCGGGAAGTAGCCGCCCTTGACGCCGGGGCGATGGCCCGGATTGCCTTCGGGAACGGCGCGGTTGCTGGCCCACGGGCCTTCCATCGAATCGACGGAGTAGGAGACTTCGTTCATCGAGACGTTGAAGCGTACGTCGTCGAAGATGAAGAATTCGGCTTCGGGGCCGACGAAGACCGTGTCGCCGATGCCCGACGACTTCACGTAGGCTTCGGCCTTCTTGGCGATCGAGCGCGGGTCGCGCGAGTAGGGCAGGCCGGTCGACGGCTCGAGGATGTCGCAGAAAATGATGAGCTGCGGCTGCGCGGCGAACGGATCGAGCACGGCGGTCGACAGATCGAGCTTCAGGGTCATGTCCGACTCCTGGATGCCCTTCCAGCCGGCGATCGAGGAACCGTCGAACATGAAGCCCTCGGTGAGGGTTTCCTCGTCGATGGTCTTCACATGCTGGGCGGTGTGGTGCCACTTGCCGCGCGGGTCGGTGAAGCGGAGGTCGACGTACTTGACGTCATGCTCCTTGATCATGGCCAAAATTGTTTTTGCGTCGGACATCGTCGATGATCCTGTCGTTGGTGGTTACGGGTAGGGTGGTGCTAGGAGGTTGAAACGCGGCGTGGTGAAGCGACGGTCTCCAGCCGCTCGCGACGCCTGGGGCGCCGCCGGCGGCGATTCACGTCAGATCGCGTCCGGGCCCTTTTCGCCCGTGCGGATGCGGATGACTTCCTCGACGTTGGACACGAAGATCTTGCCGTCGCCGATGCGGCCGGTGCGGGCCGCCTGGGTAATGGCTTCGATGGCGCGCTCGACCAGGTTGTCGTCCATGACGATCTCGATCTTCACCTTCGGCAGGAAGTCGACGACGTATTCCGCGCCGCGGTAGAGCTCGGTGTGCCCTTTCTGGCGGCCGAAGCCCTTGGTCTCGGTGACGGTCATGCCCTGAAGGCCGATCTCGTGGAGGGCTTCCTTCACTTCATCGAGCTTGAAGGGCTTAATGATGGCTTCGATCTTCTTCATGTCTGAGGGGGATCTTCGCTGGGGGTGAAATCGGGGCACGGCGATTCAGGCCGCGCCGTTCGGCGCGGCTATAATTGCTGCCTTTCCTAGCACGGCCCATGCCAACTTCCCTAGGTCTCCGAAAGCCAGGAAATCAGCGCGAATTCAATATGTTGTGGATAACTTCTTTCATCAATTGCCCAAAAAATAGGCCGGTTGCCGCATTGTTATACGGCACTATTGCCTAATTACTGGGCGGCCCCTTTAGCAATGCGCAATAGCCTGCTTTTTCAACCGCCGCGCAGATAGGTGGCTACGGCTTTAGGATCCGGCGCGCGTTCGGGGCGACTTGCGCCGGATGCGCCAAAGGGTTCTGCCTATGTCTCGGGAAACCTTGACGGACAGGGGGGCCGCGTCTAAACAAGCGCCCTTGCTCCTATGGCGGGTGTAGCTCAGTTGGTTAGAGCGCCAGATTGTGGATCTGGATGTCGCCGGTTCAATTCCGGTCACTCGCCCCATTCCCCTTATTCTGTTATGATCTTGCCGCAGGGCCTCCCATATCGGAAATGGGTGGCTCCTAGCGGTATTCTGCATTGTCGCTGAATTGCGTTCTCGCTTAGCTTAGATTTATCACCCAAGCCCGTGGCGAGACGCGTCGCAGCGGCGCACCGACCTATCCGCCATGTCGAAGGAGAGATTCATGAACCCGCCCGTTTCCAATCTGAAGACCGTGTCCGACGACGCGGGCAGCGCCGCCCTCGACGTGATCCTGTCGCGCCGCAGCAATGCCGCGCTGACCACGCCGGTGCCCGAAGGCGAAGACCTCGACCTGATCATCGAAGCCGGCCTGCGCGCGTCGGACCACGACCGCATGCGCCCCTGGCGCTTCCAGATCATCCGCGGCAAGGACATCGAGAAGCTGTGGGTGCTCTATGAAGCCGCCATGCGCCGCCGCATGCCGGACGTCTCGGCCGCCATGATCGAAGGCACCAAGATCAAGTTGTTCAAGGCTCCGATGATCATCGCTCTCGGCTGCAAGATCCAGCCCGGCAAGATCATGGAGATCGAGCAGCTGTTCTCGACGGCCTGCGCCGGCATGAACATGATGAACGCCATCCATGCGCTCGGCTACGCCGGCAAGTGGGTCACCGGCGACAACATGTACGACGCCGAAGTGAACAAGGCATTCGGCTACACCGCGCCGGACCGCCTGGTCGGGATGATCTACGTCGGCACGGCGACGGAAGAGCCGCCGAAGGCCGCCACGCCGAAGCGCGAAGAGTTCGTCAGCGACTGGACCGGCCCGATCGCCTAAGTCGGCCATCTAAGTCTGGCGCCATAGCGAAACAAGAACGGGCGGCTTTTCAGCCGCCCGTTTTTTTATGCCTGACGCGCGCCGGATTTAATTGAGGCGCGGACGCTTGAGGTGCCGCGCGCGGTCGGCGGACTGCACGGAAATCTCCAGTTCGCGGTCCTTGCGCTGCACGCGGAAGGGCACCGTGGCGCCGGCGGGGCCGAGCGCCCAGATGCGCCGGTACATGTCGGCGAGGCTGCGCGGCTTGACGCCGTTCACGCTGAGGATGGCGTCGCCGACGCGCAGGCCCGACGCTTTGGCGGGGCCGTTGTCGCTCATGCCGGCGATCACCAGCTTGTCCTCGGTCTCGGCCGTCCAGATGCCGAGCCAGGGGCGTGGCGGGCGGTCGCTCCGGCCGATGCGCTTCATGTCCGGCAGGATGTCGCGCAGCAGGTCAATCGGAATGACGAGGTTGGCGTCGATGTTCGTGCCGCCGTGGCTGAACTGCTGGAAGATCAGCGAGGTGATGCCGACGAGATTGCCGTTGCGGTCGATGGCGGCGGCGCCAGTCCACTGCGGATGGGCGGGCGCGGCGAAGATGCCCTGGTCGAGCAGGTATTCCCAGTAGCCGGCGAACTCCTGCTTGGCGATGACGCGCGAGATCACCGCCTGGTCGATGCCGCCGAAGGCGGCGAGGACCAGCGGATCGCCCGGCATCAGCTCGCTCGACCGGCCGAACGCCAGCGGCGGGCGATGGAGCGGCTCGAGCGCCTGGATGAGCCCGAAGCCGCTGTCCTGGTCCTGGCCGACGACATGGCCGGGAACGGCCTTGCCGCTATCGTCGATGATCCAGACGCTGTCGGCTTCGGTCAGCAGGTAGCCGACGGTGGCGACCAGGCCGTCGTTGGCGATGATGACGCCGCTGCCCGAGCGCTCGGTGCCGAGCCGCCCGGCGCTGGACGCGTCGGCAGGCACCGTGGTGCGCACCGCGACGACGGAGGGCAGGGTCTGATCGAGATCGAACGGCAAGTTTGTCAGGCGCGGCGGCATGAAGGTTCTCCCAGGTGAAATTCTGCCGCAGGCGACGCATCGGCGCCAGCCGCAAACAACGTGCGCGCCGGCTTGAGCAGGTGGGCCAAGAGCGGCAGCCGGAGCGCGCGTTTCGTCGCGAAAGACGCCGTTAACGCTTTCTCCAATACGATCCGTTTTGGAGGGAGTAATGCATAGACTTTGAGAACCGCATCAGGCATAAGGCAGAGACTTCGCAAATATAAAAAGCGCCAAGTCTTTGTTGCGTAAATAGTAACACATGCGAAGCATGAGCCGAGTACTGCTCGGTTCGCGCGCAAGGCATTCGGGGGAACCTTGTCGATCATGTCAATGCCGGGAGGTGGACGGCGGCCGAGCCTGTCTTGGCGCGGCCTGATCCTCAAGATCAGCGTGATCGCGGCCGTCGTCGTCGTCGCGGTCGTCGCGCAGGTCGTCTACGACCTGTGGCGCAGCCATGAGCGGCAGATCCACGACGCCGAGCGCAACGCCGCCAACCTTGTGCGCCTGCTCGACGAACAGACCGCGCGCACGTTCCAGGCCGTCGACCTGACTTTGCGAGCCACCGCTGACGCCGTCTCCCGCATCCCGAAAGAGCGGGCGGACTACGACAAGGCCGTCCACGACACGCTGGGCAGCTTCACCGCCCAGGTGCCCTTCGTCCGCGCGATCTTCGTGGTCGACCGTGAAGGCGTCATGCGGCACGTCTCGAACGCCATGCCGGCGCCGCCGCTCGACAACACGGACCGCGACTATTTCAAGGCCCTGCGCGCGCCCTCGACGGAGCTCTACGTCGGCAGCCCCGTCTTCAGCCGCACGACCGGACTCTGGTTCGTCAGCGCCAGCTTGCGCCTGGTCGACGCCGAAGGGCAGTTCGCCGGCGTCATCGTCGCCGCCGTGGAGCCGGAGTATTTCCTGACCTTCTACAAGTCGATCGACGTCGGCCAGGAAGGAAGTCTGTCGCTGTTCCTGCGCGACGGCCGCCTCCTGGTGCAAAGCTCGCCTGCGGCGAAACCCGCCGGCACTTCCTTCGCTGACAGCCTGCTGTTCCGCGATCGCTTGCCGGTCGCGCGCCAGGGCGTCTTCACCTTGCCGGCTGCCGAGGACAGGCCGGAGAGCATCGTCGGCTACCGCAGCCTGGAAGGCTTGCCCTTCGTGGTGTCGGTCGCCTTGAGCGAGCGGGAGGTGCTGCGCGACTGGTGGTCGAACCTGCTGGTCTACGTGCCGATCCTGGGCATCTTCGTCTGCTTCGTCGGCGTGCTGATGGCGTTCCTGCTGCGCGAGCTGCGCCAGCGCGAAGAGCTGTCGCTGGCGTTGCGTCAGAACAGCGACCGCCTGCGCCTGGCGCTCGAATCGTCGGAGACCGGCACCTGGACGTGGGACGAGGAGAGCGACCGCTCCATCGGCGACGAGAACGTCATGCGCATCTTCGGCGTCACGGCGGGCCCCTACGCGCGCACGGGCGAGGAGTTCCTGAATTCCGTGCATCCGGACGACCGCGACGAGGTCCGCCAGGCCATCGCGGCGTCGATGACGGAGAAGACGCCCTACGACATCGTCTACCGCATCCATCGCAGCGACGGCGCGGTGCGATGGATCCACAGCCGGGGCGAGGCGATGCGGCGCGCCGACGGCAAGCCGAACGGCATGATCGGCGTCTGCAGCGACATCACGACCCATCGCCGCGCCGAGGAGGCCCTGGTCCAGGGCCAGCGCATGGAGGTGGTGAGCCAGCTCACCGGCGGCGTGGCGCATGACTTCAACAACCTCTTGCAGGTGGTGCTCGGCAACGCCGAGATCCTGACGGACGGACTCGCGGGCAATCCGACGCTGCGGCGCTGGGCCGAGATGACCAAGGTCGCAGCCGAACGCGGCGCGGAACTGACGCGCCGCCTGATGGCCTTCGCGCGCCGCCAGGCGCTCGAGCCGTCCGAGGTCAACGTCAACCGCCTGCTCGTCGACATGACGGACACGCTGCGGCGCAGCCTTGGCGACTTCCACCTGGTCGCCGACTTCTCGGAAGACCTATGGCTGGCCCATGTGGATTCGGTGCAGCTCGAGAACGCCATTCTCAATCTCATCCTCAATTCGCGCGACGCCACGCCGACGGACGGACGGGTCACCGTCGCCACGGCCAACCGCGAGCTGTCGCGCCAGGACTGCGCCGGCAGCGACGAGCTGACGCCGGGCCGCTACGTCATCGTCAGCGTGGCGGACAGCGGCGTCGGCATGAGCCCGGACGTGCTCAAGCGCTGCTGCGAGCCCTTCTTCACGACCAAGGACGTGGGCGCCGGCAGCGGCCTGGGCCTGTCGATGGTCTATGGCTTCATGAAGCAGTCGGGCGGCCACCTGACCATCGCGAGCAAGCCGGGCGAAGGCACGACCGTGACGCTTTACCTGCCCTGGGCAGGGCTGGCGTCGCTGGAGCTGCCGCAGCCGATCCTGTCCACTTCGCATGTCTTGCCCGGCGGCGTCGAAACGGTGCTCGTTGTGGACGACGATCCGCTGGTGCGCGGCTATGTCTGCGAGCAGATCACCCAGCTCGGCTATGCCGTGATCGAATGTGCCGACGGCGACGCGGCGCTCGACGTGCTGCGCCGTGGCGAGGACGTCGACCTCCTGTTCAGCGACATCCTGATGCCGGGCGGCTTGGACGGCATCGCCCTGGTGGAGGCGGCGTTGGCCATCTGCCCGCAGCTCAAGGTGCTGCTGACCTCCGGCGACGCCCATGGCGTGGTGGGAGACGAGCGCCGGCTTGCCGGGCGCACCGTGCTGGAGAAGCCCTATCGCAAGGACGAGCTGGCCGAGACGCTGCGCAGGATTCTCGATCGTCCCGCCTGAGCTGACAGACCTGAAGCGTTTCGCATGACGGGTAGGCGGCTGGCCCGGTGGCGCGCCTGCGGGCCCCATGCTATATCGGCTGCCGATCCATCGCTCACAACGACAAGAAGCGGGACTGGGATTGGCCGCCTGCGCAATCCCGTCGCACAGGGAGAATGAACATGGCACTCGGCAAGAACGGCGGCCAGCTGGTCATCGACATCCACGGCCACATCAACCTCGCCAAGCCCAAGGCGATCCTGGAAGCGCGCCAGCCGTCGAAGCACGGCAAGGGCGGCGGCGAGGAGGGCGGCGGCATCACCGACCGCTCGCGCAACGCCATCCTCACCGACATCGACCGGCGCATCGCCGACATGGACGGCATGGGCGTCGACATGATGGCGCTGACGCCGTCGCCGCCGCGCGGCTTCTACAAGTTCGACGAATCCCTGGCCGGCGACATTGCGCGCTCGGTCAATGACGAGGTTGCGAAGGTCGTTGCCGATCATCCGACGCGCTTCGTCGCGCTCGGCAACTTGCCGGTGCAGCATGTCGCTTGGTCGGTGAAGGAGCTGGAGCGCAGCACCCATGAGCTGGGCCACAAGGGCGTGCGCGTCACGACGAACATCGCCGGCATCGAGCTCGGCGACCGGCGTTTCGATCCGCTGTGGGCCAAGGCGCAGGAATTGGGCTCGGTGATCTTCCTGCATCCGCAGGGCTTCACGGAGCCCGAGCGCCTGGCGGACTACTTCATGACCAACGTCGTCGGCCAGCCTTTGGAGACGACGCTCGCTTTGGCGCAGATGATCTTCGGCGGCGTCTTCGAGCGCTTCCCGGACCTGAAGCTTTGCGGGTCTCATGGCGGCGGCTATTTGCCGTTCTATCTTGGCCGCTTCGAGCAGGCCTATCGCGAACGCGCCGAATGCCGCGTGCATATCAACAAGTCGCCGGAATACTACGTGAAGAAGCTTTGGCTCGACACGGTGGTGTTCCGTCCCGATCAAATCGCCTTCATCGCCAATCTCGTCGGCCATGAGAAGATCGTGATGGGCACCGATAGCCCCTACGACATGGGCGAGAACCATCCCGTCGAGCTGGTCAAGTCGACGCCGGGACTGAACGAGTCCCAGAAGGCCGACATTCTCGGCGGCAACGCGGCCCGGCTGCTTGGCCTCGCCTGAGCACCCGCAAAAGAAAAGCTCCCGGTCCTCACGGACCGGGAGCTGCGTCGCGTACCCCATCATTCTTATTGATCGCCGCCGGCGTTTCGCCTGCGGAGTCTTGCGCGGACGCTTTTCGCGCCGCATGGCCTGAACCTAAAAGTGCGTTCGCTCCCTGTCGCCCTCGCGGGCTTATCGGCTGCCACGTTGGGCGGCTCGTTCTTATGCAGGGAGTGTGCGGGCTAGAGCGCCGGCGCGCCAGCGGAATATCCGGCGTGGCGTGGCGCGCGAAGCGGATCGTCCGCAAGTTGGCAACGATTGTTGCCGATTACTCTTCGCAGATCATGCGCTTGAGCGCGGCCACGGTCTCGTCCGTGCGCTCGGGCGCGAAGACGGCGGCGACGTAGCGATCGGGCCGCAGCAGGACCAGGCGGGTCTGGCTGGCGCCGAACAGCTTGGCAAAGCGGCCGCCCCGGTCCAGGGCGACGGCATAGCCCGAGGGAATCGGCGAAGGAACCTTGGCCTCCGGCGGCAAGATGGCGACCTTCTGCGCCTCGAGGCGGCGCCAGAGGGGATGTTCGGCGGCCATGAGGGCGTGGAGCGCGTCCGGCCCGTAGGCGAGCAGGGCGAAGCCGGGGCCGGTCACTTCGTCGAGCAGGACCTCCCTGTCGCCGGCGCCGGCTGCGGCGCGCTGGTCGACCGTGACGACGCGCGGCTGCGGGAACATGCGGCCGACGAGCGTGCGCTTGCGGTCGGCGCCGTCGGGCACCAGGAAGCCGGCCTCGAAGCGCGGCTTCGGCTTGAACTTCATCTGCATGAAATAGTCGCGCACGCCGGGCACGAGGTTGGCGATGCGGATCGCGTTGACCAGCAGGTTCTCGCGCAGCCGCGTCGTCGGGTTCATCACCTGGCCCATGCGCACGGCCATCATGATGAGCGACCAGGCGTGGGGCTTGCGCTCCTGCGCGTAGCTGTCGAGCAGGCGCGGCACGATGCGGCCCTGCGTCACCGCCGCGAGCTTCCACGACAGGTTGTGGGCGTCGCGCACGCCGGAGTTCATGCCCTGGCCGGCGAAGGGCGGCGTCAGGTGGGCGGCGTCGCCGGCGAGGAAGACGCGCCCGTCGCTCCAGCGCTCCGCCGTGCGGGCATGGAAGGTGTAGACGATCTGGCGCACGATCTCGGCTTCCGTGTCGCCGCCG
Source organism: Alphaproteobacteria bacterium (assembly GCA_036500145.1). GTDB lineage: Bacteria > Pseudomonadota > Alphaproteobacteria > SMXQ01 > SMXQ01 > CAMAVH01. The sequence goes on along the minus strand of DASYCO010000089.1, from coordinate 806 downwards.
TAGAGCGCCAGCATGCCGCGGATCGATTCGGGCTTCAGGGCCTCGTCGTCGGTTTCATCGTCGCGCAGGCGGAATTCCCAGCGCCGGCTGCCATGCGGGCCGGGCAGGGTGATCGCGGGGCGCTCGGCGCTGCAATAGACATGGGTATGCTGGATCGCATCCTTGCGGTTGACGATATCGAGCACGACCCAACGTTCTTCGAAGCTGGAGCCGACCAGCGGAATGCCGAGCAACTTGCGGATCGGCGACGAGCCGCCATCGCAGGCCGCGAGATAATCGGCGCGAATTTCCACATGCGAGCCGTCGGCGCGTTCGACGTCGGCGGTGACGCCGGTCGCGTCCTGCGTGAAGCCGATCAGCTTATGGCCGAACAGCGGACGGATATGGGGGAAGCGCGCGAGGCCTTGCCGCAAGGTCGCCTCGAACAGCGGCTGCTGGAACGGGCAGCGGCGCGGATAGCCGTAGTCCGCCGCTGTCGGCAGGACTGCCGCGAAGCGATGGCCGTGGCGCGTGAAGTAGTGATAGCCGTAACCGCCGAGGATGACATCCTTGGCCACTTGGTCGATCAGACCGGCGGCCTGCATCGTGCGGAGAGATTCGTCGTCGATCGAGACGGCGCGCGGCTCCTGCACGGTACTGACGTTGCGCTCGATCAGGATCGTCTCGACGCCGTAGCGGCCGAGCAGATTGGCGAGCGTCAGGCCGGTGGGGCCGGCGCCGACAATCAGCACCGGCGCCGTCAGCCGTTCGACGGGATCCGACATGGAAGAAACGGGACTATTCCGCAACGACCGTGTTTTCGAGGA
>DASYCO010000088.1:0-12005 GCA_036500145.1 Alphaproteobacteria bacterium | reverse complement strand
ATCACGGTCTCGTTCGACGTGTCGACGGCCTTCGTCACCACGACGGGCAGCTCGACCCTCGACATGAACCTGGAGAACGCCGTGTTCGGCTCCGCTTCCACCGCGGACCAGACCGACTTCACGTTCAAGCTGGGCACCGGCACCGAGCAGGACGTCGACGACGTCACCATCTCGGTAGGTTCGGTCTCGACCGAATCGCTGGGCCTCGACGGCGGCGACATCCTGACCAAGGCCAACGCCGACACGGCGTCGACTGCGATCGGTGCCGCCATCGACGTGCTCAACAAGGCCCGTGCGGGCGTCGGCGCCGCGCAGAACCGGCTCGACTTCGCGTCGGACAACCTGTCGACGACCATCGAAAACACGGAAGCGGCGCGCAGCAGCCTGATGGACTTGGACGTGGCCTCGGAAATGACCGAGTTCTCGGCCAAGCAGGTCCTGGTGCAGTCTGGCGTCGCCATGCTCGCGCAGGCCAACCAGATGCCGCAGAACCTGCTCAAGCTCTTCCAGTAAGCCCAAAGCCTAGAGAGACGGAAAGCGGCGGCCCGAAAGGCCGCCGTTTTTCATTGCGCGCCCGTCAGTGCACGCGCCAGAAGGACTGGTAGCCGAGCACCGAGACGACGGCCCAGATCGCCATCACCACGTTGATCTGCATCCCCATGACGCCGAGGCTGCGGTAGAACGGCCCGGCGAGGTAGCCAAGCCAGAAGGCGATCCGCGAGGCGACGAACATCACCGCCAGCGCCGCCAGCACGCCGAGCTGGCCGGCGGGCGCCGCCGCCGCGATGGCGAGGGCGAACAGCGCGAAGATCAGGCCCTGCTCCACCGTGTTGGTCAGCACGCGGCGCGACACGTCGACGTAGCGCGGATCCTGGTTGAGCGTCGGGTCCATGGCCGGGCTGAAGTTGCGCAGGATGGCGACGATCAGCGTCATGGCAAGCAGCAGCAGGCCCAGCGGCAGCAGCCACTGCGCCGCGAAGCCGAGCCGGTCGGCCTTGCTCGCCGCGGCAGGGGCCGCGAAAAGCCCGAAGATCAGGAAGAAGACGAGCCAGCCGGCGGCGGTGCCGACGACCATGGCGGTCGCGGACTTGCGGCGGGCGGCGGCGAAATCGAAGGACGCGTAGTCGGACTCGGCCATGCGGATTCTCCCCAATCGGCGGCGGATGCGGCGGACGCGGACGTGGCGACGCACCGTTCAATGATGAACGATTGGGAACCCGGTTCGTTCAGCTGCGCCGAAAGGCGCGCCTCACAGGCCCTTGCGGCCCATCTCCAGGAATTTCTCGCGGCGGCGTTCGCGCAGCGCGCCGCCTTCGGTGCCGAGCAGCTTGCGGAGCGAGCGCTCGATGGCGTTGCCGGTGGCGGCCATGGCGGCGATCGGCTCGCGATGGGCGCCGCCCAGGGGTTCGGGCACGATCTCGTCGATGATGCCGAGGCCCTTGAGGTCCTCCGCCGTCACCTTCAGCGCTTCGGCGGCGACCTTGGCCTGGTCGGGCGCGCCGCCACGCCACAGGATCGAGGCGCAGCCTTCCGGCGAGATGACCGAATAGATCGAATGCTCGAGCATGATGACATGGTCGGCGGCGGCGAGCGCGATGGCGCCGCCGGAGCCGCCCTCGCCGATGATCGCCGAGACCAGCGGCACCTGCAGGCGCAGGCAGGCCTCGATGGAGCGTGCGATGGCTTCCGACTGGCCGCGCTCCTCGGCGTTGACGCCGGGATAGGCGCCCGCCGTGTCGACCAGGGTGATGACCGGCAGCTTGAAGCGGTCGGCCATCTCCATCAGGCGACGCGCCTTGCGGTAGCCTTCCGGGCGGGCCATGCCGAAGTTGTGCTTGATGCGCGATTCGGTGTCGCGGCCCTTCTCGTTGCCGATGACCATCACGGCATAGCCGCGGAAGCGGCCGAGGCCGCCCTGGATCGCGGCGTCCTCGCCGAAGGTGCGGTCCCCGGCCAGCGGGGTGAAGTCGGTCACCAGCGCCTCGACATAGTCCTTGAAGTGCGGACGGTCGGGATGGCGCGCGACCTGGACCTTCTGCCAGGGGTCGAGCTTGCCGTAGGTCTGCTTGAGCAGCTTGTCGGCCTTGGCCTGCAGCCGCCCCACTTCTTCGGCAATGTTCACGTCGCCCGCGTCATGGAGATGGCGCAGCTCTTCGATCTTGCCTTCGAGCTCGGCGATGGGTTTTTCGAAATCGAGGAATGTCGGCATAACGGGGCTTTCGTGACGGCTCAACGCGCCGCTGTCAAGGGTTTCACGGTTCGCGCCAATGGCGCGCGGTTCATTGGGCTGGGCGCGCGGCGATGAGGTCGGCCTTGCGCACGACGACTTCGGCCTGGCGGACGGACGCGAGATCGATCATGCGGCCATCCAGCGTGGCGGCGCCCTTGCCGGCGCGGCCGGCCTCGGCCATGGCGGAAAGGATGCGCTTGGCGGCCTCCACCTCGGCGGGCAGCGGGCCGAAGGCGGCGTTGGCGGCGGCGATCTGGCTCGGGTGGATGCACCACTTGCCCTCGCAGCCGAGGGCCGCGGCGCGCCGGGCGGCGACGTCGAAGCCCTCCGGGTCGGCATAGTCAGCATAGGGCCCGTCGAGCGGGCGCAGGCCATGGGCGCGCGCGGCGACGACGATGCGCGCCAGGGCGTAGTGCCACATGTCGCCCACGTGGGCGTCGCGCCGGCCGCCCTTGTCGCCGACCAGCACGGCGTAGTCCGGATTGCCGCCGCCGATGGTGACGTTGCGCGCCCCTGTCGAGGCGGCGAAGTCGCCGGGGCCGAAATGCAGCGATTCGGCGCGGGCGCTGGCGCCGGCGATGGCGTCGACGTTCATCAGGCCTTCTGCTGTCTCGATCATCAGCTCCAGCCCCACGGGGCGGACGTAGCCCTTGGCCATCTCGACCTGGGACAGCAGCAGGTCGACGGCATGGACGTCGGCGGCGCGGCTCACCTTGGGGACCAGCAGCAGGTCGAGGCGCTCGCCAGCCTGCTCCATCACGTCGATGACGTCGCGGTACATGTAGGGCGTGTCGAGGCCGTTGACCCGCACCGACACGGTCTTGCCGTGCCAGTCGACGTCGCGCAGGCCGGCAATGACGTTCTGGCGCGCCTGCGCCTTGTCGCCCGGCGCGACCGAATCCTCGAGATCGAGGAAGATCACGTCGGCCGCCGACCTCGCCGCTTTTTCGAACAGTTCGGGACGGATGCCCGGCACCGAAAGCTGGCTGCGGTTGAGGCGGACGCTGGGAGCGGTCGGAATCATGCCTGACAGGAAACTGATCCGTTTAATATCAATAACTTAGCCCTATTGTCCGGGCGCACGGGGGAGTGAAGCCCGAGGCGGCGGGCTTGTCAATCTTTGCGGGCCCTAGGGCGCCGGCGGCAGGGCCGGGCTGTGTATGTGTTCCGGGCGCACGCCGAGGCCGACGATGCGCGCCGGGATGCGCTGGAGCAGCGGCAGGCGCGTGAGCAGGCGCAGGATCCACGGCGCGCGGATCGACGCGTCCCGGCTGCCGAGCAGGCTGGCGATCAGGTTCCTCTGCACGAAGACCTGCATGCGCTGCACGACGCGCGTCGGGAACAGGCGGCGGCTCTGCACGGCGGCGAGATCGCGCCCCCCTACGCGCCGTTCGCGCAAGGGACGCCACAGGATGTTCGCGGCGGCGACGGCGTCCTGGATGGCGAGGTTGATGCCGACGCCGCCGACCGGCGACATGGCATGGGCCGCGTCGCCGATGCAAAGCAGCCCCGGCTTGTGCCATTGCTCCAGGCGGTCGACCTTGACGACGAGCAGCTTGAGCTGGTCCCAGCTCGCGAGGGTGCGCACGCGTTCGCCGAGGAAGGGCGCCGCCTTCAGCAAGGCGTCCTGCACGGGCTTCAGGCCATGGGCCTGCAGCTCGGCATGGCTGTCCTTCTTGATGACGAAGGCGCATTGCCAATAGTCGCCGCGGTTGATCAGCACGACGATGCGCCCGGCGTCGAACACGCCCATCACGTCGCCCGGATCGCTCGCCAGGCGCGGCATGTTGAACCACAGCACGTCCATCGGCGCGCCCTGGTCGACGACCTTCAGGCCGGCAAGCTCGCGCAGGACCGAGCCGCGCCCGTCGGCGGCGACCACCAGGTCGGCGCGCAGCTCGCTTTCGCCGTCCGGCGTCTTCACGCGCAGGCCGACGACGCGGCCGCCCTCCTCGATCAGGCTCGTCGCCTCGGCCTTCATGCGCAGGTCGAAATGCGGAGAGCCCCGGCCTTCGTCGGCCAGGAAGTCGAGGAAGTCCCACTGCGGCATGAAGGCGATGTAGCCGATGCCGTTCGGCAGGTGGCGGAAGTCGGCGATCTTGATCGCGTCCGAACCGACGCGCCCGTGCAGCTCGTAGGCCTTCTGGTGCGGCAGCTTGAGGAAGGCGTCGAGCAGGCCGAGCTCGCGCATCAGCTGCAGCGTCGAGGGATGGATCGTGTCGCCGCGGAAGTCGCGCAGGAAGTCCGCGTGCTTCTCCAGCACCGTCACGGCGATGCCGGCGCGCGCCAGCAGGAAGCCCAGCATCATGCCGGCTGGGCCGCCGCCCGCGATGACGCACTGCCGCTTTGCCTCCTCCATGATCTCTCGCCCTCTTATGATTTTGCGAGTGGGTGATGATCCTGCACGAGGGCGCGCAGGCGCTCCTCAAGCACATGGGTGTAGATCTGCGTCGTCGAGATGTCGGCATGGCCGAGCATCTGCTGCACGCTGCGCAGGTCGGCGCCATGGGCGAGCAGATGGCTGGCGAAGGCGTGGCGCAGCACGTGCGGCGACACCTTGGAGGGCTGCAGGCCGGCGACGACGGCGATCTCCTTGAGAATCTGCGCGAAGCGCTGGCGCGTCAGGTGGCCGCTGTCGGCGCGCGACGGGAACAGCCAGCGCGACGAAGCGCCTTCCTCCATGAACGCCGCACGCACCTTCAGGTAGGCAGCGAGCGCGTCGCGTGCCGTGTCGTTGAGCGGCACCAGCCGTTCCTTGTCGCCCTTGCCGCGCACCAGCAGCATCTCCGTGTCCTCGCGCAGGGCGGCGAGCGGCAGGCCGACGAGCTCGGAGACGCGCAGGCCGCTGGCATAGAGCGTCTCGATCAGCGCCGTGCGGCGCAGCGGCTCCGGCCCCTCGCCCGCGCGGGCGGCGGCGAGCAGGCGCTCCACGTCGTCCTCGCTGAGGATCTTGGGCAGGCTGCGCGCCTTGCGCGGGCTGTCGAGCTTGGCGGCGGGGTCGTCCCCGCGGACGTTCTCGGCAAACAGGAAACGGTAGAACTGGCGCAGGCAGGACAGCCGGCGCGCCGCCGTGGCGGGCGCCACCTGCGCGCGCGCGAGGGCCGAGAGATAGCCTTGCACGTCCGCCTCGCCGGCCTGCTCGGGCAGCGGCCCGCGCTGGCTGGCGAGCCAGCCGGCGAACTGCGTCAGGTCGCGTTCGTAGGACTGCAGGGTGTTCTCGGCCGCACCCCGCTCGGCGGCGAGCATTTCGAGAAACGCCTCGGCGTGGCGCCCCAGCTTGACGGCCGCTGTCGCGGCGCGGCCCATCGGCCCCTAGAGCCCCGCGCCGATGGCGGCATCGACCGCCAGGGCGCGCGCCTCTGTCTCGAGGCCGATGTTGCGCAGGCCCGCCAGCACCATGCCGAGCACCAGCGGATGGCATTCGGCCGGGCCGTTGGGACCGAGCGTGTCGAGCGCCGCCAGCACGGTGAGACCCTTGCGGTCGGTCGCGGCGGAGACTTCCAGGGTGCGCATGACGGAAGCGGACGGCAGGTAGTCCGCCCCGTCGGCTTCGGCACGCGCCAGACCGTCCCAGGCCTCGTCAGGGGCGGGGCGGCCGAGCCCTTCGAGGATGGTGAGCAGCACGGTGGCACGGGCCGCCATGAGGGGGCCTTGCGCCGCTTTCCAGCGCTTCCAGAGCTCGGGATCCCACAGCGGCACGCTGCGCGGCTCCGCCGTGACCAGGGCGTAGGGCAGCAGGGCGACCGCCGGCGGCACCTCGTCGGCGCCCGCCGCGGTCCCGCCGACGCCGCCGCCAAGGCCGCCGCCGAGCGCGCCGAGCCAGGCGCGCGCTTCGCGCGTGCGGCCGGCAGCGAACAGGGCACGCGTCGCCGTGGCGGCGAACCAGGCGAGGTCGCTGGTGGGGGGAATGTTCGCCAGGGCGTCCTGGTAGACGCGCGCGGTGGTCGAGAACAGGCCGGCGTCCTGCGACTGCGCCAAGGCGCGCTGGATCAGCACGGCGCGCGCCGCGGCGGCCCCTTCGCGGGCCTGGGCGGCGAACAGCAGGGCGCGGGCGCGCGGGCCGCTTTCGCTTTCCGAGCCGGTCAGCGCGTTGGCGAGCTGCGGCTGGGTAAAGCGCAGCTGCTGGTAGAGATCGACAAGCGCCGCGCTCGACAGCGCGCCGTGCGACTCGGCACGCTCGGCGGCGCCCAGGCGCGCGTCGAGCTGGCCCTCGGGCAGCTGCGAGAGGGCGGCGAGCACCGTCATGTCGTTGGTGTTGTAGGCGTCCGCCGGGGCGGCGAGCTTGGCCGCGCGCAGCATGGCGACGTGGATCGGCGCGGGAGACGGCAGGCTCGCGACCTTGGCGGCGCGGTCGCCGCCGATGGCCCGCAGCAGCGCGAAGAAAGCCGGATCGCCATCCTTGGCGGTCGGCGGCGACTGCTCGCGCAGCATGGCCGCCGTGAGGTTGGCCTGGGCCTGCTCGTTGCCGAGGGCCTGGCAGAAGGCCAGCGCCTTGCGCCAATAAATGCCGTCGCCGAAGCGGCCGATGGCGTTGCGCACGTCGTTGCAGGCGGCGTCCGTGTCGCCGGCAAGCAGCTCGCCGTCGACCTCGACCTGCAGCACCGCGTCGCCCTGCGCGCGGGACGGGGCGGCGCGCGCCAGGTCGGCCGCCGCCTTGGGATCGCCGAGGGCGGCGACGCGCGCAAGACGCAGCGCCAGATATTTGTCGGAGTCCGCGTCGGAGCCGCCGCCGGGCACCGCCGCGGAGGTCAGCAGCAGGCGCTTGGCGAGGGCGTTCATGGCGAGCGACGGCGTCGCGCCGGGCATCAGGCCCATCAATTCGAAAAGCTGGCCGCGGCGCGCGCCCTTCCACTGGTCGGGGCCGAAGCCGGCGGCGTCGTTCAGGGTGCCGAAGGAATCGCCGCTCACGGCCTGAAGATCCTCGACGCCGAGCAGGCCGCTCGGCAGAGCGCGCGTGGCGGGGGCCGAGACGGCCGGCGACGAAATGGCGGGCGCCGGACTTGCCGTCACCGGCGGACGATTGGGAAACAGCGACGTCGGCGCCTGGGCGCAGCTTGGCGTCGCGGCAAGGGCCACAGCCCCGGCAGCGGCGGCCAGGCAGAGCGCCCGGCGCGCCACGTGAAGCTTGCCCCTCTGAATCATGCCCCCTTGGATCATCGGCGGCTCAGGGTCGCAGGCGGTCGTTGGGCAGCACCTTGTCGACGGCGGCCGTGGGCGGCGGCATGTCCCAGGTGGCGAGGAAGACGCCGAAGCCGACCAGAACGATGATGAAACCGGCGATGATGATGCGCGGAAGGAGACCCATGGCGAAGGCAAACCCGAATGAGTGAAACCGGACGGCGCGCCACTGCCGCCGCCGGTTTCCCGGAGACGGCCGGGCCTTGGCCCGCGACACACCGCTAAGTGTATGCTAGATATCGATTATGTCCAATCTGCGGCACCCTAACGGCTCGTCCGTCCCGTGGCAACAGGTCCCGGGGCAAGCAGCCCCCTCGCGGCCCTGCGCGCGGCCGCCTTCGCCCCCGGCCCGACCCGAGGCCGCGGAGGGCCGCGCATGAGCGCGCCCCTGCAGCTGCCGAAAAGCGTCGTGCTGGTCGGCATGATGGGTGCCGGCAAGACGTCGGTTGGCCGCATCCTGGCGCAGAAGCTCGCCCTGCCGTTCGTCGACGCCGACGCCGAGATCGAGGCAGCCGCCCAGTCGACCATCGAAGAAATCTTCGCCCGCGACGGCGAGGCCGTGTTCCGCAGCGGCGAGCGGCGCGTCATCGCCCGCCTGCTCGACGGCCCCGTCGCCGTGCTGGCGACCGGTGGCGGCGCCTTCATGAGCGAGGAGACGCGCGTCCATGTCCGCCAGCGCGGCCTCTCGATCTGGCTGCGCGCCGACATCGAGCTGCTGCTCAAGCGCGTGGCGCGCCGCAAGGACCGCCCGCTGCTCAAGACCGGCGACATGCGCGAGACCCTGCGCCGCCTGCTGGCCGAGCGCGAGCCGGTCTACGCCGAGGCCGACATCACGGTCGACAGCGGCGAGCAGTCGGCCGAAGCCGTCGCCGACAAAACCTTCGCGGCGCTGCGCGCGCATCTCGACGGCGCCGCGCCCGACCTTTCCCGCGAGACCGGCCGATGAACGCCCAGATCCCCGTCACCACCGTGCCCGTCGCGCTCGGCGCGCGCAGCTACGACATCCAGGTCGGCGCCGGCCTGCTGACCGAGGCCGAGGCCTACATCGCGCCCGTGCTGCGCCAGAAGCGCGCCGTCATCGTCACCGACGCCAACGTCGCCAAGCTGCATCTCGCCAAGCTGGAGGCCGCGCTCGACCGCGCCGGCGTCCAGCGCGACAGCATCGTGCTGCCGCCCGGCGAGCATACGAAGGACTTCTCCTTCCTGCAGAAGCTGGCGAACGACCTGCTCGACCTCGGCGTCGAGCGGCGCACCATGCTGATCGCGCTCGGCGGCGGCGTCATTGGCGACCTCGCCGGCTTCGCCGCCTCCATCGTGCTGCGCGGCATCGAGTTCGTGCAGGTGCCGACGACTCTCCTGGCGCAGGTGGACAGCTCGGTCGGCGGCAAGACCGCCATCGACGCGCGCCAGGGCAAGAACCTGATCGGCGCCTTCCACCAGCCGCGCCTGGTGCTGGCCGACCTCGACGCGCTCGCCACCCTGCCGCCGCGCGAATTCCTCGCCGGCTACGCCGAGGTGGTGAAGTACGGCCTGATCGACGATCCCGAATTCTTCACCTGGCTCGAGCGCAACGGCGCTGCGGCGCGCGACGGCGACGCCGCAGCGCGCCAGCGCCTCGTGGTGACGAGTTGCAGGGCCAAGGCCGCCATCGTCGCGCGCGACGAGAAGGAGGAAGGCGACCGCGCCCTCCTGAACCTCGGCCACACCTTCGCCCATGCGCTGGAGACCGAGCTCGGCTTCGGCGCCGACCTGCTGCACGGCGAGGCCGTCGCCGCCGGCATGGGGCTCGCCTTCGACTTCTCCGTGCGCGCCGGCCTCTGCCCGGCCGCCGACGCCGAGCGCGTGAAGCACCACCTGCGCGCCATCGGCCTGCCCGCCGGCCTCAAGGACGCCGGCGCCGGCGCCAACCAGGGCCAGTGGAACATCCCCAACCTGATCGCCCACATGGGCCACGACAAGAAGGTGCGCGACGGCAAGGTGACCTTCGTGCTGGCGCGCGGCATCGGCAAGGCCTTCCTGGCGCCCGGCACCGACCTCGCCGCCGTCGAAGCCTTGCTGCGCGAGCCTGCCGCCGCAACCTAAAGCCGCCATTCGGGGACCGCCGCCATGGACGACATGACGATCCTGCTGCTCGTCGCCATCGTCATCCTGATGGTGATCGCGGCCTTCTTCTCAGGCGCCGAGACGGCCCTTATCTCCGCCACACGCGCGCAGATCCTGCAGATGGAGAAGCGCGGCGACGCGCGCGCCACGCTGGTGAAGGCCCTGCGCAAGGACCGCGAGCGCCTGATCGCTGCCATCCTGCTCGGCAACAGCCTCGTCAACGTGCTGGCGGCCGCATTGGCGACCGGCCTTCTCGTCGGCCTCTACGGCCCGATCGGCGTGCTCTACGCCACCCTCGCCATGACCGTGCTGCTGGTCGTCTTCTCGGAGATCCTGCCCAAGACCTATGCGCTGCAGAACGCCGTGCCCTCCGCCCTGGCCCTGGCGCGGCCGCTGCGCGTCGTCGTCGCGGCGCTGTCGCCGGTCGCCTCGGGCCTGCGCCTGATCGCCACCGGCCTGTTGCGCCTGTTCGGCAAGAGCGGCGCCACCGCGACGCTGGTGACGCCGACCCAGGCCCTGCGCGGCGCCATCGACGTGCTGGCGCAAGACGCCGGCGGCGAGATCGACCAGGAGCGCAAGATGCTGCACAGCATCCTGGAGCTCGACGAGGTCGAGGTCGGCGAGGTCATGGTGCATCGCCAGAACGTGACGATGATCGACATCGACGCGCCGCTCGACGAGATCATGGACCGCATCGCCGCCAGCCCCTTCACCCGCCTGCCGATCTGGCGCGACCGCGCCGAGAACATCATCGGCGTGCTGCACGTGAAGGCGCTGCTGCAGCTGATCCGCAAGCAGCCGCAGGACTGGAAGCGCATCGACCTGCTGTCGCTCGCCGCCGAGCCCTGGTTCGTGCCTGAGCAGACGTCGCTGCTGGAGCAACTGCAGGCCTTCCGCCGGCGGCGCGAGCATTTCGCCGTCGTGGTCGACGAGTACGGCGCCGTGCTCGGCATCGTCACGCTCGAGGACATCCTGGAAGAGATCGTCGGCGACATCGCGGACGAGCATGACGTGGTGGCGCGCGGCGTGCGCCCGACGGCCGACGGCGCCGTCGTGATCGAGGGCACCGTCACCATCCGCGACCTCAACCGCCAGTTCGGCTGGGCACTGCCCGACGCCGAGGCGGCGACCATCGCCGGCCTGGTGCTGCACGAATCGCGGCAGATTCCCGAAGTCGGCCAGATGTTCCTGTTCCACGACTTCCGCTTCGAGATCCTGCGCCGCCAGCGCAACCAGATCACCCTGCTGAAGATCGCGCCGCAGACCGCCGACAGCGCCCAGGAAGCCGCCGAAGTCGCCGATGAAGTGCGTCACGCGGGCGCTTAAGGCGCCCGCAGCAAGCGGCTGGCCGCGCCGCGTCCGGCCCGATAGACTTTCCGCCACCCATCACTAGCCCGCAGCGCGGGGAGAGAGACGCCATGCCGCTGAGCGCGCCGCAGCCGCGTGAGGAACGCCACCACCGCCGCCTCGACATGCGGGGCTACCGCCGTGCCGACGGCCTGTGGGACATCGAAGGCGTCCTGCGCGACGTGAAGGCCTACGACTTCGCCAGCGAGACGCGCGGCACCATGCCGGCGGGCACGCCCGTGCATGACATGTGGCTGCGCCTGACCGTCGACGAGACGCTGCTGGTGCAAGAGGTCGAAGTGGCGATGGACGCCCATCCGCACACGGCCTGCCCCGCCATTCTGCCCGCCTTCGCCAAGCTCAAGGGCCTGCGCATCGCGCCGGGCTGGAACCGCAAGGTGCGCGAGCTGCTGGGCGGCGTGCGCGGCTGCACCCATCTCGTCGAGATGCTGGGGCCGCTCGCCACCGTCGCCTTCCAGACCATCGGGCCGTCGCGCATCCTGCAGCCCGACGGCGGCACCCTGGCTGCCCCCGCCGATCCCACGCGCAAGCCCAAGCGGATCGACAGCTGCCACGCGCTCGCCGCCGACGGCGAGGTCGTGCGCCAGCGCTGGCCGACGTTCTACAGCGGCCCCAAGACGCCTTGAGCGCCGCTGCGAAGATTTAGAAAGAGTTAGGGAGTGGGGCCGCGCTTGCGCGCCGAAGACGCCTGGGTCCGCTTGGCGGGCTCGCGCGACAGGCCGGCGATGCGCGCCCGCACGGTGTCGTGCAGCGCGTTGCCGGAGGCTTCGGGCTTGGCGGCGTTGGCACGCGCGCCAGCCAGGCCGGACAGCGACTGGCCATGGCCCGCCTGCGTGTGGCCGGCCTCGGTGGCGGCGGCGCGGAAATAGCCGACGATGAAGACGCGCAGCTTGGCCGTGAGGCTGGAGCCCTGACGGACCGCGGCGACGACGCTGGCGATCTGATGGATGCTGAGCCGCTCGCGCCGAGCGATTTCAGTCAGGCTGTCCCACATCTCCTGCTCCAGGCGAATGCTGGTGCGGCGACCGGAAATCGTGACGTTGCGACTGAGAAGCATGACGACGAATTCTGCAAAGCGGGCACTTTATCCGCCACCCGACGATTTTCAACCCACAAGTGTATAGCG
>DASYCO010000087.1:0-9149 GCA_036500145.1 Alphaproteobacteria bacterium | reverse complement strand
GCTGAGATAGACGCCGTCGAACGGACCCTGCGCCTTCAGGCCGGCGATCATCCGGCCGAGGAAGGTCTCGTAGGCTTCCTGCGTGATCCAGCCCGAGCCGGTGCCGGTCCGCGGCCAGAGCGGCGACTCGATGCCGATCAGCTCGACGCCGTCATACTCGCGCGCCACCTTCACGAACCCGCCCATGTAGGACTTGGGATCGTGCGTCAGCAGCGCGTCGCCGCTGGCAGGCGAGCCTGGATAGATGAAATCGGCGAGCGTGGTGTCGTTCGGGAGGAACGTTACCGTCTCGTGGGCGAACTGCAGGACGGCGATACGCATCGCGCCGCCCACCACGCTAGCGCGTCGGAACCGGGCGTTCGCCGGAATAGTCGTAGAAGCCGCGCTTGACCTTGCGGCCGACCCAGCCGGCCTCGACATACTTCACGAGCAGCGGGCACGGACGATACTTCGAATCGGCCAGGCCCTCGTGCAGGACCTGCATGACCGAGAGGCAGGTATCGAGGCCGATGAAGTCGGCCAGCTCGAGCGGGCCCATCGGATGGTTGGCGCCGAGCTTCATGGCGGTGTCGATGGCCGACACGGTGCCGACGCCTTCGTAGAGCGCGTAGACCGCCTCGTTGATCATCGGCAGCAGGATGCGGTTGACGATGAAGGCGGGGTAGTCCTCGGAGCTGACGGGCGTCTTGCCGAGCTTCTCGGCGAGGCTGCGCACGCTGTCGAGGGTTTCCTTGGCGGTCGCGATGCCGGGGATGATCTCGACGAGCTTCATGACCGGCACGGGGTTCATGAAGTGCATGCCGATGAACTTTTCCGGCCGGTCGGTGGCGGCGGCGAGGCGCGTGATCGAGATCGACGAGGTGTTGCTGGCGACCATCGCGTCGGCCTTCAGGTGCGGCACCATGTCCTTGTAGATCGCGACCTTGACCTTCTCGTTCTCGGTCGCGGCCTCGATGACGAGGTCGCGGTCGCCGAGGTCGGCCATGTTGCTGGTGATCTTGATGCGGGCGAGGGCGGCGGTGACGTCGGAAGTCTGGATGGTGCCCTTGGCGACCTGACGCTCCATGTTCTTCTTGATGACCGCGACGGCCTTGTCGAGCTGCTGCGGATTGACGTCCACTAGCATCACGTCAAGCCCATGCTGCGCCATGACATGCGCGATGCCGCTGCCCATCTGCCCCGCGCCGACGACGCCGACCTTCTCGATCATGAACTGTCCTCTGGAAATGAACAGGCGCGGCCCAAAGGCGCGCGCCAGGTTATGCTGCGGCGCAACATAACCACCTTCGGCAGGCCCCTGGCAAGGGGCTAGGCGATTACAAAACGAAACTATCCGGCCAAGGCCGCGGAACGCCTAGCGATTGGCGCCGGGCTCCCAGAGGATGTCGGCGGCGCCGTCGTCGTTCAGGGCGCGGGCCAGCACGAACAGATGGTCCGACAGGCGGTTGATGTAGGCGACGGCCAGCGGATTGACCGTCTCGCGGGTGGCGAGGTCGGTCATCAGCCGCTCGGCGCGGCGCGCCACCGTGCGGGCGAGATGGAGCTGGGCGCTGGCAGCGCTGCCGCCCGGCAGGATGAAGGAGTCGAGCGGCTTCATCCGCTCGTTCATGTCGTCGATCTCGCGCTCGAGCCGGTCGACCTGCCCCTGCACGATGCGCAGCGCCCCGTCCTGGCGCTCGCCGCCTTCCGGCACGCAGAGGTCGGCGCCGAGGTCGAACAGGTCGTTCTGGATGCGCCCGAGCATGGCGTCGGGCGCGCCGGTCGTGTGGAGGCGCGCGACGCCGATCACGCCGTTGGCCTCGTCCACCGTGCCGTAGGCGGCGACGCGCAAATCGTGCTTCGGCACGCGCGCGCCGTCGCCGAGCGAAGTCTCGCCCTTGTCGCCGCCGCGCGTGTAGATCTTGGTGAGCTTGACCATCAGCGGCGTCCGATCACGAGGAAGGTCATGATGAGCAGCACGGCGATGGCCTGCAGGATGATGCGCCAGCGCATCAGCTTGTTCGACGTGCGCGGGTCATGCCCTTTGCGCATCATGTTGATGACGCCGATGATGACGACGCCGAGGGTCGCGAAGGCGGCGGTGCCGATCATGAGGACGAAGGCGGTGTTCATGCCACTGGTCATAGACTCGATTCCTGACGCTAGTTTCTGCCGTCGAGGATGCCGCGGGCGATCACCTGCGCCTGGATTTCAGCGGCCCCTTCGAAGATGTTGAGAATGCGTGCGTCGCAGAGCACGCGGCTGATGGGGTATTCGAGGGCGTAGCCGTTGCCGCCGTGGATCTGCAGGGCGTTGTCGGCGTTCGACCAGGCGACGCGGGCGGCGAGCAGCTTCGCCATGCCGGCTTCGCGGTCGCAGCGCCGCCCGGAATCCTTCTCGCGCGCGGCGAAATGGGCGAGCTGGCGCGCGACCATGGTCTCGACCGCCATCCAGGCGATCTTGCCGCCGACGCGCGGAAACTCGCGAATGGACTTGCCGAACTGCCTGCGGTCGCGCGCGTAGGCCAGCGCCAGCTCCATGGCGTTCTGGGCGACGCCGACGGCGCGCGCGGCGGTCTGGATGCGCGCGGTCTCGAAGGTCTGCATCAGCTGCTTGAAGCCCTGGCCTTCGACGCCGCCCAGCAGGTTCTCCGCTGGCACGACGAACTCGTCGAAGGCGAGCTCGTATTCCTTCATGCCGCGATAGCCCAGCACCCCGATCTCGCCGCCGCTCATGCCGGGGGCGGGGAAGGGATCGGCGTCCGTGCCGCGCGGCTTCTCCGCGAGGAACATGCTGAGGCCCTTCCAGCCCGTCTCTTCCGGGTCGGTGCGGGCCAGCAGCGTCATCATGTCGGAGCGCGCGGCGTGGGTGATCCAGGTCTTGTTGCCGGTGACGAGGTAGACGTCCTTGCCGTCGCGCGTGGCGCGCACGGCGCGGGTGCGCAAGGCGCCGAGGTCGGAGCCGGTGTTGGGCTCGGTGAAGACGGCGGTGGGCAGCAGCTCGCCGGAGGCGAGCCTGGGCAGGAACTTGCGCTTCTGCGCCTCGGTGCCGGCGAGGCGGATCAGCTCGGCGGCGATCTCCGAGCGCGTGCCGAGCGAGCCGACGCCGATGTAGCCGCGGCTCAGCTCCTCGGTCACGACGCAGAGCGCGATGCGGTTCATGGCGAGCCCGCCATGTTCTTCCGGCACGGTGAGGCCGAAGACGCCGAGCGCGGCAAGCTGCTCGATGACCGCCAGCGGGATCAGTTCGTTCTTCAGGTGCCAGCCGTGCGCGTGGGGCGTCACGGCCGCTTCGGCGAAGCGGTGGAATTCGCTGCGCACCGCCTCCAGCGTCTCGTCGCCGAGGCCGGGATCGCCGAACTGCCCGTCGTCGATGAGCTGCGCCAAGCGCTCGCGCGCGGCGGCGCTGTTGCCCATGGCGATCAGCTCGCTGGCCGCCGGCACGAACAGCATGCGCAGCGCCTCGTGCGGCAGGCCCATGTCGCCATGGCGCGCGACCTCGCCCTGGCTGAGCGCGATGCCGCCGGCAAGCTGCGCCAGATATTCGCCATAGGCCGCCTGCAGGATCAGCGTTTCCGTCTCGCCGAGCTTGCCGTCGGCTTCCAGCCGCTGTCCCCACGCGAGCATCTGCGCCAGGGCCTCGACGTAGGTCGCGGTCCAGGCCAGCGCATGGGCGGCGAACTGGTGGCGGTCGAGGGCCGCGTTGTCGATCCGGCCGCCGGCCGTCACGAGCCTGGCGACCGACTGGCGCGCGGCTTCGCCATAGGCGCGTGCGGCGGCCAGCGCTTCGCGGCAGAGCGGCAGCAGGCGCGCGGCCGGCAAGGCGATGGCGCGGTCGGTGCGAGGTTCGGCGCTGGAAAGCGGGACTGTCATGGCCGAGAGGGTTCCGGTGACGGAAGGCGCGATGCGCAGGAGCCCGAGGCGGGCGGCCTGTCGCGTCACATTCCGGTGATTTTACGCCGCCTGCGTCCCTGTCGAGGCGCTTTTTCCATATGGCCGGCAATCTGACGCTCTGCGGCGCTTGCGTCAAGGCGCGCCGCCCGGTAAGCGAGAAGGCCATGGGGTTCCTCGACCATATCCGCGTCTGCAACGATCACGATCCCGCGCGCTACATGCCGTTCTTCGCGGCGGGCCATCGCGTCGGCTGGGTGGCGCGCAGCTTCGTCGCGCGCCTCGCCCGCTTCGCCGACGTCTTCGTCGTGACGGAGGGCAGGGTCGCGCTCAGCGACGCGCTGGCCGACTTCGACGCGCGCAGCGCGGCGATGGCGACGGTGACGGACAGCTTGCGCGCCGACGGCACGGTCACGGCCTGGCGCGGCGAGTTCTATGCGGTCGCGCCGCGCTTCGGCGCGCCGCCGCTGTTCCGCGTCGAGCGCGCGGCCGCGCCGCTGTTCGGCGTCACCTCGCTCGGCGTGCATCTCAACGGCGTCGTGCGCGACGTGGCCAGCTCGAATGGGAGCGGCCTGAAGATGTGGGTGGCGCGGCGCAGCGCCACCAAGGCGACCTATCCCAACGAGCTCGACAATCTCTGCGCCGGCGGCATCTCCTTCGGCCATGGCGTGCGCGACACGCTCGTCAAGGAAGCGGGCGAGGAGGCGAGCATCCCGCCGGCCCTCGCCGAGCGCGCGCGGCCGGCCAGCGCCATCACCTACTGCTGCGAGCGCGACGGCGGCCTGCGCCCCGACATCCTGTTCGTCTACGACGTGGAGCTGCCGGCGGACTTCACGCCGCGGCCGAACGACGGCGAGGCCGACGGCTTCGAGCTGTGGCCCATCGAGAAGGTGCGCGACACGGTGCGCGGCGGCTTCGACTTCAAGTTCAACTGCAATCTCGTCATCATCGACTTCCTTATCCGCGAAGGGCTGATCGGCCCCGACGACCCGGACTACCTGGCGCTCGTCGCCGGGCTGCGGCTCTGGGTCGGCGGCGCTGCTGCGGGCGGGGTCGGCGAACTCGGCGCCATCAAGGGAGCGACAGGCCTATGACCACTTTCCCCATGCTCGAAGGCCCGTCGCGCGAGCCTGCCTCGGGGGGGCCGGCCAAGCAGCTCGTCGTGCTTCTGCACGGCTTCGGCGCCGACGGCGACGACCTCATCGGGCTGGCGCCGCAGTTCGCCCGCATCCTGCCCGACGCGGCCTTCCTCTCGCCGAACGCGCCCTTTGCCGCCGACACGGCGCCCTATGGCCGCCAGTGGTTCAGCCTGAAGGACCGTTCGCCGGCGCACATGATGGAAGGCGCCAACGTCGCGAAGTCGATCATCGACCGCTTCCTTGATTTGGAATTGGAGAAGCGCAAGCTGAGCGACGCGCAGCTGGCGCTCGTCGGCTTCTCGCAGGGGACCATGACGGCGCTGCACGTGGGCCTGCGCCGGGTCGCGCCTTGCGCCGGCATCCTTGGCTACTCCGGCGTGCTGGTCGGCGCGGAGACGCTCGGCGACGAGCTGCGCGTGCGCCCGCCGGTGATGCTGATCCACGGCGACGACGATCCCGTCGTGCCCTTCAACCTGCACAAGCTGTCGCTGTCGACCCTGGAAGCCCTCGACGTGCCGGTGGAAGGCCATGTCCGTCCCGGCCTCGGCCATTGGATCGACGAGGAAGGCCTGCGCCTTGGCATGGGCTTCCTGCAGCGCATCTTCGGCGTTTCCGCCTAGAAACTTTCTTGCCGGAACGGCCAGGGCTGGGGTTCCTTTCAACGTCGTCTACCAGGGCTTGCGAAAAACCGTTCAGCGGTCTTGAAACGGTCATCGGCCTGTTGTTTGATACGAGCGTGGAAAGGGATTTATCCCCAGGGAGTGAGTGTTGCTCGCCTCGCCAGATAGCTGCCCCGCGCTGGTCCTGAACGCCGACTTCCGGCCGCTCTCCTACTTTCCCTTGTCTCTTTGGCCCTGGCAGGAAGCCGTCAAGGCGGTCTTCCTCGGGCGCGTCAACATCGTCTCGGAATACGACCGCGAAGTGCATTCGCCGACGCGCGCCATGCGCCTGCCGTCGGTCGTCTCGCTGAAGGACTACATCCCGGCGGCGCGCCGCCCGGCCTTCACGCGGTTCAACGTCTTCCTGCGCGACCGCTTCAGCTGCCAATATTGCGGCGTGCGCAGCCCGGCCGAAGGCCTGACCTTCGACCATGTGATCCCCAAGTCGCTCGGCGGCCGCACCAGCTGGACCAACGTGGTCGCCGCCTGCGAGCCGTGCAACCTGCGCAAGGGCGGCGTGATGCCGGCCGACGCGCAGATGTTCCCGCGCGTCCGGCCGCTCCAGCCGACGACGATCCAGCTGCAGGAGAACGGGCGCGCCTATCCGCCCAACTACCTGCATGAAAGCTGGCGCGACTTTCTCTACTGGGACAGCGAGCTGGAGCAGGCCTAGAAGGCCTCTCCTGGCGGGAAGATGACCTCCCGCGATCGTTGCGTAAGCGTCCTCACAACAACCCGCCAAAGCGCGGAACAGGGAGAGTTCGATCATGCTCATGAATGGAACGACGATTCGCCGCATCCCGCTGACCGCCGCGTTCATGCTTGTCTCGACCGCCGTGTTCGACGCCTCGGCGCAGGAGAAGGCGCGGCCCGACATGTCCTTCTTCGTCACCAGCGCGGGCTCCGGCAAGGGCGGCGATCTCGGCGGGCTCGCGGGCGCCGACAAGATTTGCCAGGCGCTGGGCCAGTCGGCTGGCGCCGGCGGCAAGACCTGGCACGCCTATCTGTCGACCCAGGCCGCCGGCGGCCAGCCGGCGGTCAACGCGCGCGACCGCATCGGCAAGGGCCCCTGGCAGAACGCCATGGGCGTCGCCGTCGCCCGCAGCGTGGCGGACCTGCATGACGGCAACAACAACCTCGGCCGCTACACCGCGCTCAACGAGAAGGGGATGATGGTCAACGGCCGCGGCGACAAACCCAACACGCACGACATCCTGACCGGCTCGCAGCCCGACGGCACGGCCTTTCCGCCCGGCGAGGACATGACCTGCAGCAACTGGACGTCGAGCGGCCCCGAAGGCGGCGCCATGCTCGGCCACCACGACCGCTCGGGCCTCGACGACAGCGCCGTGGCGCGCTCGTGGAATTCGACGCACCGCTCGCG
The DNA here is from genome assembly GCA_036500145.1 of Alphaproteobacteria bacterium. Classification (GTDB taxonomy): domain Bacteria; phylum Pseudomonadota; class Alphaproteobacteria; order SMXQ01; family SMXQ01; genus CAMAVH01. Next base: position 2,098 of record DASYCO010000087.1, on the reverse strand, counting down.
CGGCGGGTGCGGCGTCGAGGCGCTGCGCAGCAGCGGCGGCGCCGGGCTGCTCTACTGCTTCGCGGCGAACTGATCGGCTGAGTTTTAAGGGGATTGCGCGGCGCGGTAAAAATCGCGCCGCGTAATTTTCAGACCCTGGTCGAGAGCCAGATCGCCAGGCGCGCGCCGCCCTTCACCACGGACGACAGGGCCTCGTAGAGCGGCGCTTCGCGCGCGCCATATTCCAGCGCGGTCGCGCCATGGGCCATCTCGTCGTCGCGGAAGTCGCTGATCGTCTCCTTCAGCGCCGGGTCGTCGTCGCCGAGCGTTTCGGCCTGGTCGCGGTAATGCTCCTCGATCACTTCCTCGACCGCGACGGTGCAGGCCATGGCGGCCTTGGGCCCGAGCAGCGCCGAGGCCGCGCCGAGCGCGAAGCCCGCCACGTCCCAGAGCGGCGAGAGCGCCGTCGGGCGCACGCGCCGCTCGATCAGCAGCTTGTCGAAGGCGGCGAGATGGGCCTTTTCCTGGTCCGCCATGTGGCGGATGGCGCGCGCCGCCGGCCCATGCCGCAGCACGGCGAGCTGGCCTTGGTAGATGCGCACGGCGCCATGCTCGCCGGCATGGTCGACGCGGATCATGCGCTCGACCATGGTCGCGCGGTCGGGGTCGCCGGGCAGGCGGTGCGGCTTGGAAGGCGTTTCGCCGCGCGCTTTGTCGGTCATGGCGCGCTCCGCTTGGCGAAGCCCAGCGTCAGCTTGAGGCTGGCGACGCCGAGGGCGAGGGCGAGGATGAAGTTGTAGCCGGCCATGGAGATGCCGAACATCGACCAGGCGATCTCGTCGCAGCGGATCACGGGGGCGGCGAGCAGCTTGTTCAGCAGCTCGTCGGTGCTGGCGGCGCCGCCGGTGGTGCCGCTGCAGGTCGGCAGGCCTTCCCACCATTTCTGCTCGACGCCGACATGGAAGCCGGCGATGGCGGCGTCGACGAAGAAGGCGAGCGCGCAGAGGCCCATGAGGAGGGCGAGGTGCGAGCGCTTGACCCCGGCGCGCGACAGGCCGGCGCCGATGCCGGCCAGGCCGATGATGGCGGCGTAGGGGTAGCGCTGCCACAGGCAGAGGGCGCAGGGGTGCAGGCCGCCGATGAACTGGAAGGCGAAGGCGCCGCCCAGGATGGCGATGCTGGCCAGCAGCAGGGCGAGGAAGGCGTGGCGCGCTTCATTGTCGCCATGGGGCTGCAGGGGGAGGCCGGGGGTCAACAGCATGTCTGGTCCTTGCCGCGCAAGAGAGAGGCCGGAGGTCTCAGAACAGGTATTTGAGCACGACGAAGCCGCCGATCAAAATCACAAGGCTGAGCGTGAGCACCAGGGTCAGGCGCTTTTCGACGAACTCGCGGATCGGCGGGCCGAATTTCCACAGCAGGGCGGCGACCAGGTAGAAGCGCACGCCGCGCGAGATCACCGAGGCCAGGGCGAAGATGGCGAGGTCGAAGTGCAGCGCGCCGCTGGTGATCGTCAGGAACTTGTAGGGGATCGGCGTCATGCCCTTGGCGATGATGATCCAGGCGCCCCATTGGTCGAAGGTGTGGCGCAGCTCTTCGTATTTGTCGACGACGCCGTAGAACTGCAGGATCGGCTGGCCGACCGCCTCGAACAGGAAGTAGCCGATGGCGTAGCCGAGGAAGCCGCCGATCACCGAGGAGATGGTGGCGATGCCGGCCAGGCGCCAGGCGCGCTCGGGGCGCGCCAGCACCATCGGCGCCAGCAGGATGTCGGGCGGGATCGGGAAGAACGAGCTTTCGATGAAGGAGACGGCGGCGAGCGCCTTTTCCGCATGCGGGCCAGCCGCGAGGGACAAGGTCCAATCGTACAGGCGGCGCAGCACGGTCAGAGCTTCCAGTCGGGATTCGGCATTTCCTGGAAGGCGAAGCGGAGCGCGTCGCTCCAATAGCCGCCGACGCTGCGGTAATAATCGTTGGTCGCGTCGACCTCGACTTCGAAGCCGCGCTTGTAGCTGTTCTTGCGATAGGTCAGCAGGTTGATCGGCAAGCCGACCGAGACGTTGCTGCGCATGGTCGAATCGAACGACAGCAGCGTGCATTTTGCCGCTTCCATCAGCGTGGA
>DASYCO010000086.1:0-17098 GCA_036500145.1 Alphaproteobacteria bacterium | reverse complement strand
GCCTATCTCTCGCCGATCCTGCGCCGTTATGTCGCGCAGGTGACCGACGAGTTGGGCGGCGCGCCGTTGCTGTTCATGCAGTCGAACGGCGGACTGGTGGCCGCCGAGTCCTTTCAAGGCAAGGACAGCATTCTGTCGGGGCCGGCTGGCGGCATCGTCGGTGCGGCGAACGCCGCCGCACGTGCCGGTTTCGAGAGATTGATCGGCTTCGACATGGGCGGCACCTCGACCGACGTGTCGCATATCGATATGTCGGCCGACGGCAACGGTTTGGAACGCAGCTTCGAGACCGTAGTCGCCGGCGTGCGCTTGCGCGCTCCCATGCTCGCCATCAATACGGTGGCGGCGGGCGGCGGCTCGATCCTCGGCTTCGACGGTGCGCGCCTGCGCGTCGGACCCGAATCGGCGGGCGCCAATCCGGGCCCGGCTTGTTACCGCAAGGGCGGGCCGCTGACCGTGACCGATGCCAATGTGATGGTCGGCAAGATCCGACCCGAGTTCTTTCCGAAAATCTTCGGACCGAACGGCGATGCGGCGCTCGACGCCGATGTGGTGCGCGGAAAATTCATGGCGCTCGCCGACAAGGTGGCAGAGACCACGGGCGTGCGGCGCAGTCCGGTCGAACTCGCCGATGGATATTTACGCATCGCCAACGAAGCCATGGCGCATGCGATCAAACAGATTTCGATCCAGAAGGGCCGCGACGTCGGCAAATATGCGCTCGGCTGTTTCGGCGGCGCCGGCGGCCAGCATGCCTGCAAGGTGGCGGATGCGCTCGGCATGGGCACTGTCTTCATCCATCCGCTCGCCGGCGTGCTGTCGGCGCTCGGCATGGGCCTGGCCGATCGCGTCGAGATGCGCGAGCGCGCCATAGAGGCGCGGCTGACGCCCGATCTAAATCTTTCCGCCGCGCTGGACGGCTTGGCGGAACAGGCGGAGGACGCATTGCTGGCGCAAGGCGTGGCGCGGGACCGCATTGAGCTCCATCGGCGCGCGCATCTGCGCTACGAGGGCACTGACACGGCGGAGCCCGTCGCCTTCACGTCCGCTGTTGCCATGCGGGCCGCCTTCGAGACGGCGCACAAGAACGCTTACGGCTTCGTCATGGCCGACAAGGCGCTCGTCGTCGAGGCCATCTCGGTCGAGGCGGTCGGCGCCATGGAAGGCATCGAGAGCCTGCGCTTCGCGACGCCGCCCGCAGGCGATGCCTTGCCGCAGCCGCTCGACACTGCGGCGCTCTATGCGGACGGTGCCGCCCATCGCGCGCCGATCCATGCGCGCGACCGGCTGCCGGCGGGCGTTCCGCTCGACGGTCCCGCCATCCTGATCGAGGCCAACGCCACCACAGTGGTCGAGCCCGGCTGGCAGGCGCGCATGACGGCGGACGGCGACCTCGTGCTGCGCCGCGTGCAGCCCCTGCGCCAGGCGGCAGCCATGGGCACCGACGCCGACCCGGTGATGCTGGAGAGCTTCAACAACCTGTTCATGGCCATCGCCGAACAGATGGGCGTCGCCCTCGCCAGCACGTCGCAGTCGGTCAACATCAAGGAGCGGCTGGACTTCTCCTGCGCCGTGTTCGACGGCGACGGCAATCTGATCGCCAACGCGCCGCACATGCCGGTGCATCTCGGCTCCATGGGCGAATCGGTCACCGCCGTCATCGCCGGGCGGCGCACGGCGGACGGCGGCACGACGATGAAGCCGGGCGACGTGGTCGTGCACAACGCGCCCTACAACGGCGGCACCCACCTGCCGGACGTGACGGTCATCATGCCGGTCTTCGCGCAAGGGCAGGCCGGCGCGCCGCTGTTCTTCGTCGCCGCGCGCGGCCATCATGCCGACATCGGCGGCATCACGCCGGGCTCCATGCCGCCCGACTCGCGCAGCATCGAGGACGAAGGCGTGCTGTTCGACGACGTCGACCTGGTGCGCGGCGGCGTCTTCGCGGAAGCCGACATGCGCGCGCGCCTGACGGCGGGCCGCTGGCCGAGCCGCGCCGTCGAGCAGAACGTCGCCGACCTCAAGGCCCAGGTGGCGGCCTGCGAGAAGGGCGCGCAGGAGCTTGCGCGCATGGTGCGCGACTTCGGCCTCGAGGTAGTGCGCGCCTACATGGGCCATGTGCAGGACAACGCCGAGGAGGCGGTGCGGCGCGCCATCGTGGCCCTGCATGACGGACGCTACGTCCTGCCGCTCGACGACGGCGCAGAGATTCACGTGAACGTCGCCATCGACAGGGCGAGGCGCCGCGCCACGGTGGACTTCACCGGCACCTCGGCGCAGCGGCCGAACAACCGCAATGCGCCGTCGGCGGTCTGCCGCGCGGCGGTGCTCTATGTGTTTCGCACCCTGGTGGCCGACGACATCCCGATGAACGCCGGCTGCCTGCGTCCCATCGACATCGTCATCCCGCCGGGCTCGATGCTGGCGCCGCGCTTTCCGGCCGCCGTGGTCGCGGGCAACGTGGAGACGTCGCAGTCGCTGTGCGACGCGCTCTACGGCGCGCTCGGCGTGCTGGCGGCGTCGCAGGGCACCATGAACAACTTCACCTTCGGCAACGCGCGCTACCAATATTACGAGACGGTGGCGGGCGGCATGGGGGCTGGTGACGGCTTTGACGGCGCCAGCGCCGTGCAGACGCACATGACCAATTCGCGCCTGACCGATCCGGAGGTGCTGGAGACGCGCTATCCGGTGCTGGTCGAGGAGTTCCGCCTGCGCGACGGCTCCGGCGGCGCGGGGCGCTGGCGCGGCGGCGAAGGCGCGGTGCGGCGCATCCGTTTCCGCGAGGCGATGGACGCGGCGATCCTCTCCAGCCGGCGCACGACCGATCCCTTCGGCCTGGCGGGCGGAGATGCCGGCGCGCGCGGGCGCAGCTACGTCGAGCGCGCGGACGGCCGTATCGAGGAACTGGGGGCGACCGAACGCACGAGCCTGGCGGCGGGCGAGGTCTTCGCCATCGAGACGCCCGGCGGCGGCGGCTATGGCCGCCGGCCGACTTAAAGCTAGGAGATGGCGGCGGCTATGGAGGAAAGCAGTAGGGGCGGCGGCGACTACCTGTCGCCAGCCGACCGGAGAAGGCGGCCCTCGGCAATGGCCGCCTCTAGCTGATGAAGGTCAGTGCACCACGCTCAGCGGCACATGATGGATGAAGCGGCGCGGCGCGGCTGGGCGCGGCCGCGCTTCGGGGCGGCGCTCGGGCATCGTCAGGCGCGCTTCGCTCAGGGCGGTGGCGAAGCCGAAGGCGTAGTCGGCGGCGACGCGCACGGCGGCCGGCGGCAGCCAGTCGGCGAGCAGCAGGGCGGCGTCGTTGCCGCGTTCGCGCTGCAGCAGGCCGACGACGCAGAGCAGGCGCGCTTCATCTTCCGTGACGTCGCCGCAATGCGGGCAGCCGAGGGTGATCGGCCGATAGGCCGCCGCCTCGATGATGTTCAGGAACGAGCCGAAGCAGGCGGCGCCGATGTCGCAGACTCCGGCGGCGCGAAAGCCCGTGCGCCAGTCGCCGTGGCCGGCGTTCGGTTCGAGCCGGCGCGCGGTCCAGAAGCGCACAGCGACGACCAGGAAGGATTCGGCGGTGCGCAGCTCGTCGAGCTGGGTGCCGGCGGGATAGGCGGCGAGCGGGTCGGCGTCGGGACGGGGATCGTGGGACAAGGCGGCGCTCCTCGGCGTGTGGAGGCCGCAGACTAGCCAATGCAATTGCAAATCATTATTAGAATATGAAGCTGGCAGCTAGGCCGTTTCGATCCGGCAGGGGCCCTGCCAGACCTGAAGCGCCCATGATCTCAGGCGCGCAAAGCAAAAGGGCGGGGATCGCTCCCCGCCCTTCGCCGTCCATCGTCTGCGGACGTTCGCGTCAGCGCATGTTGCCGATGATGCTGGAGCGGCTGTCCTGCATCTTCTTGATGAAGTTGGTCATCAGGTCGAAGGCTTCGTTGCGCTTGTTGGTCAGGCTCTGCATCCGCAGCATGTCCATCTGCTGGCTGTTGCTCAAGGCGTCGATCTTGCCCTTGAGCTGCTGGATCTGTCCGTCGAGCTGGGCGGCCTTAGTCTTGTCCGCTGCGCTCATGCTGTTTGGAGCGGGCAGCTTGGCGCGCTCGGTCGTTAGATCGCTGATCTGGACGTTCAGCTTGGCGATATCGTTGTTGCGGGCTTGCACGCTGGCGATCTGATCTCGGAGCTGGTTCTCGAGCAATTCACTGCGCTGCGACTGGATCGCCATCATGGCCGATTCGAGGTCCATGCCCTGAATGTCCATGGACGTGATGCCTCCGACCCCGTTGATGGCGATGCCGCGTGCCGCGGGGCTGGCCGCCACAGGGCTAGGCGCCGCCGGATTGGTCGCCGCGGCCGAGAGGACCGCCGTCGGGATCTCGGTGCCGATGCGGCTCACGACCAGCACTTCATACTGCGGCAGGGCAACTTCCTGGCCGCCGTAGACGACCTTGCAGGCCGGCCCGACCAGCTTGCCCGGCTGGACGCTGCCCTGATAGCCGGCGCGGCAGACCGGCAGGACGTTCTCGCCCTCGCGCGCGGCCATGAAGGCGCCCGGCGGCACCAGGCCGGACTGCGACGGCACCCAGCGGACGAACTGCGGATTCTGCGTCAGCAGCGCAGGATTGCCGAGCAGAAGGTCGTACTGCGCTGCGCTGACTTCGCGGCCGGAGACGCCGAAGACGCAGCCGTTGCCCATGGCCTTGCCGACGTAGCGGGCCCCCATGTAGCTGGCGCCGCAGAGGGCGAGGGGGCGGCCCTGCTCCTGGCCGCCGGGAATGGCGTTGGGCGGAATCGCCGCGTTCGGGACGGCGGCCTGCCAGATGACGAGGGGCTCGGTGGCGGCCGGGCCGTTCAACGCGGCCAGGGTTGCGGCGGTGGCGTTCTGCGCCGGAGTCTGCGCGGCGGCGGGCAGGCAGGCGAGCGCCACGCCGATGCTCGTGACGGCGGCGATGGCGGAAAGCAACTTGGTCATCGATCAGTCCCCACAATGAAAAGGCGCGGTCTTGGCTGCCGCGCGTTGGGGGGAGATATAGCGAAACTGGGACGTTTGCGCTGAGGATTTTATCGGGGATTTGAACGATCGGCCGGCCACGAAGGGCGCACGGGCCGTAAGCCTTGCATGGGGCTTTAAGTTAACGCGACGCTTAAGTTAACGCGTCAAGCCGCCTCTTAAGGCTCAGCGTGCCTTGGGCGCGTCTTCGGGGGAGGGCTTGTCGAGCTGCTTGCCGTCAAGGTCGCGGTGGGTGCGGTCGAATTCGGTGACCTGGCGCGCCTTCTCGTCCTTGGTGCGGCCATAGCGCACGCGGTTCTCGCCGGCCTTTTTCTGCGACTCGGCGCGCGCCCGCTGCTTGCGGAATTGATTGAGATTGACGACGTCACCCATGACTTGGCCGTCCTTCCCGCATCGGTCCGGCTCGCATCGGGAAGATGGAGGCCGGGGGCCGAACGCCCGAGCGAACCAGAGAACGCACGGGCCGGATCAGTTGCACAGAATATCGGTTATCCGGCAGGCCCTTACGCGATCCGGGCCTATCATCAAAACGCCATATTCAGTATGGTAGCTTAACGGAAACAGTCGGGACCGCAAGTGTCCTCGCAAACCATCCGCGCCACGCCGGCTTGCGTGCGGCGCAGGGCTGGGGCGGGCGCTGCGTGGAACGATTCCGTTTCCCCTGTCAGATCCTTTTCACGACTTCAACCCGGGCAGCCGTTTGAAGAAGTTTCTCCTCGTCTTTGCCGCCCTCCTGGTTCTCCTGGTCGGAGCGGCCCTCGTCGCGCCTAGCTTCATCGACTGGACGCGCTATCGCGATCCGATCGCCGCCGAAATCGAGCGCGCGGCCGGGCGGAAGGTCGTCATCGCCGGCACGGTCGAGGCCTCGCTGCTGCCGACGCCGCGCCTGCTGCTGAACGACGCCCGGCTCGGCAACCTGCCGGGCGCGTCGACGCCGGAGATGGCGCGGCTGAAGTCGCTTGAAGCGCGCATCGCCCTGCTGCCGCTGCTGTCGGGCCGCGTCGTCGTCGAATCCTTCGTCATGCGCGAGCCGGTCGTCACCCTCGAAGTGCTGGCCGACGGCCGACGGAACTGGGTGTTCGACGCCGACGCGCCGGCCCTGTCGATCGGGGACGAGCCCCTGGTGGCGCCCGAATCGGTGCAGCTGCAGAACGCCTCCATCGTCAACGGCACCGTGATCTACCGCGACGCCCGCTCGGGCAGCGAGGAGCGCTTCGAGGCGGTCAACGCCCGCGTCGTCGCCGACAGCCTCGCCGGTCCCTTGCGCGCCGCCGGCGAAGGCCGCATCGGCGACAAGCCGGTGCGCTTCACCGTCGCCGCGGGCCGCTTCGACGCGCGCAGCAGCGCCGCGACGCCGCTCAACGCCACCTTCGACCTGATGGCGCCGACGGGCGGCACGCTGCGCGCCGGCTTCGCCTTCAACGGCACGGCGCAGTTCGCGCCCAAGCTGCAGCTGACCGGCAAGGCCAAGCTCGGCGGCGCCGACTTCGTGGCCGCCCTGTCCAGCTTCGGCCCGCTGGACGACATGCCGGGCTTCCTCACGCAGCCTTTCAACGTCGAGGGCACGCTGACGGCGAGCGACGAGCGCGCCGAGATCGCCAACCTCATGGTGCAGCTCGGCGACGTGCAGAGCCAGGGCGGCGCCCACGCGGTCTTCGTCGGCCCGGCCGACGGCAAGCCCCAGTTCGACCTCGCGCTGACATTCGGCTACATCGACCTCGACGCCTGGCTCGACATGCCGGACCGCGCCGGCGACGCCAAGGACGGCGACGGCTTCGTGCTGCCGTCCGGCTTCCGCCTGTCGGTCGACGCCTCGGCCGAGGCGGTGAACTTCCGCAAGGGCCTGTTCCGCCAGCTCAAGCTGTCGGGCGCCCTGGCCGACGGCGCCGTGACGCTGCGCCAGTTCAGCGCCCAGGCGCCTGGCGGCACCGACGCGACGCTCAACGGCCGCTTCACGGCGGAGGCCAACGTGCCGCCGCGCTTCGACGGCCGCATCGACCTCGCTTCCGACGACTTCCGCAGCCTGCTCGGCTGGACCGGCATCGACGCCAAGGCCCTGCCGGCGGGCCGCCTCAACAAGCTCACGGCGACCGGCCGCCTTGGCCTCGGCTTCGACACGCTGGAGCTGAGCGACCTCGACCTGCGCTTCGACAGCACCAAGGTGACGGGCGGCATCGTCGCGGCCTTGCGCGCGCGGCCGGCCTTCGGCGCCAACCTCGTCGTCAACCAGTTCAACCTCGATTCCTACATTCCGAGCGACGACAGCCTCGCCCTGCCGCCCGACGTCATCGCCGCCTTCGACGCGAACCTGCTGGTGAACGCCGGGCAATTCACCTGGCGCCAGGTGCCGATGCGCGGCCTCGCCCTCGACGCCACGCTCGACAGCGGCAACCTGACCCTGCGCAAGCTCGCCGCCGGCATCGACACGGGCGACGGCAACGGCGGCTTCTCGGTCGCCGGCGACGTGAAGGACATCGCCGGCAAGCCGGCAGTGGCGCTCGACGTCGAGGCCCATGCCAAGGACCCGGCTGGACTATATCGCCTGAGCGGCGTCACGCCGCCGGTGACGACGACCGGCGCGCTCAAGCTGGCGACGCGCATCGAGAGCGACGCCAAGGGCTACCGCCTGCCGAAGATCGACGCCGCCCTCGGCGACATGACGCTGGCCGGAGACGCCGCCCTGGCGCTCGACGGGGCGAAGCCCAAGCTGACCGGCAAGCTGGCGGTCAGCGAGATCGACACGGCGGGGCTGCTGAGCGTGGCGACGCCGCCCGCCAGTCCGTCGTCAGGGCCGGTTCCCTGGTCGGAAGCGCCCTTGGCGCTCTACCTGCTGGCGCTCGGCGACGCGGACCTCGACTTCTCGGCCAAGACGCTGACGCACAAGAGCTGGCATGTGGCCAATGCCGCCGCCCATGTGGCGGTGACCGACGGCGCGCTCTCCATCGACAAGCTGACCGGCAGCCTGCTGGGCGGCGCCTTCACGCTCGATGCGAAGCTGACCCCGGCCGAAGGTGGCGCCGCGCTCGAAGGCAAGATGGCCCTGAGCGGCGCCGACGCGAAGCGCGGCCTGTTCGACTCGAAGGTTTTCGACGCGGTGGACGGCAAGCTCGACCTGGCGATGGACTTCGCGACCAAGGGCGCGCACGAGGCGGGCTTCATCGCCGCTCTCGGCGGCAAGGGCCAGTTCGCGCTGCACGACGCCGCCTTGCGCGGCGTCGACCTCGCGGCGGCGAACAAGAAGCTGCCGACGGTGGAGAAGGTCGCCGACCTGCAGGCGCTGCTCAAGGCGGCGACGGCGGGCAGCAGCAAGCTCTCGGCGCTCGACGGCAGCTTCACGGTCGAGAACGGCACGCTCTCCAGCGACGACATGACCCTGACGGTCGACGGCGCCACCGGCGACGGCGGCATCCGCGCCAATCTGCCGGCTTGGACGATCGGCGGCGAGGTGGCGTTCAAGTTCGCTGCAGACGCGGCCGCGCCGCCCGTGCACTTGCAGCTGAGTGGCCCGATGGCCGCGCCGAACAAGAGCTTCGAGAGCGAGGCCCTGCAGGCCTACGTGCTCGAGCGTGCCGCGAAGGCGGAAGCCGAGCGCGAAGCCAAGCGCGCGGCGGCCCGTGCGGCCCAGCAGCCGGCGCAGGTGCCGGCCACGCGGGCCCCGGCTGCGCGGCCGCAGGCGGCTCCGGCGCAGCCAGTTCCTGTGCAGACAGTTCCTGTGCAGACAGCCCCGCCGCAACCGGCCCCGATCCAGGCCGCGCCGACGCAGCCCGCGCAGCCGAACGGCGACGCTTTCATCAATGACGTCCTGAAGGATCTGCCGACCCAGCGTTAGGCGGGTTTCGTCTCGGCCTTTCGGCGCAGGCGGTCGAGCACGAAGAGGCGGATGGCGCTCGACAGGTTGCCGCCGCGCGCCGTGTCGATTTCTTCGATCAGGCGGCTGAGCGGCATGTCGCGTTCGGCGGCGGCGTCGCGCAATTCATCCCAGAAGGCTCCTTCGAGCGACACGCTGGTCTTGTGGCCGGCGATCAGCACCGAGCGCTTGCGCAGCACCGCATCCCGCGCGGGAGCGTCTTGCGCCGCGTCCTGATCCGTCTCGCTCACGCTTTGGGGCGTCCGAGCATGTCGTCCGGCACCACCCAGCGGTCGAAGTCTTCCGCCGTCACCAGCTTCAGCTTGAGCGCGGCGTCCTTCAGGCTGAGGTTCTCGGCGAAGGCCGTCTTGGCGATCTTGGCCGCCGCGTCGTAGCCGATGTGGGTGTTGAGCGCCGTCACCAGCATGAGCGACTGCCGCATCAGCTGGGTGAGGCGCGCCTCGTTGGCGTCGATGCCGACGACGCAGTTGTCGGCGAAGCTCCTGGCCGCGTCGGCGAGCAGGCGGATCGACTGCAGCACGTTGTAGGCGATCACCGGCTTGAACACGTTGAGCTCGAGATGCCCCTGCGCGCCGCCGACCGTGATCGTCACGTGATTGCCCATCACCTGCGCGGCGACCATGGTCATAGCCTCGGCCTGGGTCGGGTTGACCTTGCCCGGCATGATCGACGAGCCGGGCTCGTTTTCCGGCAGGTGGATTTCGCCGAAGCCCGAGCGCGGGCCGGAGGCCATCAGGCGGATGTCGTTGGCAATCTTGGTGAAGGAGACGGCGATGACGTTGAGCGCGCCGGACAGTTCGACCAGCGCGTCATGGGTCGCCAGCGCCTCGAACTTGTCGGGCGCGGGCACGAAAGGCAGGCCGGTGAGGGCCGCGATCTCCTTGCAGAAGGCGGCATCGAAGCCGGGTGCCGCATTGAGGCCGGTGCCGACGGCGGTGCCGCCTTGCGCCAGCCTGTAGATGCGCGGCAGCGCCGCCTCGACGCGCGCGATGGCGTAGTCGACCTGGCGCGCATAGGCGCCGAATTCCTGGCCGAGGGTGACGGGCGTCGCGTCCTGCAAGTGGGTGCGGCCGATCTTCACCAGGTCCTTGAACGCCATCGCCTTGACCGCGAGCGCGCCATGCAGGTGCCGCAGCGCCGGGACCAGCGCGCCGGTCGCCTCGCGCGCCGCCGCGATGTGCATGGCGGTCGGGAAGCTGTCGTTCGACGACTGGCCGCAGTTGACATGGTCGTTGGGATGGACCGGCGTCTTGGCGCCGCGCGGCGCGCCGAGCGCTTCGTTGGCGCGGTTGGCGATTACCTCGTTGGCGTTCATGTTGGTCTGGGTGCCGGAGCCGGTCTGCCACACCACCAGGGGAAACTCGTCGTCCCACTTGCCGGCGGCGACTTCGGCGGCGGCGCTGGCGATGGCCGCGCCGATTGTCCGGTCCAGCGCGCCGAGCGCCATGTTGGCTTGGGCGGAGGCCTGCTTCTGCAGGCCGAGCGCATGGATCAGCGCCGGCGGCATGCGCTCGCCGCCGATGCGGAAGTTCTGCAGGCTGCGCTGCGTTTGCGCGCCCCAGTAGCGGTCCGCCGGCACCTCGATGGGGCCGAAGCTGTCGCTTTCCGTGCGTGTCTTGCTCATGGCTTCGATTTAACCACGCGCTTGGTTGTCCGTCTTGCGGCTTTCGCCTTGCCAACGCCCGTCTTGGCCGATGGTTGCTTGGTCTTGGCAGGGGGCTTGGCCTTCTTGGCGGCGGCTTTCCTGGGGACGGGCTTCTTCGCGCCGGTCCTTTTCGCCTTGGCCGCGCCGCGCGCGGCGATGGTGGCGAGCTCGACCCAGGGCATGATGGCGCGCGCGCTGTTCATGGTGCGCGGCGGCGCCTCGTAGTAGGAGGTGACCATCTCGCGGCTGCCGCGCATGAAGCCGAAGGGCTTGCTGCCGGTGCGCACGAAGCGCGGGCGCGTCTCGGCGTCGGTCTTGAAGTAGAGCCGGTCCCTGGCGATCAGCGCGAACATCATGCCGTCGAGATAGACGCCGTGGCCGCCGAACATCGGTCGCGCGCGGACGTCGCCGTTCGGCGTCAGCAAGGCCAGCACGCGGTCGACGAACTTGCTGTCATGCGGCATCCATCATGTCCTTTGCGAGGGGCGGGCGAAGCGTGGAGACCCCGCCGGGGAGGCTTGGGGCGGGCGTCAACGGGAATATTATAAAAATTCGCGGGAAAAAGTCCCGTCTCGCTCGTCTTACATAATGGAGAGAGCCTCAGGGAGCCCGCAAGGGTCCTTGAAATCTCGCCGGCGGGCAAGCCAGCCGAATCGCCAGCCAGTCCGTCGTCCTGTGGGATCGCCTCAAGGCGTCCCGCAGGACACCGGCTCGGCCTCAGGCCAGATCCTTCAGGTAGTCCGCCACGGCGGTCGCGGCCTCGTCGAGCGTTTCGGCTTCGGTGCGCCCCGAGGACTTGCGCGGCTTGAAGGAATGGTCGCCGTCGCCGATCCAGTGGATGTGGATCGCGGGCGGCAGGGAGACGGCGCGCACCGTTTCCGGTCCGCCGAAGGTGTCGCGCGTGCCCTGGACGATGAGCGTGGGCAGGCGCATGCGCAGCAGGTGCGAGGTGCGCAGCACGTCGGGCTTGCCGGGCGGATGGAAGGGATAGCCGAGGCAGACGAGGCCGCGCGCCCCGGCGTCCTCGGCGATCAGGCTGGCCATGCGGCCGCCCATCGACTTGCCGCCGACCACGACCTTGTCCGCGCCGCCGAGCTGCTCGATGGCTTCGCGGTAGCAGGCGATCAGCTTGTCGGAGCGGTCGGGCGGGCGCTTCTTGCCGTCGGCGCGCCGCGCCGCCATGTAGGGAAACTCGAAGCGCGCGACGCGGACGCCGCTCTTCTTGGCGATGGCGGCGGCCATGGCGACCATGAACGGATGGTCCATGCCGGCGCCCGCGCCATGGGCGAGCATCAGCGTCAGCGCGGCGGACTTCGGGCCGTCGAACAGGAAGTCGATGGCCATCAGCCTCAGTCCTTCGCGCCGAGCTTGGCGAAGAAGTCGTTGCCCTTGTCATCGACGACGATGAAGGCCGGGAAGTCCTCGACCTCGATCTTCCACACCGCTTCCATGCCGAGCTCCGGATATTCCAGCACCTCGACCTTCTTGATGCAGTCCTGGGCCAGGCGCGCGGCGGGGCCGCCGGTCGAGCCGAGGTAGAAGCCGCCGTATTTCTGGCAGGCCTCGCGCACCACCGGCGAGCGGTTGCCCTTGGCCAGCATGACGAGCGAGCCGCCGGCCTTCTGGAAGGCGTCGACATAGGAATCCATGCGGCCGGCCGTGGTCGGGCCGAACGAGCCCGAGGCCATGCCCTTCGGCGTCTTGGCGGGGCCGGCGTAGTAGACCGGATGGTCCTTCATGTACTGCGGCAGCCCCTGGCCGGCATCGATGCGCTCCTGCAGCTTGGCGTGCGCGATGTCGCGCGCGACGATCAGCGTGCCGGTGAGCGAGACGCGCGTCTTGATCGGATATTGCGAGAGGATCTTGCGGATCTGGTCCATTGGCTGGTTGAGGTCGATCTTGACCACGTCGCCGCCGAGCTTGTCCTCGTTGATGTCCGGCAGGAACTGCGCCGGGTTGGTCTCGAGCTGCTCGAGGAACAGGCCTTCGGCGGTGATCTTGCCGATCACCTGGCGGTCGGCCGAGCAGGAGACGCCGATGCCGACCGGGCAGCTCGCGCCATGGCGCGGCAGGCGGATGACGCGCACGTCGTGGCAGAAGTACTTGCCGCCGAACTGCGCGCCGATGCCGGTCGCCTGGGTCAGCTTGAAGATTTCCTTCTCGAGCTCGACGTCGCGGAAGGCCTGGCCGAACTTGTTGCCGCTGGTCGGCAGGCCGTCGAGGTAATGCGTGCTCGCGAGCTTCACGGTCTTGAGCGTCAGCTCCGCCGAAGTGCCGCCGATGACGATGGCGAGATGGTAGGGCGGGCAGGCGGCGGTGCCGAGCGTCTTGATCTTCTCGGCGACGAACTTCAGCAGCGAGGCCGGGTTCAGCAGCGCCTTCGTCTCCTGATAGAGATAGGTCTTGTTGGCCGAGCCGCCGCCCTTGGCGACGAAGAGGAATTCGTACTCGTCGCCCTTGGTGGCGTAGAGGTCGATCTGCGCCGGCAGGTTGTCGCCGGTGTTGACCTCGTCGAACATGGTGACGGGCGCCATCTGCGAGTAGCGCAGGTTCGATTCGGCGTAGGTGCGCTTCACGCCTTCGGAGATCGCGGCCTCGTCGTCGGCGCCGGTCCAGACGTTCTGGCCCTTCTTGCCCATGATGATGGCGGTGCCGGTGTCCTGGCACATGGGCAGCACGCCGCCGGCGGCGATGTTGGCGTTCTTCATCAGCTCGTAGGCGACGAAGCGGTCGTTATCGGAGGCCTCCGGGTCGTCCATGATCTTGCGCAGCTGCTTGAGATGGTCGGTGCGCAGCAGGTGGGCGATGTCGCGGAAGGCGGCCTTGGTCAGGGCGGTGAGCGCCTCGGGCTTGACCTTGACGACGCGCTGGCCATCGAACTCGGCAGTCTCGACGTAGTCGCCGTCGAGCTTGCGGAAGGCCGTCGCCTCGTCATGGGCGAGCGGGAACATCTTGTGGAAATCGGTATCGGACATGAAGGCTCCGGGGTGACGGAGGGGGCCGCGCGGGCGGGATGAAGGAGCCGGAGCGGCCGGGCAAGCCGGAACGCTCAGGCGGCGCGGTCAGAGACTATTTTTTGCGGAAGGCGTCAAGCGAGACGACCTTGCCCGGCTCCTCGCCGGCGGCCTGGCCGTCGGGGGCGGCTTCCGCCGCTTCGGGGGCGTCGTCCGCCTTGGCGGTGGCCGGCAGGGCGGCCTCCGGCTTGGCGGCTTCGGGCTTCGCCGTCTCGGCCTTCGTTTCGGCCTTGTGGGGCTTGAGCTCGATCGGCTTGCCGTCGCCGGCCGGCTTCGCGAGCTTCGGCTTGGCCTTGCCGGCGTCCGTCGCGGCGCCGGACGCGGCGGCCTCGCCTTCGGCCGGCTGGAACTGCAGGCCGAACTTCACGGAGGGGTCGACGAAGGAGATCATCGCCGCATAGGGCACCTGCAGGCGCTCGGGCACGTTGCTGAAGCTGAGGTTGACGACGAAATGGTCGTCGTTCACCTCCAGGCCCCAGTACTGGTGCTGCAGCACCACCGTCATGTCGACGGGATACTGGGCGTGCAGCGTCTCCGAGATGTCGACGCCCGGATAGTCGGTGCGGAAGGTCAGGTAGAAGTGATGGTTGCCGGGCAGGCCGTTCTTCGAGACGAAGATCAGCGCTTCGCGAACGACGCCGCGCAGGGCGCTTTCGACCATCTTGTCGTAGTGCAGAATGTCGCGGGCCATGGGGAAAGCTGCGGAGGTCCGAGGAACTGAATCAGAGGCGCGGTCAATTAAAGGCACGGCGGGTCGAAAGGCACGATAGCAGGCGGCCGATGGGACGGCCAAATTAGGTGGGGGGCTTCTGTTGCCCGGCGCCCCCCGAGCCGCGCTTACCTATTAGGCAGCGAGTGCAACGCGATTGTCGTTGGCACTTATCAAACGACCCGATAACGGCGGTATCATGCCGAGCGAAAAACTTACCTTTACCATGCGCGTCGATCCTGTTTCGCCCCCATGGGTCGCCGGCCAGCGTGGCCGGCGAATGGGAATTGGTGGAGGCGCCGGGTACTGCCCCCGGGTCCGCAACACTTATTCCATAAGCCGTTTATCGCCATAGTCGGTTGCCCGACAAAAGAAATATAAGGCTTTTCCGGGCAGTTTGAAAGGCCGGCTGCGGCCGGGCGGGCAGCCCGGTTCCCAATCTTTTCCACAGCTTGGATTGTTTTGCGGCGGCGCGCGTTCGGCGGTTGCTTCCCGGGCGCGAGCCGGTAAAGTTCCGGCCCGTCTTTTCGGGCCCCCACGAGCCCCATCCGACATCGGACGAACCGGAGTTTTTGATGCCCTTGAGTCCCGAGCAGCAGGCCGAGATCGAGTCCGCCCGCGCCCAATCGACCGCCACCCGCCGCCCGACCGCACCCGCCCTCGAGGAAATCCTCTACACGCCGCTGCCGGTGCTCGACCACGGCTTCGTGCGCGTCGTCGATTACATGGGCGACGACGCCGCCGTGGTGCAGGCCGCGCGCGTGTCCTACGGCAAGGGGACCAAGCGCGTCAGCGAGGACGCCGGGCTCATCAACTACCTGATGCGCCACCGGCACACGACGCCCTTCGAGATGTGCGAGATCAAGTACCACGTCAAGCTGCCGATCTTCGTGGCGCGCCAGTGGATCCGCCACCGCACCGCCAACGTGAACGAATATTCGGCGCGCTACTCGATCCTCGACAATGAGTTCTACATCCCCAAGGCCGAGCATCTCGGCGCGCAGTCGACGTCGAACCGCCAAGGCCGCGCTGACGCGCTGACGGGCGCCGACGCCGAGCGCGTGCTGAAGATCCTGCGCGAGGATTCGCAGCAGACCTACGACCATTACGCCGAGATGCTGAACGAGAACGAGAAGGGCGAAGTGGTCGACCCGAACCGCACCGGCCTGGCGCGCGAGCTGGCGCGCATGAACCTGACGGTGAACTTCTACACCCAGTGGTACTGGAAGGTGGACCTGCAGAACCTGCTGCACTTCCTCTCCCTGCGCGCCGACCCGCACGCCCAGTACGAGATCCGCGTCTATGCCGACGCGATGCTGGAGACGGTGAAGCGCTGGGTGCCGCTGGTGTGCGACGCCTTCCTGCAGTACCGCATGGGCGGCGTGCATCTCTCCGAGAAGGCCCTGCAGGCCGTCAAGCGCATGCTCAACGGCGAGAAGGTCGAGCAGAAGGACAGCGGCCTGTCTTTGCGCGAATGGCGCGAGATGCTGGAATCGCTCGGCCTCGACTCGAAGTAATCAGTCGCGATGCCCTCAGTCCCGCTCTGGGGCGCCTAAGGGAAAGAGCGGCCGGAAAGGCCGGGCTTCGTCGACCGCGCGGGCGAAGGACGGGCGGGCCAGCAGGCGCGCGCGGTAGGCGCGCAAGGTCGGGAAGTCTTCCGCGATCGGGTGCGTCCAGTCGGCGTAGAACAGCGACGGCGCGGCGGCACAGTCGGCCAGCGTGAAGTCGTCGCCGGCGGCCCAGGTCCTGCCGGCGAGTTCGCCTTCGAGCCATCCGTAGGCGAGCTCCAGCTTTTCCACGGCGAGCGCCAAGCCATCCGCGCGCTTCGTCGCGTCGCCCGTCAGCGCGCCGTTCACGGCGAGCTGCATCATGTTCATCACGTGCAGGTCGAAGAAGCGGTCGAGGAAGCGCACGTCCAGCGCGGCATTCGGGTCGGCGGGCAGCAGCCGCACCGGTCCGGGGTGATTGATCTGCAGATGCTCGATGATGATGCTGGTCTCGACGATGCCACGTTCGCCGTCCAGCAGCAGCGGGAATTTGCGCAGCGGCCAGCGCCGCAGCCACTCGGCCAGATGCTGCGGCGTGTCCGGCCCGATGCAGCGAAACTCGAAGGGCGTGCCGTTCTCGTACAGCGCGATCAGCACCTTCTGCGTGTAGGAGGAGAAGGGATGGCCGTAGAGCGCGAGCGGCATGGCGGAACCTCTTTACGCAGACGCTAAATCTAGCTGACGACGATGCGCGGCGCCTTGCGCGTGTCGGCGGCGAGCTTTTCCCATACGCGCTTGGCGATGGCGCGGTAGGCCTTGGCCTGCGGGCTGTCGGGCTGCGTCGCCGTGATCGGCGTGCCGGCGTCCGACGTCTCGCGGATGGCGATGTGAAGCGGCACTTCGCCGAGGAACTCCACGCCGATCTTGTCGGCTTCCGCCTTGGCGCCGCCGTGGCCGAAGATGTGGCTTTCGTGGCCGCAGTTCGGGCAGACGAAGGTGCTCATGTTCTCGACGATGCCGAGCAGCGGCACCTCGACCTTCTTGAACATGTTGATGCCTTTGCGCGCGTCCAAGAGCGCGATGTCCTGCGGCGTCGAGACGATGACGGCGCCGGCCAGCGGCACGCGCTGCGCCATGGTCAGCTGCGCGTCGCCGGTGCCGGGCGGCATGTCGACCATCAGCACGTCGAGCTCGCCCCAGGCGACGTCGCGCAGCAATTGCTCGAGCGCGCCGATCACCATGGGCCCGCGCCAGATCATCGGCGAATCTTCCGGCACCAGGTAGCCCATCGACATCGTCTTGAGGCCATAGGCCTCCATCGGATTGAGGCGCTTGTCGGCGGTCGGCGTGGGACGGCCCTTGATGCCCATCAT
>DASYCO010000085.1:0-4522 GCA_036500145.1 Alphaproteobacteria bacterium | reverse complement strand
CACGCTTCTGATCGAAAGCGCCGTCGGCGTCGGCACCACGGTGACCATTCGCCTGCCGTTCCGGCACAGCGACATCCTGGCGGCGGCGTCATAGCGCAGTTGGACGTGCGCAACCCACGTCCGCGCGTCGCACCGTCTTTCTAAAAATAGCTTTCACATTTGCGCGCTGAAGCTTTTCGGATGCCTTCGCGGTCTGCCGCGCTATAGTTTTCCCGTGACCGGGGGAGCTTTGCGGACATGACCGCCCATATCGCCACCGTCGCCTTTCAGGGCGTCGACGTGCTCGCTATCGACGTGCAGGTGCAAATGGCATCGGGCCTGCCGGCCTTCGCCATCGTCGGCCTGCCCGACAAGGCGGTCGGCGAATCGAAGGAGCGGGTGCGCGCGGCGCTCAACGCGCTCGGCCTGGCGCTGCCGCCGAAGCGCATCACCGTCAACTTGGCGCCCGCCGACGTCGCCAAGGAAGGCAGCCACTTCGACCTGCCGATCGCGCTCGGCGTGCTCGCCGCCATGGGCGTGCTGCCGCAGGAGGAGCTGGCGGGCTACGTCGCCCTCGGCGAGCTGGCGCTCGACGGCGCGCTGGCGCCGGTGGCCGGCGCCCTGCCCGCCGCGATCCACGCCTTCAACCGCGACCTCGGCCTGATCTGCCCGGCCGCCGTCGGCGGCGAGGCAGCCTGGGTCGCCGGGCTCGACATCCTGGCGGCCGGCAGCCTGCTGGCGCTCATCAACCACTTCAAGGGCACCCAGGTGCTGAGCCCGCCGCAGCCGAAGCTGGCGACGACCCCGGCGACGACTGGCGGCGCCCTGCACGGCCAGCTCGACCTGCGCGACATCAAGGGCCAGGAAAGCGCCAAGCGCGCCCTCGAAGTCTGCGCCGCCGGCGGCCACAACCTGCTGATGAGCGGCCCGCCCGGCGCCGGCAAGTCCATGCTGGCGCAGCGCCTGCCCGGCATCCTGCCGCCGCTCGCCCCGGCGGAGGCGCTGGAAGTCAGCATGATCCATTCGCTCGCCGGCAACCTGATCGGCGGAAACGGCGCGGCGGGGCTGATCCAGCGCCGGCCCTTCCGCGACCCGCACCATTCGGCCTCATTGGCGGCCATGGTCGGCGGTGGCGCGCGGGCCAGGCCTGGCGAGGTTTCGCTCGCCCATCTCGGCGTGCTGTTCCTCGACGAGCTGCCGGAATTCGCCCGCGCCACCCTGGAGGCGCTGCGCCAGCCGCTGGAATCGGGCCGCGCCGTGGTGGCGCGCGCCAACGCCCATGTCGCCTACCCGGCGCGCGTGCAGCTGATCGCCGCCATGAACCCCTGCCCCTGCGGCCATCTCGGCGACCCGTCGCTCGCCTGCAACAAGGCGCCGCGCTGCGCCGCCGACTACCAGGGCAAGATCTCCGGCCCGCTGTTCGACCGCATCGACCTGCATATCGAGGTGCCGGCGGTGACGCCGCAGGACCTGAGCCTGCCGACGGCGCGCGAAGGCTCGGCGGAGGTGGCGGCGCGCGTCGCCGCCGCCCGCGACGTCCAGACGCGGCGCTACGCCGCGCCGGCCAACGGCATCGCCATCCGCAGCAATGCCGAAGTCGACGGCACGGCGCTGGAAGAGGTCGCCGGTCCCGATCCAGAAGGTCGCAAGCTGCTGACCGACGCCGCCGAAAGATTGAAGCTTTCGGCGCGCGGCTATCACCGCGTGCTGCGCGTGGCGCGCACCCTGGCCGACCTCGCCGGCAGCGACGATGTGCGCAAGCCGCACATCGCCGAGGCGCTGAGCTATCGCCGGCTGGCGCTGCCGCGCTGACGCGGCAGCTTAAAGCTCCATGTCCTTACCATGGAGCCTGTGCCACGGCGGGTTCGCCGTGGGCCGCTGTCATGAACTGAGTGGCGGAGAGCGTCGCGGAGGTTACAGCGACGCGTTCGACGGCCAGTTGCCGGCATCTTCGTCACGACCCGCGCGGTGCAGGTAGGTGACGAATTCCGCCACCGCGTCGAGATGCTCGTCGGCGAGGAAGTAATGCACGTTGCGCTTGTCGGTGGTTGCCTTGACCTTGTGCACGACGCCGAGCTTCTCGAGGCGGCCGAGGCGGCGCACGATGGTCGAGACGGTGCCGATGTTCGAAGTCAGGATGTCCGTCAGGTTCATCGGCTTGGCGCTGACCTGGCCATGGCCGATGTACAACAGCAGGTCGTAATCCACCCGCGTGCGCAGGAAAGGAAAACGGCTGTTTTTATAGGCGCGGATGGTTTTAAGAAGGGCAAAGGCCCTATCGAGGTCGCCGCCGCTCGTGTCCTGCTCCCCCGCAGGCGTATTAGATCGATCCCCCGACATACCCAGAACTCAAATAATTGAACAATACATTCAAGCGATTATAAGCACCGCCTACGGTTTTCGTCGGTTGCAAACGATTTTCAAAGTGGGAGCTAATATCCTTATCTGCGGAATGTGTATTCGCAGATGCGCGAGGCTCGAACGCCCGTCGCGTCGTCAGCCGAAGCTGACATGGCAATTCACTCCGGCGCGACGACCATGCGGCCGAGTTTGCGCCCTGCGAAAAGATGCAGGTGAAAATGCAGAACCTCCTGCGCGCCGTTGACGCCGGTGTTCGCCAGAATGCGGTAGCCATCCTCGGCAACGCCGAGATCACGCGCGATTTTGCCTGCGGCGCGCATGAATCCCGTGATCTCTTCCGCCGAGGCCTTCGCCGAAAAATCGTCGAAGGAAACGTAGGCGCCCTTCGGAATCACCAGCACATGGGTCGGCGCCTGCGGATTGATGTCGTGGAAGGCGAGCACATGCGCGTCTTCGTAGACCTTCTTGCAGGGAATCTCGCCGCGAAGGATGCGGGCAAAAATGTTATTCGGGTCGTAGCTCGCCATCACCCTATCCTTTTGCGCCAATTCTTAAGACGGGACGCGGCGACGCGGACTAGCGCGGCGCGCGCTTCTTCGCGGCGGCCTTCTTCGTCGTCTTGCCGGCCAGCTTGCCGCCGGTCGCCTTGCTGCCTGTCGCCTTGCCGAGCGGCGCCAGCTTGCGCGCCGCCTTCTCGGCGATGCCCGAGCGCACTTCGCGGCGCTTGAGCTCCTTCCACACCTGGTCGGGCTTCACGCCGCATGCGGCCCACAGCACGAGCAGGTGGTAGAGCACGTCGGCGCTTTCGAGCACCAGCGCCTTGCTCTCCTTCAGCGCGCCCTCGATCACCGCCTCGACCGCTTCCTCGCCGAACTTCTGGGCGATCTTGGCCGGACCGCGCAGGAACATGCGCGCCGTGTGCGAGCGCGCCGGGTCAGCGCCGCGGCGCGACTTTATGACAGCATAGAGACCGTCCAGCGTGCGGCCGTCGCTGCCGGCGCCGGCGCCCGGAATCACGCCGATGATCTTCGCCGGCTCGACCTTCTTGCCGGCGCTCTTCTTGGCTTTGTTGCGTTTCGGTTTTTGCGCCACGATTCTCTCCCCGTCCCGGCGAAAGGTCGCCAGGTTTTCTCTCTAGCTTTGCGTCTAACAGATTTGCTTCGCCCTGTCACGAATGCGGGCCGGCGCTTCACCTCAACGGGAGCCCGTCAGTCCAGGCGGACCGGCAGGCCGGCGTCGCGCATGTGGCTCTTCACTTCGCGGATCTTGAAGGTTCCGAAGTGGAAGATCGACGCGGCGAGCACGGCGCTGGCATGGCCGTCGCGAATGCCGGCGGCCATGTGGTCGAGGCTGCCGACGCCGCCCGAGGCGATCACCGGGACAGGAACTGCATCGGCCACAGCGCGCGTCAGCGCGATGTCGAAGCCGGACTTGGTACCGTCGCGGTCCATCGAGGTCAGCAGGATTTCTCCGGCGCCGAGGCTCGCCATGCGCCGGGCCCAGGCCACGGCGTCGAGGCCGGTGCGGTTGCGCCCGCCGTGGGTGAAGATCTCCCACTTGCCGGGAGCCACGGCCTTGGCGTCGATGGCGACGACGATGCACTGGCTGCCGAACTTCTCGGCCGCCTCGCCGACGAATTCGGGACGCGCCACGGCGGCGGTGTTGATCGACACCTTGTCGGCGCCGGCCAGCAGCAGCTTGCGGATGTCCTCGACCTGGCGCACGCCGCCGCCGACGGTCAGCGGCATGAAGCACTGTTCCGCCGTGCCGCGCACGACGTCGTAGAGCGTGTCGCGGTTGTCGGACGAGGCGGTGATGTCGAGGAAGGTCAGCTCGTCGGCGCCTTCGCGGTCGTAGATGCGCGCCTGCTCGACGGGATCGCCCGCGTCGACCAGGTCGACGAAGTTGACGCCCTTGACGACGCGGCCGTCCTTCACATCGAGACAGGGAATGACGCGGACTTTGAACATCTGCAGCCGGGCGGGTTTCGTTCGTCCCGCTTCATGCCATCGGCATCCGCCCGGCGCAAACACCAAGCGTGTTGCGGCAGGACCGATCGTCCCCGCGAAAGCAGGGACTCAAGGTATTTCCCCCGGCGCGGGAATGAACAGGCTTACGCTCGGCGTCGCGCCGAAGCGCTAGCGGCGCAGCACGCGGTCACTTTGCAGCGGCGGACGCGGCT
>DASYCO010000084.1:0-53038 GCA_036500145.1 Alphaproteobacteria bacterium | reverse complement strand
GCGGATGGCTATAATGCCGCGCCATGAGCTGTAGCTATCGTTACATCATGCGCCTGCTGTTCTGGCCGCTCCTGTTCATCACCGTCGCCATGGCGGGCGTGATCTGGCTGACCCAGTCCCTGCGTTTCGTCGATCTCATCCTGAATCGCGGCTTGCCGGCGCATACCTTTTTCTACCTGGCCATCCTCATCCTCCCGATGGTGATGTCGGTGCTGCTGCCGGTCGCCGTGTTCATCGCCGTGATCTTCACCTACAGCAAGATGATGATGGACAGCGAGCTGGTCGTGCTGCGCGCCTGCGGCATGAGCCAGGTCACCCTGGCCAAGCCGGCGCTCGGCATGGCGGTGATCGTCGCGCTGATCTGCTACGCGGTGAACCTCTACTTCATGCCGCTCGCCTACCGCGAGTTCAAGGACCTGCAGTTCTCCATCCGCAACGACTACTCCTCCGTGCTGCTGCAGGAAGGCACCTTCAACAACGTCGTCGACGGCGTCACCGTCTACGTCCGCGAGCGCAAGAGCGACGGCGAGCTGCTCGGCATCCTGGTCCACGACGAGCGCATTCCCGACAAGCCGGTGACGATGATGGCCGAGCGCGGCGCCCTTGTGCACACGCCGAACGGCCCGCGCGTCGTCATGGCCAACGGCAACCGCCAGGCCATCGAGAAGGGCCGCGACCAGCAGCTCTCGATCCTCTACTTCGACCAGTACACGCTGGACTTCGACACCGCGGTCGACAGCGGCGGGCCGCGCTGGCGCGAGGCCCGCGAACGCTACATCAACGAGCTGTTCTGGCCGGGCAACACGGCCGACGACATCCGCTCCCGCGCCTCGCTGCGCGCCGAGGGCCACCAGCGCCTGTCGTCGCCGCTGCTGACCATCGCTTTCGCCATGATCGGTCTCGCCACGCTGCTGGCCGGCGAGTTCAACCGCCGCGGCCAGGTGCGCCGCATCATGTGGGCGACCGTCGCCGTCGGCGTCATCCAGGTCGCCTACCTCGGCGCCTTCAACCTGTCCTCTTCGGCTCCGGCCTTCATCCTGCTGCTCTACTTGATTCCAATGATCGCGACCCTCGGCGCCTTCTACGTGCTGCTGCACAACCCCACGCGCCGCCCTGCCGTCGCCATGCTGGCAGAGGCCTGAGCGCGCGATGTCAGGCGTCACCGTCCTCTCCCCCACCCTGTCGCTCTACATCGCCCGGCGGTTCCTCGCGAGCTTCGCCATCGTGCTGCTCTCGCTCTGCGCCATCATCTTCCTGCTCGACACGATCGAGCTGATGCGCCGCACCAGCACGCGCCCCGACATCTCCGTGCCCCTGCTGCTGGAAATGGCCCTGCTGAAGCTGCCCTACATGGCGCAGAAGATCGTGCCCTTCGCGACGCTGTTCGGCGGCATGCACACCTTCTCGCGCCTGACGCGCTTTCAGGAGCTCGTCGTCGCGCGCTCGGCCGGCATCTCGGTCTGGCAGTTCCTGCTGCCCGCCGTGACCAGCATGGTCTGCATCGGCATCTTCAGCATCGCCGTCTTCAACCCGCTCGCCTCCGCCATGCTGTCGCGCTACGACACGCTGGAGAGCAAGCTCGTCCTCGGGCAGACCAACCTGCTCGCCATGTCGCGCACGGGCCTCTGGCTGCGCCAGGCCGACGAGGTCGGCCAGGCGGTCATCCACGCCACCAGCGTCACCCAGCCGGATTTGGTGCTGCACGGCGTCATCATTTTCATGTACGAAGGGACCGACAAGTTCATCAGCCGCATCGACGCGGACGAAGCCCGCCTCGACGACGGCGTCTGGCAGCTCAAGAACGTGCTGCTCACCGCCCCGGGCCAGCCGCCGCAGAGCCTGCCGACCTACCAAGTGAAGACCGATTGGACTCCCGAGAAAATCCAGGACAGCTTCGCGGCCCCCGAGACCATGTCGTTCTGGGACCTGCCGGGCTTCATCCGCCTGCTCGACAACGCGGGCTTCTCCGCCAACCGCCACCGGCTCTACTGGAATTCGCTGCTCTCCGTGCCGGCGATGCTGGCGGCCATGGTGCTGATCGCCGCCAGCTTCTCCATGCGCTCCTCGCGCCGCGGCGGCACGGCGGCGCTGATCGGCGGCGGCGTCCTGTTCGGCTTCATGCTGTTCTTCCTGTCCGACGTGGTGCTGGCGCTCGGCCTCTCGGCGTCGATTCCCGCCGCCCTCGCCGCCTGGACACCCGCCGGCTTCAGCATGGCGCTCGGCCTCGCGGCGCTGCTGCACCTGGAAGACGGCTGACCCCATGGCGAGGTCCTAAGCCATGCTGAGGGGGTATCGGGGGGGCGTTGCTGCGGCGGCGGTCATGCTGTCCCTATGGACCATGGCGCTCGTGCCGGCCTTCGGCCAGTCGAACAGCATCTTTGGCGGCGGCTCGGACAGCCTGCTGAACGACGCGCCGGCGACCGTCAACCCGACCTTCCTGCCGAACGGCGCGCCGCCCGCGCCGCCGACGCCCCCTGCCGCGCCCGCCGCAGCGGACGACGCTGGCGCCTACCTGCTGAAGGCCGACGAGATCACCTTCGACGAGAGCCTCGGGCTCGTCGTCGCGCGCGGCAACGTCGAGATATCGCAGGGCCAGCGCGTCCTGATGGCCGACACGGTCACCTACAACCAGAAGACCGACATCATGACCGCGTCGGGCAACGTCAGCCTGCTGGAGCCGACCGGCGACGTGCTGTTCTCCGAATACGCCGAGTTCACCGACGACCTCAAGACCGGCGCCGTCAACAGCATCCGCATGCTGATGAGCGACAACTCGCGCATGGCCGCCAACGGCGGGCGCCGCCTCGGCGGCGTCGTCACCGAGATGAGCAAGGCGGTCTACTCGCCCTGCGAGCTCTGCTCGAAGGACCCGAGCCGCCCGCCGCTGTGGCAGATCAAGGCCGTGAAGGTCACGCATGACACGGTCGCCAAGACCGTCGAGTACGAAGACGCCCAGCTTGAGATGTTCGGCCTGCCGGTGCTGTACCTGCCCTACTTCTCGCATCCCGACCCGTCGGTGAAGCGCCAGAGCGGCTTCATGTTCCCGAGCTACGGCAACTCGTCCGACCTCGGCACCTTCGTCAGCACGCCCTACTACTGGGTGATCTCCGAGGACAAGGACCTCACCTTCACGCCGACCTACACCAGCGGCCAGGGCATGGTCTATTCCGGCGAATACCGCCAGCGCCTGACCAACGGCGCGTTCCAGCTCTCCGGCAGCTACACCAACCCCACGGATCCGCCGGACGGCGCCGACATGCGCGGCCACATCCGCGGCAACGGGCGGTTCGACCTCGACGAGACCTGGCGCGCCGGCTTCAACGTCGACCGCGCGACCGACGACACCTACCTGCGCCGCTACGGCTTCGGCAGCGACAACAAGTCGCTGACGTCCGACGCCTTCGTCGAGGGCTTCCGCGGCCGCAGCTACGCCAACGCCACCGCCATGTCGTTCCAGGGGCTGCGCGTGACCGACGACCCCGGCCAGACGCCCCTCATCCTGCCGATGGCGAACTACAACTTCCGCGGCGATCCCGACCGGAACGGCGGACGCCTGAACTTCGACGTCTCCGCCCTGTCGCTGACGCGCGACGAAGGCACGAGCAGCGACCGCATCTCGACCAAGACTTCCTGGAACCTGCCCCACATCGCGTCGAGCGGCGAGATCTTCGGCGTCACCGCCAGCCTGCAGGCCGACGCCTACCACGTGAATGACGTCGTCGCCCCGATCTACGGACCGCAGAAGGACGGCTACACCGGCCGCCTCTTCCCGCAGGTGAAGCTCGACTACCGCTACCCCTTCTCGCGCCAGAGCGGCAAGATCACCGAGATGATCGAGCCGATCGCCGGCGTCGTCGTCGCGCCGCGCGGCGGCAACCCGAGCAAGCTGCCGAACGAGGACAGCCAGGACATCGAGTTCGACGACACCAACCTGTTCGACGACACCCCCTTCACCGGCGTGGACCGCGTCGAAGGCGGCCAGCGCGTCATCTACGGCCTCCGCGGCGGCGTCTACGGCGAGGGCGGCGGCTCGACGACCGCCTTCGTCGGCCAGAGCTACCGCTTCAACGAGGACAACGAGTTCGTGCCGGGCAGCGGCCTGAACGACCAGCTCTCCGACATCGTCGGCCGCCTCACCATCTCGCCGGCCCAATACTTCGACTTGATGTACCGCTTCCGCGTCAGCGCCGAAGAGCTCGACACACGGACCAACGAGGTCAAGCTGGGCATCGGCAACGCCTCCAAGCTGCGGCTCGACCTGAGCTACTTCTTCGTCGACGGCGCGGCGAGCAACAACCAGTTTCCCGACCGCCAGGAAGTCTACGCCTCGCTCCAGGCCGGCCTGACCCGGAACTGGGGCGCCTTCGGCTTCACCCGCAACGACCTGACCGACGACGGCGGCTTCATCGGGTTCGGCGGCGGCCTGCGCTATACCGACGAATGCCTGATCTTCCAGACCTCCCTGTCCCGCAGCTTCACCTACGACCGCGACCTGGTGCCTTCCACCACCCTCCTGTTCATGTTCGTATTCAAGAACCTGGGCGACTTCCAGACGTCGGCGTTTTGAGCGGATTTCCGGCCGGCGGGCGGAACGGAACCCGGCTTTCGGGCAGTTTTCGCCCCTGTTGTGTCCCGGGTCCGGTTCCTTATATAACTCTCGCGATGTCGCGCTTGTCCCAGATGCGTCGCGCCTCCCATGGCGCCCTCCGCCGCGTTCTTTCCCACGCCGGCGTCGCGCTTTTGCTTGCCGCCATCGCCACCCCGCTCCTGGACGGCACGCCGGCCACGGCGCAGCAGCCCGCGCCCGCGGGCGGCCAGGCGAGCCCGCAGCGCATCGTCGCCGTGGTCAACGACGAGCTGATCTCGGCCTACGACGTCCAGCAGCGCGTGCGCCTCATCATCGCCTCATCGAACCAGCCCGCCTCGCAGGAGCAGGCCCGCCGCCTCAGCACCCAGGTGCTGCGCTCGATGATCGACGAGCGGCTGCAGATGCAGGAGGCCAAGCGCCTCGGCATCACCGCCCAGCCCGACGAGATCGCCGCCGCCGTCGGCCGCATCGAGCAGCAGAACAACATTCCGGCGGGCAAGCTGGCCGAGACCTTCAAGGCCGAAGGCCTGAGCTACACCAGCTTCATCGACCAGGCCAAGGTCGCCATCAGCTGGCCCAAGGTGGTGCGCCGCCGCGCGGCCCGCCTCGTCACCGTCGGCGACGACGAGGTGGACGACGCCCTGGCCCGCATCAAGGAAAACGCCGACAAGCCGTCTCACCTCGTCTCGCAGATCTTCCTGCCAGTCGAATCGCCGCAGGACGAGACCGAGGTCCACGCCAACATCGACCGCCTCTACGACCAGCTCTCGAACGGCGCCTCCTTCCCGACCCTGGCCCAGCAGTTCTCGCAGGATTCCACGGCGGGCAGCGGCGGCGACCTCGGCTGGGTGCAGACCGGCCAGATGCCGCAGGAGCTCGACGACGTCCTCTCCAAGATGCCGGTCGGCAGCATCTCCCAGCCGATCCGCACGGCCGAGGGCTACTACATCGTCGCCCTGCGCGACCGCCGCGCGCCGCTGGCCTCGTCGCCCGACGACGTCAAGGTCGAGCTCAACCAGATCTTCCTGCCCATCGCCGCCGGCGCCGGCGCCGCGGAAACCGACAGCCAGAAGCAGCTGGCGCAGACGATCTCCGAGACCGTCAACGGCTGCGCCGACATGGACAAGCTCGCCAAGGAAGTCGCCTCGCCCGAGTCCGGTTCCATGGGCACGCTGCGCGTCGGCGACCTCGCCCAGGACATGCGCAAGGTCGTCTCCGGCCTCACGGTCGGCAAGCCCAGCGCGCCCTTCCCGGTCGACGGCGGCCTGCGCGTCCTCATGGTCTGCTCGCGCGACGAGCCGACGGCCAACCTGCCGAGCCGGCAGGAGCTGCAGCGCCTGATCGGCGACCAGAAGATGGAGCTGCAGTCGCGCCGCTTCCTGCGCGACCTGCGCCAGAGCGCCTTCATCGACATCCGCGCCTGATCGGTCCTTCGCATTCCGCGCGCCGCGCAGAGAGGCCACCGCGCACCATGACGCCCTCCCGATGACCTCCTCCCTGCCATTGGCCCTCACCATGGGCGAGCCCGCCGGCATCGGCGGCGAGATCGCGCTCAAGGCCTGGATGGCGTCGCGCGGCGGCGCCGCCCCGTCCTTCGTCCTGCTCGACGATCCGGCCCGCCTCTCGGCCCTGGCCCAGCGGCTCGGCTGGGACGTGCCCATCGCCATGGTGGCGGGCCCGGAAGACGCGGCCGCCCAATTCCCCCGCGCCCTGCCTGTGCTGGCGCTGCCCCTGCCGCAGGCCGTCGAGCCCGGCAAGCCCGACAATGCCAATGCGCCGGCCGTCATCGAATCGATCCGCCGCGCCGTCGAGCTGGCCCAGGCCGGCCGTGTCGCCGCCGTGGTGACCAACCCGATCCACAAGAAGGTGCTCTACGACGCCGGCTTCAAGCATCCCGGGCACACCGAATATCTCGGCGAGCTGACCGGCGTAGCCGCTCCCGTGATGATGCTGGCGTCCCCCGAGCTGCGCGTCGTGCCGGTGACGATCCATCTGTCGCTGCGCCAGGCCGTCGCCGACCTGACCATCGCCGACATCGTGCGCTGCGGCCGCGTCGCCGCCGAGGCGCTGCGCCGCGACTTCGGTATCGCCCGCCCGCGCCTCGCCGTCGCCGGCCTCAATCCCCATGCCGGCGAAGAGGGCGCGCTCGGCCGCGAGGACATCGAGATCGTCGCCCCCGCCGTGGCGCAGCTGCGCGCGCTCGGCATCGACGCCGCCGGGCCGCTGCCCGCCGACACCATGTTCCACGCCGCCGCGCGCGGCGCCTACGACACGGCGCTCTGCATGTACCACGACCAGGCGCTGATCCCGCTCAAGACGCTCGGCTTCGACCAGGGCGTCGACGTCACGCTCGGCCTGCCGATCGTGCGCACCTCGCCCGACCACGGCACGGCCTTCAACATCGCCGGCAGCGGCAAGGCGAGCGCCACCAGCCTGCTCGCAGCGCTTCGTCTCGCCGCCGACATGGCCGCGCGCCGCGCCGCCTTCGCCGCCTGAGCCCCGCCGCGTGGACACCGCCGCCGACGCCATCGCCAAGCTGCCGCCGCTGCGCGACGTCATCGCCGAACATGGCCTCTCGGCCATCAAGAAGCTCGGCCAGCATTTCCTGCTCGACCTCAACCTCACGGCCAAGATCGCCCGCGCCGCCGGAAACTTAAGCGACTGCGCCGTCGTCGAGGTCGGCCCCGGCCCCGGCGGCCTGACGCGCGCCATCCTCGAAGCGGGTGCCGCCCGGCTGGTCGCCGTCGAGCGCGACGAGCGCTGCATCGCCGCCCTGCAGCCTTTGGTCGCGGCCAGCGAAGGACGCCTCGAGATCGTCGAGGCCGACGCCCTGGAAACGGATGCGGTCGCGCTGCTGCGGCAGGAAGGCTGGCAGGGGCCGGTCAAGGTCGTCGCCAACCTGCCCTACAACGTCGGCACGGCGCTGATCCTCAACTGGCTGGAGCGGCCCGCCGAGATCGCCGGCATAACCGTGCTGGTGCAGAAGGAAGTGGCCGAACGGCTCGCCGCGGCGCCGCGCACCAAGGCCTACGGCCGCCTCTCGGTGCTCGCGCAATGGCTGTGCGAGGTGGACCTGGCCTTCGACATCGGCCCGCGCGCCTTCACGCCGCCGCCCCAGGTGACCTCCACGGTGGTCAACCTGACGCCGCGCAAGAGCCCGCCTGCCGAGGCCGGCCGCGCCGACCTGGAGGCCGTCACCAAGGCGGCCTTCGGCCAGCGCCGCAAGATGCTGCGCGTCAGCCTCAAGGGGCTCGGGATCGATCCGCTGCCGCTGCTGGAAGAGACCGGCATCGCGCCGACCGCGCGCGCCGAGGAACTGGACGTAGCAGCCTTCTGCCGCCTGGCCAACGCCTACAAGGCCGTCAAGCCGGATCACAGATAAAGGCCCTCTGCCGCCCTCATGTCATGCCGCACTTGGTGCGGGCATGACGACATGGGATGGCCTTCACGGCACCAAGACTAAGCCGTCATGCTCGGACTTGATCCGAGCATCCATATATCCACCGCCTGTGCGCGTGAAGAATGGACTCTCGGGTCAAGCCCGGGAGTGACGTGGATATAGGCTACTGGCCTTCGCGCAGCGCGCGGACGAAGTTCTCCAGCCCGACCTGACGGTCGCGCCGGAGCCGTTCGGCGGCGAGGATGGCCTGCACTTCCGCCACGCTCTGCTCGATGTCCTGGTTGACGATGATGTAGTCGTACTCGCGCCAATGGCTCATCTCGTCGGCGGCCTTGGCCATGCGCTGCGTCACCACGTCGAGCGGATCCTGGGCGCGGCTGTGCAGCCGGCGCTCCAGCTCGCGCGTCGAGGGCGGCAGGATGAAGATGCTGACGAGGTCGCGCGGCGCGTTCTGCGCCAGCTGCTGCGTGCCCTGCCAGTCGATGTCGAACAGCACGTCCTTGCCGGCGGCCAGGGCGTCCTCGACCGGCGCCTTGGGCGTACCGTAGTAGTTCTCGAACACATGGGCGTGCTCGAGCAGCTCCTGGCGGTTGACCATCAGGCCGAACTCGGTCGGGTCGACGAAGATGTAGTCGACGCCCGCTGTTTCGCCCGGCCGCTTGGGACGGGTGGTCACCGAGATCGACATGGTGAGGTTCGCTTCGCGCTCGAGCATGGCGCGCGAGATGGTGGACTTGCCGGCGCCCGACGGCGACGACAGCACGAGCATCAGGCCGCGGCGGTGGATGCCGAGCGGATCGTTCTCCGGCTCGTGCGGGATCGTGGCGCGGGAGCCCGGCTTACTCGACATTCTGCACCTGCTCGCGGAATTGCTCGATGGTCGCCTTCAGCTCCAGGCCGACGCGCGTCAGCTCCAGATCCTCGGCCTTCGAGCAGAGCGTGTTGGCCTCGCGGTTGAATTCCTGCGACAGGAAGTCGAGCCGGCGGCCGACCGGCTCGCCGGCGGCCATCAGTTCGCGCGCCTGGGACACATGGGCGTTCAGGCGGTCGATCTCCTCGCGCACGTCGGCCTTGGCGGCGAGCAGGGCCGCCTCCTGGGCGAGGCGCTCCTCCGACAGGCCGCTGCCGCCCAGCAGATCCTTCAGCTTGGCCTGCAGGCGGTCCCTGATCGCAGACGGCTGCGCGCCTGCAAGCCCGGTGGCCTGGGCGGCGAGCGTCGCGATCTTGTCCACATGGCCCGACAGCACGGCGGCGAGCTTGGCGCCCTCAGCCTGGCGGGCGGCGGCGACGGCGACCAGCGCCTCGCCGAGGCTCTTCATCATGGCCTTCTCGCGCTTGGCCTTGGTCTCGTCGCTGTCCAGCGCCTCGACCTCCTCCAGCACCCCCTTCACGCGCAGCAGGCCGTCGATCTGCGGCGCCTGGGCGTCGGGCACGCGCGCCTTCACCTCGCCCATCACGTCGAGCAGTTGGTCGAGCAGGTCGCGGTTGAGCAGGAAGCGGCCGGAGCCGCCAGCGCGGGTGACCGTGAGGTTGACGCTGAAGCTGCCGCGGCTGAACTTCTCGGCGAGGGCCGCGCGGGTCGCCACTTCGAGGCCCTCGCTGCCCGGCGCCAGGCGAATCCGCAGGTCGAGGCCGCGCCCGTTGACGCTCTTGACCTCCCATTGCCAGCCGATCTCGTCGATCTGTCCGGCGGCGCGGGCGAACCCGGTCATACTGGCGACGCTCAACGCTTCCCCTTCTCGCCATCCGGCCTTAAGCCGACAGCATTTAGTGGTCTAAAAATCGAGGGCCGCAATATAGCGCGTGGTTCGGGGGTGGAACAACCCATCCTAGGCCCCCTCTAGAAACCTATGAAGCTGGCGGTCGGAGCCCGATACGCCTAGGCTTGGGCCATGCAATCCCCCCATAGCGTACTGATCACCGGCGCTTCCAGCGGCCTCGGCGCCGCCCTTGCGACCCTCTACGCCGCCTCCGGCGTCACCCTGTTCCTGAGCGGCCGGCACTGGCCGCGCCTCGACAACATCGCCGAGACCTGCCGGGCCAAGGGCGCCACGGTCCATGCCACGGTCGTCGACGTCACCGACCGCGACGCCATGGCCGCCTGGATCGCCGAATCCGACGCGCTCGCGCCCCTCGACCTCGTCATCGCCAATGCCGGCATCTCGGGCGGCAGCGGCGGCGACGGCTCGACCGACGGCAGCACGCTCGGCCGCGCCTCCAAGATCGAAAGCGCCGAGCAGGCGCGGCGCATCTTCGCGGTCAACGTCGACGGCGCGATGAACACGGTGCTGCCCGCGATCGACGCGATGCGCGCCCACGCGCCGCGCGACAACGACGGCGCGCCCTTCAAGGGCCAGATCGCCATCGTCAGCTCGCTGGCCGGCTTTCGCGGCTTGCCCGGCGCGCCTGCCTACTGCGCCAGCAAGGCGGCGGTGCGCGCCTGGGGCGAAGGCCTGCGCGGCACGCTGGCGACCGACGCCATCAGGCTCTCGGTCGTCTGCCCGGGCTTCGTCCGCACGCCGATGACGGCGGTGAACCCCTTCCCCATGCCCTTCCTGATGGATGCGGAACCGGCGGCGGCGAACATCTATCGCGGCCTGCTCAACGACAAGGCGCGCATCGCCTTCCCCTGGCCGCTCTATGCATTGGTCTGGTTCGTGGCGTTGCTGACGCCCGCGCTGACCGACCGCTTCATCAACAAGCTGCCCGAAAAGCCGGCGCGCTAGGCGCCCCAGCAGCGTCATGGCCGGACTTGTTCCGGCCATCTACGACTTCCCTTAGCAAAGCCTGCAAGGCGTGGATGCCCGCAACAAGTGCGGGCATGACGAATGGAAACAAGATTGCGCCAAAGGCCGGAACGGCACGCTTTGGCATAAATTTACAAACCGTCGCCCTCGGGCTTGACCCGAGGGTCCATTCGCGCGCCTGAGCGCTGCCCCTGGATGCTCGGATTAAATCCGAGCATGACGCCTTATGGATTGGGCGTCAGCGCGTCGGGAGACGCCCGGCCCGCTTCCGGCTTGCTGCGCGACAGCGCGCGCCACTTCGCCACGTTGCGGTTGTGCTCGTCGAGCGTATTGGCGAAGGCGTGGCCGCCCGTGCCGTTGGCGACGAAATAAAGCGCGTCGGTGCGCGTCGGGTTGACCACCGCCATCAGCGCGGCGCGGCCCGGATTGGCGATCGGCGTCGGCGGCAGGCCGTCGTTCAGGTAGCTGTTGAAAGGCGTCGGCGCCGCGAGGTCGGCGCGCGTCAGCGCGCGGTCGAGCCAGTCGCCCGGACGCCCCTCCTGCTTCGCCAGGCCGTAGGCGACGGTCGGGTCCGACTGCAGCTTCATGCCGCGCGCCAAGCGGTTAAGGAACAGGCCGGCGATCAGCGGGCGCTCCTCGGCGACGCCGGTTTCCTTCTCGACGATGGAGGCGAGGATCGCCACGTCGCGCGCGGACTGCAGCGGGAAGTCAGCCGGGCGTGCCGTCCAGGCCGCGTCGAGCGCGCCCTGCATCGCCTTCTCCATGCGCGCCACCAGGGCGTCACGCGTGTCGCCGAGCGAGTAATTATAGGTTTCGGGCAACAGCGCGCCTTCTTCCGGCTTGCGCGCGAGGTCGCCGCCCAAGGCGTCGGCCTGGGCAACCAGCGCCAGCACCTGCGACGTGGTCAAGCCCTCAGGGATGGTGAGGCGATGCACCACGGTCTTGCCGCTGGCCAGCAGGTCCATGGCGGCGTGCGGGCTGACGGCGGCTGGAAAGGCGTATTCGCCGGCGCGCAGGCGGCCGGTCATGTGGTTGAGACGCACGCCCAGCGCGAAGGGCAAGGCGTCCTCGATCACGCGGCTGGCGGCGAGCAGCTGGCCGATCTCGTCGATGCCGGCGCCGCGCGGCACCACGACCGTGACCGCCGGGCCCTCGGCGTAAGGCCGCTCGAACGCAGCGAGCAGCCAGACGGCGAAGCCGGCGATGACGGTGGCGAGCGTGCCGGTAAGGAGAAGAGCCGCGACGGCAACGCGCCGCAGGCGCAACTTAGGGAGCCTTGCCGAAGATCAGGGCGGCGTTGGTGCCGCCGAAGCCGAAGGAGTTGGACAAGGCGTAGTCCAGCTTCTTTTCCTTGGCCTTGTGCGGCACGAGGTCGACCACCTCGCAACCCGGCGACGGATTGTCGAGGTTGAGGGTCGGCGGCAGGATGCCGTTCTTGATCGCCAGCAGCGAGAAGATCGCCTCGACGCTGCCCGCAGCGCCCAGCAGGTGGCCGATGGCCGACTTGGTGGACGACATGGAGAGGTTCGTCGTGGCGTGATCGCCGAACACGCGCTTCACCGCGCCGAGCTCGATCTCGTCGCCGAGCGGCGTCGAGGTGCCGTGCGCGTTGACGTAGCCGATCTGGTCGGGGCTGATCTGC
The DNA here is from genome assembly GCA_036500145.1 of Alphaproteobacteria bacterium. Classification (GTDB taxonomy): domain Bacteria; phylum Pseudomonadota; class Alphaproteobacteria; order SMXQ01; family SMXQ01; genus CAMAVH01. Next base: position 40,661 of record DASYCO010000084.1, on the reverse strand, counting down.
GCGCGCTTGAGCGCCGCCTGCATGGCGCGATAGGCGCCGTTGCCGTCGGGCGTCGGCGCCGTCAGGTGATAGGCGTCGCCCGACATGCCGTAGCCGATGATCTCGCCGTAAATCTTGGCGCCGCGCTTCTTGGCATGCTCGTATTCCTCGAGCACCACCACGCCGGCGCCTTCGCCCATGACGAAGCCGTCGCGGTCCTTGTCCCAGGGGCGCGAGCCCTTTTCGGGCGTGTCGTTGAAGTTGGTCGACATGGCGCGCGCGGCGGCGAAGCCGGCGAGGCCCAAGCGGCACACGGCCGCTTCGGTGCCGCCGGCGACCATCACGTCGGCGTCTTCCCACTGGATCAGACGGGCGGCGTCGCCGATGGCGTGCGCGCCGGTCGAGCAGGCGGTGACGACGGCATGGTTGGGGCCGCGGAAGCCGTACTTGATCGAGACATGGCCGGAGGCGAGGTTGATCAGGGCCGCCGGAATGAAGAACGGGCTGAGACGGCGCGGCCCCTTCTCGTGGATCGTCATGGCGCCTTCGGCGATCGACGGCAAGCCGCCGATGCCGGAGCCGATCATGACGCCGGTGCGGTCGCGGTCTTCTTCCGCCGTCGGCATCCAGCCCGAATCCTCGACCGCCTGGATGGCGGCCGCCAGCGCGAAGATGATGAACTGATCCATCTTCTTGCGGTCCTTCGTGTCGACCCAGTCGTCCGGATTGAACAGGCCGGACGCCTTGTCGCCGAGCGGAACCTGCCCGGCGATCTTGGTCGTGATGTCGGAGACATCGAAGGATTGGATAGCGCGCAGGCCGGACTCGCCCTTGATCAGGCGGTCCCAGGTGGCCTCGACGCCGCACCCGAGCGGCGTGACGAGACCGAGGCCGGTAACGACGACTCGTCTCATGTGCTCAGGCTCGCAGTATGTCGCAAATGCTTAGGCGCTATGCGACTGGATGTAGTCAATCGCGTCCTTCACGGTCAGGATCTTCTCGGCGGCGTCGTCGGGGATTTCGCACCCGAACTCTTCCTCGAAGGCCATGACGAGTTCGACGGTATCCAGGCTGTCGGCGCCCAGATCGTCGATGAAGCTCGCGTTCGGCGTCACCTTGGCTGCGTCGACACCCAGGTGCTCGACAACAATCTTGGACACGCGGTCGGCAACGTCGCTCATTCTTCAAGTCCTCGGCTGATGATTTGGTCGCTAGGTCTTATAGCGATTGCTGTTCTTTGTCTTGTCGTTCCGCCGGCCGGCCGCTCTTGGCGCTGCCCTGCCCGCGAAAAAGTGCGGTTTGGTAACATACTTCCCCTGGTATTGCCAGCGCCGAGCGGCCACTAGCGCTGCGACCGTTCTGCCGGCGTTCCAGGAGCCCTATGCCCTCCCCTGAAGCCTAGGGCGGCCTATATCATGGCCATGCCGCCATTCACATGCAAGGTCTGGCCGGTCATGTAGGCCGCCTCGTCGCTGGCCAGGTAGAGGGCGGCGGCGGCGATGTCGGCCGGCTCCCCGAGCCGCCCGGCGGGGATCGCCCCCAGCAGCTTGGCCTTCTGGTCGTCGTTCAGCACGTCGGTCATCGGGGTGGCGATGAAGCCCGGCGCGATGCAGTTGGCGGTGATGCCCCGGCTCGCCACTTCGGCGGCGAGCGACTTGGTCATGCCGATCATGCCGGCCTTTGAGGCGGCGTAGTTCACCTGCCCCGGATTGCCGGTGACGCCGACGATCGAGGTGATGTTGACGATGCGGCCCCAGCGGTTCTTCATCATGTTGCGCAGCGCGGCGCGCGACAGGCGGAAGGCGGCGGTGAGGTTGACGTCGATCACCGACTGCCAGTCCTCGTCCTTCATGCGCATCATCAGGGTGTCGCGCGTCAGGCCGGCGTTGTTGACGAGGATGTCGGTCTTGCCCATCGCCGCGTCGGACGCCTTCATCAAGGCTTCGATGCTGGCCGCGTCGCCGAGGTTGCAAGTCTGCACATGCGCCCGCTCTTTAAGCTCACTGGCCAACGTCTCCAGCGCATCGGCGCGCGTGCCGGACAGCATCACCTGCGCGCCGGCGCCGTGCAGCGCGCGCGCGATGGCGCCGCCGATGCCGCCGCTGGCTCCCGTGATCAACGCCGTCTTGCCGGTGAGATCGAACATGGTTTCTCCTGACTTCTAAGAAAGACTGATTAGACGGCCTTTATGAAGGCCTCGATGTCGGCCGGGCCCTGGATCGAAACGGTCTCGAACTCGCGGTCGATGCGCTTGGCGAGGCCCGCCAGCACCTTGCCGGCGCCGAGCTCGACGACGCGGCCGACGCCCAGCGCCTTCACGGCGATCATGCTCTCGCGCCAGCGCACCATGCCGGTGACCTGCTCGACGAGCAGCCTGCGGATGTCGTCCGGCTCGAGCACGGGGCCCGCCTTCACGTTGCTGATCACGGGCACGACCGGCTCGTTGATCGTCGTGCGCGCCAGCGCCTCTTCCATGGCGTCGGCGGCGGGCTGCATCAGCGTGCAATGGAACGGCGCGCTGACCGGCAGCAGGATGGCGCGCTTCACGCCGCCGTCGGTGGCGATCTTGAGGGCGCGCTCGATGGCCCCCTTGTGGCCACTGATGACAACCTGGTCGCCGCCGTTGTCGTTCGCCGCCATGCACACTTCACGCCTGCCATCAGGACTGGGAGCCGCTTCGGCGGCGATGGCCTTCGCCTTGTCGAGATCGGCGCCGAGCAGCGCCGCCATGGCGCCGACGCCGACCGGCACCGCCTTCTGCATCGACTGGCCGCGCAGCTTCAGCAGGCGCGCCGTGTCGGTCACGCTGATGGCGCGGGCGGCCGCCAGGGCGGAATATTCGCCAAGCGAATGGCCGGCGACGAAGCGGGCGGCCTTGGCGATGTCGAGCTTGGCCTCGCGCTCCAGCACCCGCACGACGGCGAGGCTGACGGCCATGAGGGCCGGCTGGGCGTTCTCCGTCAGGGTGAGTTCGTCGGCCGGGCCTTCGAACATCAGGCGCGAGAGCGGCTGCTTGAGCGCCTCGTCGACCTCCTGGAAGACCTCGCGGGCCGCCCCGAAGGCCTCGGCCAGGTCCTTGCCCATGCCGACGGCCTGCGAACCTTGCCCTGGAAAAACAAAGACTTGATCCATAAAATCCCCACTCACCACGGAATCGGCAAGACATACCCCCTGATCCCCGCAAGTCAAGGAGAACGCGCCCCGCAGGCCCGGTTTCCCCCGAATTTTCCTCCTGAGTTTTCCCTCTGGATTTTCCTGCGGAATCGCCGGGAAAACCCGCCATTCCGCGCCTTGCGCCCATAACGCTTTCGTGTATATTCCGCGCCTTCATAACTCCTTGCCGGCCCTTTGGGTCGGCTAGGTCCGGACTGCCGCTGCTTCATAGGGAAACAGGGCGCCGGGCCGCGAACAGCCAGAAGGAGCCGCTGTTTATGCCTCTTTATGAGAGCGTGCTTATTGCACGCCAAGATCTCGCCGCGCCCCAGGCGGAAGCCCTGGGCGAAACCTTTCAAGCCCTCGTCGAAGCCAACGGCGGCAAGGTTCTGAAGCGCGAATACTGGGGTCTTCGCAACCTCAGCTACAAGATCAAGAAGAACCGCAAGGGCCACTATGTTCTGATGAACATCGATGGCAACGGCGCGACCATCGCCGAGCTGGAGCGCAACCTGCGCATCCACGAAGACATCCTGCGCTACATGACCGTGCGCGTCGACGAGCTGGAGGAAGGCCCGTCGGCCGTCGTCCGCAGCCGCGGCCAGGAAGACGAGCGTCCGCGCGGTCGCGGCGGCTTCGGCGGCGACCGCTTCGGCGGCGACCGTCCGCGCGGCCCGCGTCGTGACGGCCCCGGCGGCCCCGGCGGCGACCGCTTCGGCGGCGACCGTCCGCGTCGCGAAGAAGGCGCGCCCACCACGACGACCACTCAAGGAGAGCCGGCATGAGCACCGAACGCACTGAGCGCCCCGCAGAAGGCGGCGCCGGCGGCAAGGCCGCCGCGGGCGGTCGCCGTCCGTTCTTCCGCCGTCGCAAGAGCTGCCCGTTCTCGGGCGCCAACGCGCCGAAGATCGACTACAAGGACATCCGTCTGCTGCAGCGCTTCGTGTCCGAGCGCGGCAAGATCGTCCCGAGCCGCATCACGGCCGTGTCCGCGCCCAAGCAGCGCGAACTCGCTCAGGCGATCAAGCGCGCGCGCGCCATCGCCCTGCTGCCCTACTTGCTGAAGTAAGGCTTGTTGCGAAACGCGGCGGGCTCGCCCGCCGCGCGTGAGTGAGACGAGAGGGAAGCTAATGGCGAAGGAGATCGGGATCGCGATAGGCGGCGGAGCCGCCGGCGCGATCCTCTACCTCGCCACCTTCCTCGACGCGCCGGCCGGCATGGTTTTGGCCTACCTGGCGCTGCTGCCGCTGTTCGCGGCGGGACTTGGGCTCGGCCCGCGCGGCGGCTTCGTCGCCGCCGGCACGGCCACGGTCCTTGTTGGGGCGGCGAGTACGGGCCTGTTCGGCATCGTGTTCGCCCTCGTCTACGCCCTGCCGGCGGCAGGCCTGACGCGTCAGGCGCTGCTGCGGCGCGGCGACGCGAACGACGACGACGCGTGGTACCCGCTGGGCCGCTTGCTGGCCTGGCTGACGATTTACGGCTGCGGCCTCTTCGCTGCGCTGGCCTTGGCCGGCGGCGAAAGCCAGATCGCGGCGATGACGGGCGAGATCGAATCGGTGATGGGCCAAGTGCTCCCCACCGACCAGAACCCGCAGGTGGCGGAGCTGATGAAGGCGGTGGCGGGCTACTTCCCGGCCATCATCATCTTCTCCTGGACGATCATGGTGATCGCCAACGCCGCCATCGCCCAGTCGCTGCTGGCGCGCAGCCGGCACAGCCGGCGGCCGGCCCCGCGCTACGCGGCGGTCGAGTTGCCGAGCTGGTATGCGAGCGCCACGGCGGCGGTCGCGGCGGCGGCGCTGGTGACGCCGTGGATGGATTTAGGCGCGCTGACGTTCGTGGCGCGCAATGCGGCCCTGGCGATGCTGGTGCCGTTCTTCTTGGTGGGACTTGCGGTCGTCCACGTCTGGACACGCCGCTGGCCCGCCCGGGGAGTGACCCTCACGGGCTGCTACCTGCTGCTGTTGGTGTTCGGCTGGCCGGTTCTGCTGGTCGCCGGATTGGGCTTCATGGAGCAATGGCTGCTCCTTCGTCGGCGTGGCGCCGGCGGGACCGGCCAGGAGGAAAAGCGATGATGGAAGTGATTCTGCTCGAGCGCGTCGAGCGTCTCGGCCAAATGGGCGACAAAGTGAAGGTGAAGCCTGGCTTCGCCCGCAACTTCCTGCTGCCGCGCAAGAAGGCGTTGCGCGCGACCAAGCAGAACATGGGCCTCTTCGAGACGCAGCGCGTGCAGCTCGAAGCCGCCAACCTGAAGCGCAAGGGCGAAGCCGAGGCGATCGCCGCGAAGGCTTCGGACCTCAGCGTGACGCTGATCCGCCAGGCGAGCGAGAACGGCCAGCTGTTCGGCTCGGTCCGTCCGCGCGACGTCTCCGAGGCGGTCACCGCCCAGGGCATCACGGTCGACAACACCCAGGTGAAGCTCGACATTCCGATCAAGACGCTCGGCATTCACAAGCTGCGCGTGAACCTGCATCCGGAAGTCGCCATCATGGTCGCCGTCAACGTGGCGCGCTCCGAGGAAGAGGCGAAGCTGCAGGCCGCGGGCAAGACCCCGGCCATGATCGCCGCCGCCGAGGAAGAGGCCGACGCCCTGACCGACGTGTTCGAGCCGGGCGCCGAGCCGGGCGACGAAGCCGCCGAGGAAGAGGCCGCGGACGACAAGGCCGAGTAGCCTTTTTCCGAGATCGACCTAAGATCAAGGCGGGGCCGCAAAGCCCCGCCTTTTTCTATGCCCGGCTCCTGCCGACCTTCCGTCCATCCTGCCGCTGGAGATTCTCATGGCGCCGTCCGCCACCCTCGCCCTGGCCTGGGGCTATCTCGTCGTCGCCGGGCTGCTTGAGATCGCCTGGGCCATCGGCCTGAAATACACCGACGGCTTCACCCGCTGGGTTCCCTCCGTCCTCACCGTGGGCGCCATGGCGGCCAGCGTCGGCATGCTGTCCCTCGCCCTGCGCCACATCCCCATTGGAACCGCCTACGCCATCTGGACCGGGATCGGCGCCGTCGGCGTCGCCGTGCTTGGCATGATCCTATTCGGCGAATCGCGCGAGACCCTGCGAATCCTGTTCATTCTGCTCATCGTCGCCGGCATCGTCGGCCTGAAAATCGTGTCCTGAAGCAGTTACTTCGCCGAAAGAAAGGCGGTTACTGCCCAGAAAGAGACTAAGGCCCTGTAAAAAGGGCCTTTTTCTTGTTCGCCGTTTTGTGCTTGGATTGTCACATTCTCTCGCGGTCGGGGGGCCGCCTTAGCGAAGGCCGAAGCAAACGGCCAAGGTAGGGGAACATGCTGCTGACCAAGATGCTGGATCGCCTCGTCCGGTCCGGTTCGCTGACATTGATCGACGCGAACGATCGCCGGCACCGCTTCGGCGACGGCACCCCGCCGCGGGTCACCATCCGCCTGCATGACCGCAGGCTGCACACCAAGATCCCGCTCAACCCTTCCCTCGCCGCCGGCGAAGCCTTCATGGACGGCACGCTGACCATCGAGGAAGGCACGCTGCGCGACTTCATCGACATCGCCACGCGCGGCTTCAACAGCATCTACGAAGCGCCGATGCACCGCGTCGGGCGCATGCTGGGCTTCGGCGTCCGCCTGATCCAGCAGTACAACCCGGTCAGCCGCTCGCGCCAGAACGTGGCGCACCACTACGATCTTTCAGGCGCGCTCTACGACCTGTTCCTCGACCGCGACCGCCAGTATTCCTGCGCCTACTTCGCCAAGCCCGACGACAGCCTGGAAACGGCACAGCTCAACAAGAAGGTGCACATCGCCGCCAAGCTGCTGCTCGACAGGCCGAACCTGAAGGTGCTCGACATCGGCTGCGGCTGGGGCGGCATGGCGCTCTACCTCGCCAAGGCGGCGAGCGCCGACGTCACCGGCATCACGCTGTCGACCGAACAGGCGAAGCTGGCCGAAAGCCGCGTCGCCGCCGCCGGCCTGGCCAGCAGCGTGCGCTTCAAGCTGCAGGACTACCGCCTCGAGCAGGAGCAGTACGACCGCATCGTGTCCGTCGGCATGTTCGAGCATGTCGGCCTGCCGCAGTTCGGCACCTTCTTCCGCAAGATGCGCGAGCTGCTGAAGCCCGACGGCGTCGCCCTGCTCCACGCCATCGGCCGCATGGACGGCCCCGGCATCACCGATCCCTGGATCCGCAAGTACATCTTCCCGGGCGGCTACGTGCCGGCGCTGTCGGAAGTGCTGCCGGTGATCGAGCGCACGGGCCTATGGGTGACCGACGTCGAGGTGCTGCGCCTGCACTACGCCGAGACCTTGAAGAACTGGTACAAGAACTTCATGGCGCACCGCGCCGAAGCGGCGCGCATCTACGACGAGCGCTTCTGCCGCATGTGGGAGTTCTACCTGACCGGCTGCGAGATGGCCTTCCGCAACATGAGCCAGATGGTCTTCCAGATTCAGATCGCCCGCGACCAGGGTGCAGTGCCGCTGACCCGCGACTACATCATGGAATGGGAGCGCGCCCAGCTCGCCAAGTTCGGCGCGGCGGCGGAATAGGCTTTCCGCCGCCGCGGCATTTCTACGCCCGCTATTCACAGCCTCTGGATAACTTTCCGGAGGGCGGCCCGATTCGCTATGATGGAAACAGTGAACCCCGCCCGGGCTTGGGCTAGGTTCGCCGCCCAAACCACCGATTGTCAGGAGTACCGGGGCGCATGGCCGAGACGACCAATCCCAAGGTGACGCCGCTGCGCGCGGCGGACGACGTCCCCGGCCTCGGCACTGCCCCGCTTCGCGAGCCGCCGCACAACTTCGAGGCCGAACAGGCCCTTCTCGGCGCCGTCCTGACCAACAACCTAGCCTACGGCCGGGTGTCCGAGTTCCTGCGCCCCGAGCATTTCGCCCATCCGGCGCACGGCCGCATCTTCGACGCGGCGACCCGGCTGATCGAGAAGGGCCAGGTCGCCAACGCGACCACCCTCAAGAACCTGTTCGACCAGGATGCCGACCTCGATTCGATCGGCGGCGCGCAGTACCTCGGCCGCCTCGCCGCCTCGGCCACGACCGTCATCAATTCCGGCGACTACGGCCGCATGATCTTCGACCTGCATCTGCGCCGCCAGCTCATCGACATCGGCGAGACCGTGGTCAACGAAGCCTTCGACCACGACCCGGAGCAGAGCGCCACCGGCCAGATCGAGTTCGCCGAACAGCGCCTGTTCGACCTCGCCACCACCGGCCAGGCCGACAGCGGCTTCCGCTCCTTCAAGGACGTGCTGGTCAAGGCCATCGACATGGCCGAAGCCGCCTACAAGCGCGAAGGCTCGCTGACCGGCGTCTCCACCGGGCTCGTCGACCTCGACAAGCTGCTCGGCGGCCTGCAGCCGTCCGACCTGATCATCCTCGCGGCGCGCCCCTCCATGGGCAAGACCGCGCTCGCCACCAACATCGCCTTCAGCGCCGCGCAATCCTATCAACGCGCGCTGAGCGAAGGCCGCACCCAGATCGTGAACGGCAACCCCAAGCCGCTCGACGGCGCCGTGGTCGGCTTCTTCTCGCTCGAAATGTCGTCCGAACAGCTCGTCACCCGCATGCTCGCCGAAGCGGCCGAGGTCGATTCCGACCGCATTCGCCGCGGCGACCTCAGCAGCGACGACTTCAACCGCGTCGTGCAGGCGAGCCGCGCGCTCTCGCAGATCCCCTTCTTCATCGACGACACGCCGGCCCTCTCGGTCGCCGCGCTGCGCACCCGCGCGCGCCGCCTGCAGCGCCAGCACGGCCTGTCGATGATCGTCGTCGACTACCTGCAGCTGCTGCGCGGCTCGGCCGGCCCCGGCGGCCGCGGCCAGGAAAACCGCGTGCAGGAAATCTCGGAAATCACCCGCGGCCTGAAGGCGCTGGCCAAGGAGCTAAACCTGCCCGTGGTGGCGCTGTCGCAGCTGTCGCGCGCCGTCGAGCAGCGCGACCCGCCGCGCCCACAGCTCGCCGACCTGCGCGAATCGGGCTCCATCGAGCAGGACGCCGACGTGGTGATGTTCATCTACCGCGCCGAATACTACCTGTCGCGCAAGGAGCCCGAGACGGGCACCGACAAGCATCTCGAATGGCAGACCAAGATGGGCGACCTGCACAACATCGCCGAGGTCATCATCGGCAAGCAGCGTCACGGCCCCATCGGCACGGCGGTCTTGCAATTCGAGGGACGTTTCACCAAGTTCTCGGACTACATTTCCGACAACCGCATCCCCGATGTCCATTGATTCCACGCCGACCGCGACCGGCGGCGCCTCAAGCCTCGCCGGCGGCATCCTGCGCATCGACCTCGGCGCCGTCGTCGCCAACTGGCGGCTGCTGAAGGACAAGCTCGCCCCCTCCGGCGCCGCCTGCGCCGCCGTGGTGAAGGCCGACGCCTACGGCCTCGGCATGGCCGAGGTGGCCGCCGCCCTGCACCGCGCCGGCTGCCGCACCTTCTTCGTCGCCCTGCCCGAGGAAGGCATCGCGCTCCGCGCGCTGCTGCCAGATGCCGACATCCATGTCTTCGCCGGCGCCACCGCCGCCAGCCTGCCCGAGCTGCTGCGCCACCGGCTGGTGCCCGTGCTCAACAGCCTGGAGCAGATCGCCGCCGTCACCGCTCACGCCCGCAGCACGGGCGGGTCCGTCGCCGCCGACATCCATCTCGACAGCGGCATGAACCGCCTCGGCCTGCCGGCCGGCGAAGTCGCCAGCCTGGCCGCAGCGCCGGCCCTGCTCGACGGCCTGACGATCCGCCTCGTCATGAGCCATCTCGCCTGCGCCGACGAGCCGGACCATCCGCTCAACGCCCAGCAGCTCGCCGCCTTCACGGCCGCGCGGGCCAGGGTGCCGGCCCTGGCGGCCGCCCAGGCCTCCTTCGCCAATTCCGGCGGCATCTTCCTGGGGGCCGATTTCCACTTCGACCTGGCCCGTCCGGGGGCCGCCCTCTATGGCCTGAAACCGCGCCATCCGGGGCCCAATCCCATGGCCCAAGTGGTTCGTCTACAAGGCAAAATCCTGCAAGTCCGTGACGTTGACACCCCTATGACCGTTGGATATGGTGCGGCGCATCGCGTGACGGCCAAGGGCCGGATCGCCACCGTCGGGGTCGGCTATGCCGACGGCTACCGCCAAAGCCTGACCAACCGGGGCCACGCCTATCTCGGCGATGTGCGAGTGCCTGTTGTGGGACGCGTCTCGATGGATCTGATCGCTCTCGACGTCTCGCAAGTGCCGCCGGCCCAAGCCGTGCCCGGCGCTCTCGTCGACCTCCTCGGCCCGCAGCACGACGCCGACGCCCTCGCCGCGGAAGCCGGCACCATCGGCTATGAAATCCTCACCGGCCTCGGCCGCCGCTTCCATCGCGTCTACGTTCCCGTGAAGGAAAACCAGCCGGCATGAACTTCGTCGCCGCCATCGGCCGGCTGCTGATCAGCTTCCTCGAAGCCGTCGGCCGCATCTCCATGTTCACGGGCCTGGCGCTGTTCCACAGCGTGCGCCCGCCCTATTACCCGCGCCTGATCCTGCGCCAGATGATCGACATCGGCTATTACTCGCTGCCGGTCGTCGGCCTGACCGCGATCTTCACTGGCATGGTGCTGGCGCTGCAGAGCTACTCCGGCTTCGCCCGCTTCTCGGCGGAAAGCGCAGTGGCCACCGTGGTCGTCATCTCCATCACCCGCGAGCTCGGCCCGGTGCTGGCCGGCCTGATGGTGGCGGGCCGCATCGGCGCCTCCATGGCCGCCGAGATCGGCACCATGCGCGTGACCGAGCAGATCGACGCGCTGACCACGCTCTCGACCAACCCGTACAAGTACCTAGTGGTGCCGCGCCTGGTCGCCGGCCTGACCATGATGCCGCTCTTGGTTCTGGTCGCCGACATCATCGCGGTGTTCGGCGGCTACCTGATCGGCGTCAACAAGCTCGGCTTCAATCCCGCCGCCTACCTGAAGAGCACCTTCCAGTTCCTGGAATTCCGCGACGTGTTCTCCGGCCTGGTCAAGGCGGCGGCCTTCGGCTTCATCATCACGCTGATGGGCTGCTACCACGGCTACCATTCGCGCGGCGGCGCCCAGGGCGTCGGCACCGCGACGATCAACGCCGTGGTCTCCGCCTCGATCATGATCCTCGTCTTCAACTACATGTTCACCGAACTGTTCTTCGCACGATGAGCACGACACCGAACCAGACGCCGAAGATCAAGGTGCGCGGCCTGAAGAAGGCCTTCGGGCGCAAGATCGTGCTCGACGGCCTCGACCTCGACGTGATGGCCGGCGAATCCGTCGTCATCATCGGCGGCTCGGGCACCGGCAAGTCGGTGCTGCTGAAGTGCATCCTCGGCATCCTGCGCCCCGACGCCGGCACCATCGAGGTCGACGGCGAGGACGTGACGCGCATGTCGTCGCGCGAGCGCGAGCGCGTCATGCGCAAGTTCGGCATGCTGTTCCAGGGCGCCGCCCTGTTCGACAGCCTGAAGGTCTGGGAAAACGTCGCCTTCGGCCTGATCCAGGCCCAGGGCATGGAGCGCGCCCAGGCCAAGGACATCGCGATCCAGAAGCTGGCCTCCGTCGGCCTCGGCGTCGACGTCGCCGACCTGGCGCCGTCGGAGCTGTCGGGCGGCATGCAGAAGCGCGTCGGCCTCGCCCGCGCTATCGCCACCGACCCGCAGATCATCTTCTTCGACGAGCCGACCACCGGCCTCGACCCGATCATGAGCGACGTCATCAACGACCTGATCGTCGACGCCGTGAAGAACCTCGGCGCGACGGCGCTCTCGATCACCCACGACCTCGCGAGCGCGCGCAAGATCGCGCATCGCATCGCCATGATCTACGAAGGCAAGATCATCTGGTCCGGCCCCGTGCAGAAGATCGACTACACCGGCAACGCCTACGTCGACCAGTTCATCCACGGCCGCGCCGAAGGCCCGATCAAGGTCGAGGTCAAGCCAGTCGTCAGCGGCTGGCCGGCGGGCCGGCAGCACTAGATGGCGCGCGCGACGGCCCGCTACGTCTGCCAGGAATGCGGCGCCGTCACCAGCCGCTGGGCCGGACGGTGCGACAACTGCGGCGCCTGGAACAGCATCGTCGAGGAAGCCTCGTCCAAGGCCCCGCCGGGCGCCCTGAAGAACGCGCTCAAGGCCGGCGCCGCCTCGGGCAAGCCCCTCGGCCGCCACATCGAATTCCAGCCGCTCGCCGGCAAGACGCTGCCCGAGGCGCGCCGCCTGACCGGCATCGCCGAGCTCGACCGCGTGCTGGGCGGCGGCCTCGTCGCCGGCTCCACGGTGCTGGTCGCGGGCGACCCCGGCATCGGCAAGTCCACCCTCATGACCCAGGCCGCCGCAGCGCTCGCGCAGGGAGAAGGCGGCGCCGCCTACATCTCCGGCGAAGAGGCGCTCGACCAGGTGCGCCTGCGCGCCAGCCGCCTCGGCTTGAGCGACGCGCCGGTGAAGCTCGCCGCCGCGACCGACGTCGCCGACATCCTGGCGACCATGGAGCAGCCGGGCGCGCCGCGCGTCGCCATCGTCGATTCGATCCAGACCATGTACCTCGACAGCCTGGAATCGGCCCCCGGCACCGTCGCCCAGGTGCGCGCCAGCGCCCAGGCGCTGATCCGGCTGGCCAAGAGCAAGGGCATCAGCGTCATCATGGTCGGCCACGTCACCAAGGAAGGCCAGATCGCCGGCCCCCGCGTGCTCGAGCACATGGTCGACACGGTGCTCTACTTCGAGGGCGAGCGCGGCCATCAGTTCCGCATCCTGCGCGCCGTGAAGAACCGCTTCGGGCCGACGGACGAGATCGGCGTGTTCGAGATGACCGACGGCGGCCTGCGCGAGGTCGCCAACCCCTCCGCCCTGTTCCTGGGCGAGCGCGAGGGCCGCGTTTCCGGCTCCTGCGTCTTCGCCGGCATGGAGGGCACCCGCCCCCTGCTGGTCGAAATCCAGGCCCTGGTGGCGCCTTCGTCCCTGGCCTCCCCCCGCCGGGCCGTGGTCGGCTGGGACAGCGGGCGGCTCGCCATGATCACCGCGGTGCTGGACGCGCGCTGCGGGCTTGCTTTAGGCGGCCTGGATATCTATTTGAACGTGGCTGGCGGCCTGAAAATCTCCGAACCGGCCGCCGACCTGGCGGTCGCGGCGGCTTTGATCTCCTCGCTGGCGGACACGCCCACCCCGCCGGAGACCGTGGTCTTTGGCGAAATCGGCCTTTCCGGCGAGGTTCGCCCGGTCGGCCAGCGCGATTCCCGCCTGAAAGAGGCGGCCAAGCTCGGCTTCGCCCAGGCGCTTGCGCCCAAGGCGGCGGCGGCAAAACGTGATAAAGGAAGCCGGGACGGCGAACCGGGCCTGAAGGTGACGGAAATCGGCCACTTGAACGACCTGCTCCGCCTGTTCAGCGTGACGCCCGGCCAAGCCCCCAAGGGTGCCGCGGCGGCGAAGAAGCCCAAGGCGGCGGAAAGAACCGCCGCCGAGACGGACCCTTACGAGTGAGGATGCAGTAAGACCATGCAGGTTCTCGGCTTCAATCTGGTCGATCTCATCGTCATCGTCGTCGTGCTGCTGTCCGGCGTCTTCGCCCTGGCGCGCGGCCTGGTCCGCGAGGTGCTGGCGATCTTCAGCTGGATCGGCGCCGCCTTCGCCACCTTCTACGGCTTCGACTACGTCAGCCCCTACGTCCAGCGCATGATCAGCGAGCCGACCATCGCCAACGTGGTGACGGGCGCCGGCATCTTCCTCATCGTCCTCTTCGTGCTCTCCCTCGTCAGCGGCGCCATCGCCGGCGCCGTGCGCGGCACCGCCGCCGGCTCGGTCGACCGCACGCTCGGCTTCGTCTTCGGCCTGGCGCGCGGCGCGGTGCTGGTCTGCCTCGCCTACCTCGCCTTCAGCTGGGCCATCCCGCCGCGCGAGCAGCCGGCCTGGGTGCAGGCCGCCAAGACCACGCCGCTGATGGAACGTGGCGCCGACATCCTCTATTCGCTGGCGCCGGCCCATGTCCGCAACAGCGGCTTCCGCCCCGCCGACGACCGCCGCGCCCAGAACGCCCGCCCCGCTTCACAGCCGCCCGCCGCGTCCACGCTGCCCGCCCCCGTCGCGCCCGATCAAGGGCACGGCTACGGAACGGAGCAGCGGAGAGAGATGGACCGCCTTATCGAGGGAACGCAGTAACCCATGCTGACCACCCATCCGTTTGAAGACGACCATCTGCACGAGGAATGCGGCATCTTCGGCGTCTACGGCCATGACGACGCCGCAGCGCTGACGGCCCTCGGCCTGCACGCCCTGCAGCATCGCGGCCAGGAGGCGTCCGGCATGGTCGTCTACGACGGCGCGCGCTTCCACAGCCACCGCGGCCTCGGCCATGTCGCCGACATCTTCTCCAACGAGTCGGCGATCCGCCGCCTGCCCGGCCGCTCCTCCATCGGCCACAACCGCTATTCGACCAGCGGCGAGACGATCGAGCGCAACATCCAGCCGCTGTTCGCCGACTTCCAGTACGGCGGCTTCGCCATCGGCCACAACGGCAACCTGACCAACGCCGTCACCCTGCGCCAGGACCTTGTGCGCAAGGGCAGCCTGTTCCAGTCGACCACCGACACCGAGGTCATCATCCACCTGATGGCCGTAAGCAGCTACGAGAGCGTCGTCGACCGCATGATCGACGCGCTGCGCCACGTCGAGGGCGCCTACTCGCTCGTCGGCCTGCACAAGGACGGCATGATCGGCGTGCGCGACCCGTTCGGCGTGCGCCCGCTCGTGCTCGGCAAGCTCGACGACGCCTGGATCCTCGCCTCGGAAAGCTGCGCGCTCGACATCATCGGCGCGGACTACGTGCGCGACGTCGAGGCCGGCGAGATGGTCGTCATCAACGAAAAGGGCGTCGAGAGCCTCAAGCCCTTCGTGTCCACCGCCAAGCGCCCCTGCATCTTCGAATACATCTACTTCGCGCGCCCCGATTCGGTGATGGAAGGCGTCTCGGTCTACGACGCGCGCAAGCGCATCGGCGTCGAACTGGCCAAGGAAAGCGGCGTGCCGGCCGACATGATCATCCCGGTGCCCGACTCGGGCGTGCCGGCGGCCATCGGCTACGCCAACGAATCCGGCATCCCGTTCGAGCTCGGCATCATCCGCAACCACTACGTCGGCCGCACCTTCATCGAGCCGACCGACCAGATCCGCCACCTCGGCGTGAAGCTCAAGCACAACGCCAACCGCGCCTACATCAAGGGCAAGCGCATCGTGCTAGTGGACGATTCCATCGTGCGCGGCACCACCTCGAAGAAGATCGTCGAGATGATGCGCGCCGCCGGCGCCACCGAGGTGCACATGCGCATCGCCAGCCCGCCGACGACCAATCCCTGCTTCTACGGCGTCGACACGCCGGAGCGCGACAAGCTGCTCGCCGCGCGCTATTCGATCGCCGAGATGGCGCAGTTCATCGGCGTCGATTCGCTGGCCTTCATCTCCATGGACGGCCTCTACCGCGCCATGGGCGAGAAGAGCCGCGACGCCGCCAAGCCGCAGTACTGCGACGCCTGCTTCAGCGGCGAGTACCCCATCCGCCTGACCGACATGGACGGATCCGAGAAGCCGGCGCAGCTTTCCTTCCTCACCGAAGTGCTGAAGCGGGCCAACAACCGATGAGCTCTTCCACAGGCCGGCCCATTGAGGGGCGACTGGCCGGCCGCGTCGCGCTGATCACCGGCGCGTCGCGCGGCATCGGCGCGGCCCTCGCCCGGCGTTTCGCCGCCGAAGGCGCCCAGGTCGTGCTGACCGCGCGCACCACCGGCGGCCTCGAAGAGGTCGACGACGCGATCCGCAAGGCGGGCCATCCGCCGGCGACCCTGGTGCCGCTCGACCTCGCGAAGGGCGACGACATCGACAAGCTCGGCGTCGCCATCCACCAGCGCTTCGGCCGCCTCGACGCCCTGATCGGCAACGCCGGCCAGCTCGGCGTGCTGAGCCCCATGGGCCACATCGACCCGAAGGTATGGGACCGCGTGTTCGCCATCAACGTCACCGCCAACTGGCGGCTGATCCGCATCTGCGAGCCCTTGCTGAAGCTGTCGCCTGCCGGCCGCGCCGTCTTCGTGACGTCGGGCGCGTCGGACGGCAAGCACCCCTACTGGGGCGCCTACGCGGCGAGCAAGGCGGCGCTGGAAGCCATGGTGCGGACCTGGGCCGGCGAACTGGCCAAGACCAACGTGAAGGCCAACCTGGTCAGCCCCGGCGCCGTGCGCACGCGCATGCGCGCCGAAGCCTTCCCGGGCGAAGACCCGCTGAAGCTGAAGACGCCCGACGACATCGCCGAGACCTTCGTGCAGCTCGTCAGCGCTGAGGAAACCCGCCAGGGCCAAATCGTCAGCCTAAGCTGACTGATTCACCGATCCTTCCCCTTCGTCGCCCTCGGGCTTGACCCGAGGCTCCATTCGCCTAGCGCTCGAGCGCGCGCGGCATGGACGCTCGGGTCAAGCCCGAGCATAACGATGAGAGATGTCTTGAAGCAGCGAGGAGGCAGTCCTCCTCAACCGGCTTGTGAGAAGCCTCAGCGCCGCTTGTCGTCGTCGGGCGCGTAGGGATTCTTTCCGGTCCGCATGCTGAAGCGGATCGGGATGCCCGGCAGGTCGAAGGTGTCGCGGATGCCGTTGGCGAGGTAGCGCAGGTAGCTGTCCGCCACCTCGTCGGCCCGGCTGATGAACAGCGCGAAGGTCGGCGGGCGCGTCTTCACCTGGGACATGTAGCGGAAGCGCAGGCGGCGACCATGAGGCGCCGGCGGCGGATTGGCTTCCAGCGCGTGTTCGAGCCACCGGTTGAGCCGGCTGGTCGAGATGCGCGTGTCCCAATGGCCGAAGGCCTCGAAGGCGCCGGCCATCAGCTCGTCGAGCCCTTGGCCCTGCTGCGCCGAAATGCGGTAGAAGCGCAGGCCCTTGACCTGGGGCAGCGAGGTCTCGATGCGGTCGCGCAGCTTGCCGAGCGCCGCCACCGGCTCGTCGATCAAGTCCCACTTGTTGACGGCGATGATGAGCGCGCGGCCTTCGTCGGCGGCGAGCGCCGCGATCTGCAGGTCCTGATGCTCCAGCATCATGGTGGCGTCGAGCACCAGCACGACGACCTGGGCGAGGCGGATGGCGCGCAGGCTGTCGGCGCCGGCCAGCTTCTCCAGCTTTTCCTCGACGCGGGCGCGGCGGCGCAGGCCGGCAGTGTCGACCAGACGCACGGGGCGCTTCTGCCCGTCCGCATTCTGCCATTCCCAGTCGACGGAAATGGCGTCGCGCGTGATGCCGGCTTCCGGGCCGGTGAGCGAGCGCTCCTCGCCGAGCAGCGCGTTCAGCAGGGTCGACTTGCCGACGTTGGGGCGGCCGACGATGGCGAGGCGCAGCGGCTTGTCGCCGAGGCCGGGTTCCGATTCGATGTCGCCTTCGAAGCTGTCTTCGTCGTCGCCGGCGTCGACGGCGGCGCCCTCGAGATGGGCGCGCATGCCGTCGTAGAGGTCGACGAGGCCTTCGTTATGCTCGGCGGAAATGGCGATCGGCTCGCCGAAGCCGAGGCCGTAGGCTTCGCCGAAGCCCAGGCGGCCGTGCGTGCCTTCGCACTTGTTGGCGAGCAGCAGGATCGGCTTCTTCATCGGGCGCAGCCAGCGCGCGAAGGCCGAATCGAGCGGCGTCACGCCGGCGCGGGAATCGATCACCATCAGGACCAGGTCCGCCCCCGCGACGGCGACCGCCGTCTGCTGCTGCATGCGGGCTTCCAGGCTCTCGCCGGTCTCGTCCTCGAAGCCGGCGGTGTCGACGGCGATGAACTTCAGGTCGGAAATGCGCGCTTCGCCCTCGCGGCGGTCACGCGTGACGCCCGGCGTCGGATCGACGATGGCGATCTTCCTGCCGACGAGCCGGTTGAACAGCGTCGACTTGCCGACGTTGGGACGACCAACGATGGCGACGACAGGGATGCGCTTACCATCCATCGCTGTCACCGGTAGGCGACCAGGTCGCCCTCGTCCGTCACGAAAATCAGGGTGTTCTGCGCCACGATCGGCGGGATCACCACCGGATCGGGCAGGTCGCTCTGGCCGAGGATCTCGCCCGTGTAGGGCGAGACGGAAATGGCGACGCCATGCGAGCCGCCGAGGACCAGACGGTCGCCGGCCAGGACGGGGCCGACCCAGTCGATCGGGTCTTCCTTCTTGGCCTCGTCCTCATAGCGCGGCAGCTGGCGGATCCAGCGCACGCGGCCGTCCCCCGAGGACAGGCAGATCAGCTCGTTGTCCGTGTTCAGCACATAGATGACCTCGCCGGCGAGCCAGGGCGTCTGCACGCCACTGATGCGCTGGTCCCAGGCGCGGGCGCCCGTGTTGAGGACGATGGAGACCATGCGGCCGGCGTTGCCGACGGCGTAGACGCGGCCCTTCTCGATGACCGGCGAGGCACGGATGTCGTTGAGGTCGGACACGGCGCTGATGCGGCGCGGCAGGGAGAGGAAGTCGGCCCAGATCTGGCGGCCGTTGGCGGCGCGCAGGCCGAACAGCTCGCCCGAGCTGTAGGCGATGACGACCACGTCGTCGGCCACCGCCGGCGTCGCGGCGCCCAGCAGGCTGGCGCCTTCGGTGGTGCCGCTGTGGTTCCACAGCACGCGGCCGTCGTCGGCGGAGAGCGCGTAGCTGGTGTTGTCGATGCAGATGACGAAGACGCGGCCCGAGGCCACCGCGGGCGCGCCGCGCACCGGGCCGGAGACCTTGCGCCGCCACAGCTCCTTGCCGGTCTTGGCGTCGAGCGAGACGACTTCGGCGAAGCCGGTCGTGGCGTAGAGCTTGCCGTCGGCATAGGCGAGGCCGGCGCCGAGCGTGCCGTCGGATTCGTCGTCCGGCGTGATGTCCTGGCTCCACAGACGGCTGCCGTTGTCGAGGCGGTGGGCGCTGACGTAGCCCTCGGAGTCCATGGCATAGACGACGCCGTCGCCGACGATGGGCTGGCCAAGCAGCTTGCGCTCGGAATCGGAGCCGTGGCCGATGCTTGCGCTCCAGAGGCGCTTCGGCGCGTCGGCGAACTGCAGATGGCCGGCGACATGGGCCGCCGAGCCGAAGGGCTGCGGCCAGTCCTGGTTGACGCGCGGCTCAGGCACGGCGATGGGCTCGCCGGCCAGCTCGGGGGCCGGCTTGAGCGACGCCTCGAACTGCATGACGGCGATGCGCTCGCCGGGCAAAGGCGCCGGCTTGCTGGCAGCGCCGAACCAGTCGCAGGCGCCGAGCAGCGGCAGCAGCATGGCAATGGCCAGCAGCGATTTCAACGAAGCAGCCGGACGACGCATGAGCTCAACCACCAAAGACCGCGAGCATTTCTGCCGCGCGGGCGCGCAGCTGGCGCGGCGTGCCGGGATCGTCGGAAAGAGTCGCATAGATTTCCTTGGCGCGCGCATGGTCGCCGGCGCGCGCGGCGAGCAGGCCGGTCAGCTCGAGCGCGGAGAAGCGCCAGGGATTCTCTTTCGCGGTCAGCGACTGCAGGCGCGCCGCGAGGTCGTTGGGCTCGGCCGTGTCGAGCTGCTGCATGGCGAGCAGCAGGAGCGAGAGGTCGCGGAACGCCTTGTCGGCGCCCGTGTCGTCGGCGAGCGCCTGGTACAGCGCCGCGGATTCGTCCGTCTTGCCGGCCTTGGCGAGCAGGCCCGCAGCCTGCAGGCGCGACAGCGCGGCGTAGCCGGAGCTGCCCTTGTCGGCGATGCCGCGGAAGGCCGCGACGGCGGCGTCGGGCGAGACAACCGCGAGCGGCTTGCCCGAGTCGTCGGTCGGCGGCGTCGCCAGGTCGATCGCCGCCATGTAGGCGAGGCCATCCTGCAGCCGTTCGCGCGCCGTGTACTGGCGCCAGAACAGCACGCCAGCGACGGCGATGATGGTGACCAGGGCGACAGCGACGGCGAAGCGGCCGTAATTGCGCCAGAGGTCCATCATCCGGTCGCGGCGGATGTCCTCTTCGATTTCTTGAATGAAATTGTCCATGGGGGCGATAGCCGAAAAAGAAACGCGGCGGACATGTCGGGGAAACCGCCGTCCGGACGCCGTAAAAGGGCCTAACTCCTTAGCCTAAAAAGGATATTAATGAAACCCCAAAGCGGGCGGCGAAGGCCGGCGCGCCGGATCCTAAGGCCACGCCGAAAGCCAGGAATCGCAGCGGAATAAGGCTTTTTTGCGCCCGTGCCGCCAGGAAGGGCCCAAAACCCCGGCTGGCCGGGCCGATCTTTTTCCTGCGGGCGCCGTCAAACTGGACGGCAGAGGCGATTTGAGGAAGACTTGTCCACAGCCTGCGGCCGGCCGGGCATGTCCCAAGGCTGGATCGCCCGCAGGCGTTGTCGGGAGGGCGTAGACGCGTTCAATGGCACAGCTGGTCCGGATTTCCGATTTTCAGGCGCGCAAGGCCGCGCAGGAACAGCTCGACAGAACGCCGTCCAAGGGCGGCCGCAAGGCTCTCGTCGTCTTCAGCCGCGTCGAGCTCAAGCAGCTTCTCGCCGTCTACAGCCGCCACGTCATCGCCGGAGACTGGAAGGCCTACGCCATCGACCATGGCGAAGGCGCCGCGCTGTTCTCCGTCTTCCAGCACGCGCTCGCCAAGCCGCTCTATTCCATCGTCAAGCTCGCCGGCCAGCGGCGCAACGGCCAATGGCTGATCGTCAGCAACGGCCAACGGCTGCGCCGCAGCGCCAACCTGGACGACGCGCTCGAACTGTTCGACCGCAAGCTGCGCCTGGTCTGAGAAAATCCCCCTGAAGCGCGAACGCCGGCGCGGATAGCATCCGCGCCGGCGTCGTCTGCGCATTCGCGCCTGCCGTTACGGCAGCGAGGCGAACTTCTGCTGGCCGTTGTCCGCGGCGCGCGGCACTTCTCCGATCGTCCCGTTGCCCGACCCGTTCGTCGCCTGGGAACGCGTCTGCTGGCTCACCGCCTGCGGACCCGTCTGCTGCGTCGCTTCGCCGCTTTCGATGTCCTTGACGTCGCCGGAGACCCGGCCGCCTTCCTCGATCACGATGGTGCCGTAGCGCACGGTGCCTTTGACGCGGCCCTGGGCGCGCACCACGAGCTTCTTGTGCGTCGTCAGCTTGCCCTCGAACAGACCCCTGATCTCGGCCGTCTCGACGTCGGCTTCGCCGATGAAGACGCCGCTTTCGGCGATCTGGATGATGCGGCTCTTCATCGACGCCTCGACGCGCCCCTCGACGACGAGGGTGTCGCAGGCGCCGATCTCGCCCTTGAGCTGGATGTTGCGGCCGACGATCAGCCGATTGTCTTCCGACACCTGCTGCGGCGCCTGCTGGCCGTTCTGCCCGACGATGCCGGCGACGGCGCTGGCATAGTCCGGCTTGCTCGGCATGAGCGGTCGGGTCGCCGCTGCTTCTTCTTTACCCGGATCCTTGGAAACTGCGACTCGATCACGAAACGCCATAGGGCCCTCCTTTAGAGCGAAAATAATCCTAGCCATGCCCCCGCTCGTTTCTTGCGCAGCACCGACGCCACCCCTGGCGCGGCAAGAACCGTCCGCACTGTCTTTCATGCACCCATGGCGAGGGTGTGACCTTTTTGTGGGCGGACTGCGATTTCTGCGCGCCGAGCGTTATGCCCGCCGCTCTTTCGCCTGCCCGTGGATAGGGCAAGTTCAGAAGTTGTTAACCTCGCGCGGCTACAACCAAAGGCCTATCAAAGCCTTATCGTCACGCGCGGCTCCCATACCGCTCTCCAGGATTGCCTTCGTGAGTGAGTCCGTTCGTCCTGCCTGGCCGGTCTGGATCGCGCGCAGAACCGCGGCGACGCGCGCAGCGCTCTCGCGCCTTCTGACCCATTGGATTGAACGTCCGCTGCCGCTGGTGGTGACCTACCTCGCCTGCGGCTCGATCCTGCTGCTCGCCATCGTATGGCGCTACGCCGAACACACGCGCGACGCGACCGTGCTCAAGTCGGCGGAGACGCTGTCCTTCGCCATCACCGAATTCCGCAACTTCTACTCGAGCGACGTGGTGCCGCGCGCGACCGCCGCCGGGGCCGTCGCCACGCACGACTACCTCGACCATCCAGGCGCCGTGCCGCTGCCGATCACCCTGACGATGGAGCTCGGCAAGCACCTGTCTGAAACCGGCGGGAACGGCGCCAGCTTCGGCATCTTCAGCGAATATCCCTTTCCCTGGCGGCGCGACCGCGTGCTCGACGACTTCGAACGCGAGGCCCTCGTCGCCCTCGCCGCCGATCCGGCGAAGCCCTACGTGCGCTTCGCGGAGAAGGACGGCCAGCGCGTCGTGCGCTACACCACGGCCATTCGCATGGGCGAGAACTGCGTCGCCTGCCACAACAGCCACCCCGATTCGCCGAAGACCGACTGGAAGGTCGGCGACATGCGCGGCGCGCAGCAGGTCATCGTGCCGGTGTCCGACATCGGCGCGTTGCCGATGGACCAGTTCCTCGAGCCGACGCTGCTGATCGGCGCCGTGCTCGGCCTCGGCACGCTGCTGGTGACGGTGCTGATCTCGCGCCTGCGCCGCTCCGCCGAGGAGAGCCGCCGCCTCGCCGCCCTCACCGAGACGCGCAACGCGGAGCTGATCCACGCCACCGCCGCCGCCGAGCAGGCGAGCCGCGCCAAGTCCGAATTCCTTGCCAACATGAGCCACGAGCTGCGTACGCCGCTCAACGCCATCATCGGCTTCTCCGACATCATGCACCGCGAGCAGCTCGGCTCGCTCGGCCAGCCGCGCTACCGCGAGTATGCCGAGGACATCAACAACTGCGGCCAGCATCTGCTCGACATCATCAACGACATCCTCGACATGGCGAAGATCGAGGCCGACCGCTTCGAGATGCAGGACGAGCGCATCGCGCTGCCGATCCTGCTCGAATCCTGCCTGCGCCTGATGCGCGATCGCGCCGAGAGCGGCGGCGTCACGCTGGAAAGCCGCCTGGCGCCCGACCTGCCGCTGCTGCGCGCCGACAACCGCGCGCTCAAGCAGATCCTGCTCAACGTCCTGTCCAACGCGGTGAAGTTCACCGGCCGCGGCGGCCACGTGACCCTCTCCGCCCGCCTCGACCGCGACCACCATCAGCTTGTCGTCGCGGTGAGCGACACCGGCTGCGGCATCTCCGCCGCCGACCTCGAACGCATCTTCCAGCCCTTCATCCAGGCCGACGGCAGCATCAGCCGCCGCCATGAGGGCACCGGCCTCGGCCTCGCCATCGTCAAGGCGCTCTCCGACCGCCAGGACATCACGGTCGACGTCGCCAGCGAACTCGGCAAGGGCACCAGCGTGACGCTCCGCTTCGCGCGCGAGCGCCTGCTCGACCCGCTGGGCAACCAGAACGTCGCCTAAGCGCCCGAACCGCCTTTCGGCAACGGCATGTTGCCGGTTTCGCATCCAGTCACGGCCTGCCGCCCCCTGGCAGGCGTGTTAGCCTTCCCTGATAAGCGCCGGCACAAGCCGGCCGTGGCAACAGGAGGCTCTTCATGATCGCCAGGTCGCATAAGCCCGGAGTCCGTCCCGCATCGCTGCGCGTCGCGTTGTTCGCCGCCACCCTCGCGCTCGGCTTCGCCAGCGGCGAAGCCGCCGCGCAAGGCGTCGCGGAATTCTACAAGGGCAAGACCGTCAACGTGCTGATCGGCGTCGGGGTCGGCGGCGAATACGACCTGCACGCGCGGCTCGTCGGCCGCTTCATCGGCCGGCACATCCCCGGCAATCCCGCCATCGTGCCGCAGAACATGGTCGGCGCCGGCGGCCTCAAGATGGCCAACTACCTCTACGGCGTCGCGGCGAAGGACGGCACCAACATGGGGATGATGTCGAACACCCTGCCGATGCTGCAGGCGACCGAGGCCCCCGGCCTGCAGCTCGACGCCGCCAAGTTCAACTGGATTGGCTCCATCGCGCCGACCGTCGAGACCATGGCGGTGTGGCACACCGCGCCGGTGAAGTCGGTCGAGGACGCGCGCAAGACCGAAGTCGTCGTCGGCGCGACCGGCAAGGGCGCGATCACCTACACCTTCCCCATCGCCATGAACGAGCTGCTCGGCACGAAATTCAAGGTGGTCGTCGGCTACGACGGCGGCACGGCCATCAACCTCGCCATGGAGCGCGGCGAAGTGCAGGCGCGCGACAACACCTGGTCGAGCTGGAAGGTCACCAAGGCCGACTGGCTGCGCGACAAGAAGATCGTCGTCATCGCCTATGCCGGCCCCAAGCCGAAGGACCTCGACGGCGTGCCGTCGCTGAACGAGCTCGCAAAGAACGACGACGATCGCAAGGTGCTCGAGCTCATCAATTCCGGCACCGAATTCGGCCGCCCCCTTGCGCTGACGCCAGACGTGCCGGCCGACCGCGTGCAGGCGGTGCGCGCCGCCTTCATGGCGACCATGGCCGACAAGGACTTCCTGGCCGAGGCCGCCAAGCTCAACATCGAGGTCGAGCCGGTCAGGGGCGACTACCTGCAGGACCTCGCCAAGCGCCTGGTCGACCTGCCCAAGCCCCTCGCCATGCGCGCCAAGGCCATCGTCGAATAGCGAGCCCTATCTCGGCCGGGACCGCCGTGCTAAACAGCCGGCGATCTCGATCGGGGGTGTTCACCATGTTCAAGCTTATAGCAGCCGCAGTTCTGGCCGCATTTTTTGCAGCCACGGCCCACGCCGAAACGCCGGTCGCCGTCGATATCCCGCGCGCGATGCTGCAAGCCGGCTGGCAGGCACGCATACAGTCCTTCCTCGACCGCGACGTCACCCCGATCATCGATCTCGAATCGAGCCTGCCGCGCGCCGAGGGCACGCGTTATCTCGCTGATTTCCTGCCGCTGATGGACCGCTTGGGAATCGCGTTGGTCGCCTTCGACGGCTATCAGGCGCCGCAGGACGGGAGCAACGGCTATCGCTGGGGCTATTACATCCACGAAATCGTCAAAGCCCATCCCGGCCGCTTCATTCTCGCCACCAATGGCGGCACCAATCCCAATTGGCTGCAACAAAAGGGCGGCAAACCGAGCGACTTCATCGATCAAACCGAAGCGCAAGCGCGCAGCGGCACTTATCCGATCATGGGCGAGTTCGACGTCCGTCACTACCTGTCGGGCCATCAGTGCAAGGCAAATCAGGAAGAGCGCGACGCGGACTTGCCGCTCGACGGTCCAAACGGTCGACGCCTGTTCAAGCTATCGGCCGAGACCGGCATCGCCTTCGTCATTCACTTGGAGCCGGAAGACGCGTCACTCACCGCGCTGGAAAAGATGCTCGCCGCCTATCCCGATGCCAAGGTGATCGTCGCCCACTTCGGACAACTGCGCTTTCCCGAAAAGCAACGGCAATTCAAGCCGGAGTATGTGCGGCATATGCTGTCAAGCTATCCCAACCTGCATTACGATTTGTCGACTGGCAATCCGGGGCGGACCTACGAGTGCAATGGCGGACGGTTCGACACAGTCATATGGGACAATGAAGGCGGACGGCAGGTCGATCGGCTGACGCCGGATTACCGCGCCATCCTGACTGACTTTTCGACGCGGTTCGTCGCCGGCACCGATTACGGCGGCGGCCGCTCCCCGCTGACGCAATTTATGAACGATCAGATCAGCAATCTGCGGCTGATCTTGCGCGACCTTCCGCCCGAAGCGCAGCAGGACATCGCATGGCGCAATGCCTGGCGTCTGCTGACCGGAAATGACTGGGCCGCGCCTTAACACTGAAGCCCGCCCCTCGACGCCGCCGTCTTGACAGATTGGCGAAGGCTCTATATTTAACCATTTAGTTATTTAACTTAATGGTTACAAATGACCCAGGACGCCCTCAGCGCCACCTTCGCGGCCCTCGCCGATCCCACCCGGCGGGCCATTCTCGCCCGCCTGTCCCTCGGCGAGAGCTCCGTCACCGAATTGGCCGAACCCTTCGACATGAGCCTGCCGGCCATCTCCAAGCACCTGAAAGTGCTGGAGCGCGCTGGCCTGGTCGCGCGCAGCCGCGAAGCGCAATGGCGCCCCTGCCGCCTGGAGGCCGCGCCCTTGCGCGACGTCGCCGGCTGGGTCGAGCAGTACCGCGCCATATGGGAAGGCCGCCTCGACCGCCTCGCCGACTATCTCGCCGCCACAGATCCCGCCAAATCTTCCAAGAAGGCACCGAGGGGCTGATGGGTGCCAGGGAAGCGGAGCTGAAATGCGAGCCGCAATAGAATCTGAAATATTTTCGGGCGGCCTGTCGGCTGCGGGCCGCCCCGTTCGTCCTTGAGACAGATGTAAGGAAACCCGCCGATGCTCTACGCCATCCTTTGCTACAATTCCGAAGAAGTCGTCGAATCCTGGAGCAAGGAGAAGGACGACGCCGTCATGGTCCAGCTCGGCGCCGTGCAGGAGAGGCTCGCCCGCCAGGGCAAGCTCGGGCCCGTCGCCCGCCTGATGCCGACGACCGCCGCCACCACGCTGCGCAAGGGCCGCGAGGCCGTGGTGATCGACGGCCCCTTCGCCGAGACCAAGGAGCAGTTGCTCGGCTTCTACGTCGTCGACTGCGCCTCGCTGGAAGAGGCGCTCGACATCGCCCGCGACCTGGCGGTCGCCAATCCCGGCCTCGGCGCCTATGAAATCCGGCCGCTGCGCCTCTTCCACCCGGGGGGCAACGTCTCGCTATGAGCGACCTCGGCTGGATCGACCTTGCGCTGACGTCGGCGCGGCCGCAGGCGGTCGCCGCCCTGCTGCGCTACTTCCGCAATCTCGACACCGCCGAGGAAGCCTTCCAGAACGCTTGCCTGCGCGCGCTGCAGACCTGGCCACAGAATGGCCCGCCGCGCGCCCCCACCGCCTGGCTGATCTTCGTCGGCCGCAACGCCGCCCTCGATGCGGCGCGCCGCCAGAGCAAGCAGCAGCCGCTGCCGCCCGAGGAGCTGCTGTCCGACCTGGACGACGCCGAGGAAGCCATCGCCGAGCGGCTCGACGGCGCCCACTACCGCGACGACGTGCTGCGCCTGCTGTTCATCTGCTGCCATCCCGATCTGCCGGCGACGCAGCAGATCGCCTTGGCCTTGCGCATCGTCTGCGGCCTGACGGTGGCGGAAATCGCGTGCGCCTTCCTGGTCAAGGACAGCGCCATGGAGCAGCGCATCACCCGCGCCAAGGCCCGCATCGCCGAAGCCGACGTGCCCTTCGAGGCGCCCGATGCCATCGCGCGCTCCGAACGGCTCGCCTCCGTCGCCGCCATGATCTACCTCATCTTCAACGAAGGCTATTCGGCGACCGGCGGCGAAGTGCCGCTGCGCGCGCCGCTCTGCGAAGAGGCGATCCGCCTCGCCCGCCTGCTGCTCGGCCTGTTCCCGAGCGAGCCCGAAATCATGGGGCTGCTCGCCCTCATGCGCCTGCAGCATTCGCGCGCCACCGCCCGGCTCGACGCCCAGGGCGCCATCGTGCTGCTGGAAGACCAGGACCGCAGCCTGTGGAACCGCGCCATGATCGACGAGGGCCTCGCCCTGCTCGACAAGGCGATCCGCCATCGGCGGCCCGGCGCCTACCAGATCCAGGCCGCCATCGCCGCCATGCATGCCCGCGCCGCCAGGCCCGAGAACACCGACTGGGCCGAGATCGACGCGCTCTATGCCGGCCTGGAGACGCTGCAGCCCTCGCCCATCGTCACGCTCAACCGCGCCGTGGTCGTCAACAAGCTGCGCGGGCCCGAAGCGGCGCTCTCCATGATCGAGCCGCTGGCGGCGCAGCTCGATGGCTATTTCTACTTCCACGGCACGAAAGGCGCCTTGCTGATGCAGTCGGGGCGCAACGAGGAGGCGCGCGTCGCCTTCGACCGCGCCATTGCGCTGGCCCATACCACGGCGGAGGCCGCCCATATCCGCCAGCATCTCGACCGCCTGATGGCGGAGGGCGCTGCCAGCGCCAAGGCCGCCAAATAGACGAAAGAATTTGCGTGCGGCGTCGGTTCGCGCCGGCGCCGTTCGTCCTTGAGACACACCATAGAACAGCCAACCGACAGGGGACGTTCCCATGACCGCCGAAAGCGCCGTCGCCACCACCCAGGCATTCGTCATCTCGCGCACGTTCAACGCCTCGCGCCAGCGCATCTGGCAAGCCTTCACCGAAGCCGACCGCCTGAAGCAATGGTGGGGCCCGAAAGGCTTCACGATGCACACCGCCAAGCTCGACCTCAAGGTCGGCGGCGGATTCCTCTACGGCATGACCTCGCCCGACGGCCACGAGATGTGGGGCCGCTGGACCTTCCGCGAGATCGTCGCGCCGGAAAAGCTGGCCTTCGACATTTCCTTCTCCGACCCGGAGGGCGGCATCACGCGCCACTCCATGAGCCCGAACTGGCCGGCGGTGATGCGCAGCTCCATGACGCTCGCTGAAGCCGAAGGCAAGACGACGCTGACCTGCCGCGTCGTCGGCTGGGATGTCAGCGACGTCGAGCGGAAAATCTTCGAGGACGGCTTCGACAGCATGAATCAAGGCTTCAATGGCACTTGGGACCAGCTCGAAGACTATCTGGCGAACGCCTGAACGCAGCAATCAATCGGGAGACATCGACATGCTTAAAGTGCTCGCCGTCATCGGCATCCTGGTCCTCGTCGCCGTCGCGGCGATTCTCGTCATCGCCTCGCGCAAGCCGGACGAATTCCGCGTCAGCCGGTCGACCGTGATCCAGGCGCCGCCGGAGAAGATCTACGCGCAGATCGCCGACATGCACGCCTGGACGGCCTGGTCGCCCTACGAGAAGAAGGACCCGGCGATGAAGCGGACCTTCAGCGGCGCCGAGCGCGGCAAGGGCGCCGTCTACGAATGGAACGGCAACAAGGACATCGGCACCGGCCGCATGGAGATCACCGAGACGGTCGAGCCGTCGGAAGGCGCTCCTTCCAAGATCGTCATCAAGCTCGACTTCTACACGCCGTTCGAAGCCCACAACACCGCCGAGTTCACCCTCGTTCCCCGCGCCGACGGCACCGCCGTCACCTGGGCCATGTTCGGCCCGAACGTTTTCATGGGCAAGGTGATGAGCCTGTTCATGAACATGGACAAGATGGTCGGCGACGACTTCGCGGTCGGCCTCGCCAACCTCAAGGCCATTTCCGAACGCTGAACGAGACAGAGGAGACGCGACATGACCGAAGAGACCGGCCCCTTCACCGCCGCCGCAACGCCGATCGCGGAACGCGAGCTGAGCCTAACGCGCCTGATCGACGTGCCGCGCGCCAAGCTGTTCCGCTGCTGGAGCGAGCCCGACCTGATCAAGCAGTGGTTCTGCCCTCGCCCCTGGACGACGCCCGTCGTCGAGATGGACTTCCGCAGCGGCGGCACCAGCTACATCCTGATGCGCGGGCCGAACGGCGAGGAAATTCCCAACCACGGCGTCTACCTGGAGGTCGTCCGCGACGAGAGAATCGTCTTCACCGACGCCTTCACGAAGCCCTGGGAACCGTCCAACAAGCCGTTCTTCGTCGGCAGCATCGCCTTCGCCGACGAGGGCGGCAAGACGCGCTACGACGCCAAGGTCCAGCACTGGACCGTCACCGACCGCGACACCCACGAGAAGATGGGCTTCCACGAAGGCTGGGGCATCGCGACCGATCAGCTCGCGGCCTTGGCCAAGACGCTGTAAGGAGGAAACGATGACTTCTGCCCAAGGCGAAACCGAAATCCGCCGCATGATCGTCGAGCTGCAGGACGCCATCTGCGCCAAGGATCTGGAGCGCATCCTCTCCTTCTACGCCGACGACGCCGTCAGCTTCGACCTCAAGCCGCCGATGCAGCTCAAGGGCAAGGCGGCGATCCGTGAGATGTGGGCCGCCTGCCTGCCCTGCTTTCCCGAAGGCGGACGCATCGAACGGCGCGACATCGTCGCCTCGGCGAGCGGCGAGCTCGCCTACGCCCATTGGCATTTCTATCTCGTCGGCATGGCGCCCGACCCGGCCCAGCGCATGTGGATGCGCGCCACCTCGGTCTGCCGGCAAGTCGGCGGCTGGTGGCGCGTGGTGCACGACCATGTGTCGGTGCCCTTCGACCCGATGACGTCGAAGATCGTCGTCGGCCTGGAGCCCTGACAAACATGGAGCCCTGACAAAGAAAGCCCCGGAGATTTCCGGGGCTTTCTTGATGCAGATGAACGAGCCTTCCCTAGATCGGGCTTGAGTTCTGCTTCTGCCACTCCCTGACCAATTCGGAAATGCGGCCGTTCACTTCGCCGATCACGGCGGCAAGATGCACCTGACGGTTATGGTTGGTGACCACAAAAGACGTATTTTCCCAAAGCGTCACATGTCCCATCTGCGGATCCGGCGATGCCGGCAATTGCGTCAGATAATCATAGCTCGCCGTGAGATAGATGTGCGTGATGCACAAGTCCTTGGACTTGAAGGTATCGACCAAAAGATAGAGCGCGCTGTTCTCATCGATTCCATCTTCGATGGAAAACGGCGCCCTCTTCGCTGCCATGCGGGCTGCCGCTTCGAGGTAAGGCGAACTCAAGCCGCAGGCCTCGGAATCCTCATCGAAGCCGTCGATGGCGATATTGAATTTCGTGATTTTCAATAACGGCCTGTCGTCTGCCAAGGCGCGCACGTCCAGGCAAACCCAGAGCAATCCCGACAACAGCAGCGCGCAAGCCGTCCTGAAAAGAGACATGACGATTTCCCCCCGAGTTCGTCATGCAAAGGCTATTCGCGCGTCGGGAACAAATCAAGAACATTCATTTTTCAGAATGAGAGCCGATCCGAAGGCAATCATCCTGCCGCCGAGAGAAACGCGCTTAGCCGAAGGCCTTCTCGTATTGGTCCGCCTTGAAGCCGACGAGCAGCTTGCCGCCGACGTCGAGCACCGGGCGCTTGATCATGGAGGGCTGGCCGACCATCAAGGCGATGGCCTTCTGTTCGGTGATGCCAACCTGGTCCCGTTCCGGCAGCTTGCGGTAGGTGGTGCCGGACTTGTTCAGCAGGACTTCCCAGCCCACCTTCCCCGCCCAAGCCTCGAGCGACGCCTTGTCGATGCCGTCCGCTTTGTAGTCGTGGAACGTATAGGCGACATCATGGCCGTCGAGCCAGGCCCGCGCCTTCTTCATCGTGTCGCAGTTCTTGATGCCGTAGATGGTGATGGGCTTCGCCATGGGAATCTTGCTCGTCCGTTTTCTGTTCGGTCGATCAGTATAGGCCCTATGGACTGGAAAGAAAGGCTATGAGCGGGCGACGGGCTGGCGGCGGATCGAAACCCGCCGCCAGTCCGCCACGCACGTCAGACGAACTGGCGCAGGATGAAGTAGAGGATGCCGGCGATCGCCATGGCCGCCGGCAGGGTGAGCAGCCAGGCCATCGCGATGGAGCGGACGGTGGACCACTGCAGGCCCGAGCCGTTCGCCGCCATGGTGCCCGCCACGCCGCTCGACAGGATGTGCGTCGTCGAGACCGGCAGGCCGTAGGCTTCGGCGGCCATGATCGTGGCCGCGGCGACCATTTCGGCCGAGGCGCCCTGGGCGTAGGTCAGGTGCGTCTTGCCGATGCGTTCGCCGACGGTGACGACGATGCGCTTCCAGCCGACCATCGTGCCGAGGCCGAGCGCGATGGCGACGCAGATCTTCACCCAGGTCGGGATGAAGCGCGTGCCGTTCTGCAGGCCGTCATTGTAGGCCTTCAGCGTCGCCGTCTCGGCGGCCTCGAGCGTGACGCCCTGCTTGGGCATCAGGCGGATGGCGTCGGAGGTCAGGTACATGTCGTTGCGCAGGTTGGGCGTCGCCGCCGCCGGCACGTGGGCGATGGCCCCCGAGCTCTGCACCTGGGCCGCGATCTCGTCCGACAGGACGGAGAGGCTGGCGAAGACCTGCGGCTGGTTCAGCGCCTTGTCGCGCAGCGCGTCGCCGACGACCTTGCGGGCCGATTCGGCGTCCGGCGTCGGCTCGCCTTGCGCGTGGGCGGCGAACACCGCCTTGGCCTGTATGGTGGAGGCGATGAAGGACGGCGTGGCGCTGTCCGGCATGGTGCGGTTGAGCGCGTAGGCGGTGGGCGCGGCGCCGATCAGGATCAGCATGATCAGGCCCATGCCCTTCTGCCCGTCGTTGCCGCCGTGCGCGAAGGAGACGCCGGTGCAGGTCAGCACGAGCAGGCCGCGGATCCACCAGGGCGGCGGGGCGGCGGTCTTGGGCTCCTGATACAGCTTCGGCGAGCGGATCGTCAGCTTCATGACGAGCAGCAGGCCGGCGGAGAAGACGAAGCCCATCAGCGGGCTGAAGAGCAGCGCCTGGAGCACGCTGCCCGCCTGGCCCCAGTCGACGCCGGAAGTCGCCTGGCCGGCGGGCGCCATCAGCTGGTTGGCAAGGCCAACGCCCATGATCGAGCCGATCAGCGCGTGCGACGAGGAATTGGGAATGCCCAGCGCCCAGGTGCCGAGGTTCCAGACGATCGCGGCGATCAGCAGCGCGAATATCATGGCGTAGCCCGCGCCGGAACCGACCTGCAGGATCAGTTCGACCGGCAGCAAGGTGACGATGCCGTAGGCCACGGCGCCGGTAGAGACCATGACGCCGAGGAAGTTGAAGAAGCCCGACCAGACCACCGCGATCATCGGCGGCATGGAGTGCGTGTAGATCACCGTGGCGACGGCGTTGGCCGTGTCGTGGAAGCCGTTCACGAACTCGAAGCCGAGCGCGATCAGCAGGGCGAGGCCCAAGAGCGCGAAGACGCCGAGGGCGAGCGGCTCGTTGACGTTCTGGATGTCATCCAGGAGACCATGCGCGCCGTAGCCGATGCCGAGCGCCAGCACCACGAAGAACGCGATCTTGCCGATCGGGTTCGGTTTCTGATCCAGGTGAGGCTTCGCAGCCCCACGCATGCCGGTTTCGGCGATTGTGGCGTCCATCGCTGGGTTCCCCTCAATGTCGGATGGTTTCAAACAGGGTATAGATAACGACTCGTGACAGTTTTATGACGGTCGGCCGGGCAGTCCTTAGCTCAGCCCGGCTTCTTGTAGTCGTGCACCACGCGCGCGTAGGGCAGCGTCAAATCGGCGATAAAATGGGTGGCGCCGACGATTCGATGGACTGGCAAGTCCGCCACCGGGGCATTGACGTGCGGCACCAGATGCAGCCGGGCCGGGCCGCTCCACGAGCCTTTGACGGTGACGTCGGTCAGGTTCAGCGCGATGAGCTGGCAGATCTCCGCCTCGCCGTCGACGCCGGGGATGACCTTGAGGTTGATCTGGGTGCGCGCCAGCGAGGCGCGCGTGCGCTCCAGGCTGTCCTCGGCGCAGACATGCTTGTAGCCCATGGTGCCCATGGCGACCTGCTGGCCGGCATATTCGAGCGTGCCGGTGAGCGTGTCCTTCACCAGTTGCAGCTTCGGATGGGCGTATTTCTTGGGGAAGCCCCAGATCTCGCGGCCGGCGGCGATGGGCGCTTCGTCGTCGAGGTACATCTGCGCGACGAAGCTGACATCCTCGCCGTTCAGGCGCGCCGGAATCACCACGCCCGATTCGGTGTAGTCGCCGAAGCCGGACGAGTCCGGCATCTTGATCCATTCGTAGACCACGACGTTCTGGTCGTTCGGCTCCATCGGCTCGGGCAGCTGGGCGCGGATCATCGCGGGATCCGTCTCGTAGGCGATGGTGAAATATTCGCGGTTGACGAAGCGGTACGGCCCGGCCGGGAAGCTCGGCGAGGCGATGGGCGTCGAGCGCAGCTTGAGAATGTCTTCGGCTTTCATCGCTCGTCCCCTATTCCGCCGTCCAGCCGCCGTCGATCGGCAGGATCGCGCCGGTGATCGAGCGCGCTCCCTCGGTGCAGAGGAACAGCGCCAGCGCCGCCACCTCCTCCACCGTCACGAACTGCTTGGTCGGCTGGGCGTGCAGCAGCACGTCGTTGATGACCTGCTCGCGCGTCATGTGGCGCGCTTCCATCGTCTCCGGGATCTGCTTCTCGACAAGCGGCGTCCAGACATAGCCCGGGCAGATCGCGTTGCAGGTGACGCCGACGGCGGCGGCTTCGAGCGCCACCGTCTTGGTCAGACCGGCGATGCCGTGCTTGGCGGCGACGTAGGCGGACTTGAAGGGCGAGGCGACGAGCGCGTGGGCCGAGGCCGTGTTGATGATGCGGCCCCACTTGCGCGCCTTCATGCCCGGCAGCGCCGCGCGGATGGCGTGAAAGGCCGAGCTCATGTTGATGGCGATGATCTGGTCCCACTTCTCGAGCGGGAAGTCCTCGACCGGCGAGACGAACTGGATGCCGGCGTTGTTGACCAGCACGTCGACGGAGCCGAAGGCCTGTTCCGCGTCGGCGATCATGGCGGCGACGTCGGCGCCCTTCGACATGTCGGCGGCGGAGTAGACCGCCTTGACGCCGAAGTCGCGCTCGATGCCAGCGCGCTCCGCCTCGATGGCCGCGGCATCGCCGAAGCCGTTGATCATCACCGAGGCGCCGGCCTCCGCGAAGCTGCGCGCCATCGCCAAGCCGATGCCGCTGGTGGAGCCCGTGACGACGGCCGCCTTGCCTTGCAGACTCATGCTCGCTCCTGACCGTACCTGAAGGATTTTGATGCGCGGAGGATAGGAACCCTCCGGGTCAGCGACGTGACAGGAGCTTGTCCGCTGGGCTTCAGGCATATGCGCAACCGGCGTCGACGCATGTCATTCCAGCGTCACGATTCCTATCTAGGTTTCGTCCCATCGCTGACGCCCAACGCCGCTCGGCGCCGCGTCGGCCCCGCGAAACATCCTGAAAGGGCAGTCGCATGGACACGCTTACGTCGCGCAAGGAATTGGCCGTCGCACGCGGCTGGAAGCCGGAGCGCTGCGACCGCGTGGCGCTCGTCCTGCAGGGCGGCGGCGCGCTCGGCGCCTACCAGGCCGGCGTCTTCCAGGCGCTGCACGAGGCGGGCGTCGAGCCCAACTGGGTGTCGGGCGTCTCCATCGGCGCGATCAACGCGGCGATCATCTCCGGCAACCTGCCCGAGCGCCGGCTCGAGCGGCTGCACAGCTTCTGGGACCGCATCACCGAACGCAAGATCTGGCCCTACACGCCCGACGGCGACGTGTTCCGCCAGATGCGCAACTTCGCCAGCTCCTACGCCACCATGACGATGGGACAGCCCGGCTTCTTCGCGCCGCGCAAGGTCAGCCCGTGGCTCAGCCCCGCCGGCGCGCAGGACGCGACGAGCTACTACGACACCACCGCCTTGAAGCAGACCTTGCTCGAGCTAGTCGACTTCGAGCTGATCAACGATCCCGCGCGGCGCTTCTCCGTCGGCGCGGTCAACATGCTCAGCGGCAACTTCGTCTACTTCGACAACAAGACGACTTGGATCGAGCCGGAGCATGTGATGGCCAGCGGCGCGCTGCCGCCGAGCTTTCCCGCCGTGCGCATCGGCACCGACTACTACTGGGACGGCGGCCTCGTCTCCAATACGCCGCTGCAGCATTTGCTGGCGCAGGACGACGGCCAGAGCTCGCTCGTCTTCCAGGTCGACCTTTTCAGCTCGCGCGGCACGCTGCCGCGCACGATCCAGGACGTGATGGCCCGCCACAAGGACATCATGTATTCCTCGCGCACGCGCAGCACGACGGACATGCACCAGCGCCTGCTGCGCTGGAAGAAGCGCGCCTACAACGCGCTGCTGAAGGTGCCGAAGGCGAAGCTGACTGACGAAGAACGCATAATGCTGAAGCAGCTCTCCGACCTGCCCGAGGCGACGATCCTGCAGCTGATCTACCAGCAGAAGTCCTACGAGGGCGACGCCAAGGACTACGAGTTCTCCGGCACCTCGATGCGCGAGCATTGGCAAAGCGGCTACGAGGACACCAAGCGCACCCTGCTGCGCAAGGACTGGCTGCAGATGCCGCCCGACGGCGGCATCGTCACCCACGACGTCCACCGCGACTACGAAGGCTGAAGCCGCCCGCTCAGGGGCCGCGCTTGCCCTTGGCGCGGTCGAGCAGGAAGACGATGAGCCACACCGGCACGACGATGACGGCGCCGATGAGGATGTAGTCGATGGCCCAGGCGATGAAGCGGGCAAGCGTGCCGAACAGGTTCTCGACCGTCGCGCCGAAGTTGGCGATGAGCGAGCGCGGCGTGACGCCGAGCCAATGCATGACCAGGCCGACGATCAGCGAGACCAGCAGCAGCTTGAAGACGGTGGAGAGGACGTTGCGGGACATGCGGGGACTCTCAGTTTATCGAAGGACGCCATCGCCCTCAGGCGATGACGCCATTCTTCAAGCTTTTCGAGCCGCAGGGTAGGGATTTCGGCAGACGGCAGGATCAGGGCCGACGGGCGCCCCGGCTAAAAAGCAGCCGCAGCCAGGGCGTCGCGTGGAAAGCGCCCATCAGCAGGTACATCGGGACCATGCCGCCCAATGGCCAGGCGTCCCGCATGGACGCGCAGAGCATGTCCGGCGGTTCGCCATGCAGGGCCGTCAGCGACGCCATGAGTGCGAAAGTCGGCGCCGCCACGAAAGAGAGCCAGCCGGCTGCACGACCTCCCTCTCTACGGTTCGCAACGGCGTCGGAGCGCGCCTTGTTCATGGTCGCTCTCCCGCCACGGCGCATGGTTCAGCGGTTGCCGTACTCGTCGTGGCGCTTCCACCAGACGCCGGTCTCGTTGCGGCCCTTGGAAGCGCGGTCGAGCCATTGATACATGCCCCAGAGGCCGTCCACCCCGCGCGCGTAGGCCGAGTAGGTGTGGTAGACGACGCCGTCTTCCATCACAAAGGCGCTGATGCCGGGGCGTTCGCGCGTGTAGGTCGGCACGTCGGTGCCGGTCGTCGCCGCCATCAGCGCGGTGGGGTCTTGCTCCCAATTGGTCGCGCCCGCCAGGCTCTGGCGCATCGCCGGTTCCTGCCGGAAGTTGTATTCGATGCCGCCTTCGCGCTGCTGCGCCTCGGTGAAGGAGACGCTGAAGTCCGGGTTGAAGTCGCCGGCGCCCGAAGAAGCCCAGGGGAAGCTCCAGCCCATGCGCGCCCTGTAGGCCAGCAGCTTCGGCAATGGCGCGCGCGACACCGCCATCAGGGTGACGTCGTGGTTGGCGAGATGCACGACGGAACCGTTGAAGCCGTCGGCGATCGCCGAGCAGGACGGGCAGCCCGCCTTGTAGTCCGGGCCGAACATGAAATGGTAGACGAGCAGCTGCGAGCGGCCCTGGAACAGGTCGACCAAGGTCGCTGCGCCCTGCTCCGTGTCGAACCTGTAGGCCTTGTCG
The DNA here is from genome assembly GCA_036500145.1 of Alphaproteobacteria bacterium. GTDB lineage: Bacteria > Pseudomonadota > Alphaproteobacteria > SMXQ01 > SMXQ01 > CAMAVH01. The sequence continues at coordinate 3,411 of DASYCO010000084.1, read as the reverse complement.
ATGCGGACCCAGGGCAGCTCCTGGCGCCAGCGCGCCAGCTCGTCGCTGCGCTGGGTCAGATCCTTCTCCGCTTCGAGCAGATCGCGCCGCGCCGCCAGCCATTCTTCGCGTGTTCCCGTCGCATGTTGCGTCATCGTCCTTACTCCCTTGGTGGATGCTGATGTCCTAGTTAAGATCGGAATCATCGAAGGCTGGGAGTGACAACGGTGTCGGGATTTGGCGTGATCGGCCTGCAGCGGATTGGAGCGCAATGGACTCGCTGATCACGGCGGCGGGACAGGCGCTCGCGGGCGGCGATCCGCTCGGCGCGCTGAACCTGGTGGCTTTGCGCGGCGATGCGCCGGCCCTGGCGCTGCGCGGCATCGCCATGGCGCAGCTCGGCGACTTCCCAAAGGCGAAAGCCCTGATGCAAGGCGCCGCGCGCGCGTTCGGCGCGAAGGAACCCATGGCCCGCGCGCGCTGCATCGTCGCCGAGGCCGAAATCGCCCTCGCCTCGCGCGACCTGGCCTGGCCGACGAAGGCGCTGGATGCCGCGCGCGCAACGCTCGAATCCCATGGCGATGCGGCGAACGCCGCCCATGCGCGCTATCTCGACGTGCGCCGCCTGCTGCTGATCGGACGGCTCGACGAGGCTGAAGGCAAGCTCGCCGGGCTCGATCCCGCGCCCTTTCCGCCCGCCTTGCGCGCGGCCCACGGACTGATGGTCGCCGGCATCGCCATGCGGCGGATCCGCGCGGGCGTGGCGCGCGATGCATTGCGCGAAGCCCGCCGCGCCGCTGAGCGGGCCGGCATTCCCGCCCTGGCGGCAGAGGTCGACAGTGCCGTCCGCCTGCTCGACGCGCCGGCCGCAAAGCTGATCGCGCGGGGCAAGGAGCGCATTCTGCGCCTCGCCGACGTCGAGGCCTTGTTCGCATCTAAGGCGCTCGTCGTTGACGGCTGCCGCTACGCGCTGCGCGAAGCCGGCGAAACGGTCTCGCTCGCGGGACGCCCCGTTCTGTTCGCGCTGGCCCGCGCGCTCGCCGCGGCCTGGCCGGCGGACGTCTCGCGCGACGCGCTCGTCGCCCTCGCCTTTCGCGCGAGGGAGGCGGACGAGTCGCACCGCGCGCGGCTGCGCGTCGAGATCGGCCGGCTGCGCACGGCGTTGCGGGCGATGGCCGGCATCGACGCGACGAAGCAAGGCTTCGTGCTGAAGCCGCGCCGCGCGCGCAACGTCGCCTTGCTGGCGCGCCCCGTCGAAGAGGCCCACGCGGACGTGCTCGCCCTGCTCGCCGACGGCGAATCCTGGGCAAGTTCGGCCCTGGCGCTGGCGCTCGGCGTCAACCAACGCACCGTGCAGCGGGCACTCGACGCATTGGCGGCGGACGGCAAGGCGCAGGCGGTCGGGCGCGGCCGGGCGCGGCGCTGGATGATCCCGCCGACGCCTGGAATCGCGCTGAGTTTCACGACTCCCTTGTTACTCCCGGCGCCGCTGCCGGGCCGCTAAGTTGGGCGCATCGGATCACGACGCTCTGCCGCAGGAGACAGACATGAAACGCTCGCCCGCCACCATCCTCCGCGAATACGGCCCCTTCCCCGGCGCCGGGGACGTGGCCGGCGTCACCTATGACGGCCGCAACGTCTGGTTCGCCAGCGGCGAGAAGATCAACGCGCTCGATCCGGCGAGCGGCGAGGTGACGCGCAGCATCGCCGCCTCCGCCCATGCCGGCACCGCCTTCGACGGCAAGCATCTGTTCCAGATCGCCGAGAGCCGCATCCAGAAGATCGATCCCGAGAGCGGCCGCGTGCTCGCCACCATTCCGGCGCCGGGCAACGGCGGCGATTCCGGCCTGGCCTGGGCCGAGGGCTCGCTCTGGGTCGGCGAATACCGTGCGCGCAAGATCCACCAGGTTGATCCCGAGACCGGCGCCGTCCTCCGCACCATCGAGAGCAACCGCTTCGTCACCGGGGTCAGCTGGGTCGACGGCGAGCTGTGGCACGCCACCTGGGAAGGCGAAGAGAGCGAACTGCGCCGCATCGACCCGCAGACCGGCAAGGTGCTGGACAGCCTGTCGATGCCGGCGGGCGTCACCATCTCGGGGCTGGAAAGCGACGGCGGCGACCGCTTCTATTGCGGCGGCGGCAACAGCGGCAAGCTGCGCGTGGTCAAGAAACCCAAGCGCGACGCCTAGACCGGGGTCACCGCTCGCCCAGGCTCAGGGCGTTGCCGAGCGCCGCCCCTTCGGCCGTGTTATCGAAGATGCACCAAACCTCCGCGCCCCGCGCCGCATCCGCGTCGAGGCGCGCGGCGAGCGCGGCCAGCGCCGCCGCGTCATAGTCCGAATAGTAGATGCGCGGCGCGCCGTGCCAGCGGTAATAGGCGAGCCCGTCCCAGCCGCCCGGCCTGCCCGCTCCCATTCCCTCCGCGGCGACCGGCGCCGGATCGGCTGCCACCCGCGCGACGCGCCGCTCGGTCAGCCAGGTGCCCATGTCCGGCGTGAACCAGCTCGCGTGGCGCGGCTCGCAGGCGATGGGCGCCGCGACGCGGTCCCGCAACGCGGCGAAGAAACTGTCGGCGACGGCATGCTCGAAGCGCAAGGACGGCGGCAGCTGCACCAGAAGCACGCCGAGCTTTTCGCCCAGCCCGACGACCTGCCCCGCGAAAGCCTCGAGCAAGCCGCTGCAGTCCGCCAAGCGGCGCTCATGCGTCATCGCCTTCGGCAGCTTCACGGCGAAGCGAAAGCCCGCCGGCACCGAAGCGGCCCAGCGGGCATAGGTCTTGCGCTGGTGCGGCTTGTAGAACGAGGAATTGATCTCGACGGCATTCAGCCGCTGGGCATAGCGCTCGAGGTGGCTGCCCTCGCCGGGAAAGGCGTCGGCATGGCGCGACGAGACGCTCCAGCCTGCCGTGCCGATGCGAATGTCCCGACTGCCCATTTGCCCGCCTCGATTGCGCCGCCAGCCATCTCAACGGTTGGGAAGCCGTTTTATTCCCATGTACGATTGTAGGCTGCGATTGCGGGCGGCGATTGCGGGCGACGGCGGCCGGCGCTAAAGAAGAAACAGGAAAACGGCGAGGAAACGACGTCATGGCCCTCCTGCGCAAGGCATCGCCCGAACGGCTGGGCGCCTTCTCCGACGGCGTGTTCGGCGTCCTCATCACGGTGCTGGTGCTGGAACTGCGCCCGCCCGAGGAACCGACGCTCGAATCGCTGTTGGCGGAATGGTCGACCTGGCTGAGCTACGCGGTGAGCTATCTGTTCATCGCCATCGTCTGGATCAACCACCATTACCTGCTGCGCTACGCCGGCGAGGCGACATCGCGCCTGCTGTGGTTCAACTTCGCGCATCTGTTTTCCATCTCGCTGCTGCCCTTCTCCACCGCCTGGATGGCCGCGAGCAAGCTGGCGCCGCTGCCGGTCGCCTTCTATGCGG
>DASYCO010000083.1:0-25170 GCA_036500145.1 Alphaproteobacteria bacterium | reverse complement strand
CGGCCCGCCTGCGAGGCGGCGCCGGCACGCGGCGGATCGAACACCACCGCGTCGAACTTCTTGAGGTCGTCGGCGATCAGCGGCCGCTTCATCAGGTCGCGCGTTTCGGTGGCGAGCTTGTTGCCGATGCCGGCGGCATCCGCCGCCTTGCGCAAGGCGCTGGTCAGCGCCGCGTCGCCGTCGACGGCCAGCACGGAGGCCTGGGCAACGAGCGGCAAGCTGAAGGCGCCCGCGCCGCAGAACAGGTCGGCGACGCGCTTGGGCTTCCCGTCCATCGCGCGCAGCACTTCATTCACCAGGATGCGCTCGCCTTCCGCCGTCGCCTGCAGGAAGGCGCCGGGCGGCACGGCCACGCGGCCCTTGCCGAAGGTGATGACGGCGGGACGGCGGGACACCACGGTCTCCGGCGTGCCCACCGGCCCGGAGCCGAGAAGCGACTGCCAGGACAGCCGCAGCAGGCTGCGCGCGGCGGAAAATTCGATGAGCATCTGGCGGATCGGCGCCTGCAGCTTGCCCGGCGTGCGCAGCACGACGTCGAGCCCGTCGTCGAGCAGGTTGGCCATGGCCTCGGCGCGGCCGCCGGGCGGCAGGATGCGCTTCAGCAGGTCGCGCAGCGGCGGCAGCAAGGCCAGCAGCGCGGGCGACAGGGCGGCGCACTCGTTGAGGTCGATCACGTCGTGGCTGGCGCGCGCCTGGAAGCCGAGATGCACGGCGCCGGCCTGCTGGCCCAATTGAGCTAACCTGTGGGCGAAGAAGGTGGCGCGGCGGCGCGTGCCCGGCGGCACGGCGGCCAGCTCGCCGACCGGCACGTCCGGCAGGCCCGCATGGGCCAAGGCGTCGACCAGCAGGCCGCGCTTCCAGGCAGCGTAGGGCTTGGGCGCCAGATGCTCCATGACGCAGCCGCCGCAGACGGTGAAATGCGGACAGGCCGGCGCGATGCGGTCCGGCGAGGCTGCGACGATTTCGACGACGGTGCCGCGCAGGCCGTCCGGCGTCGGGGTCACGCGGGCGCGAACGGTCTCGCCGGGCAGCGCGAAGGGCACGTAGACGCGCGCGCCGTCGTTGCCGCCATGCGCCAGGCCGGCGATGCCGTCGCCCTCCGCGCCGAGGCTATGCACGGTCAGGTCCATGAGGTCAGCCACTGTGCGTTTCCTTTGCGGGCTTCGTGGCGGCGATGAGGAATTCCCGGTTGCCGTCTTGGCCGGTGATCGGACTGTCGGTGACGCCGATGATGTTCCAATGCATTTCGTTCGCGAGCCAGTCCTGGATGCGCTCGCAGACTTCCCTGTGCAGCTCCGGATCGCGCACGATGCCGCCCTTGCCGACGCGGCCCTTGCCGACTTCGAACTGCGGCTTGATCAGCGCCACGACCAGCGCGCCGGGCGCAGCCAGATTCAGCACGGCGGGCAGCACGGTGGCGAGGCCGATGAAGCTGGCGTCGCACACCACCACCTGCGGCGGCTCCGGGATTTCGGCGGCGGTGAGATGGCGGGCGTTGACGCCTTCCATGACGACGACGCGCGGATCGTTGCGCAGGGTCCAGGCGAGCTGACCCTTGCCGACGTCGACCGCGTAGACCTTCGCCGCGCCGCGCGACAGCAGCACTTCGGTGAAGCCGCCGGTGGAAGAGCCGACGTCGATGGCGATCTTGCCGGTCACGTCGAGCGCGAACTGGTCGAGCGCGCCGACGAGCTTGAGGGCGCCGCGCGACACCCAGGGATGCGGCGCGCCGCGCAGCGTCACCGGCAGGTCGGCCGCGGTCGGCTGGCCCGGCTTGTCGAGACGGCGCTCGCCGCTGAACACCTGACCGGCGAGGATCACCGCCTGCGCCTTTGTGCGCGTCTCGGCCAGGCCGCGGTCGACCAGCAGCTGGTCCAGCCGCACCTTGCCGGGCTTCTTCTCCGGCTTCTTGTCGGCCTCGCCGCTCATGCCGTCACCTGCGCGAGCGGACGGCGCGTCAGCCAGTCGAAGCGCAGCGTCAGCAGCACGGCGGCGATGGCGAGGCCGACGGCCAGACCCATCCAGATGCCGATGGCGCCGACCTTGAACGGAAAGGCGAGCGTGACGCCGAGCGGAAAGGCGATCAGCCAGTAGCCGACCAGCGCGATGACCAGCGGCATGCGCGTGTCCTTCATGCCGCGCAGGGCGCCGGCGGCGACGGCCTGGGCGCCGTCGAACATCTGGAAGATGCCGGCGACCGCGAGGAGCTGCGCCGCCAGCAGGCTGACCGGCAGCGAATCGGGACGGCTCGAATCGAGGAACAGGCCGACGATGTGCGGGCCGGCCAAGATGAACAGCAGGCAGCTCATGGCCATGAAGCCAACGCCGAGCCCCTGCGCCGTGAAGCCGGCGCGCCGCACGCCGCGCAGGTCGCCGCCGCCGACGGCGAGGCCGACGCGCACCGTCGCCGCCATGGACATGCCGAGCGGCACCATGAAGGTGATGGCGGCGCATTGCAGCGCGATCTGGTGCGCGGCGATGGCGGTGGTGCCGATCAGGCCCATGAGCAGCAGCGCCGCCGTGAAGACGCCGACCTCGAGCACCCACATGCTGCCGATCGGCAGACCGATGCGGAAGATCTCGCGGAAGGTGCGCCAGTCGGGACGCCACAGCCGGCCGAGGATGTAGTAGCGGCGGAAACGCCGGTCGCGCAGCACGTAGGTCAGCATGATGAGGGTCATGCTGCTGTGCGTGACCGCCGAGCCGATGCCGGCGCCGAGCAGGCCGAGCTGCGGCAGGCCGAAATGGCCGAAGATCAAGCCGTAGTTGATCGTCGCGTTGAACAGGATGCCGCAGACGGTGACGGCCAGCACGGCGCGCGTGCGCTCGAAGGCCGAGACGAAGCAGCGCAGCACGACGAACCACAGCGCCGGCAGCGTCGCCCACATCAGCGCGCGCAGGAAGGGCTCCGCCATGGCGGCGAGCTTCGGATCCTGGTCGAAGAACAGCAGGATCGCCTGGATGTGCCAGCAGACCGCCATGAAGGGAATGGCGAGCAGCGTCGCCGCCCAGAAGCCCTGGCGCACGACGCGCCGCACCCTGCGCACTTTGCCGCGCGGATCGGGATGGCCGACGATCTGCGCCACGATGGGCGAGACGGCGCTGGCCACGCCAAGGCCGAACAGGAACATGATGACCCAGACATTGGTCGCCAGGCCGGCCGCGGCGAGCGGCTCGGCGCCGAGCCAGCCGAGCAGCACCACGTCGGTCGTCTGGATAGCGATCTGCGCCAGCTGGCTTAGGGCCAGCGGCACGCCCAGCGCCAGCATGGCCTTGACCTCGGCGCGCCACAGGGCGGCGCGCGACAGATCAGATGCGATGGAGGAGATCTCGGCGGACATCAACAGGGAATCTCGGAAAAAGGAACGGCGCACAGTTTGCGTGCGCGGCGTGACAGAAACGGGACGGAAGCCGAAATGCGGCGAAGCTTATAAGCCGCGGGCGACGCTGGAGCGGGCGCTACGGCCGCTTGAGGCCGCCGCCCGACATGAGGGCGGGCGCGCCGGCTAGGTAGTCGCCGTTGCGCCCGAGCGCCGCCATGGCGGTGGCGACGATGTGCGCCGCGTCGAGCCCGGCCTCGGCATATTGCTTGGCCGGCGTCTCGTGGTCGATGAAGCGGTCGGGCAAGGTCATCGGGCGTATCTTCACGCCGCCGTCGAGCAGGCCTTCGAGGGCGAGGTACTGCATGACCTGGGCGCCGAAGCCGCCGACGCTGCCTTCTTCAAGGGTGATCAGCACCTCATGCTCGCGCGCGAGGCGGCGCAGCATGTCGGTGTCGAGCGGTTTGGCGAAGCGCGCGTCGGCCACCGTGGCGGACAGGCCGAAGCCGGCGAGCATGTCGGCGGCGGACAGCGCCTCGCGCAGGCGCGCGCCGAAGCTGACGATGGCGACCGAGGTGCCTTCGCGCAGAATCCGGCCCTTGCCGATGGGCAGCACTTCGCCGCGCAGGGGCAGCGCCACGCCGAAGCCCTCGCCGCGCGGATAGCGCAAGGCGCTCGGGCGGTCGTCGATGGCGGCCTGCGTCGCGACCATGTTGAACAGCTCCGCCTCGTCGGCGGCGGCCATGATGACGAAGCCCGGCAGGCAGCCGAGATAGGCGATGTCGTAGGCGCCCGCATGGGTGGCGCCGTCGGCGCCGACCAAGCCGGCGCGGTCCAAGGCAAACCGAACGGGCAGCTGCTGGATGGCGACGTCATGCACCACCTGGTCATAGGCGCGCTGCAGGAAGGTCGAGTAGATCGCCGCGAAGGGCTTGAAGCCTTCCGCCGCCAAGCCGGCGGCGAAGGTGACGGCATGCTGCTCGGCGATGCCGACGTCGAAGGCGCGCTTGGGGAAGCGCTTGGCGAACAGGTCGAGGCCGGTGCCCGACGGCATGGCGGCGGTGAGCGCCACGATGCGCGGGTCATGCTCCGCCTCGGCGATCAGCGCGTCGGCGAAGACGCGGGTGTAGCTCGGCGCTGCCGCCTTCACCTTGGCCTGCGCGCCGGTGACGACGTCGAACTTGCCGACGCCGTGGTACTTCTCCTCGGCCGCCTCGGCGGGCGCGTAGCCGTGGCCCTTCTGGGTGACGACGTGGATCAGCACCGGGCCATGCTCGGACGAATCGCGCACGTTCTTCAGCACCGGCAGCAGATGGTCGAGGTTGTGGCCGTCGATGGGGCCGACGTAGTAGAAGCCGAGCTCCTCGAACAGCGTGCCGCCCGTCACCATGCCGCGCGCATATTCCTCGGCGCGCTGGGCCGCCTTCTTGAACGAGCGTGGCAGCTTCTGCGTCACGGCCTTCGCGGTCGCGCGCACCGCGCGGTAGGACTTCGACGAGATCAGGCGCGACAGATAGGCGCTCATGGCGCCGACCGGCGGCGCGATCGACATGTCGTTGTCGTTGAGGATGACGATGAGGCGGGCGTCCATCGAGCCGGCGTTGTTCATGGCCTCGTAGGCCATGCCGGCGCTCATGGCGCCGTCGCCGATCATGGCGATGACGTTGCGGCTCTCGCCCTTGAGGTCGCGCGCCACGGCCATGCCGAGCGCGGCGGAGATCGAGGTGGAGCTGTGCGCCGCGCCGAACGGATCGTATTCGCTCTCCGAGCGGCGCGTGAAGCCGGACAGGCCGCCGCCCTGGCGCAGCGTGCGGATGCGGTCGCGACGGCCGGTGAGGATCTTGTGCGGATAGGCCTGGTGGCCAACGTCCCAGATCAGCTTGTCGTCCGGCGTGTTGAAGACGTAGTGCAGCGCCACCGTCAGCTCGACCACGCCGAGGCCGGCGCCGAGATGGCCGCCGGTGATGGAGACGGCCTCGATCGTCTCGCGACGTAGTTCGTCGGCGAGCTGGGACAAGTCCTTCTCGGGCAGCTTGCGCAGGTCCGCCGGCAGATGGACCTGGTCCAGCAGCGGCGTCTTGCTGAGGCCCTGACCGATGGCGGTCGGGCCCGTGGGGATGTCGGTGGTCGTCATGAAGCGGTGGCCAAGCTGCGGCGTGGGGAACTTTTTATTTTATTCCAGTTACTTACGCCGTTCGAGGACGAACCGCGTCAAGTCGCGCAGAAAGTCGGCCTTTTCCCCGAAAAAATCAAGGTTTTGCCCGGCCTCGCGGAGCAGGCGCGCCGCCTCGGCACGCGCCCCCTCCAGGCCGAGGGTCGCCACGAAGGTCGCCTTGCCCGCCGCGGCGTCCTTGCCGGCCGTCTTGCCGATCTCGGCCGAGCCGCCCTCGGCGTCCAGCAGGTCGTCCGTCACCTGGTAGGCCAGGCCCAAGGCCCGGGCGTAGGCCGCCAGGGCCGCCCGCGCCGCCGCCGGGGCTCCGGCGAGGATGGCCGGGGTCTCGCAGGCGCAGGAAATCAGCGCCGCGGTCTTGAGTTCCTCCATCCGGGCGATGCCGGCGGCGTCCAACTGCCGGGGGCCGCCAACTGGACGCATGGGCGTCTTCCCTTCGGCCGCCAGGTCGATCATCTGGCCGGCGACCATGCCCTGAGGGCCGGCGGCCCGCGCCAGGGAGAGGATGAGTTCCGTGCGCCGCCCCCCATCCGAATGGGTAGCAGGGTCGGCCAGCACTTCGAAGGCCAGGGTCATCAGGGCGTCGCCCGCCAGGATGGCGGTCGCCTCACCGTATTTCGCATGGCAGGACGGCAGGCCGCGCCGCAGGTCGTCGTCGTCCATCGCCGGCAGGTCGTCATGGACCAGGGAATAGCAATGGACCAGTTCAAGCGCGGCGGCAGCGCGCAGCACGGCCGCCTCCGGCAGGTCGAACAGGCGGCCGCAGGCGAGCGACAAAGCCGGCCGGAAGCGCTTGCCGCCGCCCATGACGGCGTAGCGCATGGCCTCGAACAGGGCGTCCTCGGCCAAGCCGGAGGCGCGCGGCAGCAGCTGGTCGAGCACCGCCTCCACCGCATGGGCGGCGGACGCGAGCGCGCCGGCAATGTCGGGCGCGGTGGCGCGAGGCTTGGCGTCGGTCACGAAAACTGTCCTGGAATGGTCATGCCCTAGAATAGCCGGGCCGAGGGCCGCCCGTCATGCACGAGGTCGTGAAAGGCGGCGGAACGGGAGGGCTTCACGGAGGAAGGAGAGGCGCGGCGAGACGCCGCGCGTCAGCCGATGTCGGCGTCTTCGGCGGCGACGCTGCCGTCCGGCCGCACGACGATCTTCTCGACCTTGGCCTTGGCGTCGGCGAGCTTCATCTCGCAATGGCGCTTGAGCTGCGCGCCGCGCGTGTAGGCGGCGATGGCGTCGTCGAGCTTGACCTTGCCGCGCTCAAGATCGCCGACGATCTTCTCCAACTCGCCCAGCGCGTCCTCAAAGGAAAGCGCCGCGATGTCGGGGGAGATTTCGGTGTCGGGGGATGCGGTTTTGGCCATGGACAATTCCTTCAATGCGCGCGGAGTTTAGGTGGCCAAACCATTAGGAGCAAGGAGACGATTACGCACTTAACCTAGAGCGGCCTTTCACAAGCGGGCCAGCTTTAGAATTAGATCTAACTGTGTTGACGGCCTTTTTAGATTTGGAAGGGCCATTAACTTTAGACCGCTTTAGTTTTTTAGCATTGGCACGTAGAGCAACATCAATTTCCGGCAACAAAGAATGAGGTGGAATTTTTACACGATCCGAGAAAACAAATACCTCAGTTCCCTTGTAGGCGCGCGCCGCATTATATTGCAAACTGTATAGAAACATTTTTCTCTTGTGGTAATAATCGAGTATTTCTTCCACTCCATCATAAGAAACAATCCATTTTTGACTGATTTTCTGGATAACTTTTGAAATTCTTTTGTGATCATCCGGCGCGTAATGATCCAGATAAAGACGGTTAGCCTTTTCGAAATAGGGCGGATCACAGTAAACAAAAGTTTCTGTAGGTAACACAGAGACATAATCCTGGATAAAATCCTCAGCATCCATATTTTTGAGACGAATTTTATCTCTCATCGCCGCAATATTCTCTACGCGCTGAATTAACTCCTTGCGCGGAAAACGTGCATCGATTTTCCATTGACCCTTCTGATCGAGACCGCCTATCAAGCCTCCATTTAAAACTCCGGAACGATTGCAGCGATTCAGATAAAAAGTGGCGAACCCTAGATCTAACTGACAATGCGCTTGAGGGTTACGCACCACTTCTCTTTGCTTACGCCACTCTTCAACGTTCAAAGCCGCACGTGAAATACGCCTGCAAAAAGCTTCCGGTTTGGATTTAATAGATTTCCAAAACGCATAAATTGGAGCCGAAGAATCATTTAAATGAACTCGAGAAACCTTTTTCGCCAAAAGTAATTCCATGGCAACTCCGGCACCACCGGCATACGGCTCCACATAATCCGCCCCCAGCAATCCATTAGCCTGAAGTATTTCGATTACAAATGGCGTTAAACGCTGCTTCCCACCGGGATAGCGCAATGGCGTGCGATATCTACTCATAGCTCCCCCCTAACTAAACTTAAATTCTGCAGCGCTACTCGTTCATTGCCTGCAAAAGGGGAAAGATATTCCCAAAAATCGACGAAATATCAGAGGCGTTAGTTGTGAATGAAGGGTTATGCACGAGTTGATTCATCGAAGTAACCGACAGAATTCCATCACTTTTGCCGAGTTCCGTCTTAGCCCCATGTAATTTTTTTACCATTTCCTTATCAGCGTTATCGGCAGTCAAATGCTTTGTAACGTCGCCGAGAAGCTTCTTAAGGGTTTTATCTCTCCCATTTGTATCTAGCGTCGATAGGCCACCAGTACGCTTATGCGCATCACAATAAATTTTTGCAGAAATCTCAAACATGCTTCTAAGCAAAAAGCAAAACGCCATCGGCGTTCTATCAAGTTTTAGCCGCAAGGCTTCATCTCTAAGGGAGACAATTTTTTTACGTGAATTGCCGACAGGGGCAAGCGTCCTCAAAGTCCTCATTACCGAACGAGGATCATTGCTAGATGCGGCTCGAGTTTTTTTGCTTCTAACGCGTGTTGGTTTTGCTGATCCAGCTTGAGTTCCATCCGCCGAACTTGATGAATCAGTGACTGTTGGCTTTTCTTCTTCTGGTGCAAATCCGTAATCTTCGAGAAAATCATTTTGCGAATCACGAAGCTGCTTAAAACCAAGCTGCTCGAGACCAATGTTTTTCATTATTTCGTCTAATCTCGAACGATATTTAATTGTCGGATAAAGATCTACAAGATCTGGCCCATTCGAAGCGCCGAAGCGTTTAGATGATTTCTTAATTGCTTCATCAAGGACAGTAATTGGGTAGCTTCCCGCCCATCTCTTTTTCTGATCTGTGGTCACATTCCGTCCAGAAGCCAGGAATTTTTCCAACAAATCAAGGGCTGGTTCGGAAGCATCAAGCTTATCTCGATTATGTCGAGCTCGAGCCACCGCCTCCCATCTTTCTCGGCTCGCCTTGTCTCCTTTGCCATGAATAAGTGTAACGATTTTGTCGACCACATCAGATTCGGAACGCTCGTAAACCGCACACGGAATTTGGGCGTTATCCCTCTTCCATTGTGGTGTCAGCGCCAGAATTTTATTTTCAACATCTTCGGGAACATCAAAAATTTTTGATGAGATGTATCCGTGCGCTAATTTAAGAGCAGCTATACGGCGATTCCCTTCACATACCCTCAGATGACTGGCGCCATCTTTTAAAACGACAATGTTTTCGGTGGGAAGATATCCGTCATCTAACAAGCTGGTCGTTAAAGCCCAGAAATAGTCTGGGCTTATGGAAATCATTGCTTGAACAGCTTCCAGTTCATTAGCCTGCGGCACAGTTCGAAAATTCTTCAAATCTAAACTTAGATTCTTAACAGCCGTATCTTTTATTTCTGGCATAGCGCATGCCTCCCCCGATTATGCGCTTACATCTTAGATCAGACGTTTCAGCAAATAATGCAGTATTTATTATTCTTTCTGATGGATACCTTGAATGGCGCTCACATGTGCCGTCACACTCCGCGCCAGTGCATTCAAATCATACCCGCCCTCCAGCGTCGAGACGACGCGGCCTGAGCAGCGGTCGTTGGCGATGCCCACGATCTCGCGCGTGATCCAGGCGTAGTCGTCGTCCGTCAGATTCAAGTTCGCCAGCGGGTCGTCGGCGTGGGCGTCGAAGCCGGCGGAGATCAGGATGAACTGCGGGTCGAAGGCGCGCAGCGCCGGGAGAAGCGTTTCGCTCCAGGCCTTGCGGAAGTCGGCGCTGCCCGATCCGGGGCGCAGCGGCGCGTTCCAGACATTGCCGACGCCGCGTTCGCTCGCGGCGCCCGTGCCCGGATAGAGCGGCGACTGGTGGCTGGAGGCGAAGAACAGATTCGCGTCCGCTTCGAAGGCAGCCTGGGTGCCGTTGCCGTGATGCACGTCGAAGTCCACCACCGCGATGCGCTGAAGGCCGTGCGCGTGACGCGCATGCAGCGCGCCGACGGCGACGTTGTTGAACAGGCAGAAGCCCATGGATTCGCCGGGCTCGGCATGATGGCCGGGCGGACGCACGGCGCAGAAGGCGTTGGCCACCTCCCCCGCCATCACCGCGTCGACCGCCGCGCAGAGCGCGCCGGCGGCGCGCAGGGCCGCTTCGCCGGAGCCGGGCGAGAGGATGGTGTCGCCGTCGACCATGGCGAAGCCGTCGCGCGGCACGGCGGCCAGCATGCGGCGGACGAATTCGGGCGGATGCACGCGGGCGACCTGCGCCTCCGTGGCGAGCGGGGCTTCGCGGCGGACGAGCGCGGCGAACTCGGGCGCCTCCAGCGCCCTGAGCACGGCCGCGAGGCGGTCGGGCGATTCGGGATGGTGCGGACCGGGATCGTGGGCGAGGCAGGCGGGATGACTGTAGAGCGCCGTCGTCATGGTTCCTCGCATTTGTCCTAAAGCGGATGGACCGAAGCTCAGCCGCCCTTGCGGATGTGGAAGACGAAGCGGCCGCCCGCCTCCTCGCGCGCCTCGATCAGGGCGTGGCCGGCGGTCTGGCAGTAGGCCGGGAAATCCTTGGCGGTGGCGGGATCGTCCGCCGTCACTTCGATGACATCGCCGTGATCGCGGGCGCGCAGCACCTTGTTCGCGCGCAGCACCGGCAGCGGGCATTTCAGGCCCGTGAGGTCGAGGCGTTCGGCGAGCGGGTAATTCGAGGGAGGCATCGTTGGAACTCTATTTTGCGCTGCGCCCAGGATATATCATCCTCGCGAAAAGGAAGAGCCTCCGCGCGCGCGGCGCAGGGCATGCGCTGCAAGATGGGCTCTAAGACCGCAACCGGGGACTTCGCATGACCGTCCAAGCTTACCTCTACAGCCTGGAAGACTTCGTCGACGACTGCCGCGCCAGCCTGCTGGCCGACGCCGGCCCCGAGGGTCAGCAAGCAGTACGTCGCCATCTGCTCGAGCTGCTGAGCCACCCTCGCGTCATCCATGACGCCCTCGGTCCCGATCCCGAGCCCGGCCGCCGCCTGCTGCACCGCGACCCTGCCACTGGGATGCATGTCTTCGTGCATGTCTACGACGCGGCGGGCGTCAGCAAGGCGCATGACCACGGCCCCTGCTGGATCGTCTACGGCAACCTCACCGGCCACACCGGCATGACCGACTGGCGCCGCCAGGACGACGGCAGCCGGGAAGGCTACGCCGACCTCGCCAAGCTGCGCGAATACCGCGTCGGCGCCGGCGAGGCGGAGCTGTTCCAGCTCGGCGCGATCCACGACACGTCGCATCCGGACGGCCCCTCGATCCTGGTGCGCGTCGTCTCCGGCGACATGGACAGCGTGTGGCGCCATGTCTTCGACCCGGCGCGCAAGACGGTGACGAACCGCCCGCCGCGCCCCGAACGCGACTAGGCGCAAAACCGCCCGGCTTTGTCCGCCGCCCACGGGCTTGACCGGAGGGCCGATGCCACGGAGCATGAGTCTCCGCATCCAGGATGCTCAGGTCTCACCCGAGCATGGCGCATAATTCCGAGGACAGCCCATGCCGTACAGCCGCAGCACCGGCGTCGACATCTGGTACGAGTCGCACGGCGACGGGCCGGCCATGCTGCTCGTCCACGCCAATCCCTTCGACAACAACCTGTGGATGTACCAGGTCGCCCATTTCTCGACCTGGTACCGCGTGATCTCCATCGACATCCGCGGCTATGGCCGCTCGACCAAGGTGACGACCCCCTACAGCCTGCAGGACATGGCCGCCGACGTGGTCGGCGTGATGGACCAGGAGGGGATCGGCAAGGCCATCCTCGGCGGCTGCAGCGTCGGCTCGTCCATCGCGCTCGACCTGGCGCTCGACAGGCCGGAACGGTTCAGCGCGCTGATCTTGGTCGGCGGCAACAGCGCTTCGAGCGACCGCTACCAGACGCGCATCGACGGCTACGCCGGCGACCTGCCGAGCTACCACCGCAAGCACATGCGCATCCTGACGCAGCCCGCCTTCCAGGACGGCAAGCTCGGCCATTACCTGCTGGAGACCTTCGCCGAGCGCCAGCCGCGCCTGTCGGGCGCCGCCATCGGCCAGGTGTTCCGCGCCGGCAACGGCACCGACAACACGGCCCGCCTTTCTGGCCTCGCTGTGCCGACGTTGGTGATCAACGGCGAGTTCGACCATTCCATGGCCGCCGGCCAGAAGACCGCCAGCCTGATTCCGGGCGCGACGCACAAGACCATCGTCGGCGCCAACCATGCCTGCTGCCTGGAAGACCCCGCCGCCTTCGACGCCGCCGTGCTCGACTTCCTCGATGCGCGCGGGCTGCTGCCGCAGATCTAAACACCCCCCAGCCCCCAACTCCACGTCACCCTCGGGCTTGACCCGAGGGTCCAGGGGCGAGCGCTCAAGCCCTTGATGGATGGACTCTCGGGTCAAGCCCGAGGGTGACGGCTTGTTTTAGGGCATATGGCGGCAATGACGGTTTACGCCACATCCGTCATTGCCGGACTTGGTATCCGACCAAAGGTCGGCCTGCGGCCTAGGCCCATCCGCGCCTTTCCTTTTTCCGCATCGCAAGGCGTGGAGGCCCGGACCAAGTGCGGGCATGACGGCGAGATGTGGACATGACGATGAAGGAACGGCCGCAAACGAAAAAGGCGGAGCCCTGCGGCTCCGCCCTTTCGATTCGCACAATCCGAAAGCCTATTCGAAGAACACGCCGTCCTTGAAGATCGGCGTCGTCTTCTTGTTCTCTTCCGAATCGCCCGGCATGTCCTCGCCGCGGATGTTCAGGCGATGCGACGGATCGGCGCCCGCGAAGCTGCCCGCGCCGACGCGATAGAGGATCAGCTCCTCGTCGGTGCTCGTCGCCTCGAACCAGTAATAGGTGCCCGCCGGCAGCATGATGCCTTCATGCTTGCCGAGCTCGGTGCTGTTGCCGTCGGCGTCGTAGAACTTCGCGCGGCCCTGCAGCACCAGGAAGGTGTGGTCTTCGCTCGGATGCGTGTGCAGGCCGTTCTCGCCGCCCGAGGCGTAGACCTTGAGCACCGCCCACATGTTGTCGGCGCGCGCCAGCCGCGTGTTGGTGCGGCCTTCCTTGAGCATCTGGGCGCGCAGCTTGAAGGTGCTCGCCTTCTTCTCGACCGGATTCTTCATGTCGGCCTTCTTGAAGCTGCGCAGCTCCTTGGAAAGCAGTTCATCGGGAAGCGTGGCGGTATCAGACGGGGCGGACATGGGCATGACCTCCTGACACGGGTTTTTCAAAGGCTTATTGGGCTTCATTCTAGGCCCATGGCCGATTTTAGGACAAGCCTTGGGGGCCGGCCGCCAGGGGGCGCCGCCCACGGGCCCTATGCCGTTGTTTCCATTCGCTGTTCAAATGGGGAACGCTATACTCAGGCCATGTCCCGCACCGCCCGCAACGCCGGCCGCGTCACCCGCAAGGCCCCTAAGCCCGCCGAGGCCCCCGACCAGGTTCCCGCGCCGCCCCCGGCGCCAGGGAAGCTGACGACGGGCAAGCCAATGACGGGCAAGTCGGCGCTGACGCTGCGCGTCGACCTCGGCCGCCTGAACGCCGGCACCGCCGAGGCCATCGGCCCCGGCAAGGTGCGGTTGCTGGAATTGATCGACGAGACCGGCTCGATCAGCGCCGCCGGCCGCGCCATGGGGATGTCCTACAGACAGGCCTGGCTGCTGATCGACAGCATGAACCAGGCTTTCGCCGAACCGGTGACGGAAACGTTGCGCGGCGGCGCCAAGGGCGGCGGGGCGGCGATCACCGACTTCGGCCGCCGCCTGACCCTGCTCTATCGCGACATGGAAACGAAGGCGGCCAACGCGGTCGCTGACGACCTCGCGGCGCTGGCGCGCGCCCTCAGCAAGCCCGCTGACTAAGCCGGGCGATTTTAGGCAGAAGCTATTAGGCTGAGACGTTCTGGGCCGGCACGGCCAGCAGGCCCTTGCCCATCAGCAGTTCGGCGACGACCGCCAGGCCCGCGAACCACAGCACGTTGATGAGCCCGACGTCGGCGACCATGGCCGGCGTGAAGGTCTCCATGCCGCCGAGGCCCTGGGCGACGACGATCAGCAGCGCTTCATAGGCGGCATAGGCCGCGACGAAGGCGAGCGGCAGGCGCTGCCAGACCGGCAGGGCGATGCTCAGCGCGCGCGCATGCAAAACGGTATGGGCGACGGCGACGGCGAGCAGCGCGGCGGCGCCGAGGGCGACGCCCCACATCAGGGTGTTGGCGTCCGTCGGGTAGTCGAGCAGCATGAGGCCGACGATCTGGTTGGCGACCCAGATGACGCCCATGGTGGCCAGCGCGTCGCGCAGGCGGAGCGTGCGGGCGGCGACCGTCGCGAAGGCCGCGAAGGGCAGCACGCAAGCGAAGGCCCAACTCCCAATCAAGGCGGTCGCGGCGAGGATGGCGGCCCACATGGCAACGCGGGCGGGGGCGGCGCGGCGGTCGATGGCGGTCTGGGTCATGGCGAAGCTCTAAATCAAGGGTTTGCGGGCGACAGCTTAGCGCAATCGGGCGGATTTGAACATCATCCAGCAAGATTGGCGCAAAAGGCGCGGCGAGAGGGCCGTTCCAGCCCCCTCGCCGCCTTTTCCTGTTATTCGACCTGGAAGTCGACCTTCAGGCCGGCGAAGGCGCCGAAGCCGGGCCGCTCGAAGCCGATCGGGCTTTCGTAGTCGCGGTCGAAGGCGTTCTCGACGCGGCCGAACAGCGACACGTTCTCCGTGAGCATATAGTTCGCCGCGAAGTTCACCACCGTGTAGGAGTCCGAATACAGGTTGCGCACGGTGGCGTAGCGGTTGAAGTCGTTGGCGCTGCCGACGTACATGACGCCGCCGCTCAGGTTGAGCTTGTCGGTGGCGTCCCACGAGGCGGTGAGGCTCGCCTTGTGCTTGGGGCGGCGCAGAAGCTCGCCGCCGGTGCTGTCGTCGCGCGCGATGGTGAAGGTGTGGTCGGCGCGCAGGCTCAGGCGCTCGTCGACCGCCCAGGTGACGAAGGTCTCGAAGCCTGACGTCGAGGCGGAAGCCACGTTGACGTAGGTCGTGCCGTCGCTCTGGATCAGGTCGTCGATGTCGTTATGGAAGTAGGTCGTGCCGAAGGTGACGGCCTTGTTGAAGACCGGCTGCTCGAAGCCGACGTCGTAGCCGCGGCTCTTCTCGGGCTGCAGGTCCGGGTTGGCGAAGAAGAAGAAGCTCGGGAAGTCGGTGAAGAGCTGCGTCAGCGTCGGCGCCTTGTAGCCGGTGCCATAGCTTCCCTTCAGGTGCGTCTCCGTGCCGGGCACGATGTAGGACGGCGCCAGGCGCCAGGTGTTGGCCCCGCCGAAACGCTCGTTGTCGTCGCGCCGGCCGCTCGCCGTCACCGACAGCCGCTCGTCGAAGTCCCACTGGTACGTCGCGTAGGCGGCGCGATTCTCGAGGTCCGCGTCGATCGGGCTGTCGTTGAGGTTCTCCGTCTCGTCCTCAAGGCCGAGCACCAGGGTGTTGCCCGGCGCCACGGCGATGTGGCCGCGCCAGTCGAACTTCGTGCGATCGCCGTCGAAGCTGCTGGGACCCTGGGTCGGGTCCTGGAAGTCGGTGTGGGCCTGGCTGTAGCCGACGCCGAATTCGTTCTTCAGCCGGCCGTCGAACATGTTCACCCGCACGGCGCCGCGCGTGAAGAGCTGCTTCTCTTCCTGTTTGCTCTGCGTGCTGTTGGGGAAGATGGTCGGAAAGGCCGTGAAGTCGTCGCCGGTGTATTTCAGCACCGAATCGATGTAGCGCGCCGTGAGGTCGACGCCAATGTTATCGGTCAGCTCCACGCCCAGGTTGGCGCTGTAGGTCTTGTTGTCGGCCCCGTCGCCGATCACGCGCTCGCCGGGGGCGAGCAGGTTCGACGGCGTCGACGGCGTGTCGCCGCTATGGGTATGGCCGAAGTTGAGGCCGTAGTTGTAGCGCTCGGTGCCGCCGCTGACGCCGACCGCCTGGTTGAAGGTCTCGAACGAGCCGCCTTCGAGCTGGGCGGTGACGCGGGCCGGGCCGCGGCCCTTCTTGGTCGTGATCGACACGACGCCGCCGATGGCGTCCGAACCGTACAGGCCGCTCTGCGGCCCGCGCAGCACTTCGATGCGCTCGATGTCGCCGATAAGGATCTGGCTGAAGTCGATCGCGCCGTCGAGGCTGCTCGGGTTGGAGATGTCGACGCCGTCGACGAACACCTTCGTGTGGTTCGAGTTGGTGCCGCGCATGTAGAGCGAGGCCGTGCCGCCCTGGCCGCCGGCCTGGACGACGTTGAGGCCCGGCAGCATGCGCAGCGCGTCCGGCAGGCTGCGCCACTGGTTGCGCGCGATGTCGTCGGCGGTGATGACGGAGACCGAGCTGCCGAGCTGGTCGGCGGGCGTCGGCGTCATCGTCGCGGTGACGACGACCGGCGGCAGCGCCGTCGGATTTTCGGCGACGTCCTCCGCGTTGGCGGCGACGGAGAAGGCCACGGTGGAAAGAGACGTCAGGGAAGCCGCGATCAGGACGCGGCGCGCGTTGCGGGAGGCAACGGCAGGAAGATTGATGGACACGGAAAGACCTCGCGGTGCGTGGACCGTCACCGCGAACAGAAGACCCCCGACTTCAGCCGCAAAGCGCGGGCCTGCCTTCGGCGGTCATCCACACCGGCACACCCCGTCCGACGCTTTCGCACGTGACCACATTTGATGGCAGGTTTCCTGGCTCGCGGGTCGTGGTCGGCAGCCGGCCTTCCCAGGGCGGACCCCAGTGGCTTCGCGTGGCTTCGACTCGTCGCTTACAGTTGCGGGGGCAGCCGCGGCGTTGCGTTCGCTCCGTCAGGAGGTCGCGCGCACCGCATTCCCTTTGATCCCTTGCGGGAACCATCGCGCGCAAAATGCGCGAGGAATCGCATGGCTGTCAACGCGGGAATCTCAGCGCCCGGCGAAGGTGACGCTCTTGACGATGCCGGTCAGCCGCTGGCCGACGCGCAGGCCCAGGGTTTCCAGCGACCTGCGGGTGATCTGCGCCAGCACGGGCGCGCCGTTGCAGTCGAGCCTGAGGTCGACGCTGGCGCCCTGGGGCAGGCCGATTTCCGCCAGGGTGCCCTGCAGCATGTTCAGGCCGCTGAGGCCCTGCGGCGGCGCCAGCGCGATCATCACGTCGCGCGCCAGAATCTGCACGCGCAGGGTCGCGCCGACGGGCAGGTCGAGCGCCGGCACGCGCAGTTCGCCCGCCTGCGTCGCCAGGAGGCTCAGGCCATAGCCGTCGTCCGCCGCCGTCACCGTCGCGTCGAGCAGCGCGCCGATCTCGGCGCGTCCGAGCGACGCCACGTCGAGCCGCGACATCACTTCGCCCGCCGGCCCCGCCGCGGCGACTTGGCCGTCCTGCATCATCACCACCGTGGTGGCGAGGCGCACGACCTCCACCACTGCATGGCTGACGTAGACGATGGGGATGCCGGCCTGGTCGCGCAGCCGTTCGATGTAGGGCAGGATCTCCGCCTTGCGCGCGTCGTCGAGCGCCGCCAGCGGCTCGTCCATCAGCAAGAGGCGCGGGCTTGCCAGCAGCGCGCGCCCGATGGCGACGCGCTGCTTCTCGCCGCCCGACAGCGAGGCCGGATGGCGCGCGAGCAAGCCGCCGATGCCGAGCATCTCCACCACGTCGTCGAGCCGCGCGCGGCGCTCCGCATGCGGCGTGAACCAGCGGCCATAGAGCAGGTTGCGCCGCACAGTCAGATGGGGGAACAGCCGGCCTTCCTGGAACACGTAGCCGACGCGGCGGCGATGGGGCGGCACGAACAGCCGCCGGCCGGTGTCGACCAGCGCCTGGCCGTCGACGGTCACATGGCCCTTCTCCGGCTTCACCAGGCCGGCGATGACGTTCACCAGCGTCGTCTTGCCAGAGCCGGAACGGCCGAACAGCGCCGTCAGCCCCGTGCCGGCGCTGAAGCGCGCCTGCAGGCGGAAATCGCCCTGGCGATGGTCGATGGCGACGTCGAGGCTCATGGCTAGGCGGCCCCCACGTTGCGCGCGGCGCGGCGCGCCAGCCATTCGGAGGCCAGCAGCGCCGCCAGGGAGAGCGCCACCGAGATCAGCGTCAGGCGGAGCGCGCCGGCGTCGCCGCCCGGCACGTTGAGGAAGGTGTAGATCGCCGTCGGCAAGGTGCGCGTCTCGCCGGGAATGTTGGAGACGAAGGTGATGGTCGCGCCGAACTCGCCCATGGCCTTGGCGAAGCTCAGGATCATGCCGGCGACGACGCCCGGCAGAATCAGCGGCAGCGTGACGGTGACGAAGACCCAGAGCGCGTTGGCGCCGAGCGTGCCGGCAGCCGCTTCGAGGCGACGATCCACCGCCTCGATGGAAAGCCGCATGGCGCGCACCATGAGCGGAAAGCCCATGACGGCGCAGGCGAGCGCGGCGCCCGTCCAGCGGAAGGCGAAGACGATGCCGACGTCGGCAAGGGCTGCGCCGAAGAAGCCGCGACGGCCGAACAGCAGGAGGAGCATGTAGCCCGTCACCACCGGCGGCATGACGAGCGGCAGATGGACGATGCTGTTGAGGAGCGCATGGCCCCAGAAGCGCTTGCGCGCCAGGATCCATGCCACCAATAAGCCGAATGGCAGACTGCCGAACATCGCCCACGTCGCGATGCGCAGGCTCAGCTCGACAATCTGCCACTCTTCAGTCGTTAGCGCCTGAAACATGCAGGCAAGTTAGCCGAGCTTCGCTTAGTTGAGAACAGCGAAGCCCTGCTTTTCGAACAGCGGCTTGGCCTTGGCCGAGCGCATGTAGGTCAGGAAGGCGTTCGCGTCCGCATTGGTCGAGCCCGCGAGCACGGCCGCCGGGTAGATAATCGGCGGATGGGTGTCGAGCGGGAAGGTGTCGACCACGCGCACGCCGGGATCTGCCGCGGCGTCCGTCGCGTAGACGATGCCGAACGGCGCTTCGCCGCGCGACACGAGCGCCAGGGCGGCGCGCACGTCGTCGGACTGGGCGACCTTGCCCGAAACCGAGTCCCACACGCCGAGCTTTTCCAGGGCGGCCTTGCCGTACTTGCCGGCAGGCACCGAGTCCACGTTGGCCATGGCGAGCTTGCCGGTGCCGACGGCGTCGCTGAGCTTGAAGCCCGGCGCGATCTTCAGCGTGCTCTTGTCATCCTTGCCGGCAACCAGGACGATGCGGTTGCCGAGCATGTCGACGCGCGTGTCGGCCTTGATGAGGTTCTTGTCGGCGACGTACTTCATCCAGTCGGTGTCGGCCGAGATGAAGAGGTCGGCAGGCGCGCCCTGCTCGATCTGCTTGGCGAGCGCCGAGCTGCCGCCGTAGGAGACCTTCACGGACTTGCCGGTTTCGGCCTGCCACTGCTTGGCGATGTCGTCGAGGGCGTTCTTCATGCTCGCCGCAGCGAACACCAGGACATCCTTGGACTGCGCCGCAGCCGGCTTGACGAAGCCGGCGCTGACGACCGCCGCGCCGGCGAGCAGCAACAGCGCGGATTTCAGAATAGTGCGTCGTAGCATCATGATCCCCTTGATCGAAGTCGATATGCTAGAAAAGATATAACCATTGGGCATCGAGGCCAAGCGTAATATCTGTTTGAATACAACGGTTAATTCTCGTTTTAAGGGGATATTGATGCAGTTCGCGCGCCTGTTCCGTTTCATTTCCGCGCTGTCCGCCTGCCTTCTCCTTTCGAGCGTCGAAGGCGTCGCCCGCGACTTCGTCGATTCCGCCGGTCGCCACGTCGAGGTTCCCGCCCAGGTCGCGCGCGTCTTCGTCGCCGGGCCGCCCGCCTCGGTGCTGCTCTACACCCTGGCGCCGGACAAGCTGCTGGGCTGGCCGCGCGCCATGTCCGCCGCGGAGCGCGCCTACCTCGCGCCGGCCTATCGCGACCTGCCTATCACCGGCCGCCTCGCGGGCCAGGGCAGCACCGCGAACGTGGAGGCCGTGCTCAAGTTCAAGCCCGACCTGATCCTCGACGTCGGCAGCCTTGAAGCGACCTACGCTTCACTCGCCGACCGCGTGCAGATGCAGACCGGCATTCCCTACGTGCTGCTCGACGGCAGCTTCGCGAAGACCGCCGACACCTACCGCAAGCTCGGCGACCTGCTGGGCGTCGCCGACCGCGCCAAGACCCTCGCGGACTACGCCGACGACACGCTGGTCGCCCTGCGCCAGAAGACCGACGTGGTGCCGCCGGACCTGCGGCCGCGCATCTACTACGGCCGCGGCCCCAACGGCCTGGAGACCGGCCTCGCCGGCTCCATCAACATGGAAGTGCTGGAGGCCGTCGGCGGCGTCAACGTCGCGGCGGCGGCCGGCCAGGGCGGCCTACGCACCGTGTCGCTCGAGCAGGTGCTGCAGTGGAACCCCGACGTCATCCTGGCGCTGGAGGACGGCTTCAAGACGGCGGCGCTCGGCGATCCCGCCTGGAGCGGCATCAAGGCCGTGCGCGACAAGCGCATCTACGTGGCGCCGAGCCGGCCCTTCGGCTGGTTCGACTCGCCGCCCGGCGTCAACCGCCTGATCGGCGTGCGCTGGCTATCGCGCCTGCTCTATCCCAGCGCCGTGCCCGACGACCTGCGCGCCACCACGCGCGACTTCTACAAGCTGTTCTACCAGGTCGACCTGACGGACGCGCAGCTCGACGAGTTGCTGCGCAACGCGACGGCGACGCCGTGACGACGGCAGAGCCTGCGACTGCGGCACAATGGAGCGCCAGCCGCTTCCGCTGGACAGCCGCCGGCTGCGCCCTGCTGCTCTGCGCCCTCGCCCTCGCCGCGCTCTGCTTCGGCAAGTACGACCTCGCGCCACGCCAGATCCTCGCGCTGCTCTCCGGCACAACGCAGGACGCCACGGCGCAGACCGTGTTCTGGCAGATCCGCCTGCCGCGCGTGCTGGCAGGCCTGATGGTCGGCTTCGCCCTGTCGGCCGCCGGCGCGACTTACCAGAGCATCTTCCGCAACCCGCTCGTCTCGCCCGACATCCTCGGCGTTTCGGCCGGTGCCAGCCTCGGCGCAGTGCTCGGCATCTTCCTGTCGCAGCCGGTCATCGTCATCCAGCTCTTCGCCTTCGCGGGCGGCCTGATCGCCGTCGGCCTCGTCTACGGCATCGGCGCCGCCATGCGCCATCACGACCCGACGCTGGTCCTCGTGCTGTCGGGCCTGGCGATCGGCGCGCTGCTCTCCGCCGGCATCTCGCTGATCAAGCTGCTCGCCGACCCCTACAACCAGCTGCCCGCCATCACCTACTGGCTGCTCGGCAGCCTCGCCGCCGTCACCACGCATGACATCGAAACCGTGCTTCCCGCATTGCTGATCGGCCTCGTGCCGCTCTGCCTGCTGCGCTGGCGCATGAACGTCATGACCCTGGGCGAGGAAGAAGCCCGGGCGCTCGGCCTGCCGACGCGCCGCCTGCGCCTCGTCTTCATCGCCTCCGCGACCTTGATGACCGCCGCCTGCGTCTCCATCACCGGCGTGATCGGCTGGATCGGCCTCTTGATCCCCCACATCGCGCGCATGCTGGTGGGCCCCGACTTCGCGCGCCTGCTGCCGACCTCGCTGATGCTCGGCGGCGGCTTCCTCATCGCCATCGACCTTGTCGCGCGCACCCTGGCGCCGACCGAGCTGCCCCTCGGCATCCTGACCGCGCTGCTGGGTGCGCCCTTCTTCCTTTGGCTGCTGGCGACGACCCGCCAAGGCTGGCGCTGATGCTCTCGGTGCAGGACCTCTCCTTCGGTTACGGCCGCAAGACCGTCGGCAGCCATGTCGGCTTCGACCTGCATGCGGGCGAAGTGCTCTGCCTGCTCGGGCCGAACGGCAGCGGCAAGACGACGCTGATGAAGACGCTGCTTGGCCTGCTGCCCGCGAAGGGCGGCACCCTGACGCTCGACGGCCGGCCGCTGGCCGCCTGGTCCGACCGCGAGCGCGCCGCGCGCATCGCCTACGTGCCGCAAGCCGCCAACATCTTCTTCCCCTTCACCGTGCGCGAAGTGGTGTTGATGGGGCGCGCGCCGCGCATCGATCTCTTCGCCACGCCATCCGCCGCTGACCGCCGCCTCGCCGACGCGGCCCTCGACCTGCTCGGCATCGCGCATCTCGCCGAACGGCGCTGCGACGAGATCAGCGGCGGCGAGCGCCAGCTCGCTTCCATCGCCCGCGCGCTGGCGCAGGAACCGCGCGTGCTCGTGATGGACGAGCCGACCGCCAGCCTCGACTTCGGCAACCGCATCAAGCTGCTGGAGCGCATCCGCGGCCTCGCGGCGACCGGCGTCGCCACCCTGTTCTCGACCCATGCGCCCGACGAGGCCTTCTTCTCTGCCGACCGCGTCGTCCTGCTGCGGCGTGGCGGCCTGCTCGCCGTCGGCGCGCCGACCGAAGTCATCACCGCCGCCAACATGCGGACCCTCTACGACATCGACGTCGAAGTGGCCTATGTCGACGCCTTGAAGCAATATGTCTGCACGCCCTCCATCCCCAGCCCCCGCACAGGAGACCGACCATGAAGATCAGCGCGCGCAACGTCCTGAAAGGCACCGTCGTCGAAGTGACCAAGGGCCAGACGACCGCCCATGTCCGCATCGACATCGGCGGCGGCGTCATCGTCACCTCCTCGATCACCAACCAGTCCGTCGACGACCTGAAGCTGAAGGTCGGCCAGCCGGCCTATGCCGTGGTGAAGTCCTCCGACGTGATGGTCGGCGTCGACTGATCCAGGAGAGCGAGATGGTCCGGGAGAACGAAATCCGCGCGGCGGAAATCGCCATCGACCTTCCGGCCGCGACGGACGCGGGGCTGATCTTCATCGGCCGCATCCGCACGCCCTGGACCTCGCGCATGGAATGCCCGCGCCAGGGCCGCAAGGACGGGCCGGTCTGCCGCATAGAGGTCTTCGAGCCCTGGGTGCCGGCGCTCAACCGCGTCGGCGACTACGAAGAGCTCGAAGTGCTCTACTGGCTCAGCCTGTCGCGCCGCGACCTCGTGCTGCAAAGCCCGGCGAGCGACGGCACCTCGCGCGGCACCTTCTCGCTGCGTTCGCCCGTGCGGCCCAATCCCATCGGCAGCTCCATCGTCCGGTTCGTCGGCCTGGAGAAGAACCTGGTGCTGGTGCGCGGGCTCGACTGCCTGGACGGCACGCCGCTGCTCGACATCAAGCCCGACCGCTGCGCCTTCACGCCGATCGCGCCGCCCCAGAATGGCGACTTCGACGTCGGCGACTAAGCCAGGCATGAAAAAAGCCGGGGACGAGCCCCGGCCAGTTTCAAGAAGCTCCCGTTAGGGAGACGGAGCCCAAGGACTCCTGTTCCGGGGGGTGCCCGGAATTCCGATGCCGCGCGCTCAGGCGCTCTGGTAGCCGAGCACGGCCTTGACCTCGAGATACTCCTCGAAGCCGAACACGCCGTTCTCCCGCCCGTTGCCGGACTGCTTGTAGCCGCCGAACGGCGCGCTGCGGTCGGCCCGCGCGCCGTTGAGGTAGACGCGCCCGGCGCGGACCTTCTCCGCGACGCGGCGCGCATGGTCGAGGTTTTCCGACTGGACGTAGGCCGACAGCCCGTAGGGCGTGTCGTTGGCGATGGCAATGGCCTCTTCCTCGCTGTCGTAGGTCATCATCGACAGCACCGGCCCGAAGATTTCCTCCCGCGCGATGGCCATGTCCTGCGTCACGTCGGCGAAGACGGTCGGCCGGATGAAGTAGCCGCGGTTGAAGCCGGCCGGACGGCCTGGGCCTCCGCACACCAAGGTCGCGCCTTCCGCGATGCCGCGCTCGATGAGGCCCTGCACCTTCTGAAACTGCGACTTGTTGACCACCGGCCCCATCGTCGTGGCGGGATCGAGCGGATCGCCCACCTTGACCTTGTCAGCGGCCTGCTTCGCCAGGGCGATCGCGACGTCGCGCTGCGAGCGGTGCACAAGCATCCGCGTCGGCGCCTGGCAGGACTGCCCCGTGTTGCCGAAGCATTTCAGCACGCCTTCCGGCACCGCGCGTTCGAGGCTGGCGTCGGTCAGGATGATGTTGGCCGACTTGCCTCCCAGTTCCTGGGTGACGCGCTTGACCGTGTCGGCCGCCGCCTTCGCCACCAGGATGCCGGCGCGCGTCGAGCCCGTGAAGGACACCATGTCGATGCCGGGATGGCTGGAGATCGCCTCGCCGACGGTCGGGCCGTCGCCGTTGACGAGGTTGAAGACACCTGGAGGAACGCCGGCTTCGTGCAGGATCTCCGCGAACACGATGGCGTTCAGCGGCGCGACCTCCGTCGGCTTCAGCACAATCGTGCAGCCGGCGGCCAGCGCCGGCGCCACCTTGCATGCGATCTGGTTGATTGGCCAGTTCCACGGCGTGATCATGCCGACGACGCCGACCGGCTCGCGGACGACCATCGTCCGCCCTCTTGGCTGTTCGAACTCGAAGGTCTTCAGCACGGCCAGCGCCTGCGCGAAGTGGCCGATGCCAGCCGCCGCCTGCGCCGCTTTCGACAGCCACATCGGCGCGCCGACTTCGGTCGAGATGGTTGTCGCCAGCTCGTCCTGTTTCGTCTTGAACACGCGAATGATGTTCTCGAGCAGCGCGATGCGCTCTTCCCGCGTCGTCCGCGAATAGGTGTCGAACGCCTTGCGCGCGGCTTGAACGGCGCGGTCGACGTCCTCGGCGCTGCCCATCGAGATCCGGCCGATCGATTGCTCGGTCGCCGGGTTGATGACGCCGCGCGTGGACGGTTTCACCGGCGGCACCCACGCGCCACCGATGTAGAAATTCAGATGGTCCATCACACTCGGATCGTAGCACGCGTCTACGACGGCTGCGGTTGCAGAAGCGAACTCGTTTTTCGTCGGCAGCCGTCAGGCGCGCTTGATGCGTTCGCCGAAGGTGAAGCGATGTCCGTCCGGTGTGCGCAGGCCAAACTCCCGAAAGCCCCACGGCTTGGCCTCCGGCTCGGTCACCTGTGCGCCGCTCGAGATGATCTGCTGATGCAGCTCGTCCACGCCCTCCACAACCAGGTAACCGACGTAGGAGTGATCGCCCAGCTCGCTGGCCGGCCGTTCGTCCGGGCACTCCCCGAGCATCACGGTCAGCGAGTCCCGGCTCAGGAAACACCAGCCGGCGCCGTCGACCAGATGAAGCGTGAATCCGAGAACGTCGACGTAGAACTGTGTCGACTCCGCGAGATTGCGAACGGTCAGAACCAGGCGCGAGTCGACGATGCGAGCCATGCTTCGATCCTGCCCGTTCGCTATCGTACTCTACAGGTCTTCGCGCCACTACCGCCACGGCGCGGGCGGCCCTGCGTGTATCATCGGCGAACCGTTG
>DASYCO010000082.1:0-1714 GCA_036500145.1 Alphaproteobacteria bacterium | reverse complement strand
GGATGCCGCCGGCATCGGCAACAAGCTCGCCACCGAAACGCGCGACCTGATGAAGCGGCCGCTGATCGCCGACGACCTCAAGAAGTTCGACGCGGTGGTGTTCGATCCGCCGCGTGCCGGCGCCGCCTCGCAGGCGGGCCGCCTTGCGGCGTCGAAGATCCCGCTCATCGTCGGCGTGTCCTGCAACCCGGCGACCTTCGCGCGCGACGCCAAGCTGCTGGTCGACGGCGGCTATCGTCTGGAATCGGTCCTGCCGATCGACCAGTTCCTATGGACGCCGCATCTCGAAGTGGTCGGCGTCTTCCGGCGCGGCAAGTAGAGGCATGGTTCGGGCGCGCTTCTGAATCGCTTGTCGCGAGTCAGTGCAACGCGCTCAGGTGCAGGCCGAGGGTCACGGCGATCTCGAGGATGCGGAGGCAGACGAGCGCGACGTTCAGCCAATTCATCAGCTTGGACTGGGTCATGGCAGATCCTTCAGGGAATGAGAAACCCGCCAAGAGGCGGGTTAGGGGCAGGGCATGAAAAAACCCGCCGGAAGGCGGGTTGTGGGAAGACTGGGCAGAGGCGATTTTCTCTAGGCCCCGCGAGGCATCTCGCCGGGCGCAAAAATCGACGCTAGAATGTTCACGATATGTTTTTGCCAAAGGATGTCAATGTGAGCGTCGTCCTAGGAATGAACGCCGCAGAATGATCACAGTCCGCCTGCATAACCGTAACGTCCGGAACCCGAGGAGAGACGCATCATGAAGAAGACCTTCGTCGTGGGCTTGGCCCTGCTGCTGGGCGCCTGCGCCATGAACGGCGGCAAGGGGACCGCGGACAATGCGAAGATGACGATGTCGACGAGCGTGCCGCTGGCTGGCACGAGCTGGACGCTGAACAAGCTCGGCGACGTCGCCGTCACCGTGGAAGCGGGCCAGCGCGAGCCGTTCCTGTCGCTCGACGCGGCGGAAAAGCGCGCCAGCGGCTTCGCCGGCTGCAACATGTTCAGCGGCCCCTATCAGCTGTCGGACGACGGCAAGCTGACCTTCGGGCCATTGGCGATGACGCGGATGGCCTGTGCGCCGGGCATGAGCATCGAAGGCGGCTACGCCAACGCGCTGCGCGACGCCAAGACTTACAGCATCGCGGATTCGCAACTGACGCTGATGAACGCCGAGGGCAAACCGCTGGCGACCTTCAACGCGAAGTAAGGCTCAGTGAGTTTAGCTGTCATTTCATTTCGTCACCCTCGGGCTTGACCCGAGGGTCCATGTCTCAAGCGAATCGGTTGCTGACATGGATGTGTTCGGCCGAAGGCCGACCTATGGTCGGCTGGTCAAGTCCGAGCATGACGAGTGAAATGATGGGAGGTCGGAGCGAAGCCGCCCCGGCCTAGGCGCCGATCTTGCCGCCGGCCTGTTCGCCCATTTGTCCTCTGTGGCGCAGCCAGTGGTCGGCTAGCACGCAGGCCAGCATGCCTTCGCCGACCGGCACCGCGCGGATGCCGACGCAAGGGTCGTGACGGCCCTTGGTGACGACTTCGGTGTCGTTGCCATGCACGTCGACCGTGCGGCGCGGGGTGAGGATCGAGCTGGTCGGCTTCACCGCGAAGCGCACCACGACGTCCTGGCCGGTCGAGATGCCGCCCAGGATGCCGCCGGCCTGGTTGGACAGGAAGTCGATCTTGCCGTCCTTCATGCGCATCTCGTCGGCGTTCTGGTCGCCCATCAGC
>DASYCO010000081.1:0-11669 GCA_036500145.1 Alphaproteobacteria bacterium | reverse complement strand
GGTAAAAGAGCTTTACAACCCTAAGGCCTTCATCACTCACGCGGCATTGCTGGATCAGGCTTTCGCCCATTGTCCAATATTCCCCACTGCTGCCTCCCGTAGGAGTCTGGGCCGTGTCTCAGTCCCAGTGTGGCTGATCATCCTCTAAGACCAGCTAACGATCGTCGCCTTGGTGAGCCATTACCTCACCAACAAGCTAATCGTACGCGGGCCCATCTTTCAGCGATAAATCTTTCTCCCGAAGGACGTATACGGTATTAGCCAGAGTTTCCCTTGGTTATTCCGTACTGAAAGGCAGGTTCCCACGCGTTACTCACCCGTCCGCCACTCACCCGAAGGTGCGTTCGACTTGCATGTGTTAGGCATGCCGCCAGCGTTCGTTCTGAGCCAGGATCAAACTCTCAAGTTGACTTGAGTCCGTTGGCCGAAGCCAACGTTCAGAAATCAAAGAGCCGATCACAAGCGCATGTTTGGCACCATTCCTGGTGCCTGATGCGCCTGCTTAGGCATGTTGTATTAGCCAACACACCGCCGCCTGCGCATCCCTTCCGTCTTCACAATTTCAAAGAGCAATTCCCTCACGGGAACCTTGCATCAGGGACGACTGGACCCACCGGGGAGGACCCCCGTTTGTGTCCGGTCCATGCTGCAAGGACGCGCCTTATACGCCCCGGTTCCGAACCTGTCAAACTCTTTCGTAACGATTTTTTCACCGCGTCCAGAAGGACTTGGGAAGACCGCCGGAAGAGCCGGAACGCAGTTTCCTACCGCCAAAGCAAGCGGCAGGACAAGCCGTTCAGAACCGAAGGAGTAAGGCCACGACAGCGCCGTAAGGCGTCCGTTCGTGTGGGCTGTATATAGGTCGACGATTTCAGGAAGTCTAGCTACTGTTCGTGGAATGCGAGCAAAAACTTGGGGATAAGTAATTCGCCGATGACCGTCTGTCACACTGCTGCATCCAAAAACCCCGTAAACAATGGGTTTCGCCCGTTCTCCAGCATCCTTCTCGCGGCCGCCCTGGCCAGCGCCCTCGCCGGCTGCGGCTTCTCCACGCCCCTGACGCCCTCGAGCAAGGCGCCGGACGCCGGCACGCCCGACCAGGCTCAGGCGCCCCAGTTCACCGACATTCCCATCCCGGCCGGTGCCCGCATGGACCTCGACCGCTCTCTCGTGCTCGGTCCGCGCGACAGCTGGACCGGCCGGCTGGTCTTCACCAGCTCGGCGGCGCCCAACGACATGTTCGAGTTCTACGCGCGCGAGTTGCCGCGCTTTAACTGGACCGGCATCACCGCGGTGCGCGCCGGCACCAGCGTGCTGAGCTACAGCCGCGACGAGCGCATCGCCACGGTGCAGATCAGCCGCACGACGCTCGGCGGCAGCGAGGTGCTGCTCACCATCTCGCCGCGCAGCAGCGGCGCGACGAGCGGCGTCACCAGCAGCGGCGGCTTCAACTTGCCCGCCGTCTCCGCTCCGCCGGTCAGCCGCCAGCCGCTGCGCTAGCCGACGTCAGTCGCGAATGTCCTGCCCCGCGCGACGCTAGTCGCGAATGTCCTGCAGGAACCATTCGGTCGGGATCTCCCGGCCGACGCCCTTCGTCTTGGCGGCTTCGTAGACCGCGCCGGCCACCGCCCAGAACTGGTTGCCCTGCAGGTTGCCACGCTCGGAATAGGTGATCTGGTCCTTGCTCGAGCGGCCGCGGTTGGTGCCGCCGATGATGTCGGCGAAGGTCACGATGCGGTCGGCCGCGATGGTGCCGTGGCCGCGCTTGCCTGAGCGCTTCAGCTTGAAGTTGGAATTGAACTCGGGCTGCGCCGCATAGGTCAGGAATTCGTCGTCGAGGCCGAACTCCGGCAGGCCCCAGGGCGCCGGCGCGCTGCCGAAGCGCATGTAGACGTCGAGCCGGTCGATCGTCTTCTCGTCGGGCCGGCCGCCAGCGCCGACGTTCACAACATGGGCCCCCTTCTCGATCAGCTCGCCGTTGAGCACCGGCACCGCCGAATCGGTGACGCCGGCGACGATGTGGGCGTCCTTGTAGATCTCCTCAGGGCGGTCGCAGACCTGCACCTCGAGGCCGTAGAGCTCGCGCATCTCCTTGCCGAAGGCCTCGCGGTTCGCCTTGGTCGGGCTGAACACCTGCAGCTTCTTCAGGTTCGGCCGCACGTGCATGAAGGCCGCCATGTGGGTGCGCGCCATGCCGCCCGAGCCCAGCATGCCGATGACGCTCGCATCCTCGCGCGCCATGTACTTGGTGCCGATGCCGCCATCGGCGCCGACGCGCATGTGCTGCAGCACGCCGTCGTTGATGAAGGCGAGCGGCTCGCCGTTCTCCGTCGAGGTGAGGAAGATGAGGCCGCAGTAGAGCCCCGGCCTGGTGCAGTACTTCTCCTGCGTCGTGACGCCGTTGTAGCTCTGCTCGTAGACGACGTCGGACTTCATGCGGATGGCGAAGTAGCCGCTCATGGAGCCGCCTTCCATGCTGCCCCACTGATAGACCTTGCGTGGATCCTTGGTCGGGATCTGGACGTCGATGCGCGGCCGGCAGACCGATTCCTTGGCGACGAGCTGCCTGTAGGCCGCTTCCAGCGCGTCGATGGTCATCCCCATCGTCAGCAGCTTCGACACGTCGTCGTTGTTGATGATCAGCGTCATCGTCTTCTCCCTCGATCTTCTTACTGTTTACGTCAGCCTAGGCGCGGGGCGCGGAAGCGTCCAGCAGCCAACTCGTCGTCTCAACGAGCCATCGCATTCGGCTCATTGCATTTTGCGAAGCGGAACAGGCGGATGGGTGTCCCCATCCGCCTGCCCCCTTCGCCGGCGCGGCCGCGCAGCTTGCATGAACGGTCCCGCCGGCGAAGTGTCCTTGAACGGCTATTTATTGAGCGCCGCCGACTGGCCGGCCGCCGGAGACTTTCCCGACGATGCCTTGCTGGCCGCCTCCTTGGAGTCGCGCGCCGCAAGGGACTTCGCGATGATGTCGGGCGGCGTGGCGTAGAGGCGGTCGATCAGGCTGGCGATGCCCTGGGCGTCGACGAAGTCGATGTCGAGCTTCAGCTTGTCCGCCTCTGCCAGAAAGGCCGGGTCGGCCGCCATGTCGACGAAACCCTGGCGCAGAAGTGCGAGCTGCGCGGCCGGCACTTCAGGCGGCCCGAAATAAGGCCGGCCGATCTCCTGCGGCGAGAAGACGAAGTCGAGGATCTGGCGCGCCTCCTCCGTCTGCGCGTAGTCGCGCGCCAGCGGCAGGTCGAGGCCGTATTTCTTCTCCGTCGCCAGCCAGGCGATCGGCTTGATGTCGTCGCGCGCGAGCTGGTCCGACGCGGTCGACTTCACCGCGCCCCAGGCCCAGCCGATGCGGCCGGCAATCTCGCCGCGCTGCATGGCCAGCGTCTGCTCCTGCGAGCCCTGGTAGCCGTTGACGATCTTGAACTTGGTGCCGATCAGGTTGTTCAGCACGTTGGAGTAGATGTAGGCGTCCGACGTGGCGCCCGACGCGCTGACGGAAAATTCCCGCTTCTGCGCGTCTTCCAGGCTGGTCAGGCCGGAGTTGCCGCCGACGATCGCGGCGCTCCATTCCGTCGTCAGCGAGCCGAGCCAGGAGAGCTTGCGGGCGTCGATCTTGATCTTGTCGTTGCCGAACACCGGCTCGATCAAGGTGGCGCGCTGCACCGTGGCGATCACCGTGCCGTCGCGCGGCGCGACGTTGTAGACGTAGTTCGCCGCGCGGACGCCGGACGCGCCGTCCATGTTCTGCACGATGATGTTGGGATCGCCGGCAATATGGTCGCCGAGATGGCGCGCCACCAGGCGGCTGTAGGCGTCATAGCCGCCGCCGGCAGCCGAGCCGACGATGACGTTGATCTGCTTGCCCTTGTAGAAGTCTTCAGCGGCGGCCCCATGGGCAAGCGAGGCGAGAAGCAATGCCGGGCCTGCGAACAGCGCGGCGGATCGCAGGCGGGACAGGCGGACGGCGGGCATAATTCGAGCGGTCATGAGGATGAACTCCGGAAAAGGATGGGTG
Organism: Alphaproteobacteria bacterium; assembly: GCA_036500145.1. Classification (GTDB taxonomy): domain Bacteria; phylum Pseudomonadota; class Alphaproteobacteria; order SMXQ01; family SMXQ01; genus CAMAVH01. The sequence goes on along the minus strand of DASYCO010000081.1, from coordinate 7,654 downwards.
AATCGAGGGATCAGGCGAGCGCGGCGGCGCTCAACTCCACGGCAAGTCGTGCAGGAAGCTGGCGGCTTCGCTGCGGCGGCGCGATGCCAGGTCGCGGGCGGCCGCCCGCTGCATCAGCTCCGCCGCGTCCTGCGCCGCCTTTGGGCTCTTGAAGACGCTGCCGTCGAGCAGCTGGAAGCGTTCGCTGGACGCGAAGAAGCGATAGCCGCCCTTTTGGCGCACGATCACGCCGGCGGCGATCTCCGCCGTCTCGATGACGAAGGCGTCGTTCGCCTGGGTGTCGTCGACGCCGCGCGCGACGAAGGCCGCCGGATCGTCCGGCGTCTCGTAGCTGTGGGGGTCATGGGCCGGCACGTCGGAAAGGATGGTCAACATGGGTCGTCTCCTGCAGGCGCGGATCGTCATTCGGCGACGTGCCGCGCAAAGAATGGATGCGTATGGGATGGTCCGGTCGGGCGCTTAGACGGCGCGACAACAGGACCGCATAAACATCTGCGGGAGACGGAGTCCGGGCTGGAGCCGGAGACGGGAAGCGGCCAAGGGCCGTGAAACGTGGTGCTGCGCGATCGACATGGTCGGTCTCCTCCGACCACGGTGGCGGGCGGACATCTCCGCATCCCATCGTGGCGCTTTAGCGTTTGGTGACGCGGCGCAAGCTGCGAAATCAAATTGCCGCGGGCCACGGCGGTGGCCACTGCTCCCTCGCGGGAACGAACGCACTATTATACACTCATTTTATGGAGTCAAATAAATAATAACACAATTTTGCGTTGTTAATATTTTATATAACATATTTTTACAGTTATATATGGCGAAAGCAAAGGCGCAGCACTGTGCGAGTGCTGCGCCTCCAGGCTTTACGGCCCTTTGCAGATGACGTTGAGGAGGGCCTGGCGGCCGTCCGCGATGGCCTTCATGGCGCGGTCGAGGGCCTTGGGCAGCTCGGCGGGGTCGGCGACGCGCTCGCCGTAGCCGTCGGCGACCTCGACCGCCTTCTCGAAGCGCGAGATGCCGGGCTCGAAGTAGGTCAGCGGCTCGCGGTTGCTCCTGGCGGCGTGGCCCGTCGGGTAGACCTCGTGCGTGTTGCGCTTCACCGCGCCCCACATCTCGTTGTTGAAGACGACGGTGAGGATCGGCAGCTTCTCCGCCTTGGCGACGTAATGCGCCGGGATCGGGTTGCCGAACATGTAGGCGCCGTCGCCGCAGGTCGCGATCACGGTGCGGCCGGGCTGCGCCATCTTGACGCCGAGCGCCGTGCCGAGGCCCCAGCCGAGCGCGCCGGCGGCGCCGACGCTGAACATGGTGCCGGCCTGGCTGAAGTTCATCTGCTCGAAGGCGACCGGCGACTCCTTGATCAGGATGCCGTCCCTGCCGCGCACCTGCTCGATGCAGTGCGTGATCCAGGCCGGGTGCATCGGCGTCTCGCCCCGGCCCTTGCCGACGGCCGCCGCCCACTTCTCGCGCTGCAGGCCGCGCTCCTCGCCGAGCCGCCTGCGGCGCGCGTCGAGGCGGCCGGCCGCCTTGCCGGCGCGCTCTTCCAGCGCGTCGGCGAGCGCATTGAGGCTGGCCGCCGTCGAGCCGGCGATCGAGACGTCGCCCGGGAAGCCGCGCAGCGGATAGGCGCTGTACATCGGGTCCATCGAGATCTGGATGACCTGGCAGTCGGGCTTCGGCGACTTCTTGTTGGGAATCCACGGCACGTCGCTCTCGACCACGACGATGACGTCGGCCTGCTGCAGGCGGTCCTCCGGCGTGTAGCCGAAGTGCATGGCATGGTCGGTCTCGAGCGCCACGTAGCGCGGCTTGCGCTGGTAGACCGGGATGACGCCGGCGCTCGCCAGGCGGCCCATCGCCGCGACCTCGGCGGCGGTGCGCCCCGAGCTCGCCGTGACGATCATCGGGTTCTCGGCCTGGGCCAGCATGTCCGCCGCGCGCTCGATCGCCGCCGGGTTGGGATAGGCCGGCGACGGGACGTGGCGCCGCGTCGGCGAGCTGTAGCTGAAGCCGTCGGCGGCGCGCGCCAGAACCTCGCGCGGCAGGCGCAGGTAGACGGGGCCGGCCGGCTCCGCCGTCGCCATGGTGATGGCGCGGTCGACCGTCGCCTCGAGCACCTCGGCGTTCGGCAGCTCGTAGTCCCACTTGGTGAACTCGCGCGTCATCGCGCCCTGGTCGCGCATCTCCTGCGGCCAGTGGATCTCGCCGGTGCGCGCGCCGAGCAGGCCGCCCTCCTCGCTGAACGGCGTGCGGCCGGCGCTGAACAGCACCGGGATGTTGCCGCGCCAGGCGTTGAGCAGGCCGCAGACCGAGTTGCCGGTGCCGACGTTGACGTGCACCATCGCCGCCTGCATGCGACCCGAGCCCAGGAAGTAGCCCGTCGCCATGTGCACCGCGACGTTCTCGTGCGGCACCGTGACCGGCGTCGGCACCTGGACGCCCTCGCCCTGCAGCTTGGCGTAGGCCTCGATCAGCGGCGCGAAGTCCGTGCCCGCGTTGGCGAACAGGTAGTCGATGCCCCGGTCCGACAGAAGCTGCAGGTAGGCTTCCGCCACGGTGCACGTCGCGAGGGTCTTCTGAGACACGTCAAATCTCCCTGAGTACGCATTCGTTGTTGGTTTTGCGGTACCATAGCGGCGCCTTTATCCCAATGCCAGCCGCCAAGTGGCCGAGAAAATGAGCAGCCCCGCGACAGCACCATCCCGCAAGGCGGAACAATGCGACGTCGTCGTCATCGGCGCCGGCCACAACGGCCTGGTCTGCGCCGGCTACCTCGCGCGCGCCGGCCTCAAGGTGAAGGTCGTCGAGCGGCGCGGCATCGTCGGCGGCGCCGCCGTGACCGAGGAATTCCACCCAGGTTTCCGCAACTCGACATGCTCATATGTCGTGAGCCTGCTGCATCCGCAGGTGATCGCCGACCTCGACCTGCACGGCCACGGACTGCGCATCGTCGATCGTCCGTCCGGCTATCTCTGCCTGCTGCCCGAAGGCCGTTCGCTGCGATTGCCGCGCGACGTCGCCGCCGCGCAGCGCGAGATCGCCAAGCTGTCGCAGAGCGACGCCGAGGCCTATGCCAAACTGGACAGAGAGTTATGCCAGATCGGCGTGGCGCTCCGCGCCGTCATGGCCGAGCCGCCGCCCAACTTCGGCGGCGGCCTGCCCGACCTCTGGCGCGCGCTGAAGCTCGGCAACCGCCTGCGCGCGTTGCCCGGCGCCTTGCAGGCGACGCTGGCCGAGCTGATGACGGCCAGCATCGGCGACTTCCTCGACGCCCGCTTCGAATCCGAAGCGCTCAAGGGCGCGCTCGGCTTCGAAGGCGTCATCGGCAATTTCGCCGGGCCCTACCATCCCGGCACCGCCTACGTGCTGCTGCATCACATGTTCGGCGAGGTGAATGGCGAGACCGCCGCCTGGGGCCATGCGATCGGCGGCATGGGCGCCATCACGCAGGCCATGGCGCGCTCGGCTGCCGCGCATGGCGCCGACATCGAGACGGCGGCGCCGGTGCGCGAGGTCATCGTCGAAGGCGGCCGAGCGCGAGGCGTCGTGCTGGAGGACGGCCGCGCCATCCACGCGCCCATCGTCGCCGGCAACGTCAATCCGAAGCTGCTCTTCCTGAAGATGATGGATGGCGGCCTGCTGCCTGACGACTTCCGTCGCCGCATGACGCACTGGCGCTGCCGCTCCGCCACCTTCCGCATGAACCTGGCCTTGAGCGAACTGCCGCGCTTCACCTGCCTGAACGGCGAGGACGATGCCGAACATCTCAAGGGCAGCATCAACGTCAGCCCCTCGCTCGGCTACCTGCAGCGCGCCTACGACGACGCGCGGACCTTCGGCTGGTCGCGCGCACCCGTCGTCTCGATCAACGTCCCGACGGTGCTCGACGACACGCTGGCGCCCAAGGGCGCGCATGTCGCCAGCCTGTTCTGCCAGCATTTCGACTTCGACCTGCCCGACGGCCAGTCCTGGGACGACGTGAAGGAGCGTGCCGCCGACCTGATCGTCGACAGCGTCGCGCAGCATGCGCCGAACCTGAAGCGCGCCATCGTCGGACGCCAGCTGCTGTCGCCGCTCGACCTCGAACGCGAGTTCGGCCTGGTGGGCGGCGACATCTTCCATGGCGCGCTGCATCTCGACCAACTGTTCAGCCTGCGCCCCGCCGCCGCCTACGCCGATTACCGCACGCCCATCGGCGGGCTCTATCTCTGCGGCTCGGGCGCGCACCCTGGCGGCGGCGTCACCGGCCTGCCCGGCCGCAACGCCGCGCGCGCGATCCTGAAAGACAGGAAGCGCCGCTAGTCGGGAAAGCCCGCCATGGCGCGCACGGCGGCGGCGTCATGCCCCGCCTCGCGCAGGCTGCGCAGCGAGCGCGCGTCGTCGCGCTTCGCGAGTCGGCGGCCCGTCTCGTCCGCGATCAATCCATGATGATGATGGTCCGGCACCGGCAGCGCGAGCAGCGCCTGCAGCAGGCGGTGCAGGTGCGTCGCCGCGAACAGGTCTTCGCCGCGCGTCACCAGCGTCACCCCTTGCAGGGCGTCGTCGACCGTGACGCTCAGGTGATAGCTGGTGGCGATGTCCTTCCGCGCCAGGACCACGTCGCCGAAGATGTCGGGCGTCGCGACGATGGCGCCGTGCCCGCGATCATGCCAAGTCAGCGGCCCAGCCAAAGCGGAGGCCTTCGCCACGTCGAGGCGAAGCGCATAGGCTTCGCCGGCAGCGATGCGCCGCGCCCGCTCCTCGCCGCTCAAGTAACGGCAGATGCCGGGATAGATCGGGCCGTCCGGCCCCTGCGGCGCTGCGCCGGAACGCGCGATCTCGTCGGCGATGTCGCGCCGCGTGCAGAAGCAGGGATAGAGCAGTCCCTGCCCGTCCAGATTGCCGAGCGCGGCGCGGTAGTCGGCGAGATGTTCGGACTGGCGGCGCACCGGCAGGGGCCAGGACAGGCCGAGCCAGACCAAGTCCTCGAACAGCGCCGTCTCGAATTCCGGCCGCGAGCGGCCGAGGTCGATGTCCTCGATGCGCAACAGGAAACGCCCCGCCGCGTCGCGCGCCGCCTTCCAGGCGAACAGCGCCGCATGGGCATGGCCGAGATGCAGAAGGCCCGTGGGGCTGGGCGCGAAGCGGGTGACGGTTTCAGGCAAGGAGGATACCGGCGGCTCGATGGAGTGCCGCCACTATATCCCATCCATCGCCGCGATGAAGGGCGAGACGCCCAAGCGCCTCGCCCGGCCTTTCAAGCCTGCGCGGCCGAACGAGCGGCGTTCGCCTGCAGGTAGCCGACGGTCTCGTCCGTCGTCATGACGTCGCCGAAGGTCAGGTAGAAATTGAGGAGCGTCGCGTTGTGCTCTTCGTCCGTGGCGGCGGACAGGCCGTCGCTGACCATGACCGTCTGGAAGTTGCGCATGGTCGCGTCGCGCGCCGTCGATTCGCAGCAGACGCTGGTCGAGGTGCCCGTGACCAGCACCGTGTCGATGCCGCGGGCGCGCAGCACGGCTTCGATGTTCGACGATCCCTGGATGAAGGCGCTGAAACGCGTCTTGTCGACGATGGCGTCTTCCGGCTGCACGTCCATGCCGGCCCAGACCTGATGCCCGATCGAGCCAGGCTTGAGCGATTCCGCGCGCTTCTTCGCGCGCAGGGGATTCGAGAGCTTCTCGTAGGCGATGGACCAGCTCTTGAAGGATTCCTCGGTCGCCGTGTTGCGGATCCACACGACGAGGCCCCCAGCCTGGCGCAGCGCGCCGGCCAGGCGGTTGACGTTCGGCACGATCTCATGCGCGCCCTTGATGAGGCTGTGGGCGACGCCCTCCATCATGAAGCCGTTCTGCAGGTCGACCACCACCAGGGCCGTGCGCGCGGGGTCCATGTCGGAGAAGATGTGCGCCTTGCCGCGCCGTTCGAGCACCCGTTTCCTGGCCCACTCGGGAATATGCGTCTCGTGCATGGCCGTTCCTCCCTCTGCGATGCGTCGGCTCAGCCTATCAGATTCTCTCGGCGACGTTCAGCATTTGCCGCGTCTTCTCGATCACCGCCGGCGGCGTGGCGTAGATGTTCTTGATCAGCACGACGATTTCCTCGGGCGTCGCCGGATTGACTTCCAGATGCGCCTTGTCCGCCTCGGTGAGGAACTGCGGATCCTTCATCGTCTCGGCGAAGGCGGCCCGCAGCACCGCGAGCTGCTTCGGGTCGGTGCCCGGCGGCGCGACGAAGGGCCGGCCGTAGATCCAGGGGCCGAATGTCAGCTGCATGATCTCCTTCTGCTCCTCGGTCTTGGCGAGCGAGAAGACATTGGCGACGCCGGGCAGGTCCGGATGGCTGCGCAGCGACGTCTGCACGACGATCTTCAGCTCGCCGCGCTGGATGGCGTCCCAATGGGCCGACTTCAACGTGGTGACGTTGAGCCCGCAGGCCCCGTCGACCTCGCCGCGCGCCGCCGCCAGGGCGACCTCCGACAGGCCCGAATAGCCGGGCACGATCTTGAAGGGCAGGCCCAGCACGTTCTTCAGAGTCATCGCGTCCATCGTCGAGCCGCTCGACGGCCCAACGCCGCCGATGATGAGCTCACGCTTGGTCAGGTCTTCGACGCCGTTGACGCCGGAATGCTTCCAGAAGCCGCAGGTGCTGATCTCCGCGTTGGCGCTGCCGATCCATTCGTAGCGCAGCGGGTCGAACTTCGCGACCTCGGGCGTCAGCAGCGGCGCCGTCGTCATCACCGGGTTGATGATGCCGATCACCGTGCCGTCCGTCGGCGCGGCGCCCATCAGGTAGGTCATCTGCTTCAGCCCGCCGGCGCCCGGCATGTTCTTCGGCACCATCGTCGGATTGCCGGGGATGTGGCGATACATGTGACGCGACAGGAAGCGCGCATAGCTGTCGAAGCCGCCGCCCGGCGTCGAGCCGATCACGACGTCGATCTGCTTGCCTTTATAGAACTCCCCGGCGAAAGCCGTGGAGGCCATCGAGGTTGCCGCGCAAACGGCGGCGCAAAGGAATTTCAGGCTGGCGCGCATCGTCGTCTCCTCTTCGGAATGGAACGAAGCGCCGCAGCGAACGCGTTGGGGGCGTCGCGACCGAGGGCGTCAGCCTTCCATCGCAACTTGCGTGCCAGCGCGCCAACCCAGCTTTCCGTAAGAAGAACGAGGCGGTTTCATCGAGAGAAATCGCAAAAGGTGAAATTCTCGGCGGCCCATGTCTTATTCTTCAGCAGGGCCTTAATTTTCGGCATGCCCGTTTCTCGGCAGCCGACCGCGCCACAACCGCCCATCTCCCACCCCGCCCGGAGCCGACATGGACATCGACCGCATCAAACTCGAAGCCCGCCTCTTCGCCAGCGAATATCTGCTGTGCAACCTCTACGCGATGATCTTCCGCGGCGCGCCCGATCCGGCCGCGACCCTGGCCGCCTTCAGGGACGGCCTGCGCAGCCACATGGACGGCTTCACGGTCGCCGGACTCGATCCCGTGCAGTCCGACACCTTCGCCGGGGAAGTAGTCTTCTGCATGAGTCTGATCGCCAGCACCCTGCGCGAAAGCCTGCCGGCGGAGCGGCGCGTGCCCGGCGGCGTCAAAGTCGCCCTGTGCAACTACTGGTTCCTGCTGCGCGACGTCCGTTTCATCGGCTTCGTCATGACCGGCGGCTGCGTGATGGGCAGCCTGT
>DASYCO010000080.1:0-6155 GCA_036500145.1 Alphaproteobacteria bacterium | reverse complement strand
GGAGATGCAGAACACTTTCGTGCCGGTGTTGTTGGGGCGGCCGATGGCGGCGAACCACGGCGCGCCGCGGCGCAAAATGGTGGGCACGACGGCGATGGACTCGACATTATTGACGGTGGTCGGGCAGCCCCAGACGCCCATGGCGGCGGGGAATGGCGGCTTCAGGCGCGGCTGGCCTTTTTTGCCCTCGAGCGATTCGATGAGCGCGGTTTCCTCGCCGCAGATATAGGCCCCTGCCCCGCGATGCACATACACCTCGAAATCATACCCCGAACCGCAGGCATTCTTGCCGATGAGACCGGCGGCGCGCGCTTCGTTGATGGCGTGCTCGAGATGGTCGGCCTCCTGACGGAACTCGCCGCGGATATAGATATAGGCCGCGACCGCGCCAATCGCGAAACCGCCGATGAGGCAGCCTTCGATCAGCTTGTGCGGGTCGTGGCGCATCATGTCGCGGTCTTTGCAGGTGCCCGGCTCGCCCTCGTCGGCGTTCACCACGAGGTAGCTCGGGCGGCCGTCGGACTGCTTGGGCATGAAGGACCACTTCAGGCCGGTCGGGAAGCCGGCGCCGCCGCGGCCGCGCAGGCCAGACTTCTTCATCTCGTCGATGATGGCGTCGCGGCCGCGCGCGAGGATGTCCTTGGTGCCGTCCCAGTCGCCGCGCGCGCGCGCGCCGGCCAGACGGAAGTCATGCTCGCCGTAGAGGTTGGTGAAGATGCGGTCTTTGTCGCTCAGCATGTTCAGGCGCCCTGCTTCGCGGGAATGTCTTTTAGGGTCAGCGGCCCGCCGTCGGGCGCCGAGGTCTGGCGGCCGATCTGCGAGCCCGCCTTCGGCGTCTCGCCGCGCTTCAGCGCGTCGAGCAGCTTCGTCATGTGCTCGGGCGACACGTCCTCGTAGTAGTCGTCGGCGATCTGCACCACCGGCGCGTTCACGCAGGCGCCCAGGCATTCCACCTCGCGGACGGTGAACTGGCCGTCCGCCGTCGTCTCGCCGACGCCGATGCCGAGATGCTTCTCGCAGGCCGCGACCACCTCGTTCGCCCCGCGCAGCCAGCACGGCGTCGTCGTGCAGACCTGCACGAGATGGCGGCCGACCGGCGCCAGGTTGTACATGGTGTAGAAGCTCGCCACTTCGTAGACGCGCATCAGCGGCATGCCGAGCACGTCGGCGACGTGCGACAGAGCTTCCTTGCTGAGCCAGCCGCCGTTCTGGCGCTGCGCCAGGTCGAGCAGCGGCATCACCGCGCTCTGCTGGCGACCCGCCGGATACTTGGCGATGTGCTTGTCGGCCTGCGCCTTCATCTCGGCGTCGAAGGCGAACGGCTTGCCGCCCGAGGCGGGCTGGTGGTTGGCGCTGGAAACGCTCATCGGTCGATCTCGCCGAAAACGATGTCGAGGGAGCCGATGATGGCGACGATGTCGGCCAGCATGTGTCCCTTGGAGAGGAAGTCGAGGCCCTGCAGGTGGGCGAAGCCCGGCGCGCGGATCTTGCAGCGGTAGGGCTTGTTGGTGCCGTCGGACACGACGTAGACGCCGAACTCGCCCTTGGGCGCCTCGACGGCCGCGTAGATCTCGCCGGCGGGCACGTGGTAGCCCTCGGTGTAGAGCTTGAAGTGATGGATCAGCGCTTCCATCGAGCGCTTCATCTCGGCGCGCTTCGGCGGCGCGATCTTGTTGTTCTCGACCATGATCGGGCCTTCGGGCATCTTCTCGCAGCATTGGCGGATGATGCGCAGGCTCTGGCGCATCTCTTCCATGCGCACGAGGTAGCGGTCGAAGCAGTCGCCGGTCTTGCCGACGGGGATGTCGAAGTCCATCTCGCCGTAGACGTCGTAGGGCTGCGACTTGCGCAGGTCCCAGGCGACGCCCGAGCCGCGCAGCATCGGGCCGGTGAAGCCCCAGTCGTAGCAGTCGTCGGCCGAGCAGACGCCGATGTCGACGGTGCGCTGGCGGAAGATGCGGTTGTTGGTCAGCAGCGTCTCGACGTCGTCCAGGTGCTTCGGAAAGCCCTCGACGAAGGTCATGATGTCGTCGATCAGGTTGACCGGCAGGTCGAGATGCACGCCGCCCGGACGGAAGTAGGCCGCATGGAGGCGCGCGCCCGACGCGCGCTCGTAGAACTCCATCAGCTTCTCGCGTTCCTCGAAGGCCCACAGCATCGGCGTCATGGCGCCGACGTCCATGGCGAAGCTGTTGACGTTCAGCAGGTGGTTCAGCAGGCGGCTGATCTCGGCGAACAGCACGCGGATGTACTGGGCGCGGCGCGGCGCGGTGATGCCGAGCAGGCGCTCGACGGCGAGCGCGAAGGCATGCTCCTGCGACATCGGCGCGACGTAGTCGAGGCGGTCGAAGTACGGCACGGCCTGCAGGTAGGTCTTGTACTCGATGAGCTTCTCGGTGCCGCGGTGCAGAAGGCCGATGTGCGGGTCGGCGCGCTCGATCACCTCGCCGTCCATCTCGAGGACGAGGCGCAGCACGCCGTGGGCCGCCGGATGCTGCGGCCCGAAGTTCATCGTGAAGTTCTGGATCTGGTGTTCGGCCATGGGACTGTCCTACTCAGGCCGGCTTGACGGGCGCGGGCGGCGGCGGCGGCTCGGCGGAAACCGTGGCCTTCTCGTCGCCGGGCAGCATGCCTTCCCACGGGCTCAGGAAGTCGAAGCTGCGGAATTCCTGGGTCAGCTTCACCGGCTCGTAGACGACGCGCTTCTGCTCGTCGTCGTAGCGCAGCTCGACGAAGCCGGTCAGCGGGAAGTCCTTGCGCAGCGGATGGCCCTCGAAGCCATAGTCAGTGAGGATGCGGCGCAGGTCCGGGTGGCCGGCGAAGTAGATGCCGTACAGGTCCCAGGTCTCGCGCTCCCACCAGCCGGCGGAATTGAACAGCGTCACGGCCGACGGCACCGGCGTCGTCTCGCTCGCCGTCACCTTCACGCGGACGCGCAGGTTCTGGCGCAGCGACAGCAGGTGGTAGACGACGTCGAAGCGTTCCTCGCGGTCGGGATAGTCGACGCCGCAGACGTCGAGCAGCTGGCGGAACTGGCAGTTGCTGTCGTCGCGCAGGAAGGTCAGCACGCGCGGCAGGTCGTCGCGGCGCGCCAGCAGGCTGAGCTCGCCGCGGCGGATCTCGTGCGACAGCACAGCGCCGCCAAGGGCGGTCATGACGTAGTCGGCGAGGTCTTGAAGAGCGTCGTTCATCGGCGGGCCGGGATTGAACTCAAAAACTAAAGGACTAGCGGACGGCGATCGGCAGGCGGCAAATCAGCGGGCGATGGTGCCCGTGCGGCGAATCTTGCGCTGCAACTGCAGCAGACCGTAGAGCAGCGCTTCCGCCGTCGGCGGGCAGCCAGGCACGTAGATGTCCACCGGCACGATGCGGTCGCAGCCGCGCACGACGGAATAGGAATAGTGGTAGTAGCCGCCGCCGTTGGCGCAGCTGCCCATCGACACGACCCAGCGCGGCTCGGGCATCTGGTCGTACACGCGGCGCAGCGCCGGGGCCATCTTGTTGCAGAGCGTGCCGGCGACGATCATGACGTCGGACTGGCGCGGGCTCGGGCGGAACAGCATGCCGAAGCGGTCGAGGTCGTAGCGCGAGGTCGCGGCCTGGATCATCTCGACGGCGCAGCAGGCCAGCCCGAAGGTCATCGGCCAGAGCGAGCCGGTGCGCGCCCAGTTGACCACCTGGTCGAGCTTGGCAAGCACGAAGCCCTTGTTCTGCACTTCGTCGGCCATTGCGCGCATGACGGCGCCGCGGTCGGGCGTCGTGGCGACGGTCGGCGTCAGGATCGAGGATGTCTGGGTAGTCAGGCTCATGCGACTCTCCGAAGCGAGAGGACGGAAATCATGCGGCGCGCGCGGCAGCCGCTCATTCCCATTCCAGCGCCCCCTTCTTCCACTCGTAGATGAAACCGATGGTCAGGATGCCGAGGAACAGCACCATCGACCAGAAGCCGAAGAGCCCGACGTCGCCCAGCGTGATCGCCCAGGGGAACAGGAAGGCCACTTCGAGGTCGAAGATGATGAAGAGGATGGCGACCAGGTAGAAGCGCACGTCGAACTTGCCGCGCGCGTCGTCGAACGGGTCGAAGCCGCATTCGTACGGCGAGATCTTCTCTTTGTCGGGGCGCTGGCGGGCGGCGACGTAGGACGCGCCGACCATGAGGGCCGAAAGGGCCACGGCGAGGCCGAGGAATATCAGAATCGGCAGATATTCGCGCAGCAGGGCTTCCATGTCGGCCTTCGCGTCGGGGATGTTCGAACCAGTGCCTGGGAGGTCGCCGCGGGGCGGTTGGGGTGATCGACCGCGGTGGCCGAAACAAGGGAATGTTCCGGCGGTCTCAAGCGGGGCCGAATATAGAAATAGCTAGAGCTAAAGGGAAGTGAAGATTGACTCTTTTTGCATCGCCCGGCCCTTGCGCGGGCCACTCTTCGAAAACGGCATAATGCGCGTCGCCATGTAGCGTGACGGCATGGACGGAGCGTCCTGCGACCCGTTCTCAGGGCCTCAAAATCGCGTGATATGATGACAGCGATGAGCGGAATGGACGGGATCGGACCGGATGAAACCGGTGGCGAGAGAGACGGGACTTGAACCCGCGACCTCCGGCGTGACAGGCCGGCGCTCTAACCAACTGAGCTACTCCCCCAAGTCCCGGAACGTGGGCTCTGGAGCCCACATCTGAGCCCCGCCGAAGGCTTGATAAAGTAACACAAAAGCCGCCCGGCGTGGGGTGCGTTGGTTTACTTCAGGCCCCCTGCCCTGTCAAGGAAGCTTCAGCCGATAAATGGCCGATTTTGGTCAGGAATCTTTCCGCGACTCCAAGCGCTTATCCAGGCAGCGGCGGCATGTCCCGAATCAGGGCGCCATGGCCCTGAACCGGCTGGCGGACGTGGAGCCGGCGCTGGATTTCCCAGCAGCGCGCCGGAACCGGGTGGATCACCGGCACGCCGAGGTCCTGTTCCAGGATGTCGATGATCTCCAGCACGCGCCAGCCGGAGCCCAGCATGTAGATCGCCTCGGCCTTGGGCTGCTTGAGGAAGGCCTTCTTGGTGTGGGCGTAGACCTCGTGGGCCGACAGGCCGCTGACCTGGTCGAACGCCACCTCGATGCCTTCCATGCCGAGCACGTCGAAGCCGGCCTCGCGGAAATAGGCCGCGAAGGTGTCGTTGATGGCGCCGCTGAAATAGGTGACGCCGACGAACTTCTTGATGCCGAGCGCCTGCATGGCGGCGATCTGGTTGGTGCCCGAGGTGAAGATCGGCGTCTTGTAGGCCTTCTCCCACTTGGCGAGCAGCTTCCGTTCGCCCTTGTAGCCCTGCACCATGAAGGGCGGCGCGCCCTCGGGATGGATCAGGTCGACCTTCTGCTCGGCGAGCTTGGTGATGGCCGCCTCGTAATGGACCATCGTCTCCTTGAATTCCTCGGTCGTGCCGCGCCGGATGTCGAGGAACAGCGGCAGGAGGCAGATGCCTTCCGGCAGCATGCGGATGACTTCTTCAAGGCCGCCGGGCCGCATGGTCGGTTTGACCACGCCCACGGTGCCGCGCCAGCTGGTGTAAGCCATGCGACGTCTCCCTGTATGTCCGTTCCGAGCGGTCTAGCGCCGCATTCTCCACCCGCGGTCGGCGGGCGGTCGTTGGTAGGCGGTGACGGGTTCGAACCGCCGACAGCCACGATGTAAACGTGGTGCTCTACCAGCTGAGCTAACCGCCCCTAACGACACAGGCTTTATAACGCGCGCCGCCTGCGGAGAACAGCCGGCGAACGGGACAGGCGGGAACCGGACATGAAAAAGCCGGCGTCCCGAAGGAGGCCGGCTTTTTCGATGTCTTGCGGAGGCGCCTTAGTTGACGGCGTCCTTCAGGCCCTTGCCGGCCGTGAACTTCGGCCGCTTGGAGGCCGGAATGCTGATCGCTTCGCCGGTGCGGGGATTGCGGCCCTGGCTGGCGGCGCGCTTGACCACGTTGAAGGTGCCGAAGCCGACGAGGCGGACGTCGTCGCCCTGCTTCAGCGACTTCGTGATCACGTCGAACACCTCATCGACGGCCTTCGATGCGTCGGTCTTCGACAGACCAGTGCCGGTCGCAACCGCTGCCACGAGATCGTTCTTATTCACTTGAGTATCCCCTCTGCGAATTTTTGGACGGGTCGCTCGTCGC
>DASYCO010000079.1:0-16333 GCA_036500145.1 Alphaproteobacteria bacterium | reverse complement strand
CAAGATCGGCCTGTTCGGCGGCGCCGGCGTCGGCAAGACCGTCACCATCATGGAACTGATCAACAACGTCGCCAAGGCGCACGGCGGCGTGTCGGTGTTCGCCGGCGTCGGCGAGCGCACCCGCGAGGGCAACGACCTCTATCACGAGATGATCGAATCGGGCGTCATCAAGACCGACGGCCCCGGCTCCAAGGTGACCCTGGTCTATGGCCAGATGAACGAGCCGCCGGGCGCGCGCGCCCGCGTCGGTCTCTCCGGCCTTACGGTCGCCGAGTATTTCCGCGACGCCGAGGGCCAGGACGTGCTGTTCTTCGTCGACAACATCTTCCGCTTCACGCAGGCCGGCTCCGAAGTGTCCGCCCTGCTCGGCCGCATTCCCTCCGCCGTGGGCTACCAGCCGACGCTGGCCACCGACATGGGCGGCCTGCAGGAGCGCATCACCTCGACGAAGAAGGGCTCGATCACCTCGGTGCAGGCCATTTACGTGCCCGCCGACGACTTGACCGACCCGGCGCCCGCCACCTCCTTCGCCCACCTGGACGCCACCACCGTGCTGTCGCGCTCGATCGCCGAGCAGGCGATCTTCCCGGCCGTCGACCCGCTCGACTCGACGTCGCGCATGCTCGACCCGCGCGTCGTCGGCGACGAGCACTACGACGTCGCCCGCTCGGTGCAGCGCGTGCTGCAGACCTACAAGTCGCTGCAGGACATCATCGCCATTCTCGGCATGGACGAGCTGAGCGAAGAGGACAAGCTGACGGTCTCGCGCGCCCGCAAGATCCAGCGCTTCCTGTCGCAGCCTTTCCACGTCGCCGAAATCTTCACCGGCTCGCCGGGCGTGTTCGTGCAGATCGCCGACACCATCAAGGGCTTCAAGGGCATCGTCGCCGGCGACTACGACGACCTGCCCGAGTCGGCCTTCTACATGGTCGGCACCATCGAGGAAGCCGTCGAGAAGGCGAAGAAGCTCGCCGCCCAGGCGGCTTAAGGCAAGGCTAGGAACGATACGATGGCGGACAGCAAGGTCACCTTCGAACTGGTGGCGCCCGAGCGGCTTCTGTTCTCGGCGGACGTCGACATGGTCGTCGTCCCCGGCACGGAAGGCGACTTCGGAGTGCTGCCGGGCCATGCGCCGCTCATCGCCACGGTGCGCGCCGGCGTGATCGACGTCTACGAAGGCGGCATCGACGCCAAGGCGATCACGTCGCGCATCTTCGTCGCCGGCGGCGTCGCCGAAGTGACCGAGACGCGCTGCACCGTGCTGGCCGAGCAGGCTAGCCCGGTCGGCGACCTGACCGCTGCCGACGCCCAGGCCCGCCTGGAAGCCGCGCGCCAGCGCGCCGGATCGGCCGAGACGGACGAAGCCAAGGCCCGCGCCCTGAAGGACATCGCCATCGCCGAAGCGATGGTCGCCGCCATCGGCTAAACGCTCGGCTTAAAACGTTCAGATTGGGCGTTCGGCTGAGAGGCGCGGCATCGGCGCGATAAACGCCGGACATTTCAATCCGTTCCCGACTGATCAAAGGATCGCGACTTTCGTCGCCGGCCCGGTTTCATTCCTATTTCGCGCTGGCCAACGGGCCTGCGGCGTCCATATACTTTTGTGACAGTTGGCCGTAACGAACGTCGTCCGGCGGACGTTGTTATCCGGCAGACTGACCGACTTGCGTAGGAGCATCGACGACGCCATGAAACATTGGACAGCCGACGATATCCCTTGGGACCGCTTCGACGCCTCCAAGGTCGACCCCGACATCCTCAAGATCGTCAAGGCGGCGAGCATGGTCGAGAAGAACGGCGACGACTACGCCGTCTATCTCTGCAACGTGTTCTCCGACGATCCGGAATTCCAGGCCGTCGCGCGCGCCTGGGCGACCGAGGAAGTCCAGCATGGCGACGTGCTCGGCCGCTGGGCCGAGCTTGCCGATCCGGCCTTCAATTTCCCGACCTGCTTCCAGTCCTTCACCGACGGCTACAAGCTGCCGCTCGACGCCACCAAGTCGGTGCGCGGCTCGCGCGCCGGCGAGCTCGTCGCGCGCTGCATCGTCGAAGTCGGCACCAGCTCCTACTACACGGCGCTCGGCGGCGCGACGGAGGAGCCCGTGCTCAAGGCGATCTGCCAGCGCATCGCGGCGGACGAGCTGCGCCACTACAAGCTGTTCTACACGCACCTGCGCGAATACCTCGACCGCGAGGAGATGAACCAGTGGCAGCGCCTCAAGGTGGCGCTCAGCCGCATGGTCGAGACCGAGGACGACGAGCTGGCCTACGCCTACTACGCGGCGAACGGCGAGGGCGAGCCCTACGACCGCGAGTTCTATGCCCGTGAATACATGCGCCGCGCCTACCGCTTCTACAGGCCGGGCGTGATCGAGCGCGCCGTCGCCATGACGCTGAAGGCCGCCGGCTTCAAGGCCAACGGCTGGCTGCACCGCTGCATCAGCACGGTGGCCTGCCGCTTCGTGAGCTATCGCCAGAAGAAGCTCGCCGCCTGATCCATGGAACGCCGCCCTCGGGCTTGGCCTGAGGGCGCGTCTTCAGGCGCTTGACGCGCGGCGGACGTGCTGTCCGTCAGCGCTGTTCATCTTTCAAATTGCGACTAGGCCCTCGGGTCAGGCCCGAGGGGCGGCTGTGTGCGAGCGCGTCAGCCCTTGGCCGCGAGGCGTTCGGCCACCGGCGCGAATTCCGCGACGATCTTCTGATAGAGCGCGCGCTTGAAGGGCACGATCAGCTCCGGCACCTGAGCGATGGGCGCCCATTTCCAGGCGAGGAATTCCGGCACCTCGGTCGCGATGTTCACGTCGGCGTCGCGGCCGGTGAAGCGCAGCGCGAACCATTTCTGGCGCTGGCCCCGGTAGCGGCCGCCCCACAGCTTGCCGAGCAGCTCGGGCGGCAGGTCGTAGTCGTACCAGCCGGCGCTCTCGGCCAGGACCTCCGCCTTGTCGGTGCCGATCTCCTCGCGCATCTCGCGGAACAGCGCGACGTCCGGCGCTTCGCCCTCGTCGATGCCGCCCTGCGGCATCTGCCAGGCTTCCGACGGCATGTCGATGCGGCGGGCGACGAAGACCTCGCCCTTCGCGTTGAGCAGCATCATGCCGACGCAGGGGCGGAAGGGGAGATGGGCGAATTCGGCGGGCACGGTCATCGCGGGCGTCCTGACTGGTCGGTTCGCCGGCGGCCGTCACGGCCGCCGCTGTCGGTTCGTTCGTTGGCCAGCGTAGCCGCCGGCTGAGGCTAGTTCGGCTGGCGGTCGACCACGGCGCTGACCGGCGCCAGTACGATGCCCTTGCCTTCGAGCTCCTGGGCCCAGCGCGTCACCCGCTCCAGCGTCACCGGATAGGGCGCGCCGACGCCGACGGCGACGCCTTCGGCGCGCGCGATCTGCTCCAGCTCCTCGAGCCGCTGGTCGATGTCGGCGCGCGACGCCTTGGTGTCGATGAAGCGGTTGTTGATGGCGCGCGGCAGCTTGATGTCGCCGGCGAGCTTGGCGGCGACGCTGTTGAGGCTCGAACGCGAATCGACGAACAGCAGGCCGCGCCGGTTGATCTCGCTGAGCACCGGCTTTAGCGGGTCGGGCAGCGTGGTGAAGCGCGAGCCCATCAGGTTGATGACGCCGCTGTAGCCGGTGAAGCGCGACAGCAGCCAGGTGAGGCGCTCGCGGTTCTGCGCCTGCGTGAGGGTGGAGAGCAGCGTGTAGGGGCCGGGATCGTTGGCGGGATAGTCGACCGGCTCCATCGGCACGGTGAGCAGCACTTCGTGGCCGGCGGCGCGCGACAGGTCGACCCATTGCGGCAGGTTGCGCGCGTAGACGGCGAAGGCAAGTGTGACGGCGCCCGGCAGGCGCTGGATGGCGGCCTCGGTGGCGGCGGCCGACTGGCCGAGGCCCGTCATGATCAGCGCGATGCGCGGCCGCTTGTCGGCCTGGTCGAAGGGGCGGGCGTAGACCTGCCACGGCTTGCGGCCGTCGCTGCCGATGACCGGCAGCATGCCGTCCGGCGTGCGCTCGACCAAGGCGGCGTCGGGCACCGGGGCCAGGCCGTCGGGCCCCGGCATGGGCACGCGGGTGGCTGGCGTCGTTGACGACGGCACTTGCGGCGCGGGAATGGCGGGCTTCGCGGCCTGTTGCGGCGGCGCGGGCGACGCCGGAGCGGCCTGGGGCGTGGCCTGGGGTGGGGCAGCCTGAGGCGCAGGCGCAGCAGCCGGCGGCGTGACAGGCGTTGGGCCGGGCGTGGGCGCGGCCGGGGCCTCGGCGGGCGATGCCGGCGTCAGGTCGACGCTTGCCGCCAGCCGCTCTTCGCGCGGGCTGACGGGCCGGCCGGCCAGCCAGGCGACGACGACGACCGCCCCGATCAGGAGCAGCAGCCCGGCGAGCAGGGCGGAGGCCAGGCCCCAGGCGCGCGCCGGCCTTGACGGCGGCTTGCGCCGCACGCGGGGCCGTTGCCCCACGGCGGGCGCGTCGAAATCAGGCTCGCTCATCGAAATCCCCGCCGACGCGGCCCGTCCGCCGTCGATCCGGCGCCGCGGCCGTTACTGGGCCTTGCTGGTGTTGTAGAGCGTGATGCCGCGCAGCACGTCGATCGCCCGCGTCAGCTGGTAGTCCTGCACTTCGGCAGCGACCGCCTTGGCGTTGGCGTCCTTGTTGCCGTTGCTGTCGCTCGGCGCGACCGTGACGGCCGGGGCTGCCGGCGCGTTCGGGTTGCGCAGCGCGCCCTTCAGGTCGGCCTCGCGCGGACGGCCGTTGTCGTCCACCGCCTCGAGGCGCAGCTGCTCGACCTGGATGTCCGGGTCGATGCCGAGCGCCTGGATCGAGCGGCCCGACGGCGTGTAGTAGCGCGCCGTGGTCAGGCGCATGGCGCCGTGGCCGGGCAGCGGGATGATGGTCTGCACCGAGCCTTTGCCGAACGAGCGCGTGCCGATGAGGATGGCGCGATGCTGGTCCTGCAGGGCGCCGGCGACGATCTCGGAGGCCGAGGCAGAGCCGGAGTTGATGAGCACGACGAGCGGCAGCCCCTTGATCAGGTCGCCGGGGCGCGCGTTGAAGCGCTGGGCGTCGTCGGCGCGGCGCGTGCGCGTGGAGACGATCTCGCCCTTCTCGAGGAAGCTGTCGGACACGGCGACGGCCTGGTCGAGCAAGCCGCCCGGGTTGTTGCGCAGGTCGAGGATGAGGCCGCGCATCTTGCCTTTGGTGTCGGCCTGCAGCTTCTCGATGGCCTTGGTCAGGCCGGCGTTGGTCTGCTCGCTGAACGAGGTGATGCGGACGTAGCCGATGTCGTTCTGCTCGACGTGCGAGCGCACCGACTGCACGGTGATGACGGCGCGCTGCAGCGTCACGTCGAACGGCTCCTTGGTGCCGCGGCGGACGGTGAGCTTGATCGAGCTGTTAACGGGGCCGCGCATCTTCTCGACCGCGTCCTGCAGGCTGAGGCCCTGCACCTGGTCGCCGTCGATGGCGAGGATGAGGTCGCCGGACTGGATGCCGGCGCGCGCCGCGGGGGTGTCGTCGATCGGCGAGACGACCTTGATCAGGCCGTTCTCCTGCGTCACCTCGATGCCGAGGCCGCCGAACTCGCCGCGCGTCTGCACCTGCATGTCGCGGAAGCTCTTCTCGTTGAGGTAGCCCGAGTGCGGGTCGAGCGCGCTGAGCATGCCGTTGAGCGCGTTCTCGATCAGCTCCTTGTCGTCGGTCGGCTCGACGTAGTCGGAGCGCACGCGCTCGAACACTTCGCCGAACAGGTTGAGCTGCTGGTAGGTGTCGGCGTTCTTCGCGGACGCGCCGGCGGCGGGCGCGCGCGACGATTGCGCATCCGCATGTCCGACGAACGGCAAGGGACCATTGAGGAGCGCGCCAGTCGCCGCGGCGGACAGAAGGGCCGCAACCATGTACTTCGTTTTCATCCGCTAACCTTGCCAGTGAGAGTGCGTATCGGGGCGGCGAGCCAAGGAAGTGGATTGATCGGCCGATTGTTCTGCCGCAGTTCGAGATACAACCGCGGCTTTCCATCGGCCGGCCGAGCCATGACGCCCACCGGCTCGCCCGCCAGCAACGTCTGGTTGACGGCGCTGTCTATGCGCTCCAACCCCGCCAAAAGACTATGGTATCCCCCGCCATGCTCGATGATCAAGAGAAGCCCGTAGTCACGGAACGGGCCGGCGAACACCACCTGCCCATCATAGGGCGCGATCACCTGGGCGCCAGGGAGCGTTTCGATGGTGATCCCGCGCGTTTCGCCGGAACCGTCACGTTCCCCGAAGGCCGTCACCACCCGTCCCTGCGCCGGAAAGGCGAGGCTGCCCTGAGATTGCGCAAAAGGCTTACCCGGCCGCATGGTCGACAGGGACGCGACCTCGCGGGAAGTTGAAGAGGGGCGGGCCGGGGCGGGTGTCGGCGCGGTCGGCGCTGGCGCGGTCTCGGCCAGCTGCTGGCCATTGGCCTGGGCCTTGGCACGGGCCTCGGCCAGGGCTTTCGCCTGCGCCTGGGCGCGGGCCTGAGCCTCGGCGCGTGCCTGGGCTTCGGCGCGGGCGCGGGTCTCTGCCGCCTTGCGCTCTTCTTCCTGGCGCGCCTTGCGCTCGGCCTCGATGCGCACCATCAGGTCGCGCAGGTCGCCCGCCTCGGCGGCGAGCTTCTTGGCGGCGTCGGCGGCGCGTTCGCGCTCGGCCCGGGTCTGCGATTCGAGGGTGGCCTTCTTCGCCAGCAGGTCGCCGAGGCGGGCGCGCTCCTCGCCGAGGGCCTTGGCCTGGGCTTCCTGCGCCTTGCGCCGCTCGACGATCTCGCTGCGCAGATCGGCGAGGGAATGGATTTCGTCGCGCAAGGCCTGCGCCTGCTTCTCCAGTTCGGGCACGGCGGCGCGCAGCAGGATGGCGCTGCGCAGCGTGTCCTGGGGGGCGGCTGGCAGCGCGATCATCGCCTCGGGCGGCAGGCGCGCCAGGCGCTCGAGGGCGGCGAGCAGCTCGCCCAGCTTCTCGCGCTTGCCGACCAGCGCTTCGGACTTGGCCTTCTCTTCTTCGTTGAGGGCGGCGAGCGTCGCGGAGATTTCGGCCAGCGCCTGTTCGTGCTCCTGCGCCGTGCGGGCGGCGCGGATGAGCTGGGCGCGCATCTCCGCCACGTCCTGGGCGAGCGCGCCGGCCTTCTCCTGCAGCGTCGTGTCCTGCTTGCGGCTTTCGGAGAGCGCGCGGTCGATCTCCTTGAGGCGGTCGTTCACCACGTCGCTGCGCGCCGGTGGCGGCTCGACAGCTCCGCGAGCCGGAGGCTCGACAGCCGCCTGCGATCCGAACGGCAGGAACAGGCTCGCCGTCGTCAGGGCAAGTCCGAGCAGGGCGACGGGGCGGAGCAAGACGGGCTAGGCGCTGATGCGTGCGGCGTCGGCGACGGCGCCGCCGGCTTTGACCAGCAGGGAATGCCCCGTCATCTCGCGCGGCTGCGGCAGGCCCATGAGGTCGAGCACCGTCGGCGAAATGTCGGCGAGCTTGCCGTCGGCCGCCACCTTCGTCACCTCGGGCGGCGCGTTGACCAGCATCACCGGCACCAGGTTGGTGGTGTGCGCGGTGTGCGGCTGGTGGGTCACGGGATCCTGCATCATCTCTGCGTTGCCGTGGTCGGCGGTGATGATCAGCGTGCCGCCCGCCTTCTCGACGGCGGCGGCGAGCCGGCCGATGCAGGCGTCGACCGCCTCGACGGCCTTCACGGCCGCATCGAAGATTCCGCTGTGGCCGACCATGTCGGTGTTGGCGTAGTTCACCAGGATGAAGTCGAACTTGTCCGCTTCGACGGCGGCCACGAGCTTGTCGGTCACTTCCGAGGCCGACATCTCCGGCTGCAGGTCGTAGGTCGCGACCTTGGGCGAGGGCACGAGGATGCGCTCCTCGCCGGGAAATTGCCTCTCTTCGCCGCCGTTGAAGAAGAACGTCACATGCGGGTACTTCTCGGTCTCGGCGATGCGCAGCTGCGTCTTGCCGGCGCTGGCGATCACCTCGCCGAGGATGTGCGTCAGCGGCGTCGCCGGAAACAGCACGCTCATCATCTTGCCGAGCGCCGAGGAATATTCGACGAGGCCGAGCGCCGCGGCGAAGCGCGCGGTCTTGCCGCGCGCGAAGCCGTCGAAGGCGGGATCGAGCAGCGCGGCGAGCAGTTCGCGCGCGCGGTCGGAACGGAAGTTGCCCATCAGCAGGCCGTCGCCGTCCTTCATGCCGGCATAGCCGGGCAGGATCGCCGGCAGCATGAATTCGTCGGTCTTGCCGGCGGCGTAGGAGGCGTCGATGGCGGACTGCGCGTCGGCGGCGGCCTGGCCGTCGGCCGACATCAGCGCCTTGTAGGCGAGCTCGACGCGGTCCCAGCGCTTGTCGCGGTCCATCGCGTAGTAGCGGCCGCTGACCGTGGCGATGGTCGCTTTCCCGGCGATGTCGGCGGCGAACTTGGCCATGAATTCCTTGGCGCTCGACGGCGGCGTGTCGCGTCCGTCGAGGAAGGCATGCACCAGCACCGTCACGCCGGCCTCGGCGACGTAGCGCGCGAGGGCCGCGACCTGGTCCTGGTGCGAATGGACGCCGCCCGGCGAGATCAGGCCCATGAGGTGGCAGACGCCGCCGGAGGCCTTCAGCTTGGCGACGAAGGCGGCCAGCGCCGGATTGGCCTTCAGCGAGCCGTCGGCGATGGCGGCGTCGATGCGCGGCAGCTCCTGCATGACGACGCGGCCGGCGCCGAGGTTCATGTGGCCGACCTCGGAATTGCCCATCTGGCCTTCGGGCAGGCCGACGTAGAGCTCGGAGGCGTTGAGCAGGCCCGTGGGCGAGGTCTTGGCCAGGCGGTCCAGGTTGGGCTTGCGGGCGTTCAGGATGGCGTCGTCGGCCGTCGCATGGTCGCGGTGGCCCCAGCCGTCGAGCACGCAAAGCACGACGGGGCGGCGCGGGCGGCGTTCAGGAGACATGTCGTTCATCGGACGGCCTGGAAAAGAGACCAAACGGAGGGATCGAATGGGGTCAACGGCCGAAAAGGCCGTCAATTCCACTTATATAGGCCATTAATGGCCGATTCGGTAGCCCTGGGGGCCTCAGACGACGTGATATTTCCATGATTTCGGGGAAATTTGCCGTCGTTCCCTATTCGCGATGATAGGGATGCCCGGCGAGGATCTGCTGCGCCCGGTAGAGCTGCTCCGCCAGCATGCCGCGCACCAGCATGTGGGGCCAGGTCAGGGCGCCGAGGGCCAGCTTGCGGTCGGCCCGCGCCAGCAGGGCGGCGCCATGGCCGTCGGCGCCGCCGATGGCGAAGGCGACGTCGGCGGCGCCCTGATCCTGCCATTGGCGCAGCCAGCCGGCGAAGTCGGCGCTGCCGACCGCAGTGCCATGCTCGTCGAGGGCGCAGAGCTTGGCCCCGGCCGGCAGCTGCGCCAGCAGCAGCTCGGCCTCGCGCGCCTTCAGGGCGTCGGCGGCCAGCTTGCGCTTCTCCTCCACCTCGACGAGGCGGAGGGGCCAGCGCAAGCGGCCGGCGTAGAGGTCGTAGAGGTCGCGCTGCGGACCGGCCTTGGCTTTGCCGACGGCGAGGATCTGCAGGCGCATCGCGCGGCGCGGATCAGAAGCGCGACGGACGCTTGCCGCCGCGCTTGCGGAAGTCGGGCTTGGCCGGGCCGCGGTGCGCTTCGGCCTTCGCCGCGTTGTGCTGCACCTGGCGTTCCTTGATCATGCCTTCCATGCCGCTGTTGTTCTCCTCGAACGGCTGGCTCCACATCTTTTCCAGGTTGTAGGCGGTGCGGATCTCCGGGCGGAACAGGTGCACGACCACGTCGCCGGCATCCAGCAGCACCCAGTCGCCCTGGGTGAGGCCTTCGGCGTGGGGCACGCGCTTGCCAGTCGACTTGAGCTTGGCGCGCAGGTTCTCGGCGAGGGCGCCGAGCTGGCGCTGCGAGCGGCCGGTGGCGATGACCATGTAGTCGGCGACCGCGGACTTGCCGGCCATGTCGATGGCGACGACGTCCTCGGCCTTGCCGTCATCGAGCGAGCGCAGGATCACGTCGAGCAGCTGCTCGGTCGGGCCCTTGGGCTTGTTCGCCTTCGGCGCAACCGGCTTACTCGCTTTCGGCGCGACAGGCTTGTCCGCCTTCGGCACGACGGGCGTGCCGGCCTTTGGCGCGACGGGCTTCTTCGCGACGACGGGCTTCCTTGCCGCGAGGGGCTTCTTCGCAGCGACAGGCTTCTTCGCCGTGACGGGCTTCGCGACTTTCGGCGCGGCGACCTTCTTCGCCACGGCCTTCTTCGGCGCGACCTTTTTTGTCGCGGCTTTCTTGGCGGCGACTGTCTTCGCGGCGGCTTTCTTCGCCGGAACGGCAGCCTTCTTCACCGCCTTCTTGGCGACGGCCTTCTTCGGCTTCACCGCCTTCTTGGCGACGGCCTTCTTCGGCGCGGCTTTCACGGCGCTCTTGGCCGGCTTCCTGGCGGGCGTCTTCGCCTTTGCCTTGTTCGTCGGGGCGGTCTTGGCTTTGGCAGCGGGCTTGCGGGCGATGATGGTCACCTTGAAATGCAGCGATGGATCAGGCGATGGCAGTCAGGTCGCAATCAGGTCGCGGACTTGGCCAGGCGCTTGCTCATGAACAGGCGTCGATAGTCCGCCGTGTCGCGATGGGTCTCTCGATAGCCGATTTTCGTATAAATCGCGATGTTCTCGGTCATCTTTTCGTTCGTGTAGAGGCGAATTTCGCCATAACCCCGGGCCAGCGCCTCCTGCTCGGCATAATCCAGCAGGCGCTTGCCGAGGCCTCGCCCCTGGGCATGGGGCGCCAGGGCGACGTTCTGCAGCAGCAGATGGTCCGGCCGGTCCTCCAGCACGAGAACGCCGACGGCCTGCGCGCCTTCGGTCAGCACCCATACGATGCCGTCACGGATCAGCGCCGCGTAGTCTTCCAGCATCGGGCGCGGCGGCCGGCCGATCCTGGGAACGTATTTGGCGTAGGCATCCTGGACAATCGCGGCGACGGCCGCCGCGTCGTCGGGCCCGGCCTTGCGGATCTCGGCGCCGGGTTCCATGGCCGACCGTTACACCGGCTTGGCGAAACGGCCGGCGCTGCGCCGGCCGGCGCGGATGTTCGTCGCCGAAGCCGGATGCCGGCGGATGTGAAAATAGGCCCAGGCCGGCGGCGGCGTGTCGGCGAGCCTTGCCGCGTGGGCGGCGCTGACGCGCTCGGCGCCGTAGCGCCGCGCGGCCTTTCCGGCCAGGGCGGGGAAGACGTAGGCGCCGCGGTCGAACACGGCGACCGGCACGGCGGCGAATATCTCGGCCCAGCGCTCCCACTTCGGGATCTGCGCCAGGTTGTCGGCGCCCATGACCCAGACGAAATGCGTGCGCGGATAGCGCAGCTTCAGCGCGTGGAGCGTGTCGACCGTGTAGCGCGTGCGCAGCCGCGTCTCGACGTCGGTGACGAAGATGCGCGGATGGTGGGCGACCTTGCGCGCCGAGGCCAGGCGCTCGGCGAAGGGCGCCATGTCGGCGCGGGACTTCAGCGGGTTCTGCGGCGAGACCATCCACCACAGCTCGTCGAGATGGAGGTACTTGAGGGCGAGCAGGCTGATGTGCCGATGCCCTTCGTGGGCCGGGTTGAACGAGCCGCCGAGCAGGCCGATGCGCAGGCCGGCGAGGGCGGAGCCGGACAACGGAGGTGCGGGAGCCTTCACGCGACGGCCGCGGGCGCTGGAGATCGGGGCTGCGACATCGTTAGGGGCGCGTCTGTCCCGCGCCGTGGATGACGTACTTGTAGCTGGTCAGCTGCTCGAGGCCGACGGGCCCGCGCGCATGGAGCTTGTCGGTGGAGATGCCGATCTCGCCGCCGAAGCCGAACTCGCCGCCGTCTGCGAACTGGGTCGAGGCGTTGTGCAGCACGATGGCGCTGTCCACTTCGGCGAGGAACTTCTCGGCGACGGCGACGTCGTCGGTGACGATGGATTCGGTGTGCTGCGAGCCATGGTCGCGGATGTGGGCGATGGCTTCGTCGACGCCGCTGACCACGCGCGCGGCGATGATGGCGTCGAGAAATTCCGTGTCCCAGTCGGCGGGCGCGGCGGGCTTCACGCCATGGTGGATGGCCTGCAGCTTGGCGTCGCCGCGCACTTCGCAGCCGGCCGCGATCAGGTCGTCGACGATGACCTTGCCGTGGCTCGCGAGCGCGCGGGCGTCGATCAGCAGCGTCTCGGCGGCGCCGCAGACGCCTGTGCGGCGCATCTTGGCGTTGAGCACGATCTTGCGCGCCATGTCGAGGTTGGCCTCGCCGTCGACGTAGACGTGGCAGTTGCCTTCGAGATGCTTGATGACCGGCACCTTGCTCTCGGCGATGACGCGCTCGATCAGCGACTTGCCGCCGCGCGGCACGATGATGTCGATCAGGCCGGTCGCTGCCAGCATGGCGCCCACGGCGGCGCGGTCGCGCGTCGGGATCGACTGCACGCAGGCGGCGGGCAGGCCGGCGGCCACCAGGCCTTCCTGGATCGCGGCGAGGATGACGGCGGAGCTGCGGAAGCTTTCCGAGCCGCCGCGCAGGATCACGGCGTTGCCGGACTTCAGCGTGAGGCCGGCGGCGTCGGCGGTGACGTTGGGGCGCGATTCGTAGATCACGCCGATGACGCCGAGCGGCACGCGCACGCGCGAGATGCGCAGGCCGTTGGGCCGCGTCCATTCGGCGATGGTCGCGCCGACGGGATCGGGCAGGGCGGCCATGTCCTCCAGGCCCTTGGCCATGCCTTCGACGCGCGCGTCGTTCAGCTCCAGGCGGTCGAGCATGGCGGAGCTGAGCTCGCCGGCGGCCTTCATGTCTTCGGCGTTGGCGGCGAGGATCTCGGCCTTGCGCGCGCGGATGGCGGCGGCGGCGGCGAAGAGCGCCTTGTCCTTCGTCTCGCGCCTGGCCTGCGCCAGCTTGCGCGCGGCGTCGCGCGCGGCCTTGCCGAGGCGCGCGACGAGGGCGGCGGGGCTTTCCTCGGTGTTGCCGTGGTTCTGTGTCGCGACGCTCATGACAGGCTCATGCCCTGTGCCGTTCGGGAATGGTGGGGTGCTCAAGAGGACTGGCCGACGGCGTCGCGCGACGCTTCGTCGAGCAGGGCGAGGTCGTCGCGATGGACCATGACGTCGCGTCCACGGTAGCCCAGGAGGGCTTCGATTTCACGGCTTTTGTGCCCCATGATGCGGCGCGCCTCGGCCACGGCGTAGGCCGAAAGGCCGCGCGCGACCTCGCGGCCGTCCTGGCTCAGTATGCGCACGGCGTCGCCGCGGTCGAAGCGGCCTTCGACGGCGGTCACGCCGGCCGGCAGCAGGCTTTTTCCCGAGCGCAGCGCGCCGAGCGCGCCGTCGTCGAGGGTCAGCGAACCCATGGCCTTGAGCGACGAGGCGATCCAATGCTTGCGCGCCGAGCGCGGCGATGCGGCGGGCAGGAACCAGGTGGCGAGGCCACCCTCGTCGATGGCCGACAGCGGGTCGCCCTTGCGGCCGTCGGCGATGACCATGCGGCAGCCGGCCGACATGGCGATCTCGGCGGCGACGAGCTTGGTCACCATGCCGCCCGACGAATAGCCGGGCAGGGCGTCGCCGGCCATGCCGGAAATCTCGCGCGTGATCTCGCGCACTTCGGGGATGAAGGTGGCGGAAGGGTCGACGTTGGGGTCGGCGGTGTAGAGCCCGTCGATGGTCGAGAGCAGCACCAGCGTGTCGGCGCTGATCATGGCAGCGACGCGCGCGGCGAGGCGGTCGTTGTCGCCGAAGCGGATCTCGTTGGTCGCCACCGTGTCGTTCTCGTTGATCACGGGCACGGCGCCGAGCTTGAGCAGCGTGTCGATGGTGTTGCGCGCGTTGAGGTAGCGGCGGCGCTCCTCGGTGTCGTCGAGCGTCAGCAGCACCTGGGCGACGGTGATGTCGTGGCGCGCCAGCGCTTCCTGGTAGGCGTGGGCCAGGCGGATCTGGCCGGTGGCCGCCGCCGCCTGCTTTTCCTCGAGCGGCAGCTTGCCGGGCTTGAGGCCGAGATGGCGGCGCCCGACGGCGATGGCGCCCGACGACACCATGACGACGTCGCGGCCCTGCGCCTTCAGCTTGGCGATCTCTTCCGCGAGGTTGGCGAGCCAGGCGGCGCGGACGGCGCCCTTCTCCTCGTCGGCCATCAGGGCCGAGCCGACCTTGACGACGATGCGCTTGCCGTCGGCGAGGCGATGGCCCTTGTCGGCCGTCACGCGCTTGGCGGGGCTCATGTCCCGGCCTCCCCCTGCGCCTCGGCCTTGGCGTCCGCAAGCTGGATGCGATGTTCCTTGATGATGTCGCGCATGGCGCGCAGCACTTCGGTGACGCCGCCGCCGGTGGCGCCGGACAGCTCGTAGATCACGCCGCCCTTCTTGCGGCCGAAGGCGGCCTTGTGCAGCTCCTTGCGCTTGGCGTCCTTGGTCTCGTCGTCGAGCGCGTCGCACTTGTTGAGCGCCACGATCTGCGTCTTCTCGCCGAGGCCGTGGCCGTACTCCTTCAGCTCGCCGCGGATCACCTTGTAGGCGGCGGCGACGTCGTCGTGCGTGCCGTCGACCAGGTGCAGCAGCACGCCGCAGCGCTCGATGTGGCCGAGGAAGCGGTCGCCCAGGCCATGGCCCTCATGCGCGCCCTCGATCAGGCCGGGGATGTCGGCCAGCACGAACTCGTCGCCGTCGACGCCGAGCACGCCGAGCTGGGGCGTCAGCGTGGTGAAGGGGTAGTCGGCGATCTTCGGCTTGGCGCGCGTCGTGGCGGCGAGGAACGTCGACTTGCCGGCGTTGGGCAGGCCGACGAGGCCGGCGTCGGCGATCAGCTTCAGGCGCAGCCAGAACCAGAATTCCTGGCCCGGTTCGCCGGGGTCGGAACGGCGCGGCGCGCGGTTGGTGGCCGTCTTGTAATAGGCGTTGCCGTGGCCGCCCTTGCCGCCTTCGGCGACGACGACGCGGATGCCCGGCGCGTCGAAGTCGTAGATGACCTCTTCGTTGGTCTCGTCGAGCACCTGGGTGCCGGCGGGCACGCGGATGACGAGATCCTCGCCGCCGGCGCCGCTGCGGTCGCGCCCAGCGCCGCCGCGGCCCTTCTGGGCCTTGAAATGCTGCTGGTAGCGGAAGTCGATGAGCGTGTTGAGGCCGTTGACGGATTCGATGATCACGTCGCCGCCCTTGCCGCCTTCGCCGCCGTCGGGGCCGCCGTACTCGATGAACTTCTCGCGCCGGAAGCTCATGGAGCCGGACCCGCCGTCGCCGCTGCGCAGGTAGATCTTGGCTTGGTCGAGGAACTTCATGGCCGTTACGACGCTTCAGGTTTCGCGCGCAGGCTTGCGCGGAGGCGGAAACAAAAAAGAAGGGGAATGGCGGACCATTCCCCTTCTCGATCTCAATCCCTGCCGACAGGGAACAGGCCGGCGGGATTTACCCGCGCGGCAGGACCGACACGTACATGCGGTCTTTTTCCTTGCGCTGGAAGGTCACCTGACCCTCGATCGTCGCGAAGATGGTGTGGTCGCGGCCCATGCCGACGTTCTCGCCGGGATGGTACTTGGTGCCGCGCTGGCGGATCAGGATGTTGCCGGGGACGGCGATCTCGCCGCCGTACAGCTTCACGCCGAGACGGCGGCCTTCGCTGTCGCGACCGTTGCGGGAACTACCGCCTGCTTTTTTGTGAGCCATGACTCAATCTCCTATTCGCGACCGCAGCCCAACGGGCCGGGCCTGCCCCGCAGGGCCTGACTTATTTCGACGTCTTCGGCGCAGCGGCCTTCTTGGCGGCCGGCTTCTTCGCAGCCGGGGTCTTGGCCTTCGGCGCAGCGGCCTTCTTCGCGGCGGCCTTTTCGGCGGCAGGCTTCTTCACCTGCTTGACCTGCTTGCTAGCCGGCGCGGCGGCGGCTTCTTCCGTGGCGGCCGCCTTCGGCGCCTTGGCCTTCTTCGCCGGGCGCTTGCTGGCGTCGGCGAGGATGCCGGTGATGCGCAGCACCGTCTGGTCCTGACGATGGCCGTTCTTGCGGCGATAGTTCTGACGGCGCTTCTTCTTGAAGACGATGATCTTGTCGGCGCGGCCCTGCTCGATGACTTCGGCAACGACCAAGGCGTTGGCGACGAGGGGCTTGCCGAAGGTGGTGGCGGCGCCGTCATTCAGTGCCAGAACGTCGGTGAAGTCGATTTCGTCGCCGGCGTCGGCCAGCAACTTCTCGACGATGATGACGTCGTTCTCGGCGACTTTATACTGCTTGCCGCCGGTACGGATGACCGCGAACATATTGAAAATCCTGTTCTTCCAAAGGTCTGCGCGCCCGGCCTGGGGCCTGGGCGCGCCAATGCGAACTCGCGAAAAGTGGGCGAAATATATAGACGGTCGCCC
>DASYCO010000078.1:0-83016 GCA_036500145.1 Alphaproteobacteria bacterium | reverse complement strand
GCAGCGGAATGCCGAGTTCGATGGTCTTGGTGAGGCGGGTTTTTGTGTCGACCTGGGCGGGCAGGACGCTGGACGCAGCTGGGGCCAAAAGAACGTCGTCGAACGTGTAGGCTTCCCGGATCTGCATGCCGCCCTCTAACTTAGGTTGGCGCCGCATAATACAGATCGGCCCGACGAATCCAAGCGCGATTGCAAGCGCGGTGCCAGAAAGCGCGAAGGGCCGAAAAAGCCCGATTTCGCGGGGGAAACCAGGGGTTCTCCGGCGGTTCCTGGGAAACCCGCGTTTTAGCGCTTTTCCTTTCGCCGCAGGCTTCCCACGTACAGAATAAGGGGTCGGGCCGAGGCTGTTTCCGAACCTGCGCCGGCCTCTCGGGGGAGCAAGAACAACCGAAAAAGGGACCTTCACATGCTCATGCCGAAAAAGACCACCTGGGTGCTGATCGCCGACGGCGCGCGGGCCCGCATCCTCGCCAACCACGGCCCCAACACCGGCCTGGTGCCCGTCCCCGGCACCGCCCACGACAATCCCGTGCCGAAGAACTCCGAGCTGGTCAGCGACCGGCCTGGCCGCGCCTTCCCGGCCGGCGGCACGGCGGCGCGCGCCGCCATCGAGCCGCGCACCGACTGGCATCAGTTCGAGAAGCAGAAGTTCGCCCATCACATCGCCAGCCTGCTCGACGTGGCGGCGACCGACGGCGACTTCGACGACCTGGTGATGGTGGCGCCGCCCGAGACGCTCGGCGAGCTGCGCAGCAGCCTGGCCGCCGGCACGCGTGCCAAGGTCAGCGCCGAGCTGCCCAAGGACCTGACGCGCCACCAGCTGGCCGACCTGCCCGGGCATCTGGATGGCGTGGTGCGCCTGTAGGCGCACCTAGAAAGTCCATGCGCCTGTAGGCGCACTTAGAGGGCCAACGCGCCTGCAGGCTAGTTCTTGCCGCGGAAGCCCGTGGCGACGACGTAGATTTCCGCCGAGTCGGCGCGGCTGGCCGGCGGCTTGGCGTGGCGCACCACGGCGAAGTCGCGCTTGAGCTTCTCCAGCAGGCTGCGCTCGGTGCCGCCGCGCAGCACCTTGGCGAGGAAGATGCCGCCGGGGGCCAGCACTTCGCCGGCGAACTCGGCCGCCGCGTCGCAGAGCGCGATGATGCGGATGTGGTCGGTCTGCGGATGGCCGGTGGCGGGCGCCGCCATGTCGCTCAGCACCACGTCGGCGCGCGCCTGCCCGCCGCTCCCTTCTTGGCTGTTGGCGCCGGCCAAAATCGCCTTCAGCATGTCGGGCGCTTCCTCGGCGAGGAAGTCCTGGGTCAGCAGGGTGGCGCCGGTGATCGGCTCGACCGGCGTGAGGTCGATGCCGACCACCATGCCGCGCGGGCCGGCCTTGTCGCCGAGCGCGTTGACCTTGGCGACGGACACCTGGGTCCAGCCGCCGGGCGCCGCGCCGAGGTCGACCACCACCATGCCGGGCTTCAGCAGCTTGTACTTCTCGTCCAGCTCAGCGAGCTTGTAGGCGGCGCGCGAGCGGTAGCCCTCGCGCTTGGCGGCGTGGACGTAGGGGTCGTTGAGCTGGCGCTCGAGCCAGCGCGTGGAGGAGAGCTTGCGGCCCTTGGCGGTGCGCACGCGCACCTTGAGGCCGCCGGCCTTCGCCGCGCCTCGTTTAGAGCCGGATTTGTCGGTCATGAAACTTACTCTGCAGAAACGCTGGGCCGCGCCGAAGGGACGCCGCCGCGCATGAGAGTTAGCAGAATGCCTTCGCGCACGCCACGGTCGGCGACGCGCAGCCTTCCCACCGGCCAGGTGCGGCAGATCGCCTCCAGGATGGCGCAGCCCGCCAGCACCAGGTCGGCGCGCGACGGGCCGATGCAGGGCTCCAGGGCGCGGGCCTTGCAGTCGAGCGCCAGCAAGTGGCTGGTGACGGCCCGCAGCTCGGCGAAGTCGAGATGGCAGCCGTCGACCCGCGAGCGGTCGTAGCAGGCCAGCCCCATGCGGATGCCGGCCAGGGTGGTGACGGTGCCCGAGGTGCCGAGCATCTGCAGGCTGCCCTCGGCGATGCGGGCGCAGATGTCGTGGCGCGCCTCGAAGGCCTGGATCCGTTCGCGCACCTGGGCGACGAGGCCCTCGAAGGCCTCCAGCGACAGGCAATCGCAGTCGGCGCGCTCGGCCAGGTTCATCACGCCGAAGGGCAGCGAGAGGAAGTCGACCAGCTCCGGCTCGCCGCCGGCTGCGTCGAGCCTGGCCCACATCAGCTCGGTGCTGCCGCCGCCGATGTCGAAGACCAGGGCTTCCGGCTGGGCGCGGTCGAGCAAGGGGGCGCAGCCGGCGAGCGCCAGGGCGGCCTCCTCGCCGGTCGTGATGGTCTCGATTTCGAGGCCGGTCTCGTCCTTCACGCGGGCGAGGAATTCGTCGCAGTTGGCGGCGCGCCGGCAGGCCTCGGTGGCGACATGGCGGGCGACGGTGACCTGGCGGCGCTCCAGCTTGGCGGCGCAGACCTTGAGCGCCTCGATGGCCCGGGCCATGGCGGAAGGCGACAGGGCGCCGCTCTGGCTCAGCCCCTCGCCCAGGCGCACGATGCGCGAGAAGGCGTCCACCACGACGAAGGGCGAAGCCCCCTCCAGGGCGCTGCCCACGAGGCCGGGGCGCGCCACCAGCAGGCGGCAGTTATTGGTGCCGAGGTCGAGGGCGGCGAAGGTGGGCGCCGGCAGGCCGCGCGCGCCAGGCCCGGCGACAGGCGTCCGGTGGCGATGGCGGGCCCCGCCCGATGGCATCGCGGACATGCCCGCGCCAGGCGTTGCGGCGCCGCCGGAGGCAGGGCCGAACGCCGAGCGGGAGGAATGAGGGGGCCGCCGTCTCGACATGGCCCGATGCTATCCCAAGGGCCCGCCGCCGCGAAGGGGCGTTGAGGCCCCAAGCCGCCCCTATGTGGCGGAACGGGCAAGCTTTTTGGGCGTTCACCATCTGCCCCGGACAGCGCGTTCCGGACTACCCAAGGCCGAACAACTATGCTAGAACGCCGGCCTTCCGTCGGGGGCCTGATCTGAGGCCCCTGCCCGACCGGCTCGCCGGCGGGCCCCTGCTGGGGGATCGTCTAACGGTAGGACCGCGGACTCTGACTCCGCTAGTCTAGGTTCGAATCCTAGTCCCCCAGCCAATTCAACAAGTTGTAATTTTGAATTGTTCGCCCACGTCCGGTCGAGGACTTGGACGCGTCCAAGTTTGACCGAATTGCGCATTGCTTAGCAAGCAGTCCACCTATCTAAATTTGGCTTTTGCTCTGACTTTCAAAGCCCCGCAACTTGTGCCTTGTCATCGCCTTCCCCACTCGATGAGAGGCGCCACTAGGGCCCCCAGGAAAGCGTGCAGAGCCTGACCGATATGTTGGGCTGAAACCAGTCTATCGGCAGTGCGGTCTCCGGCGTCGGCAGCCTGAAAGCTGCGACGTGATTGGCGCCCTGGGCCTTTCCATCAAAGAACTGGCCAGCGGCTGCCGTGTTCGGCAAAGCCGGCGACAGCAAGAAGCCGCTCTCTCCCGCTTCGCGCAAGAAGCGGTAGGTCGATTGTCCACCTTGCGTCGAGATCGCCAGGTTCAGCACCGGCGGGCCCACGAAAAATTCGGCGACCCGCCCCAGCCACGTGCGCTCCAATGTGATTTTGGCCCAAATCGCTTGATCCGGCGCGACGGGCAACAGCGGCTCCGATTGACCAAAGGCAAGCTGCGTGTCGCGGCAGTCTTCCGTCTCGCTCGCCGGCGCAACGCGGCGTACGAGCAAGAGAGCGTCGGCCGTCTGCCGGTCCAGCCGATAGAGGCGACGATAGGCACGGAAAGCCAAAGGATCTTCCAGCGTCGGATAGCGCCCATCGATTGGAGTGATGCTGAACAATACGGACTGCGGCGCGCCGGGCCCCTCGAGAAAGGCCGCGTTGCGCTCCGTCATGCGGCGGCTGGTCGCATAGTAAGCCTGAAAAGCCGGCCGGGTAGCGATCGGCAAGCCCGAGGCATAAGCCAGGCTGAACTCGAACGGAAATACGTCGATCGGCCCGTTCACGCCTTGAAAGGGAAATGCGGAACGCGCCTCGCGCACCGCGGCGTCGCGATACCCGCGCCAAGTCGAAACCAATTTTTCGCGGTAATCGGCGTCAGCGAAATATAGGAATCGTTCCTGCAACATCTCGACGTAGCCGCTTCGCCAATCAGACGGCAAAACCGCAAGATAGGCGTTGCCCGTCACTGCAGCGGACAACGCCGCAAAAACGCCTAGTGCCGCTTGAAGCGCCCGCCGGGCCCGGCTTCTGTCAAATGTCGCGACGCTGCATTGAGCCGCCGCGGCGACGGCAAGCGCCATGAATGCCATGCTCGGCATTTCGCCATGGCGCATGAACGCCATCTTGTAGGCGACCAGCACATATCCGAAGAGCAAAATGGCTAAAATTTTGCCCCGCATGTCTCGCAAGCTGACGCTGGACAAAACGAGCAACGCCCCTGCCGCATAGAGCCCCTGCAGCAGCCCGGAAACCGGCAACCCCATGTCCGCGTTGTAGGCCAGCGCCGCATCGACATAAGCGAGCGTGAAATTGACAAAATCCCCCGCTCGCTGCCCCGACCACAGCCACAGCGCTGCCGTGAAGCCAACGAAGCACGCCGCCGCGAGCGGGAAACGCTCTTTGAGAGATGCGCGATAGATCGTGAGCATCAGCAGCGCCGGAATGGCAAAAACCCATGGAGTGATTTTCACCAGGCCGGCGAATGCGACATCAAAACAAAGGACGACCGAGACAGCCGCGGCGAAGCGATCTTGAGGGTCCCGGCGCGTTTCGCTGTAGCAAAGCAGCATCACCGGCAACAGCAGCAGCGCATCGCCAAACAATGGCAGGAAAACGCTCAGAAAAGCCCATAGCGCCAGTCGCCATGAGCTCTGACGCACGAGCAAATGCACGATGCCGATTGCAATGATCGCGTGATACAGCAGGCGCAAAGTAATTTTTAGCGCGTGGCTGTCTTCGAAATAAGCGCTCGTGTAAATAAAGGACAGCGGCCCGAAGTTGAACAGCAGATCGACGCCATGCCGATAGTGCGCCTCGAAGCTGTAGCCCAGCATGACATGCCACGAAAAATCGAGGCCGCGCATGCTAGCGAGGTACCAAGTATCCGAGCCGTACACCGCAAAGCATGCGACGAACAGCGCCGCCATTACAGCGTTCATGGCGCGCGGCATAGGAAGCTTGAAAATATCCGTCCCCGAGGAA
The DNA here is from genome assembly GCA_036500145.1 of Alphaproteobacteria bacterium. Taxonomy (GTDB): domain Bacteria; phylum Pseudomonadota; class Alphaproteobacteria; order SMXQ01; family SMXQ01; genus CAMAVH01. The sequence continues at coordinate 77,781 of DASYCO010000078.1, read as the reverse complement.
CGCGCGCCGGCCCTCTGGCGCACCCAGCTTTGCAACAATTAGACCTTCCCGGCATGCCAACGATTGGCGACGCTCCGCACAGTATTTAGCAAAAACTGGACGAGATTTCGCCATGGACTGTGCCCCCCCGGCCAATCTCTCCGGAAATCAAGGCTTCCAGCTCTGGCTTCACCGGCGCGGAATCATCCCTATGCGGCCATTCCGCATCGAGGGGCGAGCCGGAGCATTCCGCGCGCTGCCAGGGTCAGGGGTATTCCTTCGCGATGTCGCGAGACGCCTCGACCGTTCGCCTTATGGAGACCTTGCAGCATTCCATGGCGTTCTAGGAGGGGTCTGACGACGAGACGAGCGCCGCAACGGCGCCGTGTCAGCCGTTATTTGTCGGGCCACACGGACAGCGCCGCCATCGGCAGTTCCAGGCGGATCGCATCGCCTTCGTGCCAGGGCCGGCCGGCCGGCAGTTCCGTGAACACATGCTCGCCCCCGAGATGCAGGCGCGTCTCGAACCGGTCGCCGGTGAACAGCAGCTCTTCGATCGTGCCGGTGACCGTGTTGGCCCGCGCCGGCTCCCCGTCTTCGTAGAACTTCACGAACTCGGGACGGATCGACACCTCGACGCGGCTGCCCGGATTGCTCTCCGGCGCGTCGCAGGACAGCATCGTTCCGTCGGCGAGGCGAACGCGAGCTTCGCCGCCGGCCGCATCGTAGGACCCGTGCAGGCTCAGGACCCGCCCGAGGAAATCCCGCACGAACTTCGTCGCCGGACGCTTGTAGATGTCCTGCGGCGCGCCGACCTGCTGGATGCGGCCGCCGTGCATGATGGCGATCGAATCGGCGACCGAGAGCGCTTCCGCCTGATCGTGCGTCACGAACAGGCCGGTCATCGTGACCTTGCGCCGCAGCCTTTTGAGCTCCATGCGCATCTGCGCGCGCAGATGCACGTCCAGATTGCTGAACGGCTCGTCGAAGAGCATGAGCGACGGCTCGTAGACCAGGGCGCGCGCGAGCGCGACGCGCTGCTGCTGGCCGCCCGACAGCTGCGGGATCGTCTTGTCGATCAGCGCGCCGAGCTCCATGAGCTCGAGGACGGCGCATACGCGGCGCTTGATCTCGGCGCTGGCCACCTTGCGCACGGAAAGCGGATAGGCGACGTTCTGGAAGACCGTCATATGCGGCCAGAGCGCATAGGACTGGAACACCATGCCAATGTTGCGGCGATGAGTCGACACCTCGATCTCGTCGGCGGTCGAGACGAACGTGCTGTTGCCGAAGCAGATTTCGCCGCCGGTGGGCTGCTCGAGCCCGGCCACCATGCGCAACGTCGTCGTCTTGCCGCAGCCCGACGGGCCAAGCAGCGCCATCAGCTGGCCAGGGCGAACCTCCAGATCGATTCCGTCCACCGCCGCGAAGGCGGCGAAGCGCTTGGTCAATCCGCGCAGCGAAAGCGCGCCCTCGTGAGTTGCGACGCTAGTCATCCTTGTGTCCCATTCCTTCCGGCGGACTCGCCCATTCTGATTCTTGCCTGACCAACGGTCAATTCTTGAGGCCGATCCTGAGGCCGAGAGCGCGGGCCGCCAGCGCCAGCCCGGTGCTCATCAGGATCACGATGAAGGATATCACTGCGGCCGGGCCGTAGCGTCCCTGGACCATGTAGTCGAGCTGAAGCAGCGACAAGGTCTTGGTTCCCCCCGTCGCGACCAGCGAGACGCTGGCGATCTCGCGCGCCGCCGTGATGAAGATGGTGATCCCCACGAGCAGGACGGTCGGCACCACGATCGGGAGGACGACGCTGCGGAAGGTGCGCAGCCAAGTCGCGCCCGACACCGCGGACGCTTCCTCGATGTCGCGGCTGAGCTGCAGCATCGCGCTCTTAAAGATCTGCGTGCCCAGGGTCATGCTGCCCATGACGGCCGCGATGATCATCAGCGCCATTGACCCGTACAGCGGCCGGAACAAGGGAATCTCTAGGAAGGCATAGAGCAGGCCGAGGCTGAACAGCACGCCCGGAACCGCCGCTGGAAGCCACGAGACGAAATCGAGCAGCGAACGGCCCTTGAAGCTGCTGCGAACCGAGAAGTAGGCAATGAGAGAGAGCAGCACGATGGCGACCAGCGCCGCGCCGGCCGACATCTGAAGAGTGTTGATGACGGACTGACGGAAGGACTCGTCGGCAAACACGGTCGCCCAATGCCCCCACGTCCAAGGCTCTGGAATATTGAAGAAGCCGAACAGCTTCATGGTCGAGGTGAGGCCGAGGAAGACAATGGGAATCACGGTCAAAATGAGCACGACGGTGCAGATGGCCAGGAAAACCGGAGTCCGCCAGGGCCCAAGGCGCACGGACGCGGACTTCATCCTGCCGCTGACCGAGACGTACTGACGCCGAAGCCCGACCCAGCGCTGCGCGAAGATCAGCGGCAGCAGGCAGCCGAGGCCGATGGTCGCAAGCGCCGAAGCGGCGCCGAAATCCGGCGGCTCCTGCTCGATGAGCGAATAGACCAGGGTGCTGTAGACATAAAGGCGGATCGGCGAGCCCAGGACCATCTCGATCTCGAACGACTGCATGGCCCGGATCATGGCGATCAAGGTGATGGCAAGGATCGCGGGCGTCACCGCCGGCACCATGACGCGGATCAGCGTCGTGACGCGATTGGCGCCGCAGATCGCCGAAGCCTCCTCGAAGGAACTGTCGATGTTGCGGAAGATCGGCGTCAGCAGCATGACCTTGATCGTGATCGCATGGGTCGCGAGATGGCCCCAGACGATGCCCCAGAAGGAGAAGATGTTGAACGGCCCCTTGTCGACGAACGGCAGAAGCTCGAACAGCTTGTTCAACAGGCCGTATTCAGGGTCGAGGCACAGGATCCAGCCCATCAGGATCGACAGCGTGGGCATGAAGAACGAGATCCAGAACATGAACTCGAAGCCGTTGCGGAACGGCAGGTCGGTGCGCGCGAGAACCCACGCGATCACGACGGCGACCGGCAGCGATATGCTGTGGGTCGACAGCAGCAGAAGCACGCTGTTCACCAGGCTGCCCATGATGAGCGGGCTTTCGACCGCGTGCCGCCAGGCGTCGAAGCCGAGGTTCAGCGGCTGGCCCGGCAGGCTCTCGACGAAGCTGTAGGAGATCAGCAAAACGACCGGAAGCAGGACCAGAAACGCCGTCGTCAGCAGGACGATGGCGAACAGCAGCCTTTGCGTCTCCATCAGCCGAGAAATGCGCCGCACGAAACGAGGCGCAAGTCTGGGCCGAGCAGCTGCAGATGCTGCGGTTGAGGTATTCATCGTTACAAACCGGCGTTAGGGGGATTTACCGCAAACTTACTTGGGAGCCGTGCGCGACGCTTCGCCGTCGATCGCTTCTTTCGCCATCCGCGCGAGGCCCTGGCGCTCCTTCGTGTACTTCTCGGCATAGCCGTTGAAGTAGGAATGCCCCGGCTTGGGCGCCATCTCCGGGATGGGCGCGACCACGTCGGTGCGGCGGCTGGCACGCGGCACCTTGACCCATTCCTCCTGGCCTTGCTTGGAGAGCAGCCAGTTGACGTAGACGATCGCGGCATTCTGGTGAGGCGCCTTGTCGACTATGCCGACGCTGCCGAAGCCGGGAGTGAGCGTGAGGACTTTATAGACGTCGTCGTCAAGCGGCCCGATGTTCTTGCCCAGGCCTTGGGCGTGAAACTGCTCCAGTTCCTGGGAATCGAGGGCGAGGGCAATCGGATAACGGCCACGCACGATCCATTCGACGAGCTGGCTGGAACTGCCGGTGAAGGCGACGTCGTTCTTGTAAATCGCGATCATGCCCTCCTTGCCGACGTTGTGGAGGAAAGACTGCGACGTTCCGATCGCGCGCCCCGCAACGCGAGGATCAAAAGACGTGATCTTGCCCGCGAACTCCGGCTTGGCGAGGTCCTCGAGGGTCTTGATCGAGTCCTTCTTGACGAAATCCCAATTGACCATCACCGGATTCTGAACGGTGCCGTCGAACGAATAGAAGATGCTTTGCCCTTCATCCAGCCATCCGTCGTTGAACCCTTGGACCCACTTGTCGTCGGCCATGATCTCCGGCCGCAGGACAGGACGCAGCGGCTGGAAGAACCCAGCTTCCTTGAGCGGGCCGAGAGCGCTGCTCGAGCCCCCGAGCCACACGTCCCACTCATTGATGCCAGCCTGGCGCTCGCGCAGCACCTTGGGGACTTCCGAAGCGCCAGTGACGCCGCTGAACTTCACCTTGATGTCGGGATAGTACTTGGCGAACGCCAGCATGGCAGCCTGGTAGGTCTTGCCCGGCATGCCGTGGACGGCAACGGTGCCTTCCTTCTTGGCATTGGCGACGATCGTGTCCCAATCGTCCGCCCGCGCCGAACCATGGATCATCGAAATCGCCGCGACCACGACAGTGGCGGCCGTCAACAGCCTGAGCTTCATTTGCATCTCCCAGTTTCCGGATTTCGCGGCGCTTTGGCGCAGCGCTCGATTTCGAAATCCCGTCTTCCTAATTAGGTTAATTTTGGACGAATCACGCTGGTATTACGAGTCCAACCTCAATCGACGAACAGGCGCACGCTAGCGCGCCGGCCCTGCATCAACATGTGCAGCGCCAGCGCGGCATCAGGCGTTCGGCATTGCCGCGCTCGATCGCCAGCAGCTCTTCCGGCGTGAAGCCCAGCTCCGCAAGGCCGCGCACATGCTCTTCGGCGCTGCGGAACGGGAAATCCGTGCCGAACAGAATCTGGGACACGTCGATCAGCTCGCGGATCGAGACCATCGCATGGCGATGCGCCACCTGCGCTGTGTCGTAGTACCAGCGCTTCAGGTAGCTGACGACGCCGTCGGGCACGCGCGCCGCCATTTCCGGATTGCGGGCCGCATGGCCGACGTAACGGTCCAGGATGAACGGCATCACGCCGCCGCCGTGGCTGAAGATGAAGTCGATGTCCTTGAAGCGGTGCGCCGCGCCCGAGAACAAGAGCTGGGCGATCGCTCGGCCCGTGTCGGCGCAGAACTCGACCACCGCATCGTCGATCTCGGGCTTCATCGCGTTCTGGATGCACTCCGCGCTGATCGGATGGGTGTAGACGACCGCCTTGCGGCGATTGAGCTCCTCGAACAGCGGGAAATAGTGCGGGTCGCCGAGCCACTTGTCGCCCATGTTGGTCATCAGGGTGACGCCATCGCACTTCAGCGTGTCGAGCGCGTATTCGGCCTCGCGCAGGCTGCCCTCGATGTCGAGGATCGGCACCGCGGCGAAGACGCCGAACCGGCCCGGATGGTCGTTGGCCTGCTGCACCAGATACTCGTTCCACCTGCGCGCAATGCCTGACGCCTTGGCCGGATCGCGCCACACCGCGCCGCGATTGGGCACGGACAGAATCGAGGTCGCGACCCCGTTCTTGTCCATGTCATCGATGGAATGCTCGGGGCACCAGTCGCGCATCTCGCCGGTCGACGCGCCGCGCCCCGACCTCAACGCCTTGTTCGGCGTCGGATGGTGGTGGACGTCGATACGGTGCGGTGTCGTCATAACTTTGCTTCCCCACTGCGGGACTTTCGCCCGCTCTCAATCGCTTCAGTCTTGGTGGCCAATTTTAAGAATTTCAGCCCTTGGAGCAGAATCAAGCATGTCCGCTCCCTGAGCGTCCATGACACCTGCCACCATGCTTTAAGCTAGAACAGCCGGCATCATTTTTGCCCAGGCAATATGCTTATCTCGATCTCGAATCTGCTTATACGGCCGAGTTTGGCACGGCGTATGCGTGGTCCGCAGGCGCGCTCAAAGGCTGAACGACGCGCATATCGCGTTCATCGAGGACGACTGGGGAAATAATCCGGCGGGCGCCCTTCGTCATGAAGAGGCGCCGCACCACGCCTGCCGGGCTTGCGGGGCGCTACTTGAGAACGCCCTGCTCGCGATAGTAGCGCGCGGCGCCCGGATGCAGCGGGCCCAGGGCCTGCGGCGCATGCAGGATGCTGTAGAAAACGTCCTGCGCCGCCCAATGCTTCTCGTTCGTCTCGTTCAGCGCCTTGGCCAAGCGATAGGCGACGTCGTCCGGCATCGACTTGTTGACGATCAGGTCGAAACCCGGATTGGTGACAGTGAGAATGGGGCCCGCCGCTTCGTCCAGCCCGCGCATGAAGTCCGGCTCGATCGTCGTGATCGGCGTGCAGTAGTCGCGCTCGAGTATCTCGGCGATGTCGCGGTCCAGCGGCAGCAGGACCCAGTCGGAGACGTGCGCCGCGATTCCGGCGGGGCCGTACGAGGTGTCCGTGCGCATGATCGCGTTGCACTTGCCTTCCAGGACAAGCGGAACGGTCCCCGGATGCGACGTGATGTGGCTGCCGCCCCAAGCCGGGATGTCGCGCATCAGATCGATGCCGTAATGCTTGAGATAGACCTCGGTCACATGGCCGGGGCCGTAGTCAGGCAGCTCGATCGACACGTCCAGCGCCGGCTTCTTCTTCGCCAGGTCGGCGAAGGAACGAATCCCTAGATCGGCGCGGACCATGTTGAAGAAGTGCTGGTCCGGACGGACCAGGAGCGCGAGGCTGCGAATGGACGAGGTGTCGCTGTCCTTGTAGACGCCGACTCCTCTGGCTGCCTGCGCCGCGGCGACCGACAGGCTGACTGCGACATCCGCTTCGCCGCGGGCGACCCGCATCAGCGGGTCGTTCGCCTTCTTGCCGATCCGCGTCGTCTCGACGTCAAATCCGCTGTTGCCGAACGCCTTGCCGGCCCAGACGATGGATTTCCACCACTGGCCGCCGCCCGCCATGCTCGAAACTCGAATCTTGTCCGGCATCCCCTGCCCTCTTTCTCTTGGATAGTCGCCGCGATCAGGTGCCGGGGTTGAAACGGCAGACTCTCACGACGTCATATGGATGAAGCTCCGCAGCCGTCGCCGTCGCGCGCGCGGCCGCGAGGGTCTCCGCCGCCGGGCCTTGGCTGATGGCGCTGCGGTAGGCCGCCGCGCTGTCCCAGACCTCATAGGTCGAGACATGCTCGGCCTCCAGGCCGCGATGCGTCGCAAGGCCGCCGAAGCCCGGCGCGGCCTTCACCGTCTCGCCGTAGCGCTTGAAGGCGGCGAGCAGGTCGGCCTGCTTCTCCGGGGCGACCGTGAAGATGCCGATCACGCCGATCCTGCCGCGGTCGTCCACGACCTCGATCTGGTCGCCGCCATCGACGGCGACGACGTCGGCGACCGAATACCAGCGGATCTCGCTCGATTCCGAGAGTTCGTGCGTCCGCTCCATCAGGGGAAGGATGCTCTCGCATGTGCGCAAGTGACGGCCGGCCTTGCGGTCGGTGTACTGGTTGTAGTTGATGACGACCGGCGCCTCGACCGCGCGGTGGAAGGTGGCCGAGACGTTCATCGGGAACTTGATCTTGAGGATTTCTTCGTCGATCCCGTCCAGCGTCTCGATCAGCGCCTCGTGGCGATCCCGCGGCAGGTTGAAGACGTTGATTCCCGTGACGAGCGAGCTACCGCTGCGGATGACTGTCGTGTCGGACATGGCGCTTCCGTTCCTCTTCAAGCTTTTGGGGCCGGCTGGGCATTCAGCCAAGCCTCCGTTTCCTTCCGCACCGCCGTCTCGGTCTCCGTGCCGCCGATCGGCAGGTCGACGGGAAACTCGACGCCGCGGCCCTTGAGCCGCCAGCGGGTCAGGCCCATCTGGGCCTCCGGCCCCTCGAGCGGAACGCCCTCGAAGAAGCCGGGCGGCAGAGAGCCCGGAATCACGGGATCGAGCCGGTCCCTGTCGTAGATCGCGTCCATGCGCAGGATGCGCCACTCGCCGTCACGCCGCTCCATCCGGTCATAGAGCCGGAGGTTCATGACGTAATCGACGAGATGCCCCTTATAGCGATCACGATTAATGATCATCGTGTCCGTTTCAAGAATGGCGCGGGCGCCATTCAGCCAGACGCGGTAGTTGCCCAGCCAGTGGCGCGTGCTTTTCCCGCCCGGCTTGCGCTTCCCTGCCGATTCGACGGTCTGCTCGATGAAGGGCTTCGCCGGCCCCGAATACCACAGCACCCGCACGGTCGCGTCCGGATGAAAGCAGGCGCGGAAAGCGTCCCAGTCGCCGTTGTCGCGGGCCAGCGCCCAGTTCCGGCGAACGCTATGAACCGCGTACTCATCCAAAAAGCGCTCAGCCTGCATTAACGAACCCCTGCCCCGAACTATATTCGGGCATTCATTGAACGATTGCGTTTCAATGAGTTTGACTGCGGATCGAGAGCGGAAGCAATAGCAAGTCGGTCGTATAAGCAGATTCGAGATCAAAATAAGCATATTGCCTGGGCAAAAAAGATGCCGGCTGTTCTAGCCTTAAGCGCAGTAGCAAGCGTTCTCGACTCTCGAACGAGCAGACGTCACCCCACGCCCGCTCCAAAAAAATGCTGAGGTTCTCATGTCAAAATTCCAGACGAGCTCCAAAGAGCGCTTGCCGGCCGAACCGATGCGCCCGGTCGTCGATCCAGCGGCATGGACGCGCGACACGCTGGGCCCTGTTGATAACTTCAGCTATCGCCTGACCGACGAGGACCGCGCGTCAATCGTAGAGGCGGTCGCCGCGACGCGCGCCAAGGGCGTGGCCGTCGCCGACGTCTCCCGCGAGAATTTTTCGATCAACGGCCCCTTCGCGGACGTGATTGCGGACGTGCACGATGAGCTGAAAACGGGTCGCGGCCTGATCATGCTGCGCGGCTTTCCCGTCGAGCAGCTCGATCGCGAGGGCTGCGCGATCGGCTACCTCGGCATCGGCTCCTATCTCGGCCAGGCGATGGCCCAGAACATGAAGGGGCATATCCTCGGCCACGTGAAGGACCTCGGCGGCGACTATGCCGACCCGACGACGCGCGGCTACTACACGCGCGCGGAAATGCGCATCCATTCCGACCCCTGCGACTACGTCGGCCTGCTCTGCCTGCAGACGGCGAAGAAGGGCGGGGCAAGCTGCGTCACCAGCTCCATAACGGTCTACAACACGATGCTGAAGACCCGCCCCGATCTGGTCCAGGAGCTCGTCAACGAGATCTACCGCTCGAAGAAGGGCGACGTGAACCCCGGAGAGCAGGCTTGGTTCAAGCAGCCGATATTCTCGTTCCATGAGGGCTATTTCAGCGCCGTCGGCTTGGGTGTGTCCATCGACAGGGCAGAAGGCCTGCCTGGCGTGCCGCCATTTAGCGAAGCCCTGAAAGAGGCGATCAAGGTCTATCGAGAGGTGGCGGAAGACACCCTCGTCGACATCCCCTTCCTGCCCGGAGACATCCAGTTCCTCAACAACTACGTGGCGCTGCACACGCGGCGCGAATACGAGGACTGGCCGGAAGATTCGAGGAAGCGGCATCTGCTTCGGCTGTGGCTCTCCGATCCCGACAGCCGGCCGATCCCGCCCGAGCACCGCCAAGGCTATCGCGGACGCGGCCTGCTGCCGCAGGGCGTAAAGCTGAATGCGCCGCTGGATGTCTGAGCGCGCCTCCAGGGCCGCGAGAGGGCTCGCACGCTGCTACAACATCGACGACCTGCGCGAGGCCGCGCGCCGCAACCTGCCCAAAGGCGTGTTCGACTACGTCGACAAGGGCACCGAAGACCAGCGGGCTCTCGACAACAACCGCCAGGTGCTGGGCGACATAAAGCTGCTGCCGCGGGCCTTGACCGACGTCTCGGACGTGAACACAGCGACCGAGATCATGGGCAAGCCCGCAGCCATGCCGCTGATCGTGGCGCCGACCGGGATCGCCGGGCTTTGCTGGTACGAAGGCGAATTTGAACTGGCGCGCGCCGCTGCGGCAGCGCGCCTGCCCTTCACGCTGGCCACGGGGTCCAACACCCCGATGGAGAAAGTCGCCCAGATACCCGGCGGCCGGCCCTGGTTTCAGCTTTACATGTGGCGAGAGAAGGAACTGTCCTACGAACTCGTCCGCCGTGCCGCCAACGCCGGCTTCGAGACCTTGATGTGGACCGTCGACCTCCCTTTCAAGCCCAACCGCGAGCATGACCAGCGCAACGGCTTTGCCAGTCCTTACAAGTTCAACGTGAGGAACGCGCTCGACGCGCTGGGGCATCCGCGCTGGCTGCAGTCGGTGCTCTGCCGCTATTTGACGACCACGGGAATGCCCCGCCACATCAATTTCCCGGCGAAGTACCAAGAGAAGTTCACCGGCAAGGCGACCGTGGCCAAGGCGCTGCAGGCGGACCAGCTGAGCTGGGACGACGTCCGCAAGCTGCGCGACATCTGGCCAGGCAAGCTGGTACTCAAGGGCATTCTGCGCGAATCCGATGCCCAGAAGGCGGCGGACCACGGCGTCGACGGCATCGTCGTCTCAAACCACGGCGGGCGCAGCATGGATAGCGCACCCTCCCCGCTCGAAGTGCTGCCGGGCATCGCCAAGGCGGTCGGCGGCAAAACGACCGTCATCGTCGATTCCGGCATTCGCCGCGGCAGCGACATCGTGAAATGCCTGGCGCTGGGCGCGCAGGCGGTCATGGCCGGCCGGGCGATGGTTTACGGCGTGGGGGCCGGCGGCGAGGCCGGCGTGTCCAAGGCGATCGCCATCCTGCATCAGGAATTGCGGCGGACCATGGCCTATGTCGGCTGCACGCGCACCGGAGACATCACCGCCGACGTCTTATGGCGCGGCGTGGAACGATTGACGTCCCTCTAAGGGAACGGCCGCCTTCATACGGCCCATGACGCTCCCGAAACAAGTCAGCGCGCTTCGACAGGAAAAACTTATGCCTTCCGATATCGACAACGGCACCGAGCGATACAGTGCCTCAGATGCATTGCTCGCGGTACTGGAGAAGATGGGCGTCACGCACATCTTCGGCAACCTCGGCAGCGACCATGCGGGCATCATCGAAAGCATCGTGCGCAGCGCGTCGCAGGGCCGCCAGCCTTTCCAGCTCGTACTCTGCCCGCACGAAGCGGTCGCCCTGACTGCCGCGCATGGCTATGCGCAGGTGACCGGGCGCCCGCAGGCGGTCTTCGTGCATGTGGACGTCGGAACGCTGAACATGGGCGGCGCCATCACCAACGCGTTCCACGGCCGCATCCCCGTCTTTATCTTTGCAGGGCTGACGCCTTACACCCTTGAAGGGGAACTGCCGGGCTCGCGCAATCGCGCCGCCACATACCTGCAGGACGTCACGGACCAGGGCTCGCTTATCCGGCAATATGTGAAGTGGGACTACAGCATCCGCACCGGCGCGAATGTCGAGCAATTGGTCTTCCGGGCGATGCAGATCGCGCAAAGCCAGCCCATGGGACCCGTCTATTTGACCGGCGCTCGCGAAGTGCTCGAAGAAAATGCAAAGCCTTATGCCGGCCGTCCTGATGACTGGCGGCCGATCGAACCGTCGGCGCTGACCAGCGAAGCGGTTGCCGAGATCATCGAGGCCTTGAGCGCGGCGAAAAGCCCGCTGTTGATCACGTCCTTCTCCGGCGTCAATGCCGCAAGCGTCGAAGAGCTTGTGAAGTTTTGCGAACGGCTGGGCATTCCAGTGGTCGAGGAAAGGCCCATCAGGGTCAATTTCCCGGCCGACCACCCCTTGCACCTCGGCTATCAGGCCGAATCCTTCGTCGCTGATGCGGACGTGATCGTCGTGCTCGACTGCGACGTGCCCTGGGTCGCCGCGTCGTCCAAGAAGCCGAGCGAGACATGCCGGGTGTTCTACCTGGACGTCGATCCGCTGAAGGAAGACCTGCCACTCTGGTACATGCCGGCCGAGCGCTTCTATAAAGTGGATTCACACACGGCGCTCAAGCAGCTCAATGCGGCATTGGATGCCGAACCGCCGGCAGCCGACGCAAAACGTTCAGACAGGGTCAGCCAGGCCAGCGAACGGCATCGCAAGATGCGCCAGAAATGGGCCGATGGCCGCGACTGCCCCTCTGACGACGTCATCACGCCAGGCTGGATCGCGGCCTGCCTCAGCGAGGTCGTCGATGCGGACGCCATCGTCATCAACGAATCGGTGACCAGCACCTCGGCGATATTTCAGAGAGTGCCCCGCACCAAGCCTGGAACGTTCTTCGGCAGCGGCGGCAGCTCGCTGGGCTGGGGCGGCGGCGCGGCGCTCGGCACCAAGATGGCCGCTCCCGACAAGCTGGTCGTGCTGCTGACGGGCGACGGCGCCTTTTTCCTGGACAATCCGTCCTCCGTATTCTGGGCTTCGCGCAAATACGGCGCGCCGTTCCTGACGGTGGTCTTCAACAACCAGGGCTGGAACGCCACCCGCGAGAACTTCCAGCGCATCCATGCCGAAGGCGGCGCCGGGATGGACGTCGCATCCTGCATTAGCCTCGCGCCGTCCGCCAATTTCGCGGACGTTGCGCAGGCCGCCGGCGACGCCATGGCCTTGACGGTCGATCAGGCTTCGCAGCTTCCCGCCGCCATGAAAGCCGCCGTCGAGGCGGTGCGCAACGGCCGCTCGGCCGTCATCGACGCCCGCATGAAACCGCTTCGCTGAACTCGAACACTTTTTAAGAAAGAATATCGATGATCAAGCTGACCCCGCAAATGACCGAATTCATCGGCCGCGCGCCGCGCGACGGCGTGCACTGCCTTGTGGTGACGGTGGCGCCGGACGCATGGCCCCAGATCGCCATCAAGGGCAGCCTGCGCGTCCTCGACGAGCAGCATCTTTGCTATTGGGAGCGCAGCCTGAGGACTTCCTTCGAAGGCCTGCGCGCGAATCCCCGCGTCGGCGTGTATTACCGCAATGCCGCCCTGAAGGATGAATTGCCGACCGGCGCCGGCTGGCGCTTCTCCGGCTTGGCCTCCGTGCACCAGAGCGGCGAACTGCGCGACCGGGTCATCGAGATCATGCCGCAGAACGAGATGGACAAAGACCCGGAGCGCAAAGGGGCCGCGATCGTGATCAAGGTCGTCCGCGTCGCCGACGTCGTCGGAAACGTCCTGCAGGAAGAAGATCCGGCCTGACCTGCGGAATTCGCCGCAGCTGAATGCGATGCGCCGCCCTAACGGGAACCTTGAGGCGACTTTGCATTCAGCTCCGCGGCGATCTCGCGAATGGCGGTGGCCAGGAGCGACGCACCGGGCGACAGGCTGCAGCCCGCGCGCTGGATGAGCAAGGTGACCCTGTCGGCAGTCGGCAGATCGAAGCTGATGGGCTGCACCAGGCCGGTATTGGTCTCGAGATCGAGTTGCTGAGGCGACATGGCGGTCACGAGGTCGCTGCTCAGCAGCAGCCTGCGCAGGACCAGCAGATCGCTCGTCTCGACCACGCAGCGCGGCGCATGCCCATAGAGCGTCTTGAAGGCCGTGTCGATAAGTTCGCGGGTCGACGTCCGCCGAGCGGGAAGAACCCAGTTCGACTGCAGCAGGGCGTCGGCGGTGATCGCATCCTTGCTCGTCAGAGGATGGCCGGACCGCACGAATATGGCGAGACGCTCCCGCATCAGATGCTCATCGGTCAGATCCAGCGGCAGCTGGCCGGGCTGCTGCGTGTTCAGGATGAAATCGAAATCCCCCGAACGCACGCCGGAAATCAGCTCGTCGCTCGACCCCTCCTCCGTCGTAATCGAAAGATTCGGATAGAGGGCGTGCAGGCGCGCGATGGCCAGCGGGAGAATCGAGGCCCGGCTGAGAGGATGGGAGCCGACGACGACCTTGCCGATGACGTGGCCTTGCAGCGCCGCGATGTCGAAGGAGGCGTTGCGCAGCTCGGCGAAGGCGCGCTTCGTCCTGAAGAGCAGAACCTCGCCCTCGTTCGTCAAAAGCATGCCCTTGGCAGTGCGTAGAAACAGCAGAAAGCCAAGGCTGCCTTCCAAGTCGCCGATGGCGGCGCTGACGGCCGGCTGCGACACGCCGCAGGCCTTCGCCGTCGCCTGCATATGCCCCTTCTCGGCCAGCGTGATGAAGATCAGCAGCCGCTGCTCGCTGAAAAGCATGTCGAACACCGGCGAGCTGGACTGCGCCCTGCCGGTCGACAAGGCTTCTCGGGCCAGCTTGAATTCCTTTGCGGCAGCGCTCGCCCTGACCGCCAGAGCCTTGCCATAGACCGTCAGCGCCATGCCACTTCGCGTGCGGTCGAAAAGCTTGATCGACAGGTGCGTCTCGATCTCTTTGAGCGAACGGGCGATCGCCGACTGGGCGCGGCTCGTCGCCTTGGCGGCGGCGGCGATGCTGCCGGTCTCCGCCACCGTGAGAAACGCCCTGAGATGACGCAGGCTGATATCGAACTTCAAAGTCATGCCGCACCAACGCAGCCAATCGGGGAGATATCGTCTAGCCGCGTGCGGCTGCTTGCCGAACGACCGGGCCAGACGCGCGCGACGCTTGCGCAAATTCCATGCATTGAAGCCAATTCAGTTCTGCCTACAGCGGCCCGGACGCGTGATCGGAACTTCGAAATCGAGCGAACGGCATCCTGGCCCGAACACTTTGCGCATGGCCACGAAAAGGGAGCCCTAGCTCAGGAAATCCGCAGGTTTGAGGCGTCGACAAGGTGTTCGATCCCTTGTCGTAAGTCAATCGGTTGACAGCCCCCGGCTCCCTGCTTCACAAACCACATATTGTCCCATATCCCAGCGAACTGCCCGTAGCAGAGCCTTTCGGAGTCCCCATGGCCCCCCGTACCGCCGCCGCCGACCAGCCCTGCCCCTGCGGCTCGGAACAGACTTTCGCCGCCTGCTGCCAGCCTTTCCTGGGCGGCAAGCCGGCCCCCACCGCCGAAGCTTTGATGCGCTCGCGCTACACGGCTTTCGTCGTCGGCGACTATGGCTATGTCGAACGCACCCTGTCGCCTGAAGCGCTGGTCGATTTCAGCCGCGCCGAACTCGAAGAGACGACGAACAAGATCGACTGGATCGGCCTGAACATTCTCGCGACGGAGCAGGGCGGGCCCGACGATAGCGAAGGCATCGTCGAATTCACCGCCCGCTTCAAGGGCAACGGCCAGAACGGCGTGCACCACGAACGCAGCCAATTCCGCAAGGACGGCGCTCGGTGGCTTTACGTGGACGGCGTGATGGACCCCAAGGGCCAGCCGGTCCGTGTGACGAAGATCGGCCGCAACGATCCCTGCCCCTGCGGCTCGGGCAAGAAATACAAGAAGTGCTGCGCCACCTGAGCTGAATAGCCTGCCTAGGACATTCGACGGCAGGACGGCAGACTTAGCGCCAAGCATAAAGCGCATCCCTTTCGCAGGTCGCAACGGACGCAGTCCTTCGCCCAGTGAGACGTCGCGAACCTCCCTGCTCATCGCCAACGACCGCAACGGCAGGTTTTTTCTTGCGCTTGCGGGCGTTCAGTGCCCGAATTCGAACGCCCATTGATTGACCGGAGCGCTCGAAGATGCACGACGTCCTTGGACGGAAGATCACCTGTGGTAACGGCCTGCCCGCCTTTGTCGCGGCGCCCAAGGACGCTTCCGGGAAGTTCCCGGTCATCATCCTGCTGCATGAACGCTACGGCTTCACCGAACCGCATTTCGCCGGCCTGGCCCGGCGCTTCGCCAGCCAGGGATATGTCTGCATCGCGCCGGATTGCTTCTACAAGCATCCGGATCAGGCCGCCCTGCATCGCGGCGACACGACCTATGAGATGACCGACGACGAGTCCGTCGACTACATGGACGAAGCCCTGCGCGCGCTCCAGGAGGTGCCCCAGGCGGACACCAAGAAAGCCTCCATCATGGGCGTCTGCCAGACCGGCCGCCATCCGCTGGTCTATGCCGCGCGACGCCCCCTGAGCGCGGCGCTCGTCTGGTACGGCAGCGCCCAGCCGCGGGAATTCAAGATCAGCGACCGCTACCCGGAAGCCCTCGACGACATCATCGCCAAGGTGGAATGCCCCGTCCTCGGCCATTTCGGCGAGCTCGACCACATCATCAGCCTCGACGACGTCACCCGCTTTCGCAACAGCCTCGAGAAGAGCCGCAAGAGCTTCGTCGTCCGGATCTACCGCGACGCGCCGCACGGATGGCTCAACGACGAGATGCCGGGCCGCTACCGCCAGGCAATCGCGGACAAGGCCCTGGCGGACCAGCGCGCCTTTCTCGACGACGTGCTGTCGCCCGGCTTCGACCGCTCTCGCGTCGTGCAGAAATTCGAATCCGACATGAGCGCGCAGTACGACTTCACCAAGAACAAGCGGCAAGCCTAGGTCCGCGGACGCCTTCCCGATTCATCCAGGAGACATTGATGGCTGTCATTTCGCGTCTCGACCCTACCCTAGGCGGCGACCATACGGCGCTGGTGCTGTTCGACGCGCTCAACGGATATCTCTACCCAAAGAACAATCCGGAAAAGAGCGTCTTCCTCAAGGAAAAGAAGATCCTTCCCAATCTGAAGGCGCTGCAGGCCGGCGCGCGCGCCGCTGGCATGACCACCTTCTATCCGATGGGCGCCCATGCCGCCGATGGCTCGGACACCGTCCTGCGCCTGACCGACACCGACATCAACCTGAAGCCGATGACGGGCAAGCCGCGCCCCATCGGCTTGCACATGGACAAGAACTCGAAGGACGCCCAGATTCCCGACGCCTTCAAGCCCCTGAAGACCGACGTTCTCGTGCCCAAGCACCGCTGGAGCGCCTTCTTCGACACCGACCTCCATTTCCACCTGCGCATGCGCAACATCGACACGATCATCCTCGCCGGCGGCTCGACCGACGTCGGCATCGCCTCGACGATCTTCGCCGCGCGCGACCTCGACCTCGGCTTGGTCATCGTGCGCGACGCCTGCTACTCGATGCGCGGCCCCAACCATGACTTCCTGATGGACCGCATCTTTGCCCGCATGGGGCGCATCCTTTCCGTCGCCGACACCGTCAAGCTGATGGAAGCCGGAACCAGAAAGAAGAAGCCCAAGCGCAAATAGTTGGCACGTCTCTTGCGTATGTTTTCATTGTCATCTCCGTCCTGACGCGGACGTCCTATGCGGCCGTCGAGCAGGCCGCCAGCACAAGGAGCCGGCTATGCACACCGTTCGCAAAACGAAACTGGCCATCGCATCGTCTCTCGTCATCGCCGCGCTGTCGGCCGGCAGCGCCCAGGCGCAGAGCGGCGGCGACTTCTACCGCGGCAAGACGATCAGGCTCATCGTCACGACCGATGCGGGCGGCGGCTACGACCTCGCGTCGCGCAACATCGCGCGCTACATGCCGAACTACATTCCCGGCAAGCCGTCGTTCGTCGTGCAGAACATGCCCGGCGCCGGCAGCGTGAAGGGCACGAACTACATTTACAACGTGGTCGCCAAGGACAGCACCGTCATGGGCTCCCTCGGCAACCAGGCCCCCTTCGCGCCGATGCTCGGCATGGACCAGGCCCTGTTCGACCCGACCAAATTCAACTGGCTGGGATCGCCGGCGGCCGAGGTCGGGCTGCTGATGGTCTGGCATGCCGTGCCCGTCGACACGATCGAGGATGCGACCAAGCGCGAAGTGATCATGGCGACGTCCGGCGGCGGCTCCACCTCGGCCTTCTATGCCCGCACGTTCAACAGCGTCTTCGGGACGAAGCTGAAGGTGCTGTCGGGCTACACCGGCATGACCGGCGCCTTCCTCGCCATGGAGCGCGGCGAAGTCGACGGCTTTCCCAGCGCCTTCTGGAGCAGCCTGAAGGCGACGAAGCCGGACTGGATCCGCGACAAGAAGGTGAAGTTCCTCATCCAGTACGGAACGCGCACGGCCAATCCCGAACTGCCCGACGTGCCGGTGGCACGCGACCTTGCGAAGAGCGAGGAAGACAAGCTGATCCTGGACATCGCCATGGCCCCGCTCGAGCTCGGGCGCCCGTTCGTGATGCCGCCCGGCGTTTCCGCCGAACATGTCGAGATCATGCGCAAGGCCCTGATGGCCACCTTCGCCGACAAGGGCTTCATCGCCGATTCGAACAAGCAGGGGCTTGAAGTCGAGCCGACGACGGGCGAGGCCCTCGAAGCGATCATCAAGGAAACCTATGGGGCGCCCAAGCCGGTCATCGATCGGCTCGTGAGCCTCTATTCGGACACCAAGTAGCCGCCCAGCCCCACGACGCGCCAGGAGCGGGCCGGCAACTGCCTGCTCCTGGGAGCCTCTGACATCTCCTTTCCCGGCGTGCGCCCGAATGGCCTGCGCCCTTCTCACATCATCGCAGCTCCACCTTTAGCGGTTCTGGCCGCCACAGCAACGACGCTGGGCGGATGACAGTGAGATGCTTAAAGCGTCACCACAAAACCGCCGAATAGGTTTAGAAAGCGCTTCAGACTTTCACCGCAAAACGAATTTCGCATTGCGCAACGACGCAAGCCTCGGCCGAAAGAAAAATGATAGAAGACCAGGGCCAAAAAATTCCTCTCCGCACACAGCTCGCTCTGTACGGCTCCGGGATGTTCAGCGACGGCGCGAGCCAGGTGGTCGTGCCGCTGTGGGTGCTGACGCTGCATCCGTCCGCGCTGGCGTTCGGATTCGTCATCGGCGCGCGTTCGCTTCTCCCCTTTTTGCTGTCGATTCATGGCGGCGTGTTGATGGACCGCCTGGGTGCCCGCCAGGTGATGCTGTTCTTCGCCGCCGTCGGCCTCTTCCTTCCGATCCTGTTTCCGGTCCTGCCCTGGGTCTGGGCCGCCGTGATCCTGCAATTGATCATCGGCCTGACCACGACGATGAGCTGGGTCGGCGCCCAGACCGTGGCCGGACAGACCATGATGGGCAATCCCCGGCTCATCGGGCGGCTCAGCTTCAGCAACCGCTTCGGCGGCTTCTTCTGCCCGCTGGTCGCCGGCTTTGCCTGGGACAGCCTCGGTCCATGGGGCGGATTCGGGATCATGTTCCTCTGGTCGGTGCTGCTGCTCGTCTCGGCGCTGCTTCTGCCGAAGCGCGCAGGCGAAGAGAAGCCGCAGGACCGCCCCTTCACCCTGCGCGACGTGGTGCCTCGCCTCGAAGACTACAGCCGCGCCCTCGCCCTATTGGCCATTCCGGCGGTCGCCGTCGTCGCCATCGGCTCGGTCCTCAACATCGCGACCGGCGCGATCCAGAGTTCATTTTACATCGCCTACCTGGAAAAGATCGGCCTCGGCGGCACTTTGATCGGCATCCTCGTCGCCGTCTCGAACGTCACCGCGCTGGCCGGAACCGTCGGCGTGACGCGGCTGATGCGCCGGATCGGCGGCATCCGCCTGCTCAACTCGGCGGTCATCGGCTCGATCCTGGCGATCATGCTGACGCCGCTGATGGTGGCCTTCCAGCCCCTGCTGATCACCTCCATCCTGCGCGGCTGGTGCCAGGGCATGGTGCAGCCGCTGATGATCTCGATCCCGTCGAAGGCGGTGCCCGCCGACTGCCAGGGCATTTCGGTGGGCCTGCGCATCTCGCTCAACCGCCTGGTGCAGACCTTGCTGCCGCCCCTGATGGGCGCCGTGGTCGGCCTGCTCGGGCTCGAAGCGAGCTTCGTGGTCACCGGCGGCGTGTTGCTGCTGATCGTGGGAAGCGTCATGCTGGTGCTCAGCCGGCGCGGCATGATGCCGCGCGGCCCCGACTGAAATCAAAAACTGAAACAGGGAGTAAGCCTATGTCGATCGCAAGCAAGGACGCCGACCACATGACGCGGCCTTTGAGCCGCGAGCAATGCTACCTCTGCATCATGACTGTGGTGCCGACGCCGCCGGCGGGCAGCCCGTCCAAGGACACGCTGCGCGTCGCGCACAAGACGTTCCTCGCCGGCCTCGAAAACGAAGGGCGCATCTTCGGCGCGGGAAAGCTGGAAAACGCCCAGGAGAACGAACAGACGGACCTTGGCTTCGGCATGTTCATCCTGCGCGCCGACTCGCGCAAGGAAGCCGAACAGATCGCCTTCCAGGAGCCCTACACGAAGGCCGGCCACCGGACGATGAAGCTCATCCCCTGGCAGCGGACCGAGGGCGACATGAACATCCGCATCAGCTTCACCAATGGCACCATGACGGTCGACCGCCGCGCCTTCACCATCGGCGGCGCCTGAACGCGCCTGGATCGGCATAGAACATGGCAAACGCCAAGAGAAGCTTCAGCCGATGGCTCCAGAGCACATCGCGCCGGACCTTCGTCGTCTATCCCCTGTGCGTCGTCGCGATCGAGCTCGCGCTCTACGGCCGGGACATCGCGATCATTCCCTGGGGCCTGCCGCTGCTTCTGTGGGGCTACCTGCAGTACCGCCTCGTCGGCAACTACCGCGAGCGCTTCGGCGGCGGCGGCCCGGGCATCGAGGTGCCGCCCGACCGCATCCTGAACGTCGGCCCCTATCGCTGGGTGCGCAACCCGATGTATCTCGGCCACCTGATCTTCATGACGGGGCTCGCGATCACCTTCCAGTCCTGGTTCGCGGTGGGGCTGGTGGTGTTTCACCTCTTCTGGTTCCAGAAACGGGTGATCGAGGACGAAGCGCGCCTCGAAGCCTGCTTCGGAACCGACTACGTCGCCTACAAGGCGCGCGTGAAGCGCTGGATCCCGGGCGTGCTTTGATCGCCCTAGCCTGGGCCTAAGCCTCCGGCACGCAGTATTGAGGCGCCCGAACGGGGGCGCCTCAATCCCAGCGGAAGGGGGCTCTCCGCTTACAGAATGAAATCTCCCGCCACCAGGGTTCCCGTATAGCCCTGGAGGAGGATTTCAAAGTCGGCGGCCAGAGCGTTGTTCACATTGCCCTGGACCAAGGTCGAGTCCACGCCGCCGACGCCGTCCGTGTCGACCTGCGTGTAGCGCACCTGTCCGTTCGCCAGGGTCGCCGAGCCGTTGCTGTCGCTGAAGGCGGCCGTGCCGATGAAGTTGAACGTGCCGTTGCCGCCCGTCGTGGTGTTCGCGTCCATCGCCGACAAGTCGATGTCGTCGCCGGCCGCGAAGTCCCGGATGACGTCGCGGTTGGCCACGCCGAGGCCGGTGTCGCCGTCAGCGAAGTTGAAGTCGTCGTTGCCGGTGCCGCCGAACAGGTTGTCGACGCCGGTGCCGCCGCTCAGCTCGTCGTCGGCCCCGCCGCCCGTCAGCGTATCCGTCCCGGCGCCGCCGAGCAGGACGTTCACGGCCGCAGTGCCCGTGATGCTGTCGTTGCCCGCGCCGCCGGTGACGTTCTCGACGCCGAGGATGCTGGCGAAGCCCGACGCTGTCGGCGTCGCCGCCCCCAAGTTGACCGTGACCCCGTTGGCCGCCGCCGTGCCGGCGTAGGACAGCGTGTCGGTGCCGGTCGAGAGGTTGGCGTTGACGGTCTCCACTCCGACGACCGCGCCGCCCGCCACCTGGGTCAGCGACGTCCCGTTGTAGACGACGTCGAGCGTCTCGCTGACGCCGCTGCCGGTGACGTTCAGGATGTCGGTGCCGAGCCCGCCGTCCACCGAGTCGGCGCCGCCACCCATGGCATAGTTGAAAGTGTCGTTGCCGAAGCCGCCGATCAGCGTGTCGTTGCCGCCGGCCCCGTTGATGACGTCATTGCCGAAGCCGCCTTCCAGGCGATTGTCGGCGGTGCTGCCGGTGATGGTGTTGGCGCCCCGGCTGCCGACGACGTTCTCGACCGAGACCAGCGTATCGTTGCCGGTCTGCGTGCTGGAGGCCGTGCCGGTCGTCAGGTTGATCGTCGCGTTGGCCGAGGTTCTGGCCAGGTTGTAGGTATCGATGTCGGCGCCGCCGTTGTATTCGTCGTTGTTGTCGTTGATGGTCGCGACGAAGATGTCGTTGCCGGTGCCGCCAGCGGCCTCGTCATTTCCAGCATCGCCGAAGATGATGTCGTTGCCGCCGGCGCCGCTGATGTCGTCATTGCCGCCGTTGGCATGGAACTGCTGCGCTGTTCCGTTGCCGTTCAGCGTATTCGCGCCGCCGGTGCCGGTCAGGTCCGGCATTCCCAGGAGATCGAGGGAGGCCGTGGTCGGCGTGCTGCCCGTCGAGTCGACGATATTGTAGGTCAAGGTGACCGCCGTATCGTCGTTCAGGGTCGGGGTCAGCGTCCAGCTGCCGTCCGGGTTGGTGACCAGGGTGCCCGACGAAGCCGTCAGGTTCTGGATCGAGAGGACGCCGACGCCCGTCGCGTTGGCGGTCAGCTCCGCCACCGTGATGGTGCGGAGCATGTCCTCCGTCGAGGCGACGAGCGTTGCGGGGCCCGTCACCACCGGCCCTTCCTGCACGTCCGCGATGTTCACGGTGACCTGCAGCGTGTCGGTCAGAAGGCCGTCGGTGACGGAGACCGTGAGCACCTGGCCCGTCGCCCCCAGCGCCAGCAGCGCCTCATAGTCCGGAGACGCCGCCAGGCTGATCACGCCGGTCGCGGCATTGATCGTGAACAGGCCCTGGGCATTGCCGCCCGTGATCGACCAGGCCAGGACGTCGCCCACATTCGGATCCGTGGCGTTCACGTCGAGGACGAGCGTGGCCGCCGCCGTGTTCTCGTTGACGCTGAGCGTCACCGGATTTCCCGCATTCGTGGTGATTTCCGGCGCCAGATTCACGAGTTGGCGGAAGCTCACGGTGCCGTCGAGGAACTGGAAAGCCTCGACGTTGGTCACCACGTCGCCGATCGTCGTGCTGTCGATCCCGCGGTTGTCGACGAGCCGCACGCTCGTCGGGCTGAGCTGCGTGACCGTGTAGTCGCTCAGGTTGCCGCTGAAGCGGGCGGTGTCGATGTCTCCCGTGCCGTCCGCCGTCAGTATCTCACGGACGATCTGCAGCTGACCGGGGTTGTAGGTGCGGTTGAACATCTGGACGACAAGTTCCGTCATCTTGTCGGCGCTGTCGATCTCAACGCCCGTGCCGTCGATGTTGGCGCGGACGCTGATGCGCACGTTCAGCCACTTGTCGCCGTCGATGATGTCGTCGCCGCCACGGCCTTCGATCAGGTCGTTGCCGTCGCCGCCGAGGATGATGTTGCCGGTCGCGAACGAGGTCACCCCAGCGCCCAGGACGCCCTGCAGGCCGGAAATGAGCTGGATGCCCTGCGCGTCGAGCGCGCTGCCGAGATAGCCGGACGAACCGCCCTGCGCGAGCGGCAGCATCGTCGTGGCGTCGTCCTCGGAGCCCAGGAGGATGTCGTCGAAGGCCGAGCCGGACAGGCCTTCCACCGCTTCGTAGACGTCGAGCGCCGAATTCGACGGCGGTATGGGAGCCGCATCGAACGCCTCGCGCAGCAGGTCGGCGTTGGTGCCGACGGTGTTGTCCTTGTAGATGGACCAGTCGAATCCGGACATGCCGATCATCTTGCCGACGCCGGGGCTGCCGACCATGATGTCGTCGCCGCCCTCGCCGATGAACTCGTCGAAGCCGCCGTCGCCGAGGAAGACGTCATTTCCGCGGATGCTGTCGCGGGCGAAGATTTCGTCGAAGTTGTCGCCGGGGGCGCCGTCGAAGGTGCCGGTCTCGATCCAGTCGTCGCCTTCGTTGCCGAGGATGCGCTCGGCGTTCTTGTTGCCGAGGATGAAGTCGTTTCCCTCGCCGCCGAAGACTTCCGATCCCATGTCGGTGCCGAGCACGACGAAATCCTGGCCGGACCCGCCCAGGACCAGGTCGAGGCCCGGGCCGGCATGGACGACGTCGTTGCCGGCGCCCGCCTTGATGTTCTCGTCGCCGCCAAGGTCGCGGATGATGTCGTCGCCGTCGCCGCCGTTGATGATGTCGTTGCCGGCGCCGCCCTCCAGGTTGTCGTTGCCGGCATCGCCGAAGATGGTGTCGTCACCCTCGCTGGAAACGATGATGTCGGCGCCATCCGTGCCGCCGAGGACCACGTGCTGGTCGCCCGTGTAGCGCAGGTAGTTCGTGTCCGGCCCGACCGTGGCCGGATTGTTGCGGATGACCAGCGGCGTCAGGATCGAGCCGCCCAGCGGGTCGTTGCCGAGATTGTCAGCCGCCTCGTTCTGCGCGGTGTTCGGATCGTCCTCCAGGATGCCGTCCGCGCCGGCCGTCTCGCCAAGGCCCGGATTGTACTGCCGGGTCCGGTCGACCTCGAGGATGAGGCCCGGCGTCGAGAAGACGTCGGACGGCAGATGCGTCGCATCGGTGTTGCGCATGATCAGCGCGGCGAAGGAATTGCCTTCCATCTCGCCGAACAGATGCAGGCCGTCGAGACGCTGCAGGTAGTAGAAGCGGTCGCCATTCTGCAGCTTCTCCATCTGCGTCTCGAAGACGAAGTTGAAGGTCGAGCCGAGCATGCCGCCGAACGGCAGGATCTTCTCCGCCAAGCCGCCGATCCAGAGATCGACGTTGTCGAGGCCCGTCGTCGTCACGCCGTTCGCCCCGCTGCTCCAGGCACCCTCGCTATTGAGGAAGTCCACGGCGTCGGCAGGCACCTCAATGGTCCGCGCCTCGTTCGCGGGGGTATTGGGATCATCGGCGATCGACTGCGACGTGCCGAAGATGATGGCCATGGCCACGGCGCGCTTTCCCTCGATCGTCGTCTCGGCGAGGATGTCCGGGTGCAGGCCGTAAGCCGCGATGAAGTTGATGATCGAGGCTTCGTTCTTCAGGTTGCCGGCGAAGTCCACCCAGCTCTCATAGGGCTTGAGCTCGGCCGCGTCGTTCGTCGCCTCGTAGAAGTCGCGGCGCGCCGCGTTGAGCGAGGGGACGCCGGTGTCGCGTCCGCGCGCCAGGTTGATCGTCGCCAGGTCGAGCGGCAAGCCCAGCAGGTTGTTGCGCAGCGCGCTGGTGACGAACTCGTCGATCTCGTTGCCGACCTGGCGGGTCATGCCGCGGATGATGTCGCCAGCCGCGAGGCCGTCGAGCATGGCATGGCCGTTGTCGAAGGCCACAGGGTTGAGGAAGCCCTGGATCAGGCCGATGTCCTTGTCCGTGAAGCTGGTGTCGAACCGGTCGATGGTTTCCGTCAGCATCGAATGGCCGAAGCGGTACACCACATGGGCGAACTCGGCCACGATGTCCGGATTGATGGTGACGTCGAACCCGTCAGGCACGAGGAAGACGTTGATGTTCGGCTGGATCTTGCGGGCGAACTCCTCGAACACCAGGTGCTGGTACTGCATCTCGGTGCCGAACTTCGCCGCCTGGAACAGCCGTTCGCCGTCCCATGTCAGCCCCGCCAGCGAGGCGGGAACGGCGGCAACGTCGACCGCGAGCCATTCGTTCAGGAAAGCCACGGCATCTGCCTGCGTCGCGCCGCCGGCAAGCATCGCCTGGGCGTCCGCGAGCGTGACCGCCTTGGTATGCTCGACCAGGCGATTGTGCTCCGCATGGAACACGTGGTGGACCGCCGTCAGGCCGATGTTCTCGTTGACGCGGCCGTCACCCGCCATGAAGTGGGCATCCAGGAGCTCGTTGTCGTAGACGGCCGAGCCGTTGCCGGGATTGGCCAGCCCGATCTCGATGTCGCCGTCGGCGAGGCCGTTCGGCACGGCATCATGCGCGATGTCGGCGAGGAAGGCGTGGCCCGTCCGGACCGCCGCCGTCAGGGCGACGGGACTGCCCGGGGTGCCCGAGATCACGACGTCGTCCGCCGTGTTCGGGATGCCATCGGCGCCGATCCCGGTGATCACCTGGGCGTAGCCGGCGGCATTGGGAATGAAGTTGCCGTACTGGTCGGTCCTCAGCAGCGGGACGTTGCCGACGTCCTGGTCGGTCAGGAGGATGCCGAGCATCAGGGCCTGGGCCTTGACCTCGCCCCATGTCGCCATGCCGCCGTTCGCGCCCTCGATGAGCTTGCCGGTGGAGACCGGATGGCCGTCCGCGTTCACTTCATACTGGCGCAGGAAGACCTGATGGGACGAATGGGAGCTGTAGGTCTGGTTCTGGTCGACGTAGGCCGTCGTGGTGTTGACGGGGCGGACGTCGTCCGACGTGCCCATCACGCCGTCCGTGCCGGCGGAAACCGTGGCACGGGTCAGCACCATGAAGTTGGTCTGGCTGCCTTCGACGTAGAGCGGATCGTCCGGCTGCAGCGGGATGAACACCGTGCCGCTGCCCCCCTTGTTGACCAGGTCGAGGCCATGGTCGAAGAACTGCCCGAACAGC
Organism: Alphaproteobacteria bacterium; assembly: GCA_036500145.1. GTDB lineage: Bacteria > Pseudomonadota > Alphaproteobacteria > SMXQ01 > SMXQ01 > CAMAVH01. Next base: position 51,866 of record DASYCO010000078.1, on the reverse strand, counting down.
GTGAACCAGGAATTGAACGAGGCCGACAAGCCGAGGTCGGGCGAAATGTTGGGCAGATGGACGTTGTCGCCGTCCATCTCGATGCCGAAAGTGGCGACCGCGTCGTCACGGACGGCACGCGCCGCCTCGAGATCGGCATTGGCGAGCGCATGGGCCGCGGCGGCTTCCGCCACCACGAGCAGCGCCGCCGCTTCCGCCGGGCTCGGCGGCGTATTGGGATCGCCGTCGCTCAGCACGTTGGCCGCAGCCTCGGCATTCTGCAGGACGACCCGCGCCTGATATTCGGCGTCGGAGGATGGCTTGAAGGTCTGGTAGATCGCAGTGATCGCCGCGAGGTCGGCCAGCTGATTCGCAGGATCGGCGCCGGCGCGCTGGAGGCCCTCCAGGATCGCGGAGGGATTGCCGAGGGTCTGGTCGACGATCAGGTTGGAGATCGTGCGCAGGCTCGAGTCGAATACGAGCGAATTGGGATTGTTCGAGGGCGCGTAGGTGGTGATGCCGGGCGGGCCGAAGCCCGGCGGAACGGGCTCCGCCGTGCGGAATTGCGTGCCGAGCTGTTCGGGAAACGGCACGTCCGCAGCGCCCCATTTTTCCTGCCCGGGCAGAAGATGGTTGTAGGTGCCGTCGACGGTGCGCAGGCCCCAGCTGATGTTGTAGGCCGGCACCAGGCCATCCGGGCCAAAGAGAGGCTGGCCTGCGGCATGCGCCTCCGCGATCTTGATCTGCGCGAGGATGAATTCCAGGTCGCTCTTGATGTAACTGACCATTTTGCGTCTCCTGCCACGTTCCGCCGAAGAGCCCGCAGGCTTCGGACCAATTGAAAACAGAGTTCGTTCCGGCCCCTAGCGGCCTATCCGCGCCATCGGCGCATTACGGTCAGTCGGCCATGCGCGACTTCGGCACGCAGCCGAAACTCGTCGTCAGGCGAAATCATTATTGAAGAGAGGCAAGCCACCCGCCAGATGGACTGCGGTCGGAAGATGCTCGGCAAAGGTCCGACGCCGATCAGACCAAGGTCTGATGCGACAGGATCTGCTTGACTCGAAATGTCAGGATGAAGAGAGGGGCATTGGCGAAATGCCGACTATTCCCTCGGGTATTCCTCGTGGAGCGAGGATGCGCCGACGTGCCGTCCGGCCGCCGGCACCGATGCGCGATGGGACGCCAGCAGCGCCGCTTCGACGCGGTTCTTCACATGCAGCTTCTTCAGGATGCTGGTCAGGTAATGCTTCACCGTCTTCTCGGTCAGCTTGATCCTCAGCGCGATTTCCTTGTTGCTGAGCGCCTGGGACAGAAGCGTCAATATCTGCTGCTCGCGTTCAGTGAGCTGGGAAAAGCGATTGGCCTGGAAGCCCTTTTCGTCTGGCCGGAGGTAAAGCCGCCTGAGCAGATGCGCGGCCAGCGCCGGCGACAGGCACAGCTCCCCCTGGCTGACGGTGCGGACGCTTCCCGCGAGCTCGGAGCCACTCACGCCTTTCAGGATGTAGCCGCGCGCGCCGCGCCGCATCGCAGCGCTCACGCACTCTTCGTCCGCGACCACCGTGAGCATCAGGACATTCACAGAAGGGCTTTCGGCCGTTATCCGCTCGACTGCCTTCATGGCGTCGCCGTCCAGGTTCAGGTCCAGCAGCAGCACGTCCGGCAGGTTGCACGCGGCAAGGCGGACCGCATCCTCGGCCGTCGCGCCCTCGGCGACGACGACCATGTCCTCCTGCGCGGCCAGGGTGTGGATCACGCCCTCTCGGAACATGGGATGGTCGTCGACCACAACGATGCGGATTCTGTCCATCGTCTATTCCTCCTCGATCGCGGGAAGGCAGGCGACCAAGCGTGCACCGCCTTCCAAAGCGCGTTCCATGGCGATGGTCCCGCCGATGCTTTCGACGCGGCCCCGGAGCCCCAGCAGCCCCATGTGCTTGTGGTCGGCGGACAGGCGTTCCTTCGGGAAGCCGGGTCCCTGGTCGCGGACTTCGACGGAGACGGTTCTCTCGTCCGCCCATAGGCGGACCGCCTGGCCCTTGCCGCCGGCATGGTGAAAGGCGTTGCTCAGCCCCTCCTGGACGACCCGGCAGAGGCAGACGTTGACGTAGTGCGGCGGCTGCGACGGCAGATCGCCGGCATGGAAGGCGACGGCTGTCTGGGTGCGCCGTTCATGGTCGCGGATGGTATGGAGGAGTGCATCCTGCAGGTTCTGGCCCCGTGCCTCCGGCAGCAGCAGGCCGGCGCTGATGTTGCGAATGCCTTCGAGCGCGTCGGAAAGCGCGGCGCGGATGTGCCTGGCCTCCTCGTCGGCCACATCGAGACGGTCCAGCCGCAGCAGAGCCAGGCCCAGGAACTGCGCGGGGCCGTCGTGCAGGTCGGACCCGATCTGGTGCAGGAAGTATTCATGGTCCTCGACCACTTGCCGCGCGCCGCGCTTTATCCGATCCCGTAGGGCCTGGTTGTGCTGCAGCAGCCTGGACAGCTCCGCGATCCGCAGCGTCAAGGCATAGCGCTGGCGCTCGATCGTCCTGCTGCCGTCGGCAACGATCGAAAACAGGGAGAAGACCATGGCGGCCGCAAGCAGCGCCGTCACCAGCCAGCTCTGCCACCTGACCGTCGCCAGCTTCTTCGGGACGTCGTCGACCTGCTCGTAGAATTCCGCGACCGCGATCACCTCGTCGGTCGCTTCGGAATAGATCGGCGCATAGACCTCCAGCAGATGCGGGCCGCCGTTCCGTTCCGAGGCGTTTTCGTCGTCATGCAGCTCATTGAACTCGGCCGTGACGAAGCCGGCCCAGGCCCGGTCCAGGCTGCTGTGCGGATAGGTCTGGCCGATCAATTCCTTGTTGCTGGCGAAGACGATGCGGCCGTCCTGCAGCCAGACCTTCATCGCGTGAAGGCGCATGTTGATGCCGACGCTCTCGTTGATGCGGTCGAGGGCGGCGATGCTCGCGGTCGACAATTCATCGTCGAAGGCCAGCTCCTGGAGATGCGGCGCCAGGAAATGCCCGGTATAGACGGCGCTGGCCGCGCCGGCCCGCTCGATGATGCTTTCCTCGAGGGTGCGAGACACCCAGGAGCCGAGGAAGATCACGCTGACCAGCGATATGGCCACCGCGACCAGCGTGAACTTGCGCGCGAGCGTCAATCGCTGCCAGAGCCCCGTCTCCCCGGCGCGGGGCATTCCGACGACATCGGTGGTGCCTGCCCATGCCATGGCCTATTTTTCCTTCCAAGCCTTGGCGAGATGGTCCTGGAGCGGCTTCGTCAGGTAGGAGGCGACCGTCCGCTCCTCCGTCTGGATGAAGCTCTCGACCGGCATGCCCGGCACGAGCCTGACGCCGTTCAGCCGCGCGAGTTCCGCGTCCGTCAACGCGATCCGCACCGTGTAGAACGGGATGCCGGTCTTGTTGTCCTGGCTGATGTCGGCGGACACGCGGCTGACCTGGCCGTTGATTTCCGGCGTCGTCCGCTGGTTGAAGGCCGTGAAGCGCAGCACCGCGTTCTGGCCCACCCATATCCTGTCGATCTCGTGCGAGGCGATCTTGGCCTCGATCGCCAGGGCGTCGCCTTCCGGCACGATCAGCATGATCGGCGTGCCGGGCGGGATGACGCCGCCCACGGTATGCGCCGCGAGCTGGTGCACCACCCCCTCCTGCGGCGAACGGATGTCGATGCGCTTGAGCTGGTCCTCGGCCGCCACTTGCCGCTCGATGAGCTCCGACGTCTTGCCGCGGATCTCCGCCAGGTCCTTGCCGACCTCGGCGCGCAGATTCTGGTCGATCTGGATGATCTGCAGCTCGATCTCGCTGATCTTGCCCTTCGCCTGCGCCATAGTGGCCACGAGATGACCACGCTCTCCGCCGATCTTCGCCGCGTCCCGCTCGAGGGCGATCAGCCGCATGATCGGGATCATCTGGCTTTCCCACAGCGTGCGGACGCCCTTGAGCTCCTTCTCGATCAGCACGATCTCGGACTGCTTCGCCCTGACCTGTTCCGCGAGGCCGCGGATTTCCTCGCCATACTGCAGGATACGCTCGCGCAGCTGCGCCTTCTGCCCCTCGCGGGCGGTCTGCCGAATCGCGAACAGGCGCGCCTCGTCGCGCAACACAGTGGCGACCTCCGGATCGTCGGCGTTCGCCTCCAGGCTGGCCGGAAACGTCACCGCGTCGCGGTCGTCCCGCTCGGCCTCGTTGCGCGCCTGGCGCGCGGCCAGCTCCGTGAGGGCCTTTTGAATCACCGCGAGGTTGGCGCGCGGCACCGTCTCGTCCAGGCGCACGAGGACGTCGCCGCCGTTGACGCGGTCGCCTTCGCGCACGCGCAGCTCGCTCACAACGCCGCCCGTGAGGTGCTGCACCGTCTTGACGTTGGAATCGACCACCACCATGGCCGTGGCGTAGACGGCGCCGGACAGCGCCGTCATCACCGCCCACCCGCCGATGCCCAAGACGAGAAACGCCACGAGGCCGCCGCCGATGAGGAGCCACCGCCCGACTTCGCCCTTCATGCCGGTCGCCAGGGCGGCCGCCATCATGCCCCCGCCATCGCTGGCGTGGCGACCTTGCCGACGGGGCGCAGCACCTTGCGCAGCACCTCTTCCTGCGGCCCGAAAGCCTGGACCTCGCCCTCGTTCATCATCAGCACCATGTCCACCGCGGCCAGGGCGTTGGGCCGGTGCGCGACGATGACGGCGATGCCGCCGCGGTTGCGCACGCCGATGATCGCGTTCGTCAGCGCCTGCTCGCCTTCGGCGTCGAGATTGGCGTTAGGCTCGTCCAGCACGACGAGGAACGGCTCGCCGTAGAGCGCGCGGGCCAAGGCCACGCGCTGGCGTTGGCCCGCCGACAGCGCGAAGCCGCCCTCCCCGATCCGCGTCTCGTAGCCTTTGGGCAAGCGCAGGACCATCTGATGGACCCCGGCCGCCTCCGCGGCGGCGATGACCGTCTCCGCCTCCGGTTCGGGCGCGAAGCGGGCGATATTCTGCCCGACCGTCCCGTCGAACAGCTCGATGTCCTGCGGCAGGTAGCCGATATGGCAGCCCAGCGCGTCGGGCGACCATTGGTCGAGGGCCGCCGCATCGAGCCGGACGCAGCCGGCCGCCGGGGCCCAGATGCCGATGATGGCGCGCGCCAGGGTCGACTTTCCCGCCGCCGTCGGGCCGATCACGCCGAGCGCGCTGCCGCATTGCAGCTGAAAGGAGACGTTCCTGATGACGTGGCGCTTCTCGCCGGGCGGGGCGACGCTGAGGCCTTCCACCGACAGCGTCCGCTCCGGCTTGCGCAGCGCGAGCGGCTTGCGCTCTTCGGGAAAGGTGGCGAGAACGGCGGCGAGCCGATGCCAGCTCTGGCGCGCCGCCACGAACCCCTTCCAGTTGCCGATGGCGGTATCGACCGGCGCCAGCGCCCGCGCGGAAATGATCGAGCTGGCGATGATGATGCCGGGAGACGCCTCGCCATAGATGGCGAGATAGGCGCCGAGGCCGAGCACGCCGGACTGCAAGGCGATGCGGAATATCTTGGAGGCGCCGCTCAGCGCGCCGGCGATGTCGCTCGCGGCGGAATGGGCGACCATGTGCTTTTGGTTCTCCACGTTCCAGATCGCGGCGATCCGCAGGGTCATGCCCATGGCGGCCAGCACTTCGGCGTTGCGCCGGCTCGCCTCCGCCAGGCTGTTGCGGACCGCGCCATGGTCCGCCGCCGTCCGCAGCGCCATCTTGGTGAAGACCTCGATCAGCAGCGTCAGGACCGACAGCACGACGGCGCCGCCGATGGCGGCGTAGCCGAGCCAGGGATGGAAGGCGAAGCAGATCACCAGGTAGAACGGCAGCCAGGGCAGGTCGAAGAAGGCGATGGGCCCGCCGCTGGCGAAGAAGTTGCGGATCTGGTCCAGGTCCCGCAGCGGCTGCAGGCCCTCGGACACGCTCTGCCGCGTCAATGGCAGGCGCGCGATGATCGTGAAGACCCGGGGGCTGATCTGCTCGTCGAGCGAGCGGCCGATGCGCAGCAGGATGCGCCCGCGGATGAATTCGAGGAAGCCGTGCGCGGAAAAGAGCGCGACGGCAAGGATCGAGATACCGACCAAAGTCGGTATGCTGCGGCTCGGGATGACGCGATCGTAGACCTGGAGCATGTAGAATGCGCCGGTCAACGTCAGCACGTTGATGATCGCGCTAAAGACCCCGATGCCGACGAACGCCCCGCGCCAGCCCCTGAGCACTCGCGCGAGTTCGGACGATGGGGCAGTCATGCCATTCCTCGCTAGGTCGCCTCGCAGGAACCTAGGTCGTTGAAATGACTTAAGCGAATGATCTTCCGGCGGCGGCGGCGCACGAAAGGACGCAAACGGACTACTCCGAAATATCCCGAGGTGCGCGATTTCGCACTTTTGGATAGCTCGCCAGCTCTATCTGCAACGGCAGAAGGACGATGAGGAGCGACACAGGCGCGACGCGCTTACGCCTCGTCCGAAGCGCGCCTGCGATAGAGAACCTTGGCGGTCTCGCTGCCGATGACGGAATGCGACTCGCAGGACATGTCGCGGCAGACGGCGTTCGCGCCGACGACGCAGTTGCGGCCCAGCTCCGTGCCGCCGAGCAGCGCGGCGCCGACGCCGATCCAGCTGCCGCGGCCGATGGCGACGGGGCGCCCCCGCGTGTTGGGCTGATGCACGATGGGCACGTCCGGATGCGAGAAGCCGTGGTTGTTGTCGCCGATGAAGATTCGCTCCGACAACAGGACGTCGTCTCCGATGGAGACGCTGTTCGTGCAGGAGATGAACAGGAAGCGGCCTGCCTGCACGGCGCGGCCGAATTCGATGCGCGACTTGTAGCGGTAGGCGTCGATGTCGAAGTCCGTCCTGTATTGCGGCTCGACATGCATCAGGAGGAAGGACAGGTCGGTGAAGGCGCTGATGTGGCTGCCTTCGCGGATCACCGTGCCGTCGCCGACGAAGATGTTCTGCGGGTTCAGGATGCGGTACGGCGGCATGATCTTCGCGTTCTCGCCGAAGTAGCCGAACTTGGCCTTGTCCTCGCTCGTCAGCGCGGACTCCTTTTCCAGGGAGACGTTGGCGATATGTATCTTGGTCTTGCCGGTCATGACGGATCCCAGTGCGGTCACGGCTTCGTCGGCCCGCGCGCCCCGTAGCGGCAGGCCGGCGGCCATGCGACAGTTTTATCTGTCACCCCCCGATATCGGAAGATATCATTGTGTCCCAGCACCCTACGCTGGCCTGATTTAGGCCGGATTCTCGACAGTTTCCCGCTGCCGGCCCTCGTTTCCAGCATTCCAGCCAGAGATTCCGTTTCCATGTCGCCTGAAGCCGCCGAGCGCCTCGAAGAGATATTCCGCATCATCTTTGACGTCGAGGCCGCCCGCGACGTCGCCTCCGTCGACAAGAAGACCGAGCCGCGCTGGGATTCCCTGGCACACACCTCGCTGGTCGCCGCCGTCGAAGGCGAATTCGGGCTGACGCTCGACATCGCCGACATGGAAGCCATGACGTCCTATGCGGCCGTGCGGAAATTCCTCGAAGAGAAGAATGTATGACGGCAACTCCGTCCGGCGTCTGCGGCAATAGCGGCAGCAGGCGCCGGCAGGCGCAGCTGCGATGATGACGCTGCTCCAGGCCAAGCGCCTGCTCGCCGGGTTCAAGGGCGACAATGCGTTGCCGGCCCGGCTCGCCATGTCCGGGACGGCCGACCTGCTGGAGCTTCACCTGCGCGCCGAGGCGGCTGCCCGCGGCGTGGCGCTGCAATCGCGGACGCTGCCGTTCGGCACGCTGATGCAACATCTTCTGACTGCGCCCGAAGCCGGCGTGGCCGAAATCATCCTGCTCCTGCCGTGGGACTTCGTGCCGGAGTGCGACTGGCGATCCGGACTGGCAGCCGCCGCCGCCGGCCACGACGCGCTGCTCGCCGGCGCCGAACGGGTCGCCGAAGCCCTCGCGCGCCGGCCGTCCGCCAGGCTGGCCTATCTCCCCGCCCCCATCCCGCCGCCGCTGGCCGGCGCCGACGCGTCCCGCCAGCTCGCCGCCGAGATCGCCGCCCTCGCCGCCCGGGCCGGCGCGCGGACGCTCGATCCGGCCTGCTTCTCCATGGCCAGCTACCTCGCCAATGGCTGCCCCATCGGCGGCAGCGCTCTGCCTGCCGCCGGCGAGGCGCTTGCCGAACTCCTGCTGGCCCCGCCGCCATCGGCCTTCAAGGTGCTCGTCACCGACGCCGACGACAGCCTGTGGGCCGGGCTGGTCGGCGAAGACGGCCCCGATGCGGTCAGCGCCGAACCGGAAGGCCGGGGCTTTCGCCATTTCATCTACCAGACGCTGATGCTGCGCCTGCAGGCGGCCGGCATCCTGCTCGCCGTGGTGAGCCGCAACGACGACGACATGGTGCGGGCGGCGCTGGACAGCCGCCGGATGCAGGTCAGCGCGGCGGACTTCGTCGCTATCCGCACCGGCTACGGGCGCAAGTCCGACCAGCTCAGCGGCCTGGCCGCCGACCTCGACCTTGGCTTGGACTCCTTCGTCTTCGTCGACGACAACCCGGTCGAGCTGGCCGAGGTCGCGGCCGCCTTGCCGCAGGTCACATGCGTCGCCTTCCCCAAGGGGGAAGACGAGCTGCCTGCCTTCGTCGAACGCCTCGCCGGCCTGTTCGACCGCCCCGCCACCACCGAGGAAGACGCGGAGCGCACCGCGCTCTACCGCCGCCGGCTGGAAACCCTGCCGCCCGCCGGCACCGCGAACCTGCGCGACTTCCTGGCCGGCCTCGACATGCGCCTGACCGTCAGCGACCGCTCGAACGGCGACCGCCAGCGTCCGCTGCAGCTCATCAACAAGACCACCCAGTTCAACATCAACGGCGAACGCCTCGACGACGAGCAGCTCGCCGCCATCCTCGCCGGCGGCGGCCGGCTCCTGTCGGCCCGGCTGGACGACCGCAGCGGCAGCCATGGCGAGGTGCTCGCCTGCCTGCTCGAAGCCGGCGGCCGGGTCCGCTCGCTGGTGATGTCCTGCCGCGTCCTCGAGCGGCGGGTGGAATATGCCTTCCTCGCCTGGCTCGCCGCTCAGGCCGCAGCGCCCTCGCGCTTCGTCGTGCGGGCGACGGCGCGCAACGAGCCGGCACAGCGCTTTCTTGCCGACGCGGCCTTCATCGAAGACGCATCAGGCTGGCGCTTCGATGGCGACGCCTTTCGGGCCGATCACGCCGACGATCTTGCGTTGTTTTCGGTGACGACGGCCTGAGCCGTCAGCGCGGATGTTCCGCGGCGCTGTGCATGGCCAGCAGGGCGAGGGCGTCGTCGACGCCGTTGTTGGCGGCATAGACCTGCATGCGGGAATGGGCCAGGGCGGCTTCGGACATCTCGTTCCAGGCCACGACGTCGAAGTAGAGCTTGCGCAGCGCCGCCGTCCAGGTCTCGTCCGGGGCGTGCAGGTCGACGACGAGCCCGCCCGCGCCGACCGTGTCGGGAAGCGCGCCGCGGCGGCTGGCGAGCACCGGCAGGCCGTTAAGCTGCGCTTCGGTCGCGGTGCGCCCGTAGGCCTCTTCCCAGACGCTGGGCATCAGCAGCAGGCGGGCATCTCCGTACAGGCCGCGCACGTCGTCGGTCGCCGGCCGCCACTCGATGTTCCGCAGGCCGCCGAAGCGCTGCTTCACCCAGGCGCGCCAGACCTTCTCCAGGATCCAGTTGTCGGCCACCAGGAAGGGAATGTCCGGATTGGCCATCGCCAACGCGCCCAGGCGCTCGATGCCCTTGATCGGCACCGGATTGACGAAAAGCACCCGGTCGCCGGTGCGCCGCGCCAGGTACTTTCCCGGCAGCACCATGGGCTGCAGCACGTGGCAGTCGAGCCCGTAGAGCGCCTTCCAGCGGTCGGCGGTGAAGCGCGAATTGGCGAAGTAGAGGATTCTCGGGTCCGGCACCAGGATGCCGTGGACGTCATGCTGCTCGACGTCGTGGAAATAAGCCGCGACCGGAAAGCCGGTCCCGTAAGCCGCCTTCAGCAGCGGCGCGATGCGGCGGCTACTCTGGACCAGGATGACCGAAGGGGACGCGGCGGCGGCGACCAGCGGGAGGGCCGCGACCGGATCGACGGCCCTGATGACGGGATAGCCGAGGGACATGTCCCGGCTGGCGGGCCGATCGCCGTCTTCCGGCAGGCTGCCGCAGAGGACAGTGACCTCGACGCCCTTTTCCTGCAGCACCTGGCACAGCTCGTCCGTGCTCGTCTGCAGCCCACCCCGTATGTCAGGCAGGTGGGGATGCGCGAAGCACAGAAGGATGTGCAAGCGAAACCCTTTACGACTGGTTCTGTGGCTGATTGGCGCCCAGCAACGCCTGGAGGGTCAAGGTCGTATTGGACGGATTGTTCGGGGTGATGCTGTCGGGGCGATTGTTCGACATGGCAGGGCCGACCAGGGGCGACGATGAATCGCTCAGGCGATCAGGCGACAAGCTCGCGGACGGCGACTCGCCGCCCGCCGGACGGTCCTGCGTCGAAAGCAGCTGGCCCGGCGGCGCGCCCGAAGGCTGAGTATTCCCATTGCCGCTGGGAGCTTCCAGCCTCGACAACATCTGATTTAAATCGTTTGTCGGCGCGCGCTGCGGATCAGAGAGCCCGTTAAGGTCCGCGGTCACGCCGAAACCAGCGCGAGTGACGGTCTCCGTATTGCCTGAAGGGGCGGTCATCCGCATCCGCTCGCCGAACAGGAAAACGCCGCTCGTCTTCCCGCCTTCATGTTCGACCATGGTGATGCCGCCCTGGATGCTGACCAGGGCGCTGGCAGTCTTGATCTCGGTCGGGTTGGCCTTGCTGTTCAGGCCGCCGACGACGCGCACAGTTCCCTGCTCCAACGTCATCGCGATCTTGCCGGTCTTCGTCGCGCTGTCGTGGCTGAAGGCGTCGAGCGTCAGGCTCGTGTCGGGGCCCAGAGTGACCGACGACTGATCGAGGAACAGGATATGCGTCAGGCCCTGGGGCCCGGTCACGAAGCGTTCACCAGGATGCACCTGGTCGCCCAGCACCACGCTGGTGCCGTTGGAGGCGCCGGCCGCGTTGCGGGTGGACGCGATGGCGGCGGTCACCACGCCGGCCTGCGGAACGTCGGCCGCCAGGGCCGTGGAGCTCACGGCCGAACTCAGCGCCGCAGCCGCCAACCACCAATCCTTCGAATCTGCCGGTGTCATAATCCATTTACTCCGTTTGATGCCAGACCAGTACCCTGGGCGACCGTCTTTCGCGTGTCAGAAGTTCCAGACGACGCTGGCCAGCACAGACGCGTTGTCATAGGTGTAGTTCGGAAGGTTCGAATCCGCCGACGTGTATTCGGCGACGAGTTGCAGCCCGAGATCCTCGGCCACCGGGAAGAACTGGGAAACGCCGATGCGCCATTCCGTGTCTTCGCGGGTCGTTGCGGCCGTCACCGACGGATCGGCGCCGCCATAGCGGCGGAACGTCGGGCCGGCATAGAGGCTGGTGGCCCAGGAGCGCTGGTCCCAGCCAAACGGGTCGGTGTAGTAGGTGCCGAAGATCAGCCGAACGTCGACGCTCTGATAGTCGAAGGCCTCGCGATCCGTCGAATGGTCGCGCAGCGTCACGTTCGCGGTCACGGTCTTGCGGACGCCGACTTCCTGCATCGCGCGCAGCTGTAGGAACTGGTCGTAACCGCTCTGCTCGTTTGAATCCGTGATGTCGGCCCGCTCGGCGTACATGGTGCGGCGGATGTCGTAGGTGGCGCCCACCAAGGTCCCGCCGTCGTTGAACAGGTAGTCGGCGTCGACGCCGCCACCCAGGGCGCCCATGTACTGGTTGCCGTCGAGCAGCAGCTCGGACGCGGCGAGATAGGGACGCGTGGTGAGGCCCGAGAGGCCCACAGGATCCGGCTTGAAACGGATGCCCGAAGTGACGTTGAGGGCGGCCAGGTCCTGCGGATCGGTCTTGGGCGACGTGCTGTTATAGTCCGCCGCGCCCTCGTAATGGTTGGCGAACAGGTTGCCGGTCGTGACCAGCGTCGCGCTGTTCTGCGTGTTGAGGTCCCATTCGTGGACGGCGTTGCCGGTCAGGAAGGCGTCGAAGGCGCTGTTGCGGCGCGACGCGTCCGGTAAGGGGACGCTGGCGCCGTTCGCGAGGATGTTGGAATCGGCGGCGGCAGTCGGGTTGCTCTGGAAGCGCCCGCCGATGGACAGGTTGCCGGTCAGGTGTCCGCCCGGCGCGTTGCGGCGCTCGACGTCGGCCAGCAGGTTCTGGGCGTCGGTGCGGACGTTCGCCGGCAGGCGCTGGTCGGCAAGCGCCGTGCGCAGGTAGCTCTCGGCGGCGGCATAGGACCCCAGGCGATAGTAGAGCACGGCCAATTCGACGCGGAGCGAAGGGTCGGCGGCCGGATCGGCCAGCATGCCTTCCAGGGCGGCGATGCCGCCTTCGTAATTGCCGGCTGCGATCAGGCTGCGCGCATAGTTTCGCCCGGCCTGCAGATTGCCGGGGTTGCGCAGCACTTCCTGGAATGTCTGATTGATTTCGGCGGCGGTGTTCGGAGTCGGCTGCTGAGCCGAAGCGGTGGTCCCATAAACGCAGCAACCACCAAGGGCCACTGCAATTGCCGTGGCCTTCAGCTGAGAACGCAACATACCGAATCCCCTTCTAACGCAAGCTGACGGGGAGCGGTGAGCCCCCCGGTTCACTTTCAACTGCAATCGTTAACATAATATGTCCCAGATTGAGAACTCTGGGTCAATATCCGAGTTAGCGGCTATCCTTATGCAGCCCCTGGATGGGCCGACGCCGTTCGCATACAAGAATGAGAATGTCGGTATGTGCGGAAATGGCGAACGTCAGTAATGACCATTGTGAATATTAAGGGCGAGGAGCCACTCGTCTCCGCCGTCACGGCCGGACAGTGGAACGCGCTTCGCGATCTGATCAGCCACGATCCCGCCGGCGCCCCGCCCGTCCTCCGGCTGATCGCGACCGGCGACCTTTCCGCCTTTCTGACATGTTCGCGCGACGAGCTCCTGCCGGACTACCGCCTGCGCAAGGCGGTCTACCCTGCCGCTCGCGCGGCCGACCGGCTCTGCACGCTGGCCCGTCAGGCAGAAGCCGCGGGACAGCCCGCGTTCGCCGCCACCCTCTACGAAGTGGCGCTGGCCTTCGACGGAGGATCTGCGGCTGCATCCTCGGCGCTGGCCTGGAAGGCCTACGCCGACGCCGACATCGAGGCGGCCTTGCGCCATGCCGAACGCGCCAACGAAGCCGCCCCGGCATTGGCCGACACGGCCGTCACCCTCGGGTGGATGCAATGGGAAGCCGGACGGCAGGACGCGGCGGCGGCGATGCTGGCCGAAGCGCTCCGCCGCGATCCCCACCATGCCACGGCGCACTGGTATCTGGGCCATGTCCTGGAACGGCGCGGCGACCTCGCCGATGCCGAGACGCACCTGCGCGCCGCGCTGCGGCTAAATCCTCGCTTGGAGGAAGCCGCCGTCACCCTGGCCTGGACGCTCGCCGGCGCCGGACGGCTGGACGACGCCCTGCACATCGCCGAAGCCGCGGCGCGCCAAAGCCCCTTGCCGCACCGCTTGGCGCAGGTCGGTTACCTGCTGACGGAAAAGGGCGACCACAAGCCTGCCATCGGCTGGCTCGGGCGGGCCTATGCGGCTGAGCCTGACAACCCGACGACCCGCCGCCGCTTCGCCATCGCGCTGAGCAAGACCGGCCGCCTGGCAGAAGCGCAGGCCTTGATCGAAGACGGCCTGCGTCAAAGGCCGGGCGACCAGACGCTGACCCTCGCCCACGGCATCCTCTGCCGCGAAGCCGGCGCCACGACGCAGGCGCGCGAAATCAGCGGCGAGATCGTCAAGCTCTGGCCGAACTGGGCCGAGGGCTGGTACCTGCACGGCCTGACGCACCTCGACGAACACGAGGAAGCGGAGAGCCACTTCGCCACGGCCCTGAAATGCGATCCCCTGTTCAGCCCAGCGCTCCTCGAGCAATGCCGCATCCTGCTGCGCATGAAGCGCGCCGCCGAAGCCGAGCAGCTTCTGCGCATGCTGCTCGACCGCCTCCCCGACTTCGCCGCCGGCCGGCAGCTGCTGGCGCGGGCCCTGCTCGACCAGAATCAGCCGGACCAGGCACGGCCGCATCTCCATCGCCTCCTGCGTCGCGATCGCGGCAACGGCATCCTATGGACGCTGCTCTCCATCGCCATGCACAAGAAGGGGCGCATGGGGAGCGCACGCATGATGGGACGGCGCGCCCGCCGCCTCGCGCCGCACGACACCGAAGCGCTGCACCATTCCGCCGTCATGGCCATGGAATACGGCGACGTGGAAGACGCGCTCAACCTCTGCCGGATTCTCCTGGAGCGCGCCCCGGGCGAAATGTCCCTGCGGCCGCTCGCCAGCGCGATCCATCTGGCGGCAGGGAATCTGTTCGAAGCGGAGCGCCATGCCGAACTGGCGGTCGCCCATGTGCCGGACGACGCCGAGAGCTGGCGCAACCTCGGCCACCTGCGGCATCGCCAGGAACGCCTCGCCGAAGCCGAGGAAGCCCTGCAGCAGGCCCATCGCCTGGCGCCGGAGCGGGCCGACATCCTGCATCAGCTGGGCTGGCTCCTCGTCGCCGACGACCGGCTGCCTGAAGCACTGATCGCCTTGGAGAAGGCCTGCGAGGCAGAGCCCGCAAACTCCGCGGTCTGGCTGCGCCTGGCCGAATTTCTCGGCGACGCCGGCCGCCACGACGAAGCCGTCGCGACGGCGCGGCGTGCGCTCGAGATGAAACTTCCGCCGGTGATGCTGTCCGCTGCGGAAGCCTTGCTCGGCAAGCTGCTGTTCATGAAGGGGCATGTCGCGGACGAAGACGACAAAGCCGTGCTCTGGAACGAGGCCGCCCACCACGTCGGCACGGCGCTGCGCCGCGAGCCCGGCCACCGCGAGGCGGGCTTCCTCGCTCTGCGCCTGCAGGCCACGGGCCATGCCCGCTCGCGCGACCTGCCCCGCCTGATCCCGAGCGCGCAGCGGAGAAAGCATTATGTGACGCTGCTGGAATGGCTGACCGCCTGCAGCAACAGCGAGGAATGCCGGCGGGTCGCCGCAGCCGCGGCCGAAGCCTTTCCGCGCGACACCGAAATCAGCGTCGCGGGCCTCTACCTCGACGTCATGGCGGGCGCGGGCGAGCCCCGCTCGATGGCCCGGCAACTGCGCCAATGGGGGTTGCGCCATGGCATGGCCTGCGGCAGCGCACCGCTGCGCGACCGCCCCGCCGCGACTTTCGGGCATCGCCTGCGCGTCGCCTACCTGGCCCCCTACTTCCACTACAACTTGCTGACCGGCATCCTCGCCAGCCACGATCCTGACCTCGTGGAGCTGCATCTCTACACGAACGACGCGTCCTTCCTGTCGCGCGAGATCCGCAGCCGCGTCACCCTCCATCACCTTGGGGAAACGGACCTGGCGACATCCTGCGCCGCGAACGGGATCGACGTCGTGGTCGATACGGTCGGCCTGCATCCCTTCCACGGGCAAGCCGACATCCTGCGCGCCCTGCGCCGCCGCGTCGCACCGATCCAATGCGGCTGGCTCGGCGGATGGGGCAACGGCGCGGGACTGTTCGACCTCCTGATCACCGACGACGTCGCCATTCCCGCCGGCAACGAAGACGCCTACCAGGAAGCGCTGCTCCGCCTCGACGGCGGGCAATGGAGCTGGACGCCGCCCGCCACGGCGCCTGCCGTGACCAAGCTGCCCGCGCTCGCGCAAGGCCACGTCACCTTCGGCTGCGACGTGCGCGGCCTCAGGCTCTCGCTCCACTGCCTCGAAACCTGGGCCGGGCTGCTCGCCGCCATTCCCGGCGCGCGGCTGGAGCTGATGGGCCGGCAGGTCCGCGACTGGGAATTCCGCACCCGCTTTGCCGCCATCCTCGTCCACCACGGCGTCGATCCCGACCGGGTCGGCTACCGCTACCACCGCGCCTACGGCGACCATCTGCAGTTCTTCCAGCAGATCGACATCTCGCTCGACAGCTTTCCGAGCAACGGCGGGCTCTGCCTGCTCGATTCCCTCTGGATGGGCACGCCCGTCGTCACGCTCGCCGGCAAGGGCCTCGCCGCCGAACGCCAGGGCGCCTCGATCCTGACGTCGGCGGGATGCGCCGCATGGATCGCCGAGGATGCGGCGGGATATGTCGCCATCGCCAAGCGCCTCGCCGCCGACTTAGGCAAGCTGAACGGCGTCCGGCAGGGCCTGCGCCAGCAGCTGTCGGCCTCGCCCCTGCTGCAGCCGCAGCGCATCGCCGCCGCGCTCGAACAAGCCTGGATGCGCATGCGCAGCGAAGCGCAGGCCATCAACACTGCCCCCGACGCCAAGGCGCGCAGCCGGCTGCTCGCCCGCCGCGCGATCACGTCCTGGCTGGACAGGGACATCCGCCTGTCGCTGCCGTCCAGCGACAAGCCCGACGTCTCCGTCGTCGTCATCCTGTTCAATCAGGCCGGCCTCAGCCGCGAAACCCTGACCGCCCTGGCCGACCAGCAGGGCGTGGCGTTCGAGACCATCATCGTCGACAACGCGTCGCACGACGAAACCGGCGCGCTGCTCGGCCGCGTCGACGGCGCGACCATCCTGCGCAACGAGGAGAATGTCGGCTTCCTGCTCGCGGCCAGGCAAGGCGCCGCGCTAGCGCGGGGACGCTACGTCCTGTTCCTGAACAGCGACGCCTACCTGCATCGCGACGCCTTGGCCGCTGCCGTCAGGCGCATCGATTCCGATCCCGGCATCGGCATCATCGGCGGCCGCATCGTGCTGACCGACGGCACGCTCCAGGAGGCCGGCGGCATCGCCCTCAAGGACGGCGGGACGCTGGGCTACGGCCGGGGAGAGAGCCCCTACGCGCCGCAGTTCCAGTTCCTGCGCGACGCGGACTTCACCTCGGGCGCTTTCTTTTTGGTCCGGCACAGCCTGTGGCTGGCGCTCGACGGCTTCGACGCGACGCTTGCGCCGGCCTACTACGAAGACACCGATTTCTGCTTCCGAGCGCGCCGGGCCGGCTTCCGCGTTGTCTATGACCCCGCCGTCGTGGTCAGCCACCTCGAATGGGGCAGCGCCGCCTCGGCCGAAGCGGCCATCGCCATGATCAACAGGAACAAGGCGCTGTTCCTCCAGCGCCATCATGAGAAGCTCTCGCAACGCTCCCTGCCCGTCGACTTCGCGCCACTGCGCGACCGCTGGGCCGCGACGCCGCGGCCGCGCCTTCTGGTCATCGACGACGCCGTACCGCATCAGGCCGGCGGCGCCGGCCTGCCCCGCGCGCAGCTGATGATGCGCGCCATCGCGGGACATCACGTCACCTTCTTCCCGCTGTGGGGCGTCGACGGAGAATGGAGCGAGGTCTACCAGGCCGTGCCGCCGGAGACGGAGGTGATCCTGGGCGAGGGAGTCGGCGCGCTCGAACGCTTCCTCGAACGCCGTCGCGGCCTCTACGACACCCTCCTGGTGAGCCGCCCGACCAACATGGCGATCGTCGACCGCATACGGACCCGACGCCCGGCGCTCTTCCTCGGCATGCGGATCATCTACGACGCGGAAGCCATCTTCGCCCTGCGCGAGATCGTACAGGCCGAGGTGCGAGGCGCGCCGATGCCGCGTGCCGAAGCGCAACGCCGGATCGACGCCGAAATCGACCTGGCCCGCCGCGCCGACTGCGTGTTGGCCGTGTCCGAACGCGAAGGCAGGCTGTTCCGCGAGCTCGGCGTGCGGGACGTGCGCATCCTGTGCCACAGTGCCACGGCCCAGCGCACATCGCCCAGCCACGGCCAACGCCAAGGGCTGCTGTTCGTCGGCGCCCTCCACCCCAATACGCCGAACGAGGACAGCCTGCTGTGGCTGGCCGAAGAGATCCTGCCGCGGCTGAACCGCAAGCTCGGCCAGGCCGTGCCGCTGGCCATCGTCGGCGAATGCCGCTCCAACCGCGTCGCCGAACTCGCCTCCGACCAGATCGAACTGGTCGGGCGCATCGACGATCTCGCGCCCTTCTACGACCGCGCTCGCCTGTTCGTCGCCCCGACGCGCTTTGCCGCCGGCGTTCCGGCCAAGGTGATCGAAGCCGCCTGCGCCGGGCTGCCTGTGGTCGCGACCCAGCTTCTCCTCGACCAGCTGGGATGGCAGGCCGGCAAGCAAGCCATGGGCGCGCAGGACGCCGAGGGATTCGCGGAGGCCATCGCCGCGCTCTATCGCGACGCAGCACTTTGGCAGCGCGTGCAGGCCGCCGCGCTGGAACAGGCGGAGACGCAATTCTCGCCGAAGACCTTCTCGCGCGTCCTGAACGACGCCCTGACCGGCGCCGCATGAGCATGCTTCCCCTATCGCTCAGCAAGCCCTGGCCGGAGCCGCTGCGCAGCCTGATCCTGGAAGGCTGCCAGGCGCTCGAAGCCGGCCGCCTCGCCGCCGCGCGACAGGCCTTCGCGCAAGCGCTCGAATGCGAGGCGGACATTCCGGAAGCGCATCTGGGCCTCGCGCTGATCCAGCGCCCCGGGCCGGATTACCGGGCATGGCTGGAACGGCTGCACGCTGCCCTGCGCCCCGCCGTCTATGTCGAGGTCGGCATCGAATCCGGGCTGGCCTTGCAACTGGCGCAGCCGCCAACCTTGGCCTTCGGCATCGACCCCGTGCCGCAGGCGCCGGCCTCGACGGACTGGGCCGCCCGAACGCGGATCTTCACCGCCACCAGCGATGCCTTCTTCGCCGATCCGGAGATGCGCGCCGCCCTTACCGGCCCTGTCGACTTCGCCTTCATCGACGGCGACCACCGCTTCGAACAGGTGCTGCGCGATTTCATCAGCCTGGAAGCTCTCATGAGTCCGGGCGGGATCGTCGCCCTCCACGACACATGGCCGCTGAACGCGGAGACCGCGACGCGCGAGCGCACGACGGGCTTCTACACGGGCGACGGCTGGAAGATCGTGCCTTGCCTGCGGGCGCTGCGGCCGGACCTGCGCCTGCTGACGATCCCCGCGGCGCCGACGGGCCTGACCTTGGTGACGGGGCTCGATCCCGCGTCGACGCTGCTGCGGGACCGCTTCGACGTCATCATCGAACTCTACGGCCCGCTGCCTTATGCGCCAGCCATGGACCGGCTGCTGGCCCTGAGCGGCAACGACGATGCCACCTTGGATCAGCTCTTGGGGTGGCGCGCGATGGCGACGGCGAAATCGTCCTGAGTGCGCCCCGTGCGGCGCAGATGGTCCGACGCTTCGATCAGCAGGTCGAGATAGGCCGGCCCGGTCGGGTCGCCCGTCTGCTCCGGATCGAAAGTATGCGCCACGTTGGCGAGCGCCAGATGGAGCAGGCCGCCGCCGTAGCCACGGCATGTCTCGACGTGGAAATGCCGATGCAGCAGCGGCAGGATTTCCGCCGATCTCACCGCCTCGCTGGGATCGAAGTCCGCCACCACCTTCGCATCGTTGCGGTAGAACCCCCGCCGGCACCAGCCCGACCGGCTGTGGACGAAGCGGTCGGGCAGCATCTGCAGCAGCCGGTTGATTTGAAGGACCTGGAGATCGCTCCACTGGAAGCGGCTCGGGCCCACGAAGTCGTCGGTAAAGAACCAGCCGCCGGGCTTGAGCACCCGCTTCACGACGTCAAACAGGCCTTCAAGATTGCTGCAGTGATGGCTCGCCGACACGTTGAACACGGCGTCGAACGGCCCCACCACATCGAGCCTGTTCATGTCCCCGATCTGGTAGCGGATGCCGGTCAGCCCTTGCGCCTTGGCGGTCTCTTCCGCCGTCGCGAGGCTGCGTGGCGACAGATCGATGGCAACGACTTCGCGGGCCCAGCCGCTGCTGCGCAAGAGGCGTTCCAGATGCCCCCCGCCGCAGGCGAGGACCAGGGCGCGGTCGAGCGGCAAGCTTTGCTCACGCGCCACCCTTTCGAAGAACCACGCCAAGGCGGACAGGTCTGGATCGCCGGTCACATGGCGGTTGTTCATGCGATGGATGGCCGGCAGATGCGTCCAATGCCAGCCTTCGGCGGCCCAGTTGTCGGGATCGCCCCAGACTTCGTCGACCCTCTGAATGTCGCCCTGATCGGTCGCTGATTCCGCCATGCGGTCTTCCTGCTTCATGTCACGACGGGGGAGATGATAGCGGCCAGCACGCGGTCAACGCTGCTCTGCCACGAAGGCGGCACGATGCCATAGTCCGTGCGCAGCCGGTCGGTCGCAAGGCGCGAATCGGCGGGGCGTGCCGCCGGCAGCGGATAGGCCGCCGTCGCGATCGGCCGAATTTCCGCGCAGCGGAGCGGCAAGCCCATCTCCCGTGCGCGAGCCAGGATATGTCCGGCGAGGGCGAAGCGCGTGGCGAATCCGCCGTTCGCCACATGCAGGACCCGCCCCGGGCCAGCCGCGAACAGCTCCGGCGCGCCTGCAGAGACGATGCGGGCGATGACATCCGCCAGGCAGGCCGCATCGGTCGGCGAGCCGATCTGGTCCTCGACCACGTCCAGGCTCTCCCGTTCGCCGAGAAGCTGCAGGATTCGCGTCACGAAATTCCCGGGGAATTCCGAGAACAGCCAGCTCGTCCGCAGGATCAAATGCCGCGCGCCGCTCTCCGCGACGGCCGCTTCGCCGGCCAGCTTGCTGGCGCCGTAGCTGTTGACCGGCGCGGCGGCGGCAGCTTCGCCGTAGGGCGCGCCCGCGACGCCGTCGAACACATAGTCGGTCGAAACATGCAGGAGCGCCGCATCCGTTTCGGCGGCGACTTCGGCCATGTGGCGCACGCCGTCGCGGTTGACGGCGAAGGCGTCGGCCGGCGCCTGCTCCGCCGCGTCGACGTTCGTGTAGGCGGCAGCGTTGACGATGACGGCAGGCTTGACCGAGGCGACGGCGCGCCGAATGGAATCGCGGTCGGCGAGATTAAGATCGTCCCGCCCCATCGCCACGAGGCGGCGGCCGGCGAAGCGCCGGCAGAGATGCCGGCCGAGCTGGCCGTCCTTGCCGACGACCAGGACCGCGCCGGCCGGGTCTACAGCGCTGGCAGGCACGTCAACTCCGCCAGCAGGGGGGCGAGCGCATCCTTGTCCGACAGGACGGGATCGGCGACAGGCCATGCGATTCCCAGCGCCGGGTCGTCCCACCGGATCGTATGTTCGGCGCCCGCGGCCCAGAATTCCGTCACTTTATAAAGGACGGTGGATTGTTCGGAGAGAACCTGGAAGCCATGGGCGAATCCCGGCGGAATCCAGATGGCCGTGCCCTCATCGCCGTCGAGCTCGACGGCGGCCCATCGGCCGAAATGCGGCGAATCGCGCCGGACGTCCACCGTCACGTCGTAGATGCGGCCGCTCAGGGGGATGACGAACTTCCCCTGCGCATGGGGATTCTGGAAATGCAGGCCGCGCAGCACGCCCCGATGCGAGCTTGAGATGTTGTCCTGCACGAAATCTGCGGCAATGCCGTGGGCGGCCAGCTTGTCGGCCCGGAAAATCTCGAGGAAGCATCCCCGCCTGTCGCGATGGATGGGCCATTCGAAGACCGCCACCCCCGGCAATGGCTCGCTGAGCTTCTTCATCGGGCGGCGCCTGCCAGGCGATGAAAGTTCATGCGGCACCCGGTCCGCGGATGCACTTCATGCCAGCCCCCGGCCTCGCCATGCGGATTTCCTGTCAAATGCCAACCATGTACTATAGGCACTACATTCGAGGATTTTTTATAGTCTGGCGAAAGTCGCAATGCCACCACTCTCTGACCGGTCCGGAGCCCCGTCGCTCGCCGAAAAATACCTGGGAATGGTCAAGAAGTCCCTGACCAACGACCTCTACCTCGAGCTTGAGGGCGTGCTGCATTACCTCCTTCTCTGCCGCCAGCAGGGCCAGCAGCCGGATGAGGCGACGATCCGCGACATCGCCGGCCGCAGGCCCGACATCATGGCGCAGCTCCAGAGCGCGCGCGAAGACGGCTCGATGGTGCTATGGCCGGGCCCCAACGGCCAGACCTACGATCCGCGCAATCTTTCCGAACATGTCCACACCATGATCGGGCGCAAGCGGCTGGATCACCTGCACGCCTGCCTCGACGTCATCCAGAACGAGAACATTCCCGGCGACCTGATCGAAACCGGCGTGTGGCGCGGCGGCGCGACGATCTTCATGCGCGCGCATCTGGCGGCCCATGGCGTGACGGACCGGACCGTCTGGGTCGCCGATTCGTTCGTCGGCCTGCCGCCGCCCTCGGTCAGCGAGGACATCGGCTACGACCTCAGCACCCGCCAGCAGCCGATCCTGGCCATCGACGAAGAGCGCGTGCGCGACCTGTTTCGCCGCTACGACTTGCTGGATGGCCAGGTCCGCTTCCTGCCCGGCTGGTTCCGCGACACGCTGCCGGCCGCGCCGATCGAGCAGTTGGCTCTGCTGCGGCTCGATGGCGACCTCTATGAATCAACCATGGACGCGCTGCTGGCGCTCTACGACAAGGTCGTGCCCGGCGGATATGTCGTGGTCGACGACTATGGCGCGCTCCCGCCCTGCCGCCGTGCCGTCGAAGACTTCCGCGCCGAACGAGGCATTGCCGAGCCGCTGGAACAGATCGACTGGACCGGCATGGCCTGGCGCAAAGCTGGCGCGCAGTCAGCACAACCCGCTCAGCCGGTTCGCACGAGCCTGGGCACAGCCTCCTTCGTCCCCAACGATCATTACTATTCGCCCGTGGTGAACCTGGACGAGCTGGCAAAGCGCGCCGACCGCCTGTTCGATCCGGCGCAGCCCCTGGACGGCCTCAGCCTCGACCTCGCGGCCCATAAGGAGATGCTGAAGCGCCTCACGCCGCTGGCCAACGACCTGCCGTTCGGCGCGAAGCCCCAGGACGGCCTGCGCTATGGCTACGAGAACGGCAACTTCTCCTATTTCGACGCCATCCTGTTCGCCTCCATGATGCGGCTGCACCGCCCGCGCCGAATTCTGGAGGTGGGGTCGGGCCATTCCTCCTGCCTGATCCTCGACGTCAACGAGCGCTATTTCGACGGCGCCATCGAGTGCTCCTTCATCGAGCCCTATCCGGAATTGCTGCGGTCCCTGCTGCGGCCGGGCGAGGCCGTGCGACTGCACGACCAGCCGGTCCAGGACGTCGGATCGGCGCCGTTCGACGAGCTGCAGGCGGGCGACATCCTGTTCATCGATTCGACTCACGTCTCCAAGGCGGGCAGCGACGTCAACCATCACTTCTTCAAGACGTTTCCGCGCATCAATCCCGGCGTGCTGATCTGCATGCATGACGTCTTCCACCCCTTCGAATATCCCAGGGAATGGTTCTTCCAGGATCGACGCTCCTGGAACGAGCTTTATCTCCTGCGGGCTTTCCTTTCCTATAACGCCGCCTTCGAGACGGTCTTCTTCACGAACTGGCTCGAACATCAATGTCCCGGCATGATCGCCGGACAGATACCGCAAGCCGCGGCGAACCTCGGCGGCAGCTTCTGGATGCGCAAGACATGACTGTTCCCGACGCCCCCGTGACCCAGATAGAAAAGCCGCAGCCGGCCTTCGAGGACTGCCAGTTCTACCACACCGTGGACCTGCCGAACGGCACGGTGCATGGCCAGTGGGACCTGCGGCCCAACGTGGACGCCTATCTCGGCAACGTCGACTTCCAGGACCGCTCCGTCCTGGAGATCGGCCCCGCCAGCGGCTTCCTCTCGTTCCACATGGAAAAGCACGGCGCCCGCGTGACGGCGCTGGAGCCTTCCATGGAACATCTGTGGGACGTGGTGCCCTTGCGCAACTTCTCGACGGACAAGTGGCGCAAGGAATTCGCGACGCACATCACCGGCGTGCGAAATTCCTTCTGGTACCTGCATCACCTCCACAAGTCGCAAGTCCGCCTGATCGAGACCGTGCCCGAGAAAATTCCCGATGCCGCCGGCGACTTCGACATCGGCATCCTGGCGGCGGTGCTGCTGCATACGCGTTCGCCCTTCCTGATTCTGGAAAGCGTGGCGCAACGGGTCCGCGACACGATCGTCGTGACCGAGCTGCACGACGTCACTCTGGGAGAGCAGTCCGTCTGCCGCCTCCTTCCCCATCCCGACTTCGAGAATTTCGACACCTGGTGGTCGTTCTCGCCGGCCTTCTTCGTCAACGCGCTGAGGCTGCTGGGCTTCCCCCACACGACGGTCAACGTCCACTACCAGAAGCGCGAATTCGACGGCGCGCTGATCACGCTGTTCACCGTCGTCGGCCGTCGACACGCATAGCAAACGGATCCCTCTCATGCTTCTTTGCGGCAGCGCCGATCCTGACGCGGAACTCGTCATCATCTACGGCAATTGCCAGGCCCCCCATCTGACGATCGCGCTGTCGCAGGCAGACGCGAACCTGGAGCATCGCGGCTACCTCTGCGTGCTGAACCATGCAGCGCCGGGCCACGAGGTCGAGATGCCGACGCCGCAGCAGCTGCAGCGCTGCAAGTTCTACATGGAACAGCTCGACACCCGCGAGAGCGTCCCCGAGCGCGAATTCGTCCGCCAGCACATTCACAGCATCGTCCCGAAGCTGGTGTTTCCCAGCTACATGATGACCTGCTTCTGGCCCTTCACCGTGCCTGACCCGCGCGACAAGACGAGCGAACGCTTTCCCTGGGGGCGCTTTCCGCACGGCAACCTGGTCGCGATGGAGGTCATCAAGAAAGGCCTGACCGGCAAGGTCGCCTACGAGACGTTCATGGAGCTGTCGACCAAGCGCATGCCGGACCTGCAGCGCGCCCTGGACATCGACTTCCAGCTGATGGAGCAGCGCGACGGCATGTCGGACGTGCGGCTCACCGATTTCGTGCGGGCCAATTTCCGCGACCATTACCTGTTCTGGTCCCATGGCCACATGTCGGCCATGGGCGTCGAATTCCTGGCGACCACCCTCTTCGAGGCGACGCTGCCGTTCCTGGGCGACAATTACGAGGCCGGCCTGAGCAGGCTGCAGCAAGGCTTCCCAAATGTCCCCCCGATGGGAAATTGCCAATACCCGATTCATCCGGCCGTGGCGCAGGCGCTGGGACTGTCGTTCTACCAGCCCGACATGCTGTTCAGCTGGCACGGCGAAATGTGGACCTTCGAAGAGTACATGACCCGCTACATCGCCTACGATACCAGCTGGTAGCGCGCCGCTCCCGATCCTGCTGCCCCGATACGGCGTCATTTCAAGCATTTCAGCCCTTTCGGCCAATCGTCGCGACGGCGGCCAAAGGAACGGTCACGCGTTTTTGCGCCCCCGAGGGGCAGGCTTCGGCTACCATTGCTGCAAACGCAGAAAGGGAGACACCGATGACGATGACGCGGATGGAATTCTTGGCTGCCTTCGCGGCCGCAGCCTGCACGGCCGGCCTGCTGTCTGTCGGCCATGCCGCCCTTGCCCAGGACAGCAAGCCTGTCCTCTCCACCGAGCAGATCGCGCAGATCGTCGCGAGCCCGGACCGCAGCGCCGCAGACCGCACCAACGACCAGCGCCGCAAGCCCGAGCAGATGCTGAAGTTCATCGGCATCCGCCCCGGCATCACCGCCCTCGACATCAGCGCCGCCGGCGGCTACACGACGGAACTGCTCGCCCGCGCCATCGGGCCGACCGGCGCCGTCTACGGCCAAGGCCCCGCGCCGCGCACGCCCGACCAGCCGGCGATGCGCCCCGCCGTGCCGGAAGGCGACAGCAATCCGAACATGATGATGGCCGCGCCGAGTGCCGCCACCCCGCCCGCCGCCGCGCCGAGCGCGCCGCGCGGCTTTCCCGCCGCGCTCGCCGACCGTGCCGGAAAGCTCGGCAAGAACGGCGCGCCGATCACGCCCGTCGTCCGTTCGTTCGACAGCCCCGTGCCGCCCGACCTGGCGGCGGGCCGCATCGACCTCGTGACGCTGATGTTCAACTACCACGACCTCGGCTACCAAGGCGTCGACCGCGCCGCGATGAACAAGGCCGTCTTCGCCGCACTGAAGCCCGGCGGCCTCTACGTCATCGCCGACCATGCCGGCCGGTCCGGCACCGGCATCTCCGAAGCGGGCACGCTGCATCGCATCGAAGAGGCGTTCCTGGTCAAGGAAGTCGAAGCGGCCGGCTTCAAGCTGGCGGCGGAAGGCGATTTCCTGCACAACCCCAACGACCCTCGCGACAAGAACACGCCGAACCCGCCGCAGCCGAAGGACGAATTCGTCGTGAAATTCGTCAAGCCATAGCTGCTGCGCACGTCGCGCCGTTCGCCAAATAATTCTGCGCAGGAATCGGCTCGTCCTCGCCATCTGCGGATGGGAGGCGCAGCAATCTCCACGCGGCCATCTCCTCCCTGACGGAGAATGCCCCTAGCCGGTGACGAACCGGCCCGGAAGGCGACAGGCGAGGAGTATCCGGGTCATGCCGGTCACCGCAGTGCGCATCGTTTCCTTGAGCTTCATAAGCTGCTTGCTGGCTGGAACGCTCGCAAGTCCGCCTGCCGCCCTCGCGCAAGGCGCGCCGGCCGCTGCGGGGACTTCCGCCACCGGCTTGAGCTTCGAGCCGCCCAGCAGCGGATATCCCTCTGCCATAGACCCCACGGCGGCCGCGCCGCTGCCGGCCGTCGCCACCGACGGCTCGTCGGAATGGGTGATCGCGCCAATTCCCAACCATTCGCCGAGCCAGGGCTGGGCCCTCGGCCTCATCGGACAGTACATCTTTCATCCGGCCGGCACGGACCCCGCCCAGCCGCCATCCATTCTGGGCGGCGGCATCTTCGCGACCCAGGAAAGAAGCTACGGCGGCGCCCTGGGCTATGTCGGCCATCTCGACGAGGACCGCTGGCGCGTGCTCGCCGGCGCAGGCTATGGCCTCATCAACTACGACTTCTTCGGCATCGGCAACAATGCCGCCCTGCAGGACCACCCCTTGCACATCGAGCAAGACATGACCGGCGTGCTGCTGCAGGGCCTCCGCGAGGTCGCGCCCAGCCTCTACCTCGGCCCGCGCCTCACCTATCTCAACATCAACGCCGCCGCCAAGGCGGAAAGCGCCTTCACCGCCCTGCCGCCCCTGGAGGCCGAGACGCAGACGGTTGCCCTGGGCGCCAAGCTGCAGTGGGACACGCGCGACAACAGCTTCTATCCGACGTCCGGCAACCTCGCCAACGTCACCATCGACGTCTTCAACGGCGCCTACGGCAGCGACTTCGACTACAGCGCCTACGAAGCCGAATACAACCACTACATGTCGTTGAGCGAGAAGGACGTGCTGGCGCTGCGCGGCTTCGGCCGCTACGCCAGCGGCGGCGCACCCTTCTTCGACCTCAGCCAGTTCGGCCAGCACAACGACCTGCGCGGCTATGAATCGGGCAAGTACCGCGACAGGTTCATGCTGGCCGGCCAGGGCGAGCTGCGCCACCAGCTCCTCGACTGGCTCGGCGTCGCGGGCTTCGCGGGCATCGGCGAAGTCGCGCACGATCCCGCCTCGCTGACAGGCGACAACCTGCTGTGGAGCTTCGGCGGCGGCCTGCGCCTGCGCATCGCCCACGACAATCCCGTCAATTTCCGCGTCGACGTCGCCCAAGGCGAAGACGGCACCGTGCTCTACATCAGCGTCGGCGAGGCCTTCTGAGCGTCATGGCGTCGCGGCCGGCAGGCTTTCCTGGCGGGCGGCCTCGCGCGCCTTCGTCAGCTTGTAGGCCATGTAATATTTATAGATGTTTCCGACGTACTGGACCGTTTCGTTGCCCACCAGCCGCGCGGCGGCGACCTCGACGTTCAGGAACCAGACGTTCTGGTCGAGCCCCGACTTCTGGGCGAGCCGCCGCATCTTGCGCAGGTTGCCGGGCCCCGCATTGTAGGCGGCGAAGGCCATCAGCACGCGGTCCTTCTCGCTGAGGCCGGGCTCGTCGAGATATTCCTCGATCAGGTGGCGCAGGTATTTCGCGCCGGCATGGATGTTCTGCGAGGCGTCGCTCTCGATGTCCTTGATGCCGATGGCCGGGTCCGCCGCCGTCGACGGCAGGAGCTGCATGACGCCGACCGCCCCGCGCGGGCTACGGGCCCCCTGGTTCAGGCCGGATTCTTGGAACCCCTGCGCCATGATCATGAGCGGGTCGAAGTTGTAGTCCTGCCCGTACTTCTCGAACAGGCCCACCATCTCGGCGAAGCGCTTCATCTCCGCGGCGGAGGTCGCGTTCTTCACGTATTTCGTGTTCTCGAGGTAGCGCTTCACCAGCGTGTTGCCGAACTGGCTGCCGACCTTGTGCGTCTTGAAGAAAGCGTCGATCTCGCCGCGCAGCAGCGGACTGTTCTTTCGGACCGCCCAGGCGATGTCGCCGCCGCTGTTGACCATCAGGTCGTCGCGCACCTTGATGTCCTTGAATATCCGGGCCCAGAAGTTTCCCTTGTAGCGGTCGACCACGACGAAGGACAGCAGCCCCGCATTCGCCATCTCCAGCAGGTCTTCGTCCTCCAGATCCTCGTCTGCCGGCACCAGAACGATGCCCTTCTTGCCCGCCTCGCCCATGCGCCGGTTCAGTTCGAGCAAATGCTCGAAGTAGCTGCTCGACTTGCGCACGAGGATTTCCCGGCCGGACAGGTCGTCCAGCGATTCGATGGGCGGCGCGTTGCGGCCGAGAACGACGACCTCGCGCACGCCGCTGGCCATGGGGGCCACGAAGTCCACCAGCTTCTGGCGCGCCGGGGTCACCGTCAGGCCGCCAGCCGCGATGTCGCCATATCCGCCGATCAGGCGCGCGAGCAGTTCATCGCGCGCCACCGGTATGAAGGCGACCTGGATGCGCAGGCTCTTGGTGTTGAACTTCTTGTTCAACCCGTCCTGGAACCCGACGCCGAGGTCGTGCTCGATGCCGAGCTCGCGGCCCTTGTCGACGAAATAGAA
Source organism: Alphaproteobacteria bacterium (assembly GCA_036500145.1). Taxonomy (GTDB): domain Bacteria; phylum Pseudomonadota; class Alphaproteobacteria; order SMXQ01; family SMXQ01; genus CAMAVH01. Next base: position 23,043 of record DASYCO010000078.1, on the reverse strand, counting down.
GGTCTTGCTGTAGGGCACCAGGATGCGGATCACGCGCCGCGTCCGCATTCCGTCGAAATCGCCGATCCAGGCCTGCGGCGCCGGCAGGGCCAAGGCCTCGATCTCTTGCTCTTCCGCGTCGGTGAGAGGAGCTGGATCGCTCGCCGCCTGTGCCAGCCCGGCGCAGGACAAGGCCCAGAAGACCACGCCCCAATAGAGACCCGTGCGTTTCATGGCGAACACCTGTCTGTCCATCTAAGGATGCCTCGCAGCGACGTCATCCCTCTTCTTCTCCGCCGCCTCCGCGTCCAGGCGGCGCACTTCGATGACGTCCTTCTCCAGGAAATAGTTCAGGAACGTCCGGATCACGGCGATGGCGGCGAGCCGGCCGATGTCGCCCCAAGTCGGCGCGATCGTGCTGCGCACGATGTCGGCGGCGAGGGCGAACTGCAGGCCAAGCAGCAGCCACATGCCGAAATCGACCCAGACCTCCTGCCGCCAGCCTGACGACGGGCCGCCGAAGACGCGGGCCAATGTCCGCGCGAAGGCTTCGAAGGCTCCGTACACCACCATGGCGACCGCGACGATCTCGATCCCCAGGGCCGCATGTTCGGTGATCCGCAGGAACAGCTCTTCCATCGCGCCCTTCCCTTAGCTGCCGCGCAGGATGCAGCGGAAGCCGACATGGCAGGTGGAGGTGTCGACGGGCTGTGCCATGCGCGCCGCCGGCCTGTAGCGCCGGCAGTAGCTCGGGGCGCAGAGGTGGGAACCGCCCTTCATCACCTTGCGCGGTATCCGGATGTCCGGCAGGCGCGGGTCGTAGCTGGCGTCACGCTCGCCGCCGCGCGGGTTCTCGCGCGTGCAGCAGGAGAACTCGATCTTTCCATGGTCCTGGTACCAGTCCGAGGTCCACTCCCAGACATTGCCCGCCATGTCGCAGAGGCCGTAGCCGTTGGCCGGATAGCTGCCGACCGGAGACGTCCATTCATGGCCGTCGATCCGTAGGTTGACCAAGGGGAACAGGCCCTGCCAGGTGTTGGCCATGTGCTTCCCGTTCGGCGTGAACTCGGCGCCCCAGGCGAACTCGGCGCCCTCGAGGCCGCCGCGCGCGGCGAACTCCCATTCGGCCTCGGTCGGGATGGCCTTTCCGGCCCAGCGGGCATAGGCCTCGACATCCTCATAGGCCACGTGCACGACGGGATGGTCGGCGAGCCCCTTCAGCGAGGTGCGCGGGCCGCGCGGATGGCGCCAGTCCGCGCCGGCGACGTAGCTCCACCAATTGTAGTGGTTGGCGAGATCGACCTTGGTGCGCGGCTTGCGGAACACCACCGAGGACGGCTGCAGCATCTCCGGCTTGGCCATCGGGTACATCGCGGCATCCGCCGGCCGTTCCGCCAGGGTGACGTAGTTCGTCGCGCTCACGAACTCGCCGAACTGCCGGTTGGTGACTGTGAAGCGGTCTATCCAGAACCCCGCCACCTTGACCTCGTGCGCCGGAGCCTCCTCCGGATAATGGCTATCGGATCCCATGCGGAAGGTGCCGCCCGGAATCCAGACCATGCCGTCGAAAGGCGCCTGCCTTTCGCTATCCGCCGGAACCTGTGTCGTTTCCAAGTTGCCCATCCCCAGCCCTCTCTCCGGACAGCAGCCGCCTCAAGAAAAATCAGACTCTCACCGCAGCTTCAGCAGGACGGCGATGAAAGCGAACACGCCAACGACGGCCAGCAGCACGGCCACGGCAAACAGAGGCGTGCGTCCTGGCGCCTTGCGGATGCCGGCGACCGGCGCGAACTGCTGGCTCCAGAGATAGCCGAGGCCCCAGTGATACTGCCAGGTCGCGATGATCATGGCCGCCGTGCCTGCGCCGATCATCGCGAGCCCGAGATACCAGGCCGCCGTCGTGTTGCGGTCGCCCTGCTCGAGCAGCTTGAAGATCGAGAATCCGAAGCCGATCAGGGCCACCGCCGTGCGCACCCAGGACATGAGCGTCCGCTCGACGCTGAGGCGCGTACGCAGCCAGGAGAAGTGGCTCTCCGCCGTCGCGCGGACCTCGAAGCGGCCTTCGGGAAACTCTTTGTCTTCAAACATGCGCATCTCCAATTCAGAAGAATAGTCCGGCGAGCCCCTCGAGAACGGCATCGAGCGACGTCGCCAGGATCACCACGGGCAGGAACGGCAGCAGGGTGGCCACGGCCATGTACAGAAGCGATTTCAGGTCCAACGGGACGAAATGCATCGCGTAGACGTTGGACACGATCGAATAGAGGTCGGTCGTCGCCGAGAAATGCTGCACGTCGAGGGCATCCGGCTCGATGCCCTCCTTCCGGTTGAGCCACTTGCGCTCGAACTGGCGGCCGAGGCCGCCCGCCAGCGCGCCATATTCGAAGGTGCCGCGGCGCCAAGCGTGAAGCAGGTTCACCGAAAAGCAGGCCAGAGGCGCGCAGAAGGCGACGATGTTCACGGCGACGAGGCCGATGGGGACATAGCGCAGGCTGAGCAGGGTCGCCCCGTCGTGAAAGACCTGGTTCGCCATGGTGCCGGCGACGATGACGCCCAAGGCGAAGCCGAGGATGCCGCAGGCCCGCACGGAATAGCCGGCGAACATCAGGCCCGCCGCGTGGTCCGGGTGCGCCGGGATGAGCTGCAGCTCCAGCCGCGACACCAGCCAGAGGAAGCGGCTCCACAGCACCATCCGCCAGAACCACCAGAGCAGCAGCCCGAGCAGCAGCGGCGTGCTGACCAGCGAGTGCCACCATCCCGCCAGCGTAAAGGTTTCCACGCCGCCGACGACATGGCGCTGCCATATGGGGGAAGATTCGAACTGAACCGAGGTCATCAGAATCCCGGTCAAGGCATAGGCGAGGATGGCGATCGCCATCTCGACCCGGACGGAGTCGCGCCAGCGCGCGGTCGACAGCGCGGCCGCGACGAAGCGGCTGCGCTCGCGTTCCGGCACCAGGCCGGTGTCGAGAAAATGACGCGCAATGGCGCTCAGGCGCGGCATGCACGTCCTCTCCGCGAAGACGAGCAGCGGCACGGCGACGAGATAGCGGGCATGAACCGCAAAATCCCAGACGAAGCCCTTCGGGCTTGCGAGCAGCGTGCCTCCGATCAGCGACAGGATCAGCAACGGTAGCCAGCTCACGGCCACGGCGGCCAGCGCCCGACGATAGACGCGCGGCCGGTCCGGGGCAACGAGGCCCAGGCGCTTCTCCAAGGTTCCGAAGGGTCCGCCGCCGAACATGTCGCCGAGCGCGGGGTCCGCGTCAGTCATGGCCAGAGCTTGGGATGGCGCATTGCGATAGCCAATCCCCGGAGAGCGCATCCCCACGAGGCCGTCGCCGCTGAGCGAGCCTTCCGTCATTCGGCATGCCTGCGCGCCAGCCAATGCTTCGCCAGGCGCGCGATCGGCCCGCGCATCAGCAGATAGGGAATGAAGCCCAGGACGAGAGCCACCACCACGGCTTCCAGCGGCCTGAATCCGTCCAGCTCGCGGAACTGATAGATGGCATCCATGGCCAGCCCCAGCAGGATGATCCGCCCCACTGCCTTCAATCCTTCGCGAATCCGCCCGCCGCGTTCGCCCGAACTGGACAGAATCGTCCAGAAATAGGGCGAGCGCCCCGTGCGGGCGTCCTTGATGCCGTCCCGCGTGGCGAAGATGACCGCCATGACCGGCTGCAGCACGAAGCGGAACGCCATGGGCCCGCTCGGCCGAGACACGAGATCGTCCCAGAAGCGCGTCGCCAGATCCTGATATTCCATCATGCGCCTCTCCCGCTCGCTCCGGTCACAAAGGCGTGCAAGCGCCGAACAGGACGAAGACGCCGTTCTCGTCGACGAGCGTGGTGACGAGCTTGCCGCTGGCCTGCTCGAGAGCCATCGTCCAGCCGTAGCCGAACTCGGTGCCTTGCAGCAGGAGCCGGTCCGCGGTCTTGTCGACATAGAGAATCTTCGCCGTCTGCTTGGGCCCGGCGATGGTCTTCTTCGTCACGTCGAGGCGGATGAAGGCCGGAGCGCCGATAGCCGCAGGCGACCCGCGCGTGCAATCCTCGTCGGCGACGCAATCCATCGCTTCGGTGGGTGCGCAGATCAGCGCCTTCGATCCGTCGAAGTCCGCAGCCAGAGCCGGCGTGCAGACGAAGACCGCCAGCGCCAGCGCGGTGATCCGTCGAATGTTCATGGCCGCCTCCGATCTCATTGAATCGAGTAGCCGCGCCCTTGCATGCAAGCGGCATAAGCCCGGTAATAGGTGTTCGTGCCCTGCGCCTGCTGCATCTGCGCCACGTTCTGGCTATAGGCGCGCTCACGCCGCGCCTGACGCCCGCCCGCCATGGTGCCGACCACCGCCCCGATGGCCGCGCCCTTGCCCGCATCGTCGTCCGCGATGGCCCCGATCGCGGCGCCGCCCGCCGCTCCCCGTGCGGCGCCCGCCAGCCGCTGGCCGGTCATGCCGGCGGAGACCTGCGCCGACTGCGACATGGGATTGGAAGGGTTCATCCCCGTGTTCTGCGTGGCCCAGGCCGAACACTCGCTCCCGTCCTTGCTCTGCTGCTCGACGCTCTGTCCCTGCGCGGGATAGGCGATGGGGGTCTGGGCCTGCGCGACGGACGCCGCGCAGGCCAGGAGGAGACAGACGCCAGCCGAGGGCAGAGACATCAGATTGCGCATGGGCGATCCCCGCAAATTCGCATCCAACAGGCTACCGCCGCGCGCCCGACGCCGGGCGGGAGAACCATATCCCGTCGGTCGCTACCGGCAGGCGCAGGCCAATTCCGGAACCCTTTTCGGCGCGCGTGCCATTCCTCGCCCCGTCATTCCTTCACGATGCCGACGGCCAGGGCTTTCGTGTGCCGGACGACGACCTCGTCGCCGAGCTTGACGTTGTCGAAGCGCTTGACGTCGTCGCTCACCTTGATGGTCCGCTGGTTGCCCTGCGGGCCGGTCAGGGTCACGAGCCGGTTCTGGTAGTCGATGACGTCCACGCGGGCGGTCATCTCGCTCGTGTCGATGCCGACCATGCCCGGCTTGTCGCCCTTCGGCGCGACCTGGACCTTGCCTTCCTGCCGGCCCGTCGGCTTCTCTGTGGCCGGCCGCACGAAGATCGCAGTCTCTTCGTAGACTTCCGCCCGGACCTTGTCGCCCTTGGCGATCTGGTCGAAGTTGCGCACGCGCTCGTCAGCCACGAAGTCGACCGTGCTGCCGTCGGGCCTGCGCAAGGTGACGATCCGCTGAGCCTTGTCGACGTTTTCCACCGTGGCGGAGATGACCGTCGCATTCATCGTCACCATGCCCGGCTTGTCTCCGTCCGGCGCGCCTTGCGCCAGCACCGGGGATGAAACATGCGCCAGAAGCCCCACGCACGCCGCCAGCGCCAGAATGAACCTTTGCATCGCCGCCTCCCTGTTTGTTGCCGCGCCAGAATGGCCGGCAGGTTTCATTGCTTCTGGAACGGGAAGACGACCTTCCAGTCCCGCTTCATGTCGACGACCGTCCAGCCTTGCTTCGTCGCCTCGTCGAGCGCCTTGTCGAGCCGGCCGATGGACGACTGGCGGTCATAGGCGAACTCGCGCTCGCCGTCGGTATGGTGGACAAGCCCGGCCAACCGGGCCCCGCTGCCCGCTTTGGTCCATTGCAGCATCTGCAGGTCGCCGTCCGAGTTGCCGAAGGAGAAGATAGGCCGCCGGCCGATGAAGCGGTTGATGCCGGAAGGCTTGCCGGGCCCGTCGTCAACGAATTCGACCTTCGCTTCCTTGACCAGCGCCGGCTGGCCATCCTTGCCGATCTCGAACTTCGTGGCGCCCGACGAGCCCACCACCTGCTCCGGCGGAATGCCGTAGACGCGTTCCGCGAAGACGCGCATGAACTCGACGCCGCCGCCCGAGACAATGAAGGTCTTGAAGCCGTTCGCGCGCAGGTAGGCGAGCAGTTCCAGCATCGGCTGGTAGACCAGGTCCGTGTAGGGGCGCTGAAATTTCGGGTGGCGCGCCGCCGTCAGCCAGTCGCCCACGATCTTGACGAAGTCGTCGGTGTTCATGCCCGTATGGGTCGCCACCATCAGCTCGATCGCGCCCTTCTCGCCGGACGCCATCAAGGCCTTCATGTCGCCATCGAGGACCGCCTTGAAGGGCTGCCGCTCCTTCCATTCGGGATGCTGCGGCGCCAGCGCCTTGACGCGGTCGAGGACGAAGGCGACCTGGAAGTAGACCGGCTGTTCCGCCCAGAGCGTGCCGTCGTTGTCGAATGTCGCGACGCGCTCCAAGGTCGACACGTAGTCCGGATTGCCCACCGTGGTCACCCGGGCGACGAAATCGGTGATCGACGACTTGACCGCGCCGTCGTTCCAGGACGGCAGCGGGTCCGGCGTCGGCTGCGCCGAAGCGGTGGCGCAGACCAATGCGAAGAGCGCGGCAAGAAGCGTGTGGCGGCATAACGTGCGAATCATCCGGACCTCCTGCAAGGGTCAGCTTACGCGTTGCACGGCAGGCGGCGACCATTCGCCGCGCTTGACCAGTTCCTTCGGGACATAGGTGCGGAAGGTCAGCGAGAAGGGCTTGCCGGCGGGCGCTGGCAGCCAGTTCGATTCGGGAACATCGGCAGGCGGACGCGGCCCGATGGCGATCTTCAGGGAACCGTCCGCCTCGAACGCCAGCTTAGAGTGGCTATTCAGGTTGAAGCGGTTGAGCGCGTTCGGCACGACGCGATAGTCGGGCACGCCGACCAAGATCACCGACCAGTAGCCGTTGACCACGTTGCCCGGCAGCTCATCGGCGGGAAAATGGATGATGTAGGCGTTGTCGCCGGTCAGCGCCTTCTCGTTCGCATCTTTAGTGGCGACGAAATAGAGCACCTCGTCCATGGTGTTGGCCCAGATGCCCGCATAATTGACGACCGTACGCAGCCTGTAGTCAGAGCCATAGTTGCCTGCCTTGGCGCCGCCGACCCAGTGGTTGCGGTAGGGCGCACTCTTCGTGAAGGCGTATTCCTGGAATTCCGGCACGACCCTCTCGTGCAGGAGCCTGTCGACGGTGGCTCGTCCTTGCGCGCCGGATGCCGCATAGGCCGCGATCACCCGGACCTTCTGCTGCATCTCCGCGGCGACAGGCGAGACGTCGAGCGCGCTCGAGAAAATGGCGTCGGCGCTGTCGAAGATGTCGACGCCCAAGAGGTCCTTGTTGCCGAACTCCGGAATGGCCGGCGGCGGCCGGACGGCGGGCGTGCCGAGCGCCGTCAGCTTGAACTGCCTCTGCAGGTGGACGGCGCCCTCTGGGTCGCCCCTCAGCTCCACGCGCGCCAGCATCTTCGCCTTGCTGGAATGCAAGCCGATACGCACGACGTCGCCGGGGATGTTCTCCGTCGCCCCCGGCCGCGTGAAGATGAATTTTCCATAGGGCTGCGAAGGAAAGGTGCGTTCGTTGATGTTGACGATCACCTCGCCCCATTCGTCGAGCACCTGCACGGTGTAATAGCGGTTCTCGATGTCCGGCACGTCCAGCAGGACCGGCGTATATTCATCCACTCCGATCCAGGCCTCCAGGTAGGCGACGTCGAAATTGGGGTTCACGAAGTCGGCCGAGCCGAGCGGGTTATACTTGATCGCGTTATAGGCCGCGCCGGGCTCCTTGAAATCCATATGCTCCTGCCGGATCACGAGCATGCGCCCGAGAAGGTAGAGATAGGCATCATTGACCGTGCGCTCTTCGGACTTGGAAAGCGTAAGGCCGGTGAACTGACGCGACCTGCCCTGTGTCATCGTCTTTCTCCCCTATCGGCAAGAGCAAAGACTTCTTCGATTCCGGGCGTGGAAAAGATCCCGTGCGGCGCTGCCTGCGCCGCACGGGTCGATGCATGGCTTAGTGCCCTGCACCACCGGAGGCCTCTGCCATCTTCGCGACGGCGTCGTCGATGGTAAAGCTGTTCGGCGACTGGATCGGCGGAAAGTCCTTGAAGGTCGCCGCGAACTTGTCGGCGATGATGTAGGCGCCGTACAGGATGTAGGCGTGCATCAGGTACCAGTCGTAATAGGTGTTCGACGTGATGTCGGCGAACTCGTAGGGGTCGGTGCGCAGATTGAATATCTTGGGCAGGCGCAGGCGGACGAACGGCTCCGCCCAGACCTGCAGCGTGCCCACGCAGCGCTGCTCCATGAAGACGATCTTCCAGTTGTCGTAGCGAATGGCCAGCACGTCGCCGTCGTCGCTGATGTAGACGAACATCTTGCGCGGACTGTTCTTTTCCTTGCCGGTGAGGTAGGGCACCAGGTTGACGCCGTCGATGTGGTTCTTGTAGGTCCGGCCGATGGCGTCGTATCCCTTCTTGACCTTCTCGACGATGTCCGGCTCGCCCGCCATGGCGAGGAAGGTCGGCATCCAGTCGTGATGCTGGATGATTTCGTTGGAGACCGAGCCGGCCTCGATCTTGCCGGGCCAGCGGACGATCAGCGGAACGCGGAACGCGCCTTCCCAGTTGGTGTTCTTCTCGCTGCGGAACGGCGTCATGCCGCCATCGGGCCAACTGTTGCGGTGCGGCCCATTGTCGGTGGAATACATCACGAAGGTGTCTTCCGTGATGCCCAGCTCGTCCAGGTAGTCGAGCATCTCGCCGACGTTCCTGTCATGGTCGATCATCGTGTCGTGATACGGCGACTGCCAGCGGCCGGCCTGGCCGAGGCTTGCCTTCTTCGTGTGGGTGAACATGTGCATGTGCGTCGTATTCAGCCAGACGAAGAACGGCGTACCGTCGTCGTTCTGGCGCTTGATGAAGTCCTTCGCCGCCGCGACGAACTCGTCGTCGCAAGTCTCCATGCGCTTCTTGGTCAGCGGTCCGGTGTCTTCGACCTTCTGCTTGCCGACGCGGCCCCAGCGCTTCTCGTCCGTCGCGTCGTCCTTGTCGGTCGCCCAGCAGTGCAGCACGCCGCGCGGCCCCACCAAGTCGTGCATATTGGGAAATTCCTTGGCCGGATAGTAATCGGCCATTTCCGGCTCCTCTTCGGCATTCAAGTGGTAGAGGTTGCCGAAGAACTCGTCGAAGCCGTGGTTGGTCGGCAAATGCTTGTTCAGGTCGCCAAGGTGGTTCTTGCCGAACTGGCCGGTGGCGTAGCCCTTGGTCTTCAGCAGGGCCGCGATCGTCACGATGTTCTCCTTCATGCCGATCGGCGCGGCGGGGATGCCCACCTTCGACAGGCCGGTGCGGAAGACGCTCTGGCCGGTGATGAAGGACGACCTCCCGGCGGTGCAGCTCTGCTCGCCGTAGGAATCCGTGAACATCATGCCTTCCTTGGCGATGCGGTCGATGTTCGGCGTCCTGTAGCCCATGAGCGCGTGCGAATAGCAGCTCAGGTTCGAGATGCCGATGTCGTCACCCCAGATGACGAGAATGTTCGGCGTGGACGGTTTCTTCTTCGGTGCCTGGGCCATCGTGTCCTCCATGTAGGTCATGTTCAGGAAAAAAAGCGACGGGGCGCGGCGTCAGAAGGGAACGGTGACGGCGAAGGTCACCGTGTCGCCTTCCGTCGTGTTTTCGGCGTCGAACTCGTGGTACCACTTGGCCAGCAGCATGATCGGCTTCTTGTCCACCTCGAAGGTGTAGCCGAACGAGGGCCCCAGCCCGTAAACGTGCGAGCGGAATCCACCGAGCACCGCCCCCGATCCGCTGTCATCCGTGATCTGGCGCATGGCGTAGCCGACGGCCCCGACGCTGAACGCGCCGAAGTGCTTCGACACGGACATGTCGAGGTGCAATAGGTCGCCCGTGTCGTAGTCCGTGTCGGAGTTCTCGAAGTTGCTGACGTAGATCAGCGCGCCGGAAATGTCCCAGCCCGTGGCCGGGTCGAAGTAGGTCGCGCCGATCTGCGGCATCAGCGACCAGTAGTTCTTGCCTACGTTGGCCAAGTCGTCCGTGTCGTACTTGCCGGTAGGCGCATAGACGCTGAGGGTGAGGTTCCAATGAAAATTCCCGTCATGCCAACCGAGGATAGCCGGCGTGAAGATCGTGTCGCCGAGGTTGAATTCGCTGTCGCTGCGTTCGGTCGAGAACGGCCCGGCGGACGCGCGCGCCGTGACGTCGGCATAGACCAGCGCCACCGCCAAGTTGACGGCGTAGGTGCCGCCAAGGATTTTCGCGCTGGTCACGTAGGTGGGGCTGATGACGTCGGCGAGCGATTTCACGTCCAGGTTCGCCTCCACCCGGCCGTTCAGCACGGTGCCGCCCATGTCGCCGCCGTAGTAGACTAGGTCGTTGCGCAGGTAGAGGCCCGGCTGCGGCGGCACCAGGCCGGTCAGCCCGTCGCGGTAGCCCTTCAGGTAGGGGCTCTGCCCGCCTTCGGCCGCCTCGGCCACCTGCAGAGATGCCATCGCCAGCCCCAAGCCGACGAGGCCGACGCATGAAATTCGCCAAATGGTCTTCTCGCGCATGGAAGCTGCCTCACGCATGTTGTCCCTCGATGACGTTGGAAACGACGCAAGCAGACGTGATGCGGACTTTGGCGACGCTCAGCGGCCGCTCAATGGCAACAGCAGGTTCTCGCTTGCGTCAGTTCTCATTTTCATGTGGAGGAATCTACCTGAAGGCACCGCGGCACCGATCCGCATTCTCGCTAGCGCGGGACGCATATGGCGCATCAAGGCCGATTCCGGCATCGTTCTCTCCGCGCCGGTGCCGGCCTGCCGCACGGCAAGGCGAGCCGACGGAGCGCAACGGCTCCGTCGCCCGCATTCCGGCTTCATTGCCTAGGGCTTCTTGCAGTCGTAGTTCGCGACGCGCCCGTCCTTGACCGGCGCGATGTCGCGGAGCGCCGCCATGCGGGCTCCCTTCTGGCATTCCGCCGTGGCGAGACGGTTCACGTCGGCCATGGTCGATTCGTCGCCGTCGAAGACGATCGAGACGCTTTCCGGATTGCTGTTCAGCACGCGCGTGCTCGTGCCGCAGCCGGTGACGGCCGTGGCGAGGACAAACAGGCAGACCGTGGAGATAGACGCTTTCATCCCAACCCCCTCATTTCCGTTTTCGCCGAAGCGACGCGGCGCCAGGAGGACGCCTGGACGGAACCTAGCAGGCCAAGGACGAGGGGATATCGCAATGGACGCCGGCGACTACCTTATGCTGCGCAAGCTGGCCGCCGTTCGCCGGATTCGGATTCCGGCAGGAGGCGCAGTAGGACCGTTGCTTCAGGACGTCGGAGAACTCGATGTAGCTGACGATGGCGCGCGCGAGGTCGTCCTGCACGTCGATGTTGCTGTCCGGCGTCAGCAGGCGGTCGAAGTTCTGCGAGGCGAGCATCCTGTCGTCGGCGCCTTGCGTTAGGTAGATGAATATCCGTATGGCATTTCCCGCTTGCCGTACGCTGCCGGAAATTGAGATGTCGCCGGGCTTCGCCACCTCTCCCTTCGCCCCGCCGCTCGGGGTTTCCGGCTGATAGCGCACGTTCAGCCGCGTGTTCTGGGACAGGTAGCTCACAAGGTCTTCGGTGACGCCCAGCGCGAAGAACTGCAGGTCGGAACCGCTGCTCAAAGGCCGCAACGGCCGCAGGATCACCGTCGGTGCCTGGGGCGCCGCCTCGACGGCCTTCGTTGACGCAGTGGCCGCAACGTCGAGTTCCCGCTCGTCGAACCGCTGCCCGAGCAGGACGGAGGCTGCGCCGAAGGCGACGACCGCCAGGCCGGCGACAAGCCACGCCATCTGCGACTTCATCACGCGCGAAAGCCGCGACGCCGCGGCTGTTGGAAGCGGCGGAGGTTCGTCCGCCACGGACGGGACGGCCGGCACGAGTTCCGAAATCACCGGCCGGTAGCCGCCCTTCGGCACGTCGATCCGGAACCGGTCGCCGCTGCCGTCCGTCAGATAGTAATGCTGCAGGGCGCGACGCAGCCGTCCCGCTTCGATGCGGACGATCGGATCGACGCCGGGATCGAACTGGTCGTCGCGGTCACAGACCGCGAGGGCAATCGTATAGGCCTTGATCTGATGGCCGCGGCCGGCGAGCAGTTCGTCGACGATGAATTGGAGAAATCGTCGGAGGCGTTCCGAGCGCAGGAACTCCTCGCTGCTGATGATCCGCAGCGTCGCTGCGCGAATCTGCGTCTTGAGTTCTTCGTTTTCGATTGCCGCCGCGCTCTCTTGCTCGAAGATGTCCGCGGCGATTGTCTCCGGCTGAGCCCCGGCGTCATGAAGCTTGATCAGACCCGGCATGCAGGCCTCCCCCTTTTGCTTCCCCTTCCCCGGCTCAATGCACGACGGCAAACCCTATTCCCTCAGGAAATAGTAATCTACAGACGATTTACGCAGAATGCGTCCATATGCAGACAGCGCTCCTCTGCGCCGTTAGTTACGGTAAAGCGGGCACGTGATTCGGCCTTGCGAAACAAGGCCCGGAGAGATTCTTCCCAACGACGACTTCACCATGAAGCCCCCCTCACCCAAAAGAATAGGAAAGGCCTTTCCGTCGGCGCGACCCACCAGATGCAGTCTTCCGAGAAGTTCACGACGCGACCGGAAGGTGGCGGAAGCAATCTGCTACAAGACTCGCACGGTCACGGGTCGTTCGCATTCCGCTGCAGGCGCACCGCAGCCCCATGCCGTGCGATTGTTATTTACCTGTAGATACTTGTTGCGATGGACGGCCTCCCTAAGCTGACGGCACAGCGTAGACACAGGGGAGCGTGCCATGGGCAAGCAGTCTCGGCTGATCGTGGGTCAAGTGAAGGCGACCCAATGTTCGATGGACTTCGCGACTCCGAATTGCGGACCTCCCCTCTCCACGGCAAAGGCCTATCTCGCCTATCGTCCGCCGATCGACGCGCCGGCGCCGCTCGAAGGCTCCGCCAGCCATGACCTGCGGGGCGGCCGGAAGATGCTGCAGAAACTCCTTTCGTTCCAAGGCCTGCAGATATTGTCCGGCAGCCCTCAGGCCTCGATGCGGCTGCGCCACACGAAACTGCTCGGCATGCACTTCGTCCTCGCCGAATATTCCGCACCGACCAGCCTAAAATACTGCGTGGAGGATTCCGCCATCCTCATCGACATCGCGCTGCGCGGCACGGCGACCCACCGCACGACCGACCGCAGCCATTTCATCCGTGACGGAGAAGCGTTCTTCCATCCCCCCGGGAACATCCATCAGCGAAACGTGGAGGCGGGATATCATAGCCTGCTCGTCCAGTTTCCGCGGCGGTTGCTGGAAGGCCGCGTCGCACACCTGCTGCAACGGCCGATCCGCTGCTCGCTGGCCTTCGACGCCAAGCTCGATCTTACGACCGAAGGGCAGTGCTTCTGGCGGCTGCTGAACTGGCTCAGCCGGGAGATCGACCAGCCGAGCAGCGTCCTGCTGCAGCCGAAATCGATCGCCGCCAAGATCGAAAAGGTGCTGTACGACACGCTCCTCTACACCCATCGCAGCAACTACAGCGTGGCGCTGAGCGCGCGCGAGCCCATCGCCATCCCGCGTCACCTGCGTTCCGTCATCAGCGCCATCCGCGAAGTGCCGGAACGGGACTGGACGCTTGCCGCCATGGCGGAGCACGCCAAGGTCAGCGTGCGCACCGTCTGCGAGGTCTTCCGCAGCTTCCATGGCTGCACCCCCATGGAGTTCCTGCGCTCCGTGCGGCTTGCGCGCACGCATGAAGAGCTGCAGCGGCTCGATGCGCGCACTTCCGTCGCCGCCGTCGCGAAACGCTGGGGCTTCGGCCATGCGGGCCGCTTCGCCGCCGCCTACACCAAGGCCTACGGCGAAACGCCGTCCGACACCCTGCGGGGCACGAAGCACGCGGACGCCGACATCCGCCCCTCGGCCTAGCGGAAGGCTAGAACGCGACCTTCCAGCTGCCGTCGGCCACCTGGCAGAAAGGCAGCACATAGCGGTTGCCGGCGCCTTTGGTGAAGTCGTGCTCGACCTCCACGCAGTTCAGCCCCTTCGCCTGATAGATCCGCAACACCTTGGCCTGACCGGCGCGGCCGGTCGGCGGATTGTCCCAGGACGCGGTGCCGCCGACCTTCGGCGCTTGCAGGACTTCGCCCACCGCGCCCTTGATCATGGTCCATTCCTGCGGGTCCAGATTGACGCCGTCGCGACCGAAGGGGTCGATCAGGCCGGCCGCCGACAATGACGACGAGAACCCGGATGTCGCCAGCAACAGGGCGCAGGCTGCCGCTACGTGAAGTTTGCGCATCTTCCCACCTATGAATGGACCAAAGCTCGGCATCAGCCCGTCATGGCCAATCCGTTCCGCGATGGTTCATCCCACGGGCCCTTCCCGCAACGCGCCCGGTCGAATCGCAGTCCGTATCCAGCGTGGATCATCCAGAGACGGCGATTTTCAACGGTCCGCCGCGCTGCCCCTGCCGTATCGCCTTTGTCGCCGCCACGCGACAGCGCATGCTCCGCGCGAGCCCTTGGTCCCATGGAACGGGAGATCGCCATGAAGCCGACCGCCGTGCTGAAGTTCCTCGCGCCGCTGCTCTTGACCCTTGCCCTCTTCACGACATCGCAGACGGCCCAGGCACAGGAGCCGCTCGCCAAGTTCATCGAACGCTTCAACAACGTGTCCGTCGAATTCGGCCCGAAATCGGACGACTGCGGCATCCGCGACAAGCAGCGCTACGCCGCGACCGTCACCCAGGGGCTGACCCAGGCTGGGCTCGCGAGCGACCGGGCCGCCATCACGTCGGCCTACCTCTTCGTCTGGGGGGTGAACTTCGGCCCGCTCGACCAGCAATGCGCGATCTACGTCTCGCTGCGGCTCGGCGCCGACGTCCCGGGCAAGGTGGTGAGCGTCCTGCCCAATGACGATTCCGTCTTCCAGCGGATGAAGACGGTCGAAGGCACCTTCGCCGGCACCTTCTGGACCTCGTCGATCCTGTTCGTGCATGTCAGCGGCTTCACCGAAGACGCGGTGAACGACAACGTCGTCGAGCTGACCAAGGAATTCGCCACCGCCCACGCGAAGTGAGCGGCGGCGGCCGAAGGTCGAATAGGCCTACAGCGGAATTTCCGTCATCGCGAGCGGGCGCTTGCCGAGCCGGCGGGCGCCCGTCTTGGTGACGACGACCGTGTCGCCGACGCGCTCGTTCGCGTCCGCCGCGCCGTCGCGGGGAATCATCCCGGGCTTGAAGATGAGGACGTGGCCTTCCTCGAACACCATGTCGGATTCGGCGAGCGGATTCTGCATCACCGGCAGGTCGTCGCCGAGGCCGCGGCCATGCATCGGCCAGGGCGCCGGGTTGAAGCCGAGCCCCTTCACGATCTCCACATATTCCTTGCCAAGATCGGTCATCTTCTTGCCCGGCAGCACGAGCGGGCACAAGTCCTCGAACAGCTTGGTCGCCGTCTCGTAGATGCGGTGCAGCCGGTCCGGCACCGGGCCAACGATGGCCGGCGCGTTGATCTGGGCGATATAGCCCGCGTATTTCGCCTCGATCTCGTTCGAAATCATGTCGCCGGCCTTCAGCTTGCGCGGCGTCGGCACCAGGTGGCGCAGCTCGGGCTCGCCGGAAATCCAGTAGATCATGGTCGGCAGCTCGCCGCCGTTGGTGATCATCGAGCGCATCATCTCGGCATAGAGCACGTTCTCCGGCACGCCGGCGCGCGCGATGGCGAACATCTCGTTGACGGCCGTCTCGGCGATCACCTCGGCCTTCTCGATGAAGGCGATTTCCTCAGCCGACTTCACGGCGCGAGATTCCAGCACGACCTCGGTCGCGCTGACGAACTCGAGGTCCGGGAAGGCCTCCTTCACCTTCTCGAACATGAACCAGGGCACGACGCCTTCCGGCGCCCGGATCAGGCCGGTGAGGCCGATCACGCCGACGCGCGAACGGGGCGGCAGCTTCAGCTCCTTCAGGCGCTTGATGATCGGGTCGCTCCATAGCCGGCGGGCGTTGCGCACGTCGGGAATCCAGTTCTGGACGAAGCTCCAGAAATCCACGTCGTTGGCGCTCTGCACGAAGGTCGTCACCTCCGCCTCCAGCGGGAAGACCACCGCCACCTCGGTGGCATAGCCGCCGATCTGCGTCAGGTAGCGGGTGTTGGCCTGCAGCTGCTCGAAACGCCCCTGGTTCGGAAAGCCGATCAGGCAGTCCAGTTTCGCCGCCGCCATGCGCTGGCGCACGCGATGCCAGCGGCTGTCGCGCTCTTTCAGGCTGAAGGTCGGAATCAGGTTCGAATCGGTCATGTCGTCTTCCTCATGCGCCTGTTGATTTCTTCTGTTTGTCCGAACCTACGCCCGCGCCCCGAAGCGGACGAACCGCAGGCAGAAGGTGAGCAGCAGCAGGCCGACGATCATCAGCGTGCCGATCGCCGCCACCATGCCCATCTGGCCCTGGTCCCACAGGTTCCAGATCAGGACGGACAGCACCTGATGGTCGGAGCCTTCGTAGAGGATCAGCGGCACGCCCGCGTTGCGCACGGCGTGCAGCATCGTCCAGATCCAGACGCCAATGACGGTCGGCATGAGCAGCGGCAGGAAGATGCGCCACATCACGCGCCAGGTCGGCGCGCCCGAGGTCTGGGCCGCCTCCTCCAGGTCTTTGTGAATCTGCAGGATCGCAGCGTTCATGGAACGCGTGCCATAGGCCATGAAGCCGACCGTGAAGACGATGGAGATCGCCAGGATGCCGCCGTGGATCGGGATGTTCACCTTCTCGAACTGCAGGAACATCCAGAAGAAGGCCAGGCCGATGACCATGCCGGGAATCGCGTGCGGCAGGAAGGCGAGCTGGTCCAGCAGCTTGCGGCCCCAGAACTTGCTGCGCACGACGATGATGGAGACCAGGAAGGAGAAGACGACGGTCGCCGTGGAGGTCACCACCACCAGAAGCGCCGTATTGCGCATGACCGTGCCGATCAGCTCCATGTTCCAGATCGTCGTGTAGTTGCGCAGCGACATGGCGTTGAACGCCTTGATGCTGGGCGCCTGGAGGAACGGCAGGAACGACACGTAGAGCAATGTCAGGAACGGCAGGATGATCGCGAACAGCATGAAGAGAAAGACGAAGAGGACGCCGGCCCATCGCCAGTGCCCCAGATCGTTCAAGCGCGGACGATAGCCCTTGCCGCTGACGATGGTGAAGCGCTCCGAACGCCGGATGACCCGCGAATAGAGCCAGATGGCGGCGACCGCGATGAAGACGTAGATGATGGCCAGGGCGTTGGCCTGGCCATATTCCGGCGTGCCCATCGGGGTGTAGAGAATGGAGTAGATCTTCGTCGAGAAGACGTAGATGCCGCCGGGCAGCCCGAGGATGCCAGGAACCTCGAACACCTCTAGCGCCGTGATCGCCTGGTAGATCACCACGGCGACCAGGCCGGGCAGCATCAGCCGCATGGTGACCTTGCGCAGCGTCGAGCGCTGGTTGGCACCCGACATGGCGGCCGCCTCCTCCAGCGCCGGATCCATGGAGCGCAGCAGCGGCACCAGCATCAGGAAGGCCGTCGGCACGAGGCGCAGCCCTTCGACGACGACCAGCCCCGTCAACGTGTAGATGTTGAAGGGCATGGCCTCGAGGCCAAGCAGGTTCTTGAAGAAGACGTTGACGAAGCCGATGCGCGGCGAGAACAGCAGCACCCAGGCCATGGCCTGCAGCATGCCGGGGATCGCCAGCGTCATGGTGACGCCGCCATAGACCCATATCTTGCCGGGCATGTTGGTGCGCTCGGTCAGCCAGGCCAGGGCGGTCGCCATGACGATGCCGAAGGCCGTCGCGCCGACCACGTAGATGAAGGTGTTCGAAATCACGTCGTAGGTCGAGCGGCTGCCCCAGACCTTGGCGTAGTTGGCGAGGCCCAGGTTCGCCCAGGACAGGTCCGACGGCAGCTTGGCGGTGGAGAAGCTGCCCAGCACCAGGAACACGAGGGGCAGCCCCACGAGCAGGGCCATGAGGACCAGCAGGAGCGTCGGGCCGAGCTTCATCTGGCCCAGCTTGAACCTGCCGAGCGCCGGCTTGGGCGGATGCGTCGCGATTGCCGTCATGATCCCTGTTCCTTCTTCGCCCTGTTCGTCATCGGGCGGCGGGTGGCGTGCGGACTGCAAACGAGCCCGCACGCCGCCATTCCATGCCGGTCAGCGCTTGCCCGCCGACATCGCCTTGTCCCACTGCGCGCTCCACAGGTCGGACACCTTGGACATGTCCTTCTCCAGCAGCTCCGGCGTGCGTACGGCGGTCGGCTTGCCCTTCACTTCCTCGGCATAGACGAGGAAGCGCGGGTCCTGCAGCTCCGTGTGCACCGGCGGCGACTTGTCAGCGTAGTACTGCGAGATCTGGCCTTCCTTGCTGAGGTACCAGTTGATGTAGAGCTTGGCCGCGTTGGTGTTCGGGCTCTTGTTCATCAGCACGAGGGCCGAGAAGGACAGCGGCACCGGCGTCGGACAGTGCCAGGCGACCGGAGCGCCCTTCTCGTCATATTCGAAGGTGCGGTAGTTCGACGTCGGGAAGGAGATGTCCATCTCGCCCACCGCAGTCAGCCCGACGATGGCATCGGAGCCTTCCTTGCGGAACTGCGGCTTCACGACGGTGAAGAGCTTCTCCATGTAGTTCGCCGACCATTCGGGCCCCATGGCGCCCCACAGCATGATCATGTGGTTGTTCGGCCGGTTCACCATGCCGATGCGGCCGTTGTAGAAGGCCTTCGCGCTCAGCATGTCCTCCCAGGACTTGGGAAGGTCGGCCTTCTTCACGTTGTTCGTGTTGTAGGTCATGCACCAGTACTGGACGCGCGGCGCCAGCCAATAGCCTTGCGGATCCTTGATGTCGTCGGGCACGTACTTGGTGGTCGGAATGTCGTTGGTCTTCTGGATCGCGCCGGCGTCGATGTAGTCCGACAGGTTGACGCCAAGGCCATCGACGATGTCGTACAGGATGCGGCCTTCCTTGTAGGCGATGATCGGCTTCACGTTGCGCGCGAACTGGTCGCCGCTCGAATAGCGAATCTTGACGCCCGGATAGCGCTCGCGGAACGGCGCCGTCATCTTGTTGAAGATTTCCACCGAGAAGGAGCTGCTGTAGTCGAAGCCGCCTTCCTTGTTCGCGGCCGCGACCAGCGCATCGCCCGAATGGACCTCTTCGTCGATGTCGGCCACGACCGGATCGCCGGTCAGCTTCAGGTCCGCGAGCATCTTCTGGGTGGATTTCGGCAGATCGGCGGCGTAGCCGGCTGTCGCCGCGAACGCCGCGCAGGAAAGAACGGCCATCTGCAGGCCCATGCGATTCCAGTTCATAGTAACCTCCCTGTTATTATGTCGCCGTCTGCCCATCGGGATTTTTCCCTTATTAGGCGGCAGTCGCGGCGTTACGGCCAACCGGCCACAGCCATGCCTCTCATACGCGCTTTCAGGAAATTCGTGAACGTCTCGAGCCGGATCGGCACATGCGGCGTGCGCGGATAGTATGCACGCAAGGTGCGCGTGAACGTCAGCTGATCTGGGAACAGCACCTTGAGATAGCCGCCGCGCACGCCGCGCGTAGCGTCATATTCCGGCAGCCGCGCAATGCCGGCGCCGTGCTTGCATGCGCGATAGATCACGACGCCACTGCTCGAATGCAGGTTGCCGTCGACGATGATCGTCGAAATCTTCTTGCCGTCCCTGAAGGGCCACTCGCGCGCCGCCGTCTGCACCGTATGGATCAGGCAGTTGAAGTCCGCCAAGTCTTCAGGCGACTTCGGCACGCCCTTCTTCAGGAATTCAGGCGACGCGCAGACCTGATACTTGAGCGTGCCGATCTCGGTGCAGACCAGGCTGGAATCGATCAGCTCGGCAGTTCTGATGGTCAGGTCCACGCCCTTCTCCATCGGGCTCGTCGACTGGTCGGCGATGCGCAGGTCCACCATGATTTCCGGGTAGAGCTGGCCAAATTCGGCGACGATCGGCGTCAGCACATGTTCGCCAAATCCTTGGGGGCAGTAGACCCGCAGGCTGCCGCGCAGCCCTGTCGTCAGGTCCGCCACTTCTTCATCGGCGACCGTGAGCTGGGAAAGGATGTCGGAACAGCGCTTGTAGTACTTCTCGCCGACATCGGTCAGCGACAGGTAATGCGTCGAGCGGATGAGCAGCTGCGTGCGCAGCTCGTCCTCCAGGAATTTAATTCGTTTGCTAACGTAGGGAGCGGAGAGGCCAAGCTCCTTCGCTGCCTGCGCCATGCTCTTCCTGTCGGCCACGCGCACGAAGATCATTATGTCGTTTAAGTTTTTCACCCGTCCTGGCCCAGTTCGTAACCTTCAACCCGTTCTGATCGGCAAGAGAAGCTGAACAGCGATGCGAATAATGTCTTGTCCGGGTTGGTTATTTCGCGCCATGGATCGACCTGATTTCGAGAGTTAACACGTTCGCGCGCGCCCGCACAATCCTGGCTCCCGGGAATTATAGTCTTGCCTGCCTATCCATGGAATGCTGACCGCCGCGCATCAATATGTCGTGCCCCGCAAGGGCGTCGGGCAGGTAAAGAATATCTTTCCACCTGGACCGGTTCACAGCCCGCGGCAATCATTGTTAGATGTGCGGCGCAGAATTGCGGATAGGCGCTTCGGCATTCCGCATGTTCTTCGCGCCTGCAAAATAATCCGGGCGACATCGACGCGCCCAGGAACCGGGGCCCTGCCCCGCAAGAACGATAAGTGTGAATCCAGACGCAGCGTCCAAATAGGGAGAGCCCCCATGAATTTCGTATCCAGCCAGATCACGCCGCTATCATTGAAGGAGCGTGACCGGCGCTATGCCGAAGTCCGCGCCGGCCTCCGCGAGCGCGGCCTGGACGCCGTCGTCGCCGTCGGCACGCATCTGCGCTACCTCACCAACGGCATTCACCGCGAGCTGTTCGGCATCCTGCCGACCGAAGACGGCGCGAAGCTGACCGACATCCTGATCTGGCGCGCCCTGGCCGACATCTCCGTCGACGTCGTGCTCGACTCGCAGGACTGGGTTACGGACATCCGCTCGGGACGCGACGGCAACGCCATCGTCGCGCGGCTCAAGGAGCTCAAGCTCGAAAACGGCCGCGTCGGCTATGCCGGCGGCCTGAGCCAGCGCAACTTCGACCAGATCGTCAAGGCGCTGCCCAACTGCAAGCTCGAAGACGTGTCCGAGCTCTTCGTCAACATCCGCACCATCAAGAGCGAGGAAGAGCTCGCCCTGATGGATCGCGCGAACCAGATCTTCGACTACGCCGTCGAGCGCATCCATGAGAAGGGGCGGCCCGGAATGCTGGGGCGCGAGGTCGTGCAGATCGGCCTCAACGCCATGTGGGAGGCCGGGGGCGACCTCGACAGCGAGCTCAGCTTCTGCTTCGGCGCCGTCGGCTGCCAGAATCCTATCGTTTCCAAGCTGTGCCTGAACCGGCGCATCCAGGAGCACGACATCGGCACCTTCACGTCGCACGCCGGTTACCTCGGCTATGCCGGCCACAGCGACCACCAGATCGCCTTCGGCTGCCCGACCTCTCTGCACGTGGCGATGCATCAAGCAGTCGAGCATGTGCGCGAGCGCGTGCTGAAGCATGTGCGCGACGGCAGCTCGCACCGCGAGCTGGTGGATGCCTATGAGGTGGCCTGCGCCGAGACGAGCTTCAACACGTCCGACCACTCGCAGATCCATCTCTACGGCATCGACGTGCCGGAATTTCCGGGCGCCGCCTTCAAGGTCCCGGACACCAAGAACGGCGACAAGCTCGGCGGCAGCGGCAATTTCACGCTCCGCTCCGGCATGGTGTTCAGCATCTCGCCGACCATCTGCAACGACAAGACCGGCGACTCCGTCCTCAGCGGCACCTCGCTGGTCGTGACGAAGGACGGCTACCGCAACTTCGGCAACCGCGAGATCAAGCTGCTCGTCACCGCCTGACCGGCGACGAGACGACGCATCCCGTCGCGGCGGCGCGGATTCACGAATCCGCGCCGCCAGCCGATGGCCATCGCTTCACCCAGCTTCGCGCGAGATTTCACATGACCCTATTGCTGCGGGCCGACGAAGTCGCCCCCCTGCTCGACCTGCCGAAGGCCATCGAGCTGACCGAGCGGGCCTTCGCCGAGCATGGCAAGGGCCGCACCTTCACCCATGCGCCCTTCCACCTCAACGTCGCCGACGGCGCGCTCCGCGTCGTGTCCGGTGCGCTTCTCGACAGCGAGCGCATGGGGCTGCGCAGCGGCCCCGGCTGGGGCCTGACGCCGCCGTCGGGCAACCGCACGGGCGTCGGCCTGCTCTACGACACGAACGGCGAGTTCCTGGCGATCATGGGCTACCCCTTCGCCGCCTTGCGCGTCGGCGCCACCGTGGCGGTCTCGACCAAGCATCTGGCGCGCGCCGACGCGCGCCGCGTCGGCCTCACCGGCACCGGCAACCTATCCCTGCCGATCCTCGAAGGCGTCAAGGCCGTGCGGGACATCCGCGAGGTCTTCGTCTTCAGCCGCGACGCCGAACGCCGCCAGAAGTTCTGCGAATCGGCGGCGAAGACGCTCGGCATTGCGGTGACGCCGGTCGACGACGCCCGCAAGGCGGTCGCCGGCATGGACATCGTCCTGACGGCCACGAGCAGCCGCAAGCCGCTGTTTCCGGCCGATTGGCTCGAACCCGGCATGCATGTGGCGAGCATGGGGCCGATTTCGGAAATGCACGAGGACGTCTACCTCAAGGCCGACCGCATCATCGTCACCAGCGTCGACAACGAGGACAACTACTTCGTGCGCACGCCGCCCTTCCCGCTCGTCGATCTCGTGCAGGCCGGCAAGCTCAAGTGGGAGGACGTGTCCGAGCTCGGCGCCGTCACTCAGGGCCGCGCCCCCGGCCGCAAGGCGGACCGCGACATCACGGCCTTTCACGAATCCCAGGGTGGCTTCGGCGACATCGCGCTTGTCAGCGCCGCCTATGAGGAAGCGAAGAAGCGCGGCTACGGCCAAGAGATGACGTTCTAGGAAATTTCAGAGACAGACGGAAAGGAGCGAAAGATGCCCAGCTTTTCCCCGACAGGCGTGATTCCGGCCTGCATCCTGCCCTTCAACGAGGACTACTCGATCGACGAGGCGTCCTTCCGCCGCCACCTGGCCGACGTCGCCGCGGTCGACGGCATCTCGGCGATCACCATCAACGC
>DASYCO010000077.1:0-166173 GCA_036500145.1 Alphaproteobacteria bacterium | reverse complement strand
GCACCCTGCGCGAAAGCCTGCCGGCGGAGCGGCGCGTGCCCGGCGGCGTCAAAGTCGCCCTGTGCAACTACTGGTTCCTGCTGCGCGACGTCCGTTTCATCGGCTTCGTCATGACCGGCGGCTGCGTGATGGGCAGCCTGTTCAGCTACATTTCCGGCTCGCCCTTCGTCTTCATCGAGCTTCACGGCGTGCCGCCGGAGCGCTACGGCCTGCTGTTCGGCCTCAACGCCGTCGGCCTGATCGGCGCCTCGCAACTCAACCATCACCTGCTGAAGCGCTATTCCAGCCGCGCCATCCTGCGCGGCTCCGTCGTCGGCTTCTCCATCGCCGCCATCCTGGTCGGCGTCAACGCGGTGACAGGGATCGGCGGCTTCGTCGGCTTCCTGGTGCCGCTGTTCGTCAGCGTCTCCGCCCTGGGCTTCGTGTCGCCCAACACGACCGCCGCCGCCATGGCCATGCATGGACGGATCGCCGGGGCAGCCTCGGCCTTCCTCGGCATCGCCCAGTTCGCCCTCGGGGCCGTCGCCGCCTCCCTGGTCGGGCTCCTGGCCGACGGCACCGCCCGGCCCATGGGCCTGATGATCGCCGGCTGCGGCCTGCTGGCCCTGCCCATGCAGCATTTCAGCCTGCGCCGGCGCGACTGAACGGTTCCTGACCGTCAGAACTTAACCGGCCTGCTGGATATATAATTCCGGCATGACAGCTAAGTAATTAATAATGATTTGCAACAACTATCCCCCATGTTACATCGCGGTCACTGAAAGCCTTGCCACAGCGCGTGAAGCGCGTGGGGCGGCAAGGACTTAGAGGACAAGTGGATGGATGGGGCCGAAGGCGACGCGTCGCCGAAAGCGATTTCCCAAAGGCAAGAAGCTAGCGTTCTCGCCCAGGCGATGCCTCGGCGAGTGGACGTGCATGAGCTTCTTGGCGGTCAGCGCGAGATGATCCTCACTCTTCAAGAGACCGAGTATCGGCTTCGCGTGACGAGCAAGGGCAAGCTCATCCTCACCAAGTAAGACGTACGACGCCGGAAAACCCGGCACATTTTTTTGCCAAGCCAGCAACAGGGAATTCCGGCCCCTCCGGTCGCCCAGGTAGCCAGCCAGGTCGCTAGTTCCGCAACCCCGTTGGTACCCCGGAGGGAATCCATGTCTGAAGACCATCGCAAGAACCTGCGCCAGCAGAATCGGCGCCTGGGCCTTGTGTCCCACAGCGTCATCGCCTTCACCGCCTTTGGCATCGCGACGGCCGTCGGCTCGGCCTCGAGCCGCGCCGAAGACGCCGGCCAGGTGGCGCAGCAGTCCGTCCAGCAGGACGCCCCCGTCGCCCTGCCGAACGTGAATGTCGAAAGCGTCGCTCCCGAGGATACCTACAAGCGCGACATTCTCAGCTCGCCGAAATACACCGAGCCGGTGCTCGACACGCCGAAGAGCATCACCATCATTCCGAAGGAACTGATGGAAGAGCGTGGCGCGAGCTCCCTCATGGACGTGCTGCGCACGGTGCCGGGCATCAGCCTGGGCGCTGGCGAAGGCGGCGTGACAGCCGGCGACCGCACCTTCATCCGCGGCTTCGATTCGCGCGGCGACACCTTCGTCGACGGCACGCGTGACGCCGGCGTGACGATCCGCGACGCCTTCAACTACGAGCAGGTCGAAGTCACCAAGGGCCCGGGCTCCGCCGTCGGCGGCCGTGGCTCGACCGGCGGCAGCATCAACCTCGTCAGCAAGGCGCCGCAGGCCGAGACCTTCCACACCGGCTCGCTGACGCTCGGCACCGACATGACCAAGCGCGGCACTGTCGACTGGAACGAAAAGCTCGACGACAACACGGCCTTCCGCCTCAACGTGATGGGCCAGGACGGCGAAGTCGCCGGCCGCGACGCCATCGAACAGTCCCGCTTCGGCATCGCGCCTTCCATCACTTTCGGCATGGCCGGCACGACGCAGCTGACGCTGAGCTACTTCCACCTGGAGACCGACGGCATCGTCGACTACGGCATTCCGTTCGACCCGGCCACCGGCCGCCCCGCCTCCGTCGACCGCAACAACTTCTACGGCCTGAAGAGCCGCGACAAGCAGGAAACGGCGGCCGACATCGCGACCGTCAAGCTGGACCATCAGTTCAACGACATGTTCAGCATCCGCAACCAGACGCGCTACGGCGCGACGTCGAACAACTACATCGCGACCTCGCCGAACCTGACCGGCGCTCCTCCGGGCCAGGTTCTCCGCAGCACGAAGAGCCGCGACGAAAATAGCGACATCCTCTCGAACCAGACCGACCTGACGTCGAAGTTCTCCACCGCCGGCATCGACCACACCCTGGTCACCGGCCTTGAGCTCAGCCGCGAAGACTTCGACAACCAGGGCCGCACCTTCGGCGCGCTGCCCAACGCGAGCCTGTCGGATCCGGACTACAACCAGCCGTTCACTAACAGCATCACCTTCAACGGCAACAACACCAACTCGACGACCGACACCATCGCCCTCTACGCGTTCGACACCATCAAGCTGAACGAGCAGTGGGAAGTGTCGGGCGGCATCCGCGTCGACAAGCTGGACACCAATGTCCGCACCGGCGCGCCGGCCGTCGACCTCGGCCGCGAAGACACGCTGACCAGCTACCAGGGCGGCATCGTCTACAAGCCGGCCAAGAACGGCAGCATCTACGTTTCCTACGGCACGTCGTTCAACCCGTCGGCCGAATTCGGCAGCGTGACGGTCGACACCGCCGACCTGGCTCCTGAAAAGAACAAGAGCTACGAAGTCGGCACCAAGTGGGACTTCCTGAACGAACGCCTCTCCACCACGGCGGCGATCTTCCGCACCGACAAGACCAACGCGCGCGTGACCGACAGCTTCGGCGACACCGTGCTCGAAGGCGAAACCCGCGTCGACGGCTTCGAAATCGGCCTGTCGGGCACCATCACGCCGGACTGGAAAGTCTTCGGCGGCTACACCTACCTCAAGAGCGAGATCGTCGACGACGGCCCCGCCGCCGCGAACGACGGCAACAAGGTTCCGGGCGTCGCGCCGAACAACTTCAGCCTGTGGACGACCTACCAGTTCACGCCGAAGTGGATGGTCGGCGGCGGCGCGCTCTACACCGGCAAGCGCTACGGCAACGCGACGAACGAGCGTTACGTCGAGGACTACTGGCGCTTTGACGCCATGGCGGCCTACCAGCTCACCGAAACCGTCGATCTGCGTCTCAACATCCTCAACCTGACGGATGCGACCTACTTCGACGGCCCGCAGTCGGAAAAGGCGATCATCGCCCCCGGCCGCACGGCGCTGATCACCGCCGACGTGAAGTTCTAGAGACCGATGCGGGGCCGTTCGGCGCTATCCTGGCGCCAGATGGCCCCGCAACTTCTTGACCGAGACTAGGCAAATGCTCCTGCAGATTCCCGATGTCCTGACGAAAGACCAAGTGGCGGAATTCCGCCGCCTGATGGCCGAGGCCCAATGGGTCGACGGCAAAGTCACCGCCGGCTACCAGTCGGCGAAGACCAAAGACAACGTGCAGCTCCCCGAATCGTCGCCGCTGGCCCAGCAGCTCGGCAAGACGATCGTGCGCGCGCTCGGCCAGCATCCGCTGTTCATGTCGGCTGTGCTGCCCTCCAAGATCTTCCCGCCCCTCTTCAACCGCTACGACGGCGGCCAGGCCTTCGGCAACCACGCCGACAATGCCGTGCGCTACATGCCGAACGGCGAGGCTCTGCGCACCGACGTCTCCTCCACGCTGTTCCTCAGCGAACCCGACGAATACGACGGCGGCGAGCTCGTCGTCGACGACACCTACGGCGCCCATCAGGTGAAGCTGCCGGCCGGCCACATGGTCATCTATCCCGGCACCAGCCTGCATCGCGTGCAGCCGGTCACGCGCGGCTCGCGCATCGCCGCCTTCTTCTGGTCGCAGAGCATGATCCGCGACGACGCGCGCCGCACGCTGCTCTTCGACATGGACATGGCCATCCAGCGCCTCGCCAAGGACGTGCCCGACCATCACAGCATCACGCAGCTGACGGCCGTCTATCACAACCTTCTTCGCCAATGGGCGGAGATCTGAGCTTTCCGCGACGGGTTTCTTGTCCGTCACCGTAAAAGATTCACCATCTTCTGTCGCAGGTTCACGACGATGCCCTCCAAGCCTTCCGCTTTCAGCAACATCAGCCCCCGCGTCCGCGAAATCCTGCGCATCACGCACATCTGGATCGGC
Source organism: Alphaproteobacteria bacterium (assembly GCA_036500145.1). GTDB lineage: Bacteria > Pseudomonadota > Alphaproteobacteria > SMXQ01 > SMXQ01 > CAMAVH01. Next base: position 161,949 of record DASYCO010000077.1, on the reverse strand, counting down.
ATCGTCATCTGCATACCGACCGCCATCCTCGGCGCGACGGGCAGCATCCTGGTCTACGACCAGGAAATCCTCTCGCTCTTCTCGGATTCCGCGCCGCATGTGGCCGCCGTCGGCGAGCAGCAGTCGCCGGAAGCCATCGTCGCCGCCGCGCAGGCCAAAGCGCCCGGCACCCGCGTCACCGTGCTCTCGCTGCCGGCCAAGCCGGGCGAACTCGCCGTCGTACGCCTGCAGCGGCCCGGGGCCGCTCCCGGCCCCGGCGGCCAGCAGCCCGTCCGCGTCGACCCCGTCTCGCTGGAAGTCCTCGCCAACAATGCCGCCGCGTCGCCGGCCTGGCTGCGCTGGACCCACTCCCTGCATGCCAACATGCTCATTTCCCGCGACGGCCGCGACTATGTGGGCTGGCTCGGCGTCATCATGCTCGCCTTGGGCGTGAGCGGCCTGGTGATCTGGTGGCCGCGTCCGAGCCGCTGGCGCGCCGCCTTCGGCGTCGAGCGCCGCGCCAAGGGGCTGATGTTCCACCGCCAGCTGCACGGCGCCGTCGGCATCTGGGGCCTTCTCGTGTTCATCGTCGTCAGCTTCAGCGGCGTCTACATCTGCTTCCCGCAGACGACCGGCGCCGTGGTCAAGACCTTCTTCCCCGGCCGCGAGCTGCGCAGCATGGCGGCAACGGTCAAAGTGAAGCCGGTCGAGGGCGGCGCGCCCATCGGCCTCAACGCCGCGACGGACCTCGCCAAGAAGACCGTGCCGGACGCCATCGTTCGCAGCGTCTTCATGCCGCAGCGCCCCGACCAGCCGGTGCGAATCGGCATGACGCACGGCACCCACAGCACCGCGCAGGGCGTGCCGGTGATCACCGTGTTCGTCGATCCGTGGCGCGGAGAGGTCGTCGAACTGCTCGACCCCAGCCGCTACACCGTCGGCGAGACCATCATGTCCTGGCAGCGCGCGCTCCACGCCGGCGCCGGCGCCGGGTGGCTCTTCAGGTTCCTGGTGTTCCTGTCGGGCTTCATGCCCGTCGTCTTCGCCATCACCGGCATCGCCATGTGGCTGCACAAGCGGCGCAGCAAGATGCGCACGACGGACGCCGCCCCGGCGGAGTAAGGCCGCGCTCACGCATATGCTGCGCCTCAAACGAGCCGGAGCATATGCGCCTCGGTTCAGGTGAATCTCAGATGAGCCGAAGCATGTGATTGTCCCAGCGGCCGTCGGCGAGGAATTTCGAGCCGATCGGCTGCCGGGAGACTTCCGCCTCGCTCGACGTCACCAGATAGCCGCCGCCCTGCCCGCTGGTGACGATGAAGCGCCCGTCCTCGCTGGCAGGCGCCAGGCCGCAGCCATCGGCGATCTCGGCATAGCCGAGGCAATGGCCCGCCGCCGTGTCCCACAGCACCGTCACGCCGCCGACCGGGCTCGTCGTCGCCAACACCTTGCCCGACGCGTCGAAGGCGGCGCTGCCGCAGTAGTTGCGCAGGCGGCTCAGCACGCGCGGCGGCAGGTCGAGCGTCGTCAGCTTCTCGCCCGGCCGGTTGAGCGCCACGAGCGGCACCTGGTCGCTCGACGGCCCTTCGTACTGCATGACCACGGCGACCATGCCGTCCGGCGCGATCGCCAGATGGCGCAGGCTGAGCTGGAACAGCTCGTTCGGCAGCTTGGCGGTCGCCAGCTGCGCGCCGTCGTGCAGGCGCAAGTAGGCCAATGACGAATCCATCTCGTCGATGTTGAGGTTGATGCCGGGCGCATCCGGATCGGTGAGGATGCCGCCGTTGGCGACGACCAGCGTCTCGCCGTCCGGCAGCAGCCGGATCTCGTGCGGATCGAGGCCGCCGCTGCGGAACTCGCCGACGCGCGCATAGCCGTCCGCCGCGTCGTAGACGCCGATCACGCCGTCGCCGGTGTCGTATTCCAGCTCGGTGACGTGCAGGAGCCGGCCGGCCGGATCGAACGCGCCATGGCCGCAGTAGCGGCGGTTCTCGATGGCCTCGACCGTGTGCAGGAGCTTGCCGCTGCGCACATCGGCCACGACCATGAAGCGGCCGGGGCGGCGCCCGAAGGCGACGATTTCCTCCGGCCTGCCGGGCCGCTGGGCGAAGCCATGGCCACGCGCCGGCAAGGCCAGGTCGAAGGAGGACTGTCCCTCGTCGTCGAAGGCGGAGACGAAGCCCTTGCCCTTGGCGTCGACGCGCGCGCCGAGATAGAGCGAGGAAGACGACAGCGCGAGGGCACGAAGCGGCGGCAGCAGCCCGCCGACCAATGCGGTGGCGGCGGTGGCCTGCAGGAAGTGGCGGCGGTTCATCATCGCGAAGCTCCTTACTCTTAGTCGCCGTCCAGCGCGTTGAAGCCGACCGGCACGCCGAGGGCCGGCGCCAGGCGTTGCGCCAGCAGGGTCTTGAGCGCCTTGGCCTCGCGCGCCAGCTTGTCGAGCTGCGGGCGGACCTCGGCGTCGGCAACCCCGGCTTCCAGCGTGCTGGAAATGCCCTGGGCCGTCGCCAGCGTCTGCGCGAAGGCGCGCGTCAGCAGCGCGTCCAGCTCGCCCTCGTTGGCGATGTCGCGCAGGAAAGCCGACGGACTCTCCGCCTCGCCTTTCTCGCCGGCATAGAGCCCCTGGGCGGCGGCCAGGTTGGCGCGGATGTTGGCGAGCGAACGGGCGCTGCGCCAGGATTCGCCGAGCTTCGGCTTCGCCGTCTTGACCGACGCGCCGAGCGGCTGCGCCAGCTTATGGTCGGAGACCAGCTCGACCGCGTTGTAGAGCGACTTGAACAGCTCCAGCGTCACCTCGCGATGGCGCATGAAGCGCACATGTTCCGGACCGGCCTTCAGCAGGTCTAGCGCGTAGGCGTCGTCGCCCTCGGCCCATTCCTTGTTCATGTCGTTCGCCATGGTGGTGATGTTGGCGGCGATGGCGCGCACGGCGGCGCAGGCCTTGTCGGCCTCTGCCGTCTTGGTCGCGAGCTTGGCCGCGGCGCCCTCGTCGTAGAGCAGCCGCTCGAGCGCCGGGAAGCCCTGCACCGCCACGCTCTCCTTGGCGACGGAGGCTTCGGTGATCGTCTCCGGCGTGCCCTTGGCGAGCAGGTCGGCCAGCTGGCGGCCGACGCTGTTGCGCGGGTCCGGCCAGAAGAAGATGCGCGAGCCGCGCGAGAAGAACTCGATGGGTCCGAAGCGGACGTGCTGCATGCCTTCCCAGCCGTCCATCGCCGTGACGAAGGCGCCCTGCAGCGCCTTCACGTCCGACGCCTGCCGCGTCGTGCAGGCCTTCTCGGCGGCCGGCGTCAGCCCCTTCGCCGCTTCGGCGAAGGCCGCCATGCGCGGCAGGATATGCCCGTAGATCACCGACTTGTTGAGCGCGAGGTAGTCGTCCTCGGTTGCGGCCTTCGCCGAAAGCGGCGCGAGAGCGAGCAGGAGGAGAACGGCCGAGAAGCGCATGCGTGACGCCATGGAACACCTCATAGAGAATCCTCAGAGCGAATTTAGGAAGGCGAGAAGCGCGGCGCGGTCGGCCTTGCTCATCTTGACGACACGATCCCTGGCCGCCTGGGCTTCGCCGCCGTGCCAGAGGATCGCCTCGAGCAGGCTGCGCGCCCGGCCGTCATGCAGAAACCGCGTATGGCCGTTGACGACTTCGGTCAAACCGATACCCCAAAGCGGCGGCGTCCGCCACTCACTTCCCGTTGCGTCGGCTTCGGGCCGGCCGTCGGCCAGCCCCTCGCCCATGTCGTGCAGCAGCAGGTCCGTATAGGGCCAGATCAGCTGCCCGGACTGCTCCGGCTGGCCGGGCAGATCGCGGGTGACGTATTTCGGCCTGTGGCAAGCCGTGCAGCCCGAACCGTAGAACAGCGCTTTGCCGGCCAGCACCTGGCGGTCGTCGACCTTGCGGCGCGCCGGCACGCCAAGGTTCCGCGCGTAGAAGACCACGAGGTCCATCATCTGCCCGGTGACCTCGACGCCCTCCTCCGGATCGTTGCCGTTCGGCGCGTCGCGGCAGGCCTTCTCCGCCTCGGTGCATTCGCCGCCCGGCGTCGGCGACAGCGCGCTCGACAGGCCGATGTCGCCGAGGAAGGCGTGGGCCACCTGCTGGCGCACGGTCGGCTCGCCCGCCTTCCAGCCAAAGCGGCCGAGCATCGGCGCCTTGAGCTCGTCGCTCCATACGAGGTTGGCCTTGCCCGAGATGCCGTCGCCGTCGGCGTCGTCCGGATCGGCCTGGGCGAGGATGTCCGCCTCGTCGATGGCCTCCAGCAGGCCGACGCCGATCATCGGCGGCGCGACACGCGGCGACATCATGACGTCGGGCGACAGGGGACCGTAGGCCAGGCCGGCCACCGAATAGCTCGGCTTGCGCAGATGCGCCACCTCGCCTCCGGACAGCGTCACCGCCTGGTCCGCATATGTGACGACCATGCGGCCCTCGGGGCGGTGGCCCTGGATGGCGAAGTTCTGCAGCTGCGAGCCATAGACCGGATCGGGAATGACCGAGGCTTCGTGGCTGGCCAAGGCCTGCCGTTCGGCGTCTGTGCGCGGCGGCACGCTCAGGCGCAGGAACAGCGACACCGCCTCCTCGCCCGGCGCCGGCGGCCTGCCGCGGCCGTCCTTCAGGTGGCAGCCCTGGCAGGAGCGCGAATTGAACAGAGGCCCCAGGCCGTCCGACGAGGTGGTGGAGCTCGGCGCCGAGGCCCACAGCTTGCGGAAGATGCCGTCGCCGACCTTGAACAGCAGCTCGCGCTCGAAGCTCATGTTGCCGGAGGCATGCGAGAAGCTGTTGGCGTTCGCCGGCGCGCGCACGGTGGCGCCGCCGCCCTGGTTGGCCTCGAACGCCTCGGCCTTGGCGAAGTTCGCCGCCGGCGCGACGATGCGCGCCAGGCGGTCGAGCGGATCCTCGGCGGTTGCGTCAGGCGCAGCGGTGGCGGGCGCGGCGGCAGAAGCGCAAAGAGCGAGAAGCGTGACTGCGCCCCTCGCCCTTTGCTTGAAACCCTTCCGCTCGGATCGCATTCCGAGGCGGTTCATAGGCACCTCTTACTTCGCGAACACGTCGTCTGGGCTGTCGAGGCTCTTCGAGCCCTCGAATTGGATGGAGCCGAGCTTGAGCGCCGCCACGACGCGCTCGATGGCGTGCGTCTGGTCGGTCAGGCCGTCGACCAGCCCCTGCAGCACCGCGTTTCCTTCCGGATTGTTCTCGGCCAGCATCTGGTCATAGGCCTCGACGGTCTCGCCGCGCTGCTTCAGCGTCGTCGCCCGCTCCATCGTGACCGCCATCTTCGCCGTCACGTCCTTGGCAGCGGCTTCGTCGGCCTTGGCCGCGAGGCTCTCGAGGCTCGGCCCCTTCACGATCTTGCCGTCGACGCGCGTGTAGCTGCCGACCCAGACGTTATGGATGCCGACGACGTCGTAGTAGTGCGAGTTGTAGGTGTTGTCGGAGAAGCAGTCCTGCTCCTCCTCCGGGTCATGCAGCATCAGGCCGAGCTTGGTGCGCTCGCCGGCCAGCTCGCCGTAGGACAGGCTGCCGAGGCCCGTCAGCATGACGGAGATGCCCTTGTCGGGCTCGCCCTTGGTGAGGTTGGTGCGGGCCGCGCCGCTCGCCGCCCACTGCTTCGTCATGTAGGCCAGGTCGTCGACCAGCAGCTGCGTCGCGACGCGCAGGTAGTCGGCGCGGCGGTCGCAATGGCCGTTGGTGCAGGCAGCGCCCTTGGCGTAGTCGGTCGCGGGACGCTCGCCGGCGCCGGGCCCCGTGCCGTGCAGGTCCTGGCCCCAGAGCAGGAATTCGATGGCGTGATAGCCGGTCGAGACGTTGGCCTCGACGCCGCCGACCTCTTCCAGGTTGCGCAGCGTGCGCCAGGTGATCGGGTCGGCGTTGATCGTCTTGCCGCCCTGCGTGATCTTGCCGTTGGCGATGACGTTCGCGGTGTAGAGCGGATTCTCGTCCGAATCGGTGCCGTAGGACGAATCGACGTAGTCGATCAGGCCTTCGTCCAGCGGCCAGGCATTCACGTTGCCTTCCCAGTCGTCGATGATCGGGTTGCCGAAGCGGAAGGCTTCCGTCTGCATGTAGGGCACGCGCGCCGCGCGCCACGCCTTGCGCGCCGCATCCAGCGTCTGGCCGCTCGGCTTGGCGATCAGGGCCGTCACGGCGCCCTGCAGGACGCGCGCGGTCGAGGCCGCGTCGCCATAGGCCGCTTCGGCGATGTTGGCGTAGTTCTCGATGACGGCCGCCTTCTCGGCGTTCGTCTGCGCGAAGGCCGGCGTCGCCATCAAGGCGGCGGCGATCGCGGCTCCGGTGAAGAGCGGGCGGACGGCTGCGCCGGCGCGACGGGTGGAAAGGCGGGCCATCATGTCCCTGTCTCCTGAATCTCTATGGAATGAGGCCGATCATGACTTCAGTGCTGGTAGAAGTCGATGGCCACCGTGAATTCCTTCGTGTCGTCGGTCATCTCGAGCGGCATCGGCGGCAGCGGCGAGACGCGCTGGATCAGCGCCTCGACTTCGTTGTCGAGCAGCTGGTAGCCCGAGCTGCCGACGATCTTGTGGCTCAGCACGTTGCCCCGGCGGTCGATGACGAACTGCAGGCTCACGCGCCCCTGCTGGCGGCGCGCCTGCGCGAGGCGCGGATAGACCTTGTGGCTTTCGAGCGCGGCTGAGATCAGCGCCGAGTAGCTCGGCGGCGGGCCGGCGCGGCCGACCGGCGCGGCGATGGCCGCCTGCGTCGCCAGCGGATCCTGGATCTTGAAGGACGACGTGTCGAGCAGCGACGGCTCGGGCGGCTGCGGCGACGGCTCGACCGGCACCGGCGGCGGCTTCTTCTGCACGACCGGCTTGGGCGCGTCGGGCTTCTTCTTGATCTCGGGCGGCGGTGGCGGCGGCGCGGCCGGGGCTTCCTTGGCGACCGTCTCGATCATCGGCGGCGGCTCGTCGACCACTTCGGGAACCGGCGCCGGCGGCGGCGGAGGCGGCGGCATCAGCATGACCTCGACGGCCAGCGACGGCGTTTCGGGCATCGCCTGCAGCGGCGCGGCCTGCTTGGAGAACTGCACCAGGAACGCGACGATGACGACGCCATGCAGCAGCACCGACGTCGGCGTCGCCCAGTTCTGGCTTACGGCCTGCCGCCAGCCGGACATGGCTCAGCGCGCTCCGGGCGCGGCCGGCTGCGGGCCGAAATGACCGCGACGGCCGTGGTCGCGCGAACCGCCTGACTGCGAAGCGCCCGACTGGGGACCGGCCGGCGTGATCGTCGGCGCGCCCGCACCGGTCGCGGCATTGGCTTCGGCGATCAGCGACACCTTGGCGAAGCCGGCCTGGCCGATCTTGCCCAGCAGCTGCATCACCTGGCCGTAGTCGATGGCCTTGTCGCCGCGCACGTAGATCGGCGAGTCCTTCTGCGCCTCGCGCAGGTCCTGCAGGCGCGGGATCAGGTCCGCGTCGGAAACCGCTTCCTCGCCGATGAAGAAGTTGCCGTCCTTGTCGATGCTGACGACGACCGGCTCGTTGGTCTTCTCGACCTTGGCCGCGTTCGTCTTCGGCAGGTCGAGCGGCACGCCGACGACCATCAGGGGGGCTGCCACCATGAAGATGATGAGCAGCACGAGCATGACGTCGACGAGCGGCGTGACGTTGATGTCGGCCATCGGCCGGTAGCCACCGAACGCGTCGCCCGAGCCGTCGCCGGTCTCGTCGAAGCTCAAGCCGCCTTGCAGGCCTCCAGCCATCAGTGCGCCTCGCGCAGGCCGGCAGCCGTGTGGGCGGCGTGCGGAACGTGCCCGGCGGCATGGGAGCCGGCGCGGCCGCGCGCCATGCGGTCGCCAAGCTCGCCGATGCACATGTTCAGGCGATGGGCGATGCCCGACAGGCTGCCCGAGAGCTTGTTGTAGGCCATGACCGCGGGAATGGCGGCGACCAGGCCGATCGCGGTGGCGAACAGCGCCTCGGCGATGCCCGGCGCGACGACGGCGAGGCTGGTGTCCTTGCTCGCCGCGATGGCGGTGAAGCTGTTCATGATGCCCCACACGGTGCCGAACAGGCCAATGAAGGGCGCCGTGGAGCCGACGGTGGCGAGCCACGAGAGGCCGCCTTCGAGGCGCTTGAGCTCGTCGATCATGGCGGCGCGCATCGCGCGCTCGATGCGCGTACGGCGCTCGGCGCGGCTTTCGGTCGCGTCCTCGTCGCGCCAGGCGCGCGTGCCGGCGGCCAGGATGTCGGCGATGATGCCGTCGCCGTCGGAGCCGCCGAGGATGACGCCGTCGCCCTGCAGCGACTTGGCGAAGGCATTGGCCGCCCGGCGCGCCCGCGTGTAGCGCAGCGCCTTGTCGAGGATCACCGTCCAGCAGATGACCGACGCGACGACCAGCAGGAGGATGACCAGCTTGACGATGATGTCGGCCTGCAGAAACAGGCCCAGCATCGAATGATCCTGCGGGATAATGTCCACCACCGTACCGTCCATCACGCTCACTCCTAACAGCCCCTGGCGTCGCGAAATGGCCGGATCCGGCTGTTCAGCCGGCGATCCAGGCGATCGCGCGCTAAATGTCGCAAAGCCGGCCGCAGAACCGCCGCCGACAGGGTCTTGGAGTAGGCCTATTGCGACCTACTCGCAATTTCATTTGAGAGATTGCAGCTAGAACGGAAAGCGCTGGCTTTCCAGGCGCCAAGCTGCCGAAACTTATGGCGCCGGAATGACGTCGAAGTTCTGCAAGACCACCCGGCAGGGCCGCGGCCCCTGCTTGTTGCAGCCTTCGAGGCTGTCCTTGGCGGCCTGTTCGAGCGTCGGCCGGCCGTAGGAGATGAACCCCTGCTTGCCGGAGGGCGCCAGCGACAGGGCCTTTTCCGTCGGGCGGGCATTGTAAAGCTTGGAGAAATAGTTCGCCGCCGGGACCGGCAGGGCCGCCTTCAGGGCGGCGTCGAGCGGGGCCGGGTCGAAGGACGGCCATTTGCGGGCGCGCAGGAAGTCGTCGGCCACGGGCAGCCACTGCTGGATGCCCTCCGGGGCGACGTAGAGGTCGTGGCCGTCGACCTTGAGCGGCGCGAACATGTGGAATTCGCTGACGCCGCCGCCCGCCACATAGGCGTCGTGCATGCCGCGCACGTAGTCGGCGGGAAACAGCGAGTCGTTCTCGGCATAGAGCCACAGGGTGGGAATGCGGCTGCGCTTGCCGTAGGCGGCGAAGACCGGCGGCAGGTCCTTGGGCTGGCAGCTCGTCGGCCGGTTCGAGCCGTCCGCCGGGCGGCTGGTGACGCCGCCGGAGATGTTGATGACAGCCTGCAGCCCCGCCGGCGCGCGCGCCGCGAGATTGAGCATCACGGCGCCGCCGACCGACGCGCCGATTCCCACCACGCGCGTCATGTCCGCGTCCTGCCGGCGCGCAATGGCGGAGAACGCCGCCGAGATGTCGTCGGTCTGCTCGTCGAGGACGTCGGCATAGTCGCCGTTGCGGCAGCCGCGCAGGGCGTAGGGCGTCGGCCCCTGCGACTTGCCGAAGCCGCGGCGCACGACCATCACCGCCAGCCAGCCGCGCCGCGCGAACTCGCGCACGAGCGTCGCGTAGCCGGTCTTGTCGAGGTTGGCGAGCGCCGCCGGCTCCAGGTTCTGCCCATGCGTGATCAACGCCACCGGCAGGCGGCCCGTGCGGCCCGGCTCCTTGGCGACGCGCGCCTGCAGGCGATAGGGCTTGCCCTGAATGTCGACGCTGAAGAACGTCTCTTCGACGGCCAGCGGCACGGGCGCCGCCTGCGCCGCTGCGGCGAGCCCGTAGACCAGCAATGAGACGAGCGGAAAGAGAAACCTGCGCACAGCCGACCTCCGATGAGAGGCGGAGTGTGGCGTAAAAGGCCAACGGGCGAAAGGGACGGCAGGCTTGGAAACCGACGGTTCGCCGCTCGCCCGGATCACTATTCGTTGAGCGGTCCTCTTCGTTGAGGATCCTTGCCGCCGCTCAGGGACAAGGTTCAGGGAAGGCTTCCGCGTTCAGGCGCGCGCGGCGGTCGGCCAATTCCGCAAGCAAGGCCTCCTGCCTTTTCCGCGACAGGTCCTTCCACGTCGCGATTTCGGAGATCGTGCGCAGGCAGCCGCGACAGAGCCCGCTCGACTTGTCCATCTTGCAGACGTCGACGCAGGGGCTTTCGACTTTATGCTTGCTCATGCCTGCATGCGAATTGAAGTGACCGCGCCGGCTAAAGCGCCATCCGGAATCCCGCCGTGCCCTGCACCGTATAGCTCTGGCCGACTTCATCAAGCCCCGTGTCGGTCCGGACCTCGCCGTAGAGCGCGTACTGGCCGTCGTTCCAGCTGAAGTCGCCGCCGACGCCCACGCCGCCCCAGGTCTGCTCCAGGCGGTTGTCGAACGCCGTATCGGACACCAGCACGCGCGCGCCGTCGAGAAACTCCTGCCGCAGGTCGATCAGGCCGTAGACCGTGGCCTTGCTGGTGCGGCCCGCGGCGGTTTCCCAGGACGCCATATGATCCAGCGACAGGCCCAGGCGGCCCTGCAGGCTCTCGTCCCGGTTGGAAGCGACACGGGCGCCGAACGCGTCGTCGAAGCCGTAGAAGTCGGTGCCGACGTAGCTCACCTGCGCCTGCGGCGTGAAGGCGAAGCCGCTGCCGAGCTGCAAGCTGCGGCCGGCCTCGAGGCTCGCGCCATAGCCGTAGCCGCTCGCCCCGTCGGCCTGCCGGCCGGTCACCGCCGACGTCAGGTCGCTGAAGAACCAGTTCGCCCGCGCCTGCGCGTCGACATAGACGCCGCTGCTCTCGTACCAGGTCAAGGTCGCGCCCACGCCGTAGCTCTGGGTATCGATGTTGCCGTCGCCGTAGAACGAGGTCACGTCCGTCGTCGCCGTCCCGAGCTCCACGTTCACGCCGGCCACCAGGCGTTCGCCGTCGGGCGAGCGCTGCAGGATGCGGTCGCCGCCGAACTGCGTCTTCCAGCGCTGAATGTCCTGCTGCAATCCGCTGGTGGAGACTTCGCCCTCCAGATGGTCCTGCCGGCCTTCCATCCGCACCCACGCGCCCTCGCCCTTGGGGCCGGCGGACGCCGCCCATTCGCGGTTTCCCACCCGCTGGCGCAGCGAGCTCAACTCGTTCAGCGACAGCAAGCTGCGGGCATAGGCCTCGTAAAGCGGCACGCCCGGCTGATAGATCGGCGCGTCCGGAGAAGAAGGCGCCGGACCGGAACCGGGACCAGCACCGCCGCCCACGCCGGTCGCCAGCAGCGACGAATGCAGGTACCAGCCGCCGTCGGCCGGATTCTGCTTCAGCACATAGCCGAACGCGCCGCCGACCACGGCAGGCTGGCCGCCGATGTTGAAGCTGCCATTGGCCAGCCTGAACTGGCCGGCCGACGCCCCGTCCACCTCCACGACCTGAATGCCGTTGTGCGTCTGCGCGCCTGCGCCCGAGAAGTTCGTGACCGTGACCGGCGTGATGCCGGACGTGGCGCCCGTCACGACAAGGCGATCCGTCGGCGAGCTGTCGTCTCCCAGCTGCGTCTTGATGTCCAGGCCGCCGCCCGAGCCTGTGTAGTTGCCGGCGACGGTCAGAGTGCCGAGGCTGAAGAAGCCGCCGGGCGCGACCGTGCCGCCGTTGTCGGTGTCTCCGACCTGACCCGAGCCCGTCAGCCGCGCGCCCGCGAATACGTTGGCCGGGCCGCCCAGCACCGCGCCTTGCAACTGCAACGTTCCGGCCTGGATCTCCGTCGTGCCCGTGAAGCCCGAGCTGTCGCCCGTCAAGGTCAGCGTGCCGAGGCCCAGCTTGTTGAAGCTCGACGAGCCGGAAAAATCGCTGTCGACGCTGATGTCGAAGCCGTTCGTGTCGAACCAGGCGCCTTCGGCGCCCACCGTCAGCGCGTCGAACCCCTGCAGGAATCCGGGTTGGCTGCGCGTCGCCCGCAGGATGCCGCCGTTGAGGTTGAGGAATGCGGTGCTGCTGCCGGTGTTGAACACCATGCCCGCTTCTAGAACGCCGCGGCCGTTGACGGCATCGCCATTGAGATTGATCGTGCCGGCGACCGGGCTGTTCAAGGCGACCCAAACGTCGTTGGCGCGCACGATGCCGCCATGGTCGATGGTCAGCGTGGCGTCCCCGGCATAGCCGACCATCAGCGTGTTGGTGACGTTCCAGGTGGAGACGTTGCCGTTGCCGTCGTCGCCTGTGACAGTGACCGTGCCCGTGCCGCCGGGATTGCGGCCGAGATAGGCGAAGCCAGCGGTCGTCACCTTGCCGCCGTTCTGAACGTCCAGCGTGCCGGCGCCTTCATAGCCCACGTAAACATCGCCGCTGTTGGTCCAGCTCGAGACATGGCCGCTGCCGTCGCTGCCCGAGACGGTGATCGTGCCATCGCTGCCGGCATCGACGCCGACATAGGTTTCGACGCTGGTCACCGCCGCGCCGTCCTCGACGAGGAGCGTGCCCGTGCCATCATTGCCGACCAAAAGGCCCGTGACGTTCCAGCTCGAGAAATGGCCGTTGCCGTCGCCGCCGGAGACGTTGACCGTGCTGGTGAGGCCGCTCGCGCCAGCGATGTAGGCATTCCCACCGGTCACCGCGCCGCCATTCTCGATGTGGAGCGCGCCCGTGCCGTCGTTGCCGACGGTGAGGTCGCCGGTGATCGCCCAGATCGAGGCATTGCCATCGCTGTCGGTGCCCGAAACGGTGGCCGTACCGTCACTGCCGGTATCGTAGCCGAGGAAGCCGGCTGCGCTGGTCACCCGGCCGCCATCGGTAACGTTCATAGTGCCCGAGCCACCCTGGCCGACAGTCAGGTTACCGGAAACGCCAAGGGTCGAGCGGTTGCCGTCGCCGTCGTTGCCTGTGACGTTGAGCATGCCCGTGCCGCCGAAACTCTGGCCGACCTGCGCTGAATCGGTCGTCACCTTGCCGCCGTCCTCGATGTTCAGCGTGCCGGAAGAGGTGTTGTTACCCAACTGCAAGGTGCTGTTATTGATCCAGGTCGAGACATGGCCGCTGCCGTCGCTGCCCGAAACCGTGACCGTGGCATCGCCCCCGGCTCCCGTGCCAAGGGTGCTGCGGTCGCTGCGCAGCACGCCGCCGTCCTCGATCCGGATCGTGCCCGTGCCGCCGTCCACACCGACAAAAAGCCCGCTGGAATTGTTCCAGGCCGAGCCAAAGTCCGAAACGGTGACGTCGCCCGTGCTGCCAACATTGCCGATAACGGCTTCCATGTTGCTGACAAGGCCGCCACTCGTGACGTTCATCGTGCCTGAGCTTGAGCTGTTCTCGCCAACCCAGAGATTGACAGTGGCGGCGTTCAGCAGGCCGCCATCCTCGACCTTGAGCGTGCCATCGCCGGACAAGCCGACAGAGAAATTGTTGGAAGCGGTCCAGCTGCTGCCGCTGCCTGAAATCGTGACCAGGCCGGAAGAGCCGCCATTGTAGCCAATGACGCTCCTTGTGCTGGTCATCTGGCCGCCGCCCAGGATGCTCAGCTCGCCATGGGTCGTGTCACCGATGGCGATGTCGTGGCCGACGTTCCAGATCGGCGAGATGATAGGCGTCGTGCTGATGTCGCCGGTGCCCGATATCGACTGCGCGCGCGCCGGCCGCATGGCGTCGGCCGCGAAGGCCAGCGCGACGATCGCCGTCGTCAGGAACAGGAACCGGCGGTAGCGGGCGGCGATGCCCTCGCGCCGCGCGCCGCCATGAAAAGCCGAGTCGCCCGCGCCGAGCCGAATGACGAGCTTCGAGGCCTGCCGCTCGCGCGGAGAATGTTGGGTCGGTTTTTTGGTCATCGTAAAACCTCCGAAGATACGCAACGCGGGCCTAGTCCTTTACGAGGCGACAGGCGCCTGAACCCTGCGACAGACATGGCTGTCGCCCAGGAGCGGCGCTTGTGAGGGGGTAGCGACGGGCATTCGCAATTCATTTTGATATGTTTATTTAATGCTCTTATTGAGTATTTATAATTGCAGTCACCATCGAGCCATGCATATCTCTTTTTACGTAGACCAACGCATATTAAAAAATCGAAAAGCTATAAAGAAAAAACGCTGATCAGGCTGATCACTATCTCGCCTGCAGACAGGCAATGCGCCGCGCAGACCGGAATCTCGGCGAGCGCCGGAGCAGGGATTTTCATGAGCGAGAGAGGCATCGCACGGCGATGGAAATGCAGGCGCGATCCAACGCCACGCATGTGCAGGCGCTGACGATGTGCAGCGGCTTTGATCGAGAAGATTTGGGAATGGGGATGGTAGCGGAGGAGGGCTTCGTTCAGTTACCCCCGCTCCGTTGATCCGGCTAACGACGTGGGTGTGACATGCGGGAACCCAAGCAGCGAAGTTTTGCGCCCTTCATGCCACGGTCCTGCCGGGGGATTTTCAAACAGCTTCCGTAGCGACTATGCTTCTGAAAGCGCACCGCTAACTCGGCGCCGACGAACACACCCGGGGGGAAATCCATGACGATGCGGACCAGGGATACACTCGTGTGCGAATGCGGCCACGAAGGCAGCGTCGTATGCGCTGAAAACGACCAGCCTTTCAGCAAGTGCTGGGAAAGCTACAGCCTGGAGGGATTTAACGGCGGCCATGTTGGGTTTGACAGATTTCCGACGCAGGAAGAAATGGCCGGTCTGCTCAAATCGCTGAATCCGGAATGTCCGAAGTGCGCGTCGCACAACGTCGTCTATAAAAAAACGCTGTGATCCGACCGCTTCAATGGGCCGGCACGGCCGCGGGCGTCGCCGGCGCATTCCTCGTCGCCGCCAATGTCCCCGCCTCGGGCTGGGGCTTCCTGCTCTTCCTGATCAACTCGACGACCTGGGCGACGGCGGCCGCGCTCATGCGCAACCGCCCCCTGCTGCTGCTCAATCTCGCCTTCTGTGCGGCGAACGGGGTTGGGATTTGGCGGTGGCTAATTTAGGGCCACGGCGCCGACGGCCAGTTATTGCCCCCGTGCGCCCTAAGCTTGCTTCCGGCCCAAACAGTGGTCTAGTTGCTGAAGGAGCCGAATGGCAGGTGCTGGATGACAAGCATCAGCAGGTCGTCCTAGACTACCTGTTCGACCAGCAGATGAAGGCCGCCGCGTGACCTACCGACTATGCCGAGTGAAGGGCAGCAAGACGGTCCATTCTTACTTCGGTGAGAATGGACTGACGAACTGCGACAAGGATCGCACCACCACCCTGACGCGGGTGGTGGTGAAGAACCGTAGCAGTGGCGTGTGCCGTCGCTGCTTCAAGGGCCTCTGCAACGACTTCCTTCCGCACATCGGCATCGTCATTCAGGACCGGCCGACAACTCCTTAGAGATCGTATCGCCATGAAGCGGAAATTACATTCCGCTTCGCCGGCTTCACCGCGGCCAACCTGGTCGGGGTCTGGCGCTGGCTATTTTGAACAACGCTCGGACTGGTAAAGCGCCGCAATCTCAGTAATGTAGCGCGCGCTCAACAGGGAACCGAGAAAACGATGGCTTCGAAACTACAGCTCCTCCAGGTAACCGCCGCCAACGGCCTCTGGGCCAAAGTCCGGGCCGCCTGGGAAAAACAGTACAAAGAGCACCATACCCCTTCCGAATACCCCACCACCTTCCTCGACCACGCCGAGAAGATTTGTAAGGAAGACGGGCTTGATCCCAAATATGGGGTCTATCTCGTTTCCGGGGAACGAAATGGCGTTGCGGCCCCGCCTTACGAGGGCTTGGTTCACGTTAATTTTAAGTTCCCGGGGACTAAAAACGGGGAAATTCGCTTGGTCTGGGCCCGAGTCGCCCCTAGATATCAGTTCGTTGAAGAGCCCTATCGGATCGCTGAGATCCAGGCCGCCTTCATCAACGGCGCACTACATCTTGCGGAACGTCACAATTCGCCAGTCGTTAAGATGTTCTTGAACAGTCCAGCCGACCATGCCTTTGGGCGTAACTTTGCATTGTTCGCCTCAAATCTGCCTGATATGAAGTTCACTGCCTCTGTGAGGGGAAGTTGGCTGCACATCGATAAGGGCGGCCATGGCAAGAGGAGATAGAAAATGAACGAGGGAATTGAGCTCGCAGTGCTTGAAATCTGCAGGCTCTCGGTCGAAGCGCTCGGCGCCGATTACAAGGGCCTTTCCTGCATCGCGGATCACGGATCGCGCCAGGAAGATGAGACTGACGAGAAGCTGGCAGCCTAAAGGCCACACGACATTCAATACGAACAGCCCCGCCCACCGGCGGGGCTTTCTTTTTGGGCTTACGCTCGCGCGGACGGCAGGTCAGACCAGCGCGTCGTGTACCGGGGCGTATGGTGCTCCGCCCGCAGGCGCCAGGCCCGGCCGACACCGGCGGCCGCGGGGAAGACCGTCCCCCGCCCCATCCGCTGGTTGAGGCCGTCCATGGCGGCCATGAGCCGGGGGTCACGCAGCCGGGTCGGCACGGCGAACAGGCTCGCCTGAGCCGCCCCCTCCGCCGCCAGGTCGTTCAAGATGATCCCCGCCTTGGAGTAGCGGAAGCCGTCCCGCCAGATGCTCTCGGCGATGCGCACGGCGTGCGCAACCAGCTCCCGGGTGTCGTTGGTCGGGTCGATCATGCGCATGGTGGCCGAGGCGCTGCGCCTGGGGTCGTCGTTGAAGCGGTTCGTATGCATGAAGACGGTCATGTGGCCGGCGGTCTGCCCGGCGCCGCGCAGCTTCTCGCCGGCGCGGGTGGCGTAGAAGGCGACCGCCTCGCGCATCCCGTCCAGCGTCGTCACCGGCCGGCCGAAGGACCGGGTGACCGCCGTCGCCTTCTTGGCCGGCGGGGCCAGCTCGAGCTCGACGCAGGATTGGCCGCGCAGCTCCATGACGGTGCGCAGGCCGACGACGGTCAGCAGCTCGCGCACGAGGCTGGGATCGAGCGCAGCCAGCTCGGCGGCCGTCGTGACGCCGTGCAGCGCCAGGCGCTCGACGTAGGCCCTGCCGACGCCCCAGACCTCGCCCACGGCCGTCGTGGCGAGCAGCGCCTGGGCGGCAGGATCTCGCAGGTCGCAGACGCCGCCGAAGGCCGGGTGGATCTTCGCCAGGTGGTTCGCCAGCTTCGCCCGCGTCTTGGTCGACCCGATCCCCACGCACGTCGGGATCCCGGTCCAGCGCCGCACGGTGGCGCGCATCTCATGGCCGAGCGCGGCAGCACCGACGCCAGCGGGAAGGTCGTCGATGTCCAGGAAGCTCTCGTCGATGGAGTAGTTCTCGACCCGCGGTGCAAACGTTTGCAAGACGGCGTCGACCCGCCCGCTCATGTCGCCGTACAGGGCATAGTTCGAGGAAAGGACGACGACGCGCTCGCGGCGGATCAGGTCTTTGATCTGGAACGCTGGGGTGCCCATCTTGATGCCCAGGGCCTTGGCCTCGGCGGAGCGCGCCACGGCGCAGCCGTCGTTGTTCGAGAGGACGATGACCGGCCGGCCCTCAAGACGCGGCTGGAAGACGCGCTCGCAGCTCACGTAGAAGTTGTTGCAGTCGACGAGGGCGAAGAGCGCCACGGCCTTACCGGCCGGGCTTGCGGCGCGGCGGCTTACCCGCGCGGGTAAATTCGTGGATGCTGGAGGTGACGACGCCCCAGCACCACAGCTCCATGTCGCCGCTGATCTGGATCGCCGGATAAGCCGGGTTGGCCGCCTCGAGCCGCAACTGGCCGAAGCGGTCGAACAGGCGCTTCACCGTGAGCTCGCCGTCGACGACAGCCACCACGATGCTGTCGTGGACCGGCGGGAGGCTCCGGTCGACGACGAGGAGGTCATTGGGGAAAATGCCAGCTTCGATCATCGAGTCCCCCACCACCCGGATCAGGAAGGTGGCAGCAGGACGCGCGATCAGGTGCTCGTTGAGGTCGAGCTGGCCCTCGACGTAATCCTCGGCCGGCGAAGGGAAGCCGGCGCGCACCCGCGACGCATAGAGGATCAGCGGTGTTTTGGTCGGGTTTTCAGTGACTTGAAGGATTTGCATCGCCGCCTCGCCGCGAAATGGCAGATCAGGGGCGGTAATTCATACCGGAATGAATAAGAACATTGCAAGAACATCGCCGGAAGTCCAGGCAGGCAGCGGGTTTGCGGGCTAGCTAGCTGGCTCTTTGTTGGAGAGGATCAGCTGGATTCGTCCGCCAGGGCGATCGCGTGAAAGAAACCGCTGCCGAGATAGCGGTTGTTGACGGCGCCGGTCGTCACGAAGGCGGCCCGCGCCGCCGTCCAGTCTGCGAGATATTGCTGCGAATCATCCGGGTCCGCGTCACGGAAGAACTGCAGCGGCGCAAGTCCCGGGCCGGTCAATTCATAGAGATGCCGCATGGTCAGGCTCCTCGCCGGCTGTTTGCATAGGCCACCAGCTTGGCGACCTGGTCGTCCGTGGGGTCGGCTACGGCGATGATTCCATATTCCAGAAAGTCGCCGACGTACTGCGTGTCCAGGGTGAAGCCGCCGCCCTGGAACAGGCAGCCTTGCTGGAAGGAATTCTCGCCCACGTCTCCGCCGGCGAGATGCTTCTCGTCCGCGTTGAGGATGCTCCATGAATTCGAGCCGTCGACGAAGTGGATGGTGCAGAGCCAGCTGTCGAGGGCGGCCCCCAGCGCCACCTCCGTATCGGCCGCGCCTCCGGCGTAGACGCTGGAAATGCACTGGCCGCTGCCGTCGTAGCCGAGACGGATGCCTGTCATGCCGCCGAGCGAGGCGGTGAGCGAGCGCGTCTTGTCCGTCGTCCCGGAGGCTGGCTTGTAAATGGCGTACTGGATCAGCGGCTGCCCCTGGCTCGGGTTGCCGGCCGGCAGCGCCAGGTAGCGGACGTTGCCCGTGCCGAGGGATCTGGCGATGTCGCGGCCGCGCGGCCCGCCGCCCACGACGAAGGCCGGCTGATTGGCCGGATTGTCGTTCGCGCAGAGGCCGCCGCTGGCGCCCGTGTTCGTCAAGGACGTGATCAAGCTGTCAGCGACTGCCCGGTTTGCCGGATCGTCGGTGCGCAGCATGACGACCACGTTCTCGACGCCGAAGATGCCCTCCGGAGTGGAGATGGCCGAACGGCCCCGGCCGGGGCGCGTCAGGCTCAAGCCGAGGCCCAGCATCTCAGCGCACCGCGTTGAGGGCGGTCGACGTCGTGCCGGTTTCCAGGACGCGGCGGAAGCGACCCACCAGGTAGGTGCCGGCGAAGACGTTGTAGGACAGCGCCACGTCGTCGGTGTCGTCCTTGAGGATGGCGACCACGACGCCGTCGCCGTTGATCCAGAGGGCACGGCAGACGAAGGGCAGATCCTCGTCGTCGCTCGGGACCACAAGGTGGCCCTTGGTCGGCGGCGAATCGAGGCCGGAAAAATTCGCGCGGAAGTCGTCGTGGGCGGTCATCGGTATCTCCGTTGCAGGTGTTGTGGATGAAGTCTGACGGTCACGGCGCCGGCGGCGCGCTGGCGCCGAGGGTCGTGCGGACCGCGTCGACCTGGTCGGCGCAGGCCTCGAGGCGGCCGACGAGGACCGGCAGGAAGCCGGTCACGTCGCTCAGGGCCGCCGTGTCCGGATCCGGCATGCCGGGCCCCGACCGCTGGCAGGGCCGCAGCTGCTCGGCGGGCACGGCAACCTTCTCGACGCGCACCTCAGTGATCGTGCGCAGACCCGTATCGCTCGCGCAGGCCGCGAAGAGCGGCGCGCATGCCAGGAGGAACAGGAGCGTCATCGGCGGGCGCGGCGTCATGATGGGCCTCTTTCAGGATGGCGGCGGTGTTCGCCTGGATGGTGGTCTTGGCCTTGGCGAGTGCCTCGCCGGCAGCCGCTGCGCGGGCGGACTGGGAGTCTCGAGCTTCGGTCAATTCTTCCACCTGAGCCGCGAGGCGGGCATTCGATTCGACGGCCTGCGCCTTGTCGCGCTTCAGCACCTCGATGTCGCCATTGAGCTTTGCGACGTCCGTCCGCAGGTCCGCTGCGTCTGTGCGCAGGTTGGCGATGCGCAGCTGCTGCACCAGGATCGTGCCCCCCATGCCTACGACGATCAGGCCAATCGCCAGCGCCTGCTTCCAGCCGCCCACGAGATTGAAGATGGTCGTCAGCATTCGCCCGTATCCTTCTTCTCGATTATCATCCCCAACGCATTGCGCCGGCCCTTATGCCGTTCGTTGGCGTGGGTCTGAGGCTGAAACTGGAAATCGACCGGCAGGCCGGTCAGCTTCGACAGACGTTCGGAAATGGCCACCGTCATCAGCAACCATTTCGGATCGAACTCCCAGATGCCACGCTCGCGCGTGCCGGGGAATTCCTTGTCGAATTCCGCGTCGGTCATGATGAAGCGCACATCGATGTCTCGCCAGTCGGCGCGCTCCAATGCAGACCCGACGAGGTAGCAGCCGAAGCCGCCGAAGGCCCGGTTGATGTCTTGGCACGCCAGCTCCAACGCGAAGCATGCTGGCGCGCCGACATAGATACCCTTCTTCCTCTTCGCCGGCGGCGCATCGGACGCATCCGGTACCGAAGATTGAACGTCGTCTTTCGTATCCGCCGTCATGGCACTTCTCCCGGTTGATCTGCCTTGCCGAGCCTGTCGCGCATCAGCTTGCCGCCGCCGATGCCGGCGAGGATGGAGCCGCAGCCGAGGCCGAAGTTCATGGCGTTGAACTCGCGGCCATTGACCATGCAGTCCCAGGCCGAGATGAGGATCAGGCCAAGGCCCATCCAGATGCCGAGGTAGACGATGCTGTCGGCGGAACGGTCGTCGGAGCTGATCATGCGGCTGAAGAGCTCGCGCATGGTCAGCTCCTGATGACGTAGAAGGAATGGCCGCCGATGACGGGCTTTACGATGGCCTGTTCCTGCGGCCCCCAGTCCTTCGGCCAGGCCAGCTTGGTGACCTTGTAGTGCGTGGCGCCGTCCGTCGGGTCGGGCTCGTCGCCGGCGAGGACGGCGTCGACGACCGCTAGGCACTCGCGAAAGAACGGGTCGGCGACGGTCACGCGCAGCAGCGCCTCGCGGTTCGGATCGTTTTCGTTCCAGGCGGAATATTGCCAGGGCGCCAGGCAGACGGCCGCGATGCCTTCGCCCCACCAGTCGGGACGGCCGTCGCCGCGCAGGTCGATGGCAACGCGATTCAGCACGGACCAGGCGACGGCGGCCTTGCCCAGCCAGCGCTCGCCGCGGGCTTCGCCATAGACGGTGCGCGCCAGCACGTCGCGATCGCGCGGGGTGAAATCCATCAGATGCACTCCAAAAAGAAACAGCCGCCCGGAGGCGGCTGCATAAGGGATCCGTAGTTCGCTATGGCAACGTCAGGGATCGACGACATGCTGCCAGGGCGCGCCGCTGACGATGAGGTAGGCGATGATGCTGAGGAGGCCCAGGATCAGCACGCCACCAACGGACATGATGAGGCCGTTGAACTTGCCGCCTACGCTGGAAATTCGCCTATGCAGCTCCCCGATGCCGTCCTTGATCTCGTGCATGTCGAGGTCGTAGCGCTTCTGGAAGGACTCGTCCCGCCGGTTGCATTCGGAAGTATGCGCGTCGATGCTCACCAGCGCCTTGATGGCCATCTCGCGCGCCGACATTTCCTCATGGCGGCGCTGCTGATGGTCAGACGATCTTTCCGGCATTCAACTCTCTCCCGCACGCAGCGCGTTACTGACCAAGCATGATGAAGGTGAAGCCGCCGAAGTAGAGCGCGCCCAGGGCGAGCTCGGCGGCGGCGGTGTAGCCATCGAGAAAGGCCCCATCGTTCCAGGCGTCGCGCCAGATGCGCCGCGCCAAGGGGTAGACGACGCCGATGACCGGATACCGCAGCACGATGGTCCAGTCGTCGTAGCGATGGCCCTCCGCGAAGAGCAGCAGCGTCGCCGCCGTCAGGCCCGCCGCCCACGGCCAGGACAAAGCCAGCCAGCCCGACCAGGTTAGCAGCGCCCCGGCGGCCATGGCGACTGTGCGGCGCGGCTTCAGACCGTCCCAGAAAAGCGGCCGCAGAGGCGATGCGGCAAACAGCTGCGCCGGCCCGGGCCAACCGCCAAGCCAGCGTCGCCAGAGGCCACCTGCAAGCGCGGTCGCCAAGGCCACCGCCGCGATTGCGATCACGGCCAGGTTTCCCACACGACGTTGACGCTGCCGCCATCGAACGTATTGGAGCCTGTCGAGAGCAGTTGAAGCTGCGTGAGGTCGCCACCCAGCGTGACGTTGCCGCCGCCGAAGCCGTCGACATTCGTCGCGATACCCGCGACGTGGCTCTCGATCCACGTATCGCCGCCGAAACGTTCGAGCACCATGCGGCCGATGGACCGGGACGAGGCGCCGCCGACTGTGATGACGAAGCCAACAGTGCTGGTAGCATTGGATGTCGCAGACCCACCTTGCACCGCCTCCGCGCTCGATACGTAGCCGGATGTCGCAAGGCCAGAGGCAGGGCCTATGCGCACGAGAAGCTGGTCACTCCCAGACAAGGAAACGGCGTTGAACAGGACCGTGATGCGCTTGACGTTGGCGAACGGCGCCGTGAAACTCTTGGTCGCTCCGCTCGTCGTCGCCTGCACGGCGTCCGTGACGACCCTCGCCGATCCCAGCGCGCCGCCGATCGCAGCGCGACCGCCGGTCAAGCGCCATTGTCCAGCATCGTATTCGGTGAATTCGAGGACGTCGCCGGGCACCGTCGCGTAATCGCCGCCAGGAACGACGAGGCCAGCCGAATTCGTGAGAGGCGAGACACCGGCGGCCTGCAGCCTGATCGTCGTCCCGACGCCTTTGGTCGCGATCGAGGTGACGGCGCCGGCTTGCAGGACGAAGTAGTTGCCGTCGTCGCCGAGCGTCAGAACGCCGGCCACTGGCGTCACGTCCGCACCCTTGGACCATTTCTGGGTCTTGGTGAAACTGTTGACGTCGCCCAGCTTGGCAAAGATCTGGTCGAGCGGGCCTGCGCCACCGAACGAACCCGCCGTCGCCGTCGCGACGATGGTCAAGGTGCCGCCCGGCCAGGACACCTTCTCGTTGTCGTTGGTCGACGCTTCGACGACGTCGCGGCTCAGCGTGTCCGGCGTGCCCGCGGTGAAGGTGCCATAGCCAATTTCACGCATCGTCGGCGCGTCAGGGTTGTCGACGGCGGTGTAGTAGATCTGATCGCCCGACTGAGCTTGCGAGCCGACGGGAAAGAAGCCCTGCGGCGCGCCGTTCAAGTCAAACGGCCCCGTGCCGGTCGTGTCGGAGGTTTCCTTCACGCAGTTGAGGAATTTAGGCATTACAGGCTCTCCCGGATGACGAAGGCTTTAGAGAAGATCGGCAGCGACTGGTGCAGGATCGGCGTCGAGCCCGCCATGCGGCCGAGGATCGATTCGGCCGCCGGGGCCGACGGATCGCGCAGGAAGACCATCTGCTTCGAGATGCCGACGATGCGCTGCATCTCGCGCACGGCCTGCCGGTCCGCGTCGGTCAGCGAGTCGAGGCCGAAGGAGAGGACGCGCCGGCGGGCGATCTCGTCGGCGAACTCGGCGCCGGAGCGGGCCGATTCGCTGACGCGCGACAGATCCTGCCATTCGTCGCCCCAGCCGTAGGAGATGTTGATGGCCGGCGTCCAGGCCTCGCCGGCCCAGGCGCGGCCGACGTCGACGAAAGCCACCCCGGACACGGCGAAGGTCCAGCGCCAGTAGCGCGCGACGACCGGCGCCGGCGGCAGGTAGACGTGATAGCCGTAGCCGTCGGCGGTGCCGATGGCGACCGGGCCGCTGCTGAAGGCCGCCCCCGCTCCCGGCGTGCCGCCGTCGGCGTCGAAGGCATGGGTGACGGCGCCGGCGAGCGGAAAGGCGGTGTCGCGCGGGAAGCGCAGCAGGAGAACGCCGACGCTCAGGTCGGCGCCGAAGTCGGCCTGGCCCCAAGCCGCCAGGTCAGTGGTGCGCCAGCGCCTTCCGATGATCGGGTCGGCGACGTTGCTGATGGACAGGCTGCCGGCCTGCTGGGAGGCCGTCAGCACGGTGGCCGGCCGGTCGACGTGGTTGAGCCAGCTCAAGATCGCCTTCGCCATGGTCAGCCCCAGACCGTCAAGATGGTTTCTTCGCGGTCGGACTGGTCGTTGATTCCGACGACGGCGAAATTCTGGCCGTTCTGCAGCGCATAGCGCGGCCAGGTGATGCGGGTGACGGTCTGATAGTCGGCCTGGTAGCCGATGCGCTTGACGGTGACGTTGAACATGCGGCGATCGGGCGAATGCAGGGCCAGCAGGAAGTCGGCAAGCCGCTGCGCGTCGTCGGCATCGTAGTAGAGGGAGGCCAGCGGATCGGGGTCGAGCGCCTGCAGGTGGCGAGACTTGACCGCCACGCTGGCCGACGACACGGCGCGCGAGGATTCGGTGAGGAACTGCCGTCGCGCCGCGGTGACGACATCGGCGAGATCCTCGCCGCGCTGCTCGGTCCAGTTCGGCCGGTAGCTGACGCGCTGGCGCCAGCGCGGCACCGGGGCTTCGACAGGCTCGAGCGACAGGATGGAATTCTGGTCGAGGAAGAGCGTCGGCGCCCGGCTCTCCGGCGCCGACAGGCGGCCAGCGCGGATGCGGCCGTCGCGCGCGGCGCCCCACCAGCCGCCGACGCTGCCGATCAGCCTGTCGACGACTTGGGCCGTGGTCGGCGCCTCCGTGTGCGGCAGATAGATGCCGAGGGCGCCGCCGAGCGCGGCGGGACCGGCGAAGCTCGCCTGATTGAGGAACTGCGCCGGCAGGCCGGCGCGGACCTTGAGAATGCGCAGGCAGATGGTGTCGAGCGTGTCGGCGTAGAACGGGGTGACGTCGCCGCGCACGTC
Source organism: Alphaproteobacteria bacterium (assembly GCA_036500145.1). GTDB lineage: Bacteria > Pseudomonadota > Alphaproteobacteria > SMXQ01 > SMXQ01 > CAMAVH01. The sequence continues at coordinate 137,276 of DASYCO010000077.1, read as the reverse complement.
GGCCGTGACCAGGCCTGTCGGCATGTCGCCGAGCTTGAACAGGCCGACGGCCTTGGCCGTGGCGAACTGGCCGGCCGGGACGGACTGCGCCACCAGGGCGGCAAAGCTGGCGACGTCGACGCCGCTGGCGACGAGCTCGGCGCCGCGGTCGAAGACGGCGTCGACGGCCTGCAGGGCGCCGTCGTGGACCTGATAGATCAGATGAGCCGGGTCGATCAGAACGGGCGTCACGTTGGGCGCGATGCCGAAGGCCAGCGGCTTGGGCTTGCCCTGGATCTCCGCCGTGCCCTCGGCGCCGCCGCTGCCGGCGAAGAGGTTGGTCTGGAGCGGAAGGTCGAGCGAGAAGGCGCGGTCGCGCAGGCCGAGCTGGGCCTTGGCCTCGTCGCCAGTCCAGCCAGTCGCGATGACGTCGGCGATGACGGAGAAATCGGCGTAGCGCCCGCCGACGGGGCCGAAGAGGACGCGCAGCCGCCGGCCGTCGATGGCGTAGCCGCGCTGCATCTGATCGAGGGCGCCGTCGGCGTTGATGATCTCGGTCAGGCCGAACTGGCGCTGCACGCGGCGCTCCTCCTCGGGCAGGATCGGCATGATGCGCGACATGACGAGCGGCACCGAGACGCGGCCCTCGTAGTAGACGTTCGGCTGGGCCGGGTCGTCGGGCGCGCCGACCCAGTCACGGTCTGCATAGCGCAGGGTGATCAGGCCGACGTTGACGCCGCCGCCGCGCGGGATGTCGGCCAGCGCGATCTCGGCCAGGGCGGCAAGGCCGCCGGAGCGCACCACCTCGCCGCCCTTGTAGGCTTCGATTTCGAGCAGGTAGATGCCGGGCTTCTGCGAAGCCAGCAGCTCGACATAGGCCGGCGACTGGACGGCCGGGCCCGCCACCTGGGCCAGCGGCTCGGTCGCAAGGGGAAAAGTGCCGAGCATGGTCAGGTTCCGATCTTCGCGGTGAGCAAGGCGATCTCGCGGCGCAGGAGCTGGATGCTGTCGTTGACGGTGTTGATCGCCGCCACCTGCTGCTGGGTCTGCTGGCGCGTCGCCTCGACCTGGGCGTCGATGAAGCCGTCGGAGCTGAACTTGTCGGCGATGGCGAGCAGCCCGCTCTTCACGGACGATTCGAGGGATGCATAAGCGGGGGTCGAGGCGAGCGTGTCGCGGCCGAGGCTGAGCAGCGTTCCGGCCGACTGCGTCAGCGTGCCGGACAGCGTGGGGTCGGTCTGGGCGCGGCCGAGCAGGTCGTCGTACTGCCGCTGGGCTTCGTTGAGCCGATCTTGCGGCGAGCCGGTCGCCGTGGCCGACAAAGCCTGGGAATTGAGGAAGTCGACGATGCCGCCGGAGGCCGCCAGGTAGGGCTGGGCGACGGTGGCGCGGTAGCTGTCCTCGGCCTGCTTGACGGCGGCGGCCTGGGCCTCGTCGAGCTTGCCGAGGGCGAGGCCGAACTCCTGCGCGCTGCTGCGCAGGCTGTTGAACTGGTCGTTGATCTGGCCGAGCGTGTCGGCCAGCGGATCGACCGGCTGGCCCGCTGCCGTGCCGTTGAGCGCGTCGAGCGCCTTGAAGGTCGTGACCAGGCGACTGAGGCGCGCGGTGATGTCGTCGGCCGAGCCGGAGCGGTCAAGCCCTGCGATCATCTTGTCGAGCGAGGCGTCGCCCGACTGGATGCCGCCATGGGCGAGGATCTCGCCGAGGCTCGATTCGACCGACTGCGCGCCGTCGCCGAAGTTGAGGCGCGCGAAGTTGCCCTTGCCCGAGAATTTCAGGCCGAGCTGGTCGAACAGGCCGTTGATCTGGCCGAGGAACTGATCGGCGAACTGTTCGGCGCCGGCCTGGTCGCCCTTCTTGAAGCCGGAATTGGTGCGGATGAGGTCGCCGGACGAGTTGGTGGCGAGATTGATCTGGCCGCCCGAGAAGCCCTTGCCGGGACCGATGAGTCCGCCAAGCAAGCCGCCGCCAGCGCCGCCGATGAGGCCGCCGAGGATGGTGCCGACGCCCGGGATGATCGAGCCAATGGCGGCTCCAGCCAGGGCGCCGGCGCCTGAACCGATGGTGCCGCCGGTGGACTTGCCGCCGACAAGGCTGTTGAGCAACGTACCGGCGCCGAAGCCGAGGCCGGCGCCGCCGAGGAAGCTGCTCAGGGTCGCGCCGCCGAAGGAGCCGCCGGCGCTTGTAGACAGTCCGAGATAGGCGCCGTCTGCGACCGGAACGTCGACCAAGGCCCCGGTCATGCCAAGGCCGCCGAGGCCGCCGGCCCCGGGCAAAGCGCCGGCAAAGCCGAGGCTGGTGCCGAAGCTGTCGATGGCGCCAGTGATGCCGCTGCCGATGCCTGAGAAGGTATTGCCGAACAGGCCCGCCTTGTCGCCCAACGAGAACAGGGACGAGCCGCCATTGAGCAGGCCGCCGAGCCCGCCGCTACTGCCGGACCCGGCGACACCCCCGGCGGCGGCGCCCCCGGTGCCGATGATGCTGTTGATGATCGGCACGACGATGGGGCGAATGAGCGCCTGCGCGGCGATGTCGGCGATGGCGCGGAAGGCGAAGTCCTTGAAGGATTCCCACAAGCTCTGCGCCCGACCGGTCAGGCGATCGAAGATCGTGTCCGCCGCGTAGTCCGTGATGCTATCGGTCGCGCGCTTGGCGGCGCGCTCGTTCTCCTTGACGGCCTGGTCGTTCGCCTTCTGCTGCTGGTCGGCCGCGTCCTTCAGGCGCACGGCAGTCGAGATGCGGTCCTTCTCGATGTCCGACAGGTCACGCAGCTTGACGCCCTGCTCGTCGAACAACTTGTTCTGCGCTTCGATGGTGGCGCGCTGGATGTCCTTCTCGACGCCGCTCTGCTGTTCCAGCGTCGCCGTGCTCTCCAGGCCGTCGATGTATTTCTCGACCGCCTGGTTGCGCTTGTTGTCGTTGGCAGCCTGCTTTTCGCGGTCGGAGTCGAGCTCGTCGATGATCGCCTGCGTGAACTTGAGGCGATCTTTGTCCGCCTCGGCCGCGTCCTTCACCGCCTGGGTCTGCCGAAGAATGGATTCGAGCTGCTTGTCGAGCTCTGGGGTCAGGCTCGCCGCATAGTCACGGCGCGCCTTGGCCATCTCGACCTGGACCTTGTCTTCGCTGGTCGTCGCCTTGGCGAGGTTCAAGGCGTCCTGGAGGCCATCGCGGAAGGCGTAGAGCTTGTCGTTGTCCTTGAAGATTTGGTTGACGTCGACGCCACTCTGCAAGGCGTCGATCTTGTCTTGAAGTTCTCCCGCCGCCTCGTTAGCCGCGACGAGATCCCCGCGCGCCTTGGCGGCCGCCGTATCAGCGGAAGCCTGGTCCGGAGCAGGGCCGCCAAATCCGGCGGTGGCCGTGCGGCCGAGCGAGCGCGTCGTCAAACGCGTATGCGACGTATCCTGCGCGGCGACATTGGCCAGCCGGGCTGCCGTCGACGCCTTCAGGGACGCTGCCTCGTCGTCGAGGGCCTTCTTCTTGAGAAGGACGCCAGCCGCCTCGTCCCGGTCGCTCAGCGCCTTCGCGCGCGAGGCGTCTTCCGAGGACAGCATGATGCTGTTCACGGTTTCGAGTGCCTGACCGTACTCCTGCGTCGCCTTCTTGGTGTCGCCCGCGCTTTCGCCCGTCCGCAAAAACGCCACGCCGAGCGCTCCCGTGATGGCGAGCGCCGCGCCGGCGACGGCGCCGTATGGGCCGAAGACCTGAAGGAGCTGGCTCGCCTGCTGGGTGAAGGCCACAAGGCCGTTCTGGCCGCTGGCGACCTGGACGGCGAAGTCGCCGACCTGATAGCCGGCCTGCTGGATGCCCGAACGATAGCGCGAGAGGCCGGCGACGTTGTCGTTGAGGGCGCGGCCCTGACCGACATAGCGCTGCTGGGTGAGAACCAGGAGTTCGTTGTAGCGCTCCTGGGTGATGCGCCCCTGTTCCAGGCCGCGCTGCAATGTCGACTGCGCCTGGGCCAGCTTGGCATTCGCCGCCGCCGCAGGGTCCACGGCCCGGGTGACGCGGTCGAGCGCCGTGGCGCTCTGCGTCAGCCGGGTTTCCGTGGTCTGCACGGCGCTGTCGACCGCCTTGGCGCTGTCGACCATGGCGCCGTCGGCAGCGACCTTGGCATTTGCGCCCTGGACGTACTTCGACGTGTCGAGGTCCGCGCTGACGCGCAGGCTCTCAAGGCGAACTGCTGCTGGCATTCGTCGGCCTCGTCTTTTCGTGGTCTAGCTGTTCAGCGGAGAGCTCGCGCAACATGGCGAGCAGCAGTTCGAAGTCCGCCGCGCCCATCTCGTAGCGGCGGGCGTAGCGGTCGACGGCCGACCAGGGAATGGGACCAGGGCCACCCATGGTGATGGGCCGTTCCGTCTGGAGGTCGATCCAGGCGCTGCGGATGAAGCCGGCCCAGGCCGGCCATTCCGCGTCCGGAGGCCGCGGCGCGATGAAGCCGGCGGCCTCCGGTTCCTCGTCGGCTAGCTCGGCGAGCCAGGGGTCTGAGCTTCCACGGCCGAGGTCGTACCGGAAAGCCCGCCGGAGTTTTTTGCGGATTCGTCGGCGAACTCGATCTCGCCGAGGCCGACACGCGAGGCGGCATAGCGCAGATGCTCCTGCATCTGGCGATAGGCCGGATCAGTGAAGAGCTGCAGCGCCAGGTCAGGGCTGTAGGGCTGATCCAAACCATCCCACTCCAGCAAGATATGCTTGGCGTAGAGCTTGCCGTTCTCGATCAGGCTTTCGTTCATCGGTACTGGTTCGCGCCCGTACTTGCGGGCCCAGCGGGCCTCGACCATGGACTTCGCGGCTTGATAAGGCCCGTAATTGAAGCTGCGAACGCGAAAGCGGACGCCCGGCAGGTCCGGGACGTCCTGCCATTGGCCTTCGGTTTCGGCGGCGACGTCCGCCTTGAGAGAGGTCAACTTGATGGTCATCGGGGTTCCTTCTGTGGGGAAGCAGGGCGGCGGCCCACACCGCCGCCCCTTCGCATGCGAAGCGCCCGCGCACGCCGTGCGCGAGTGCCTGGGTCCGCCTGTGGGGGCGGATGGCGTTATTCGAAGTATTCGAGGCGGTCGATCCAGACGTGGGCCTGGGTCAGCGTGTCGAGGGAGGCCTGGAAGGCGAGCGGCAGGACCACGTCGCTGTTCTTCTGCTGGGCGTTGGGCGAGCCGTCGGTGAAGGTCACGCGCGGCAGCTGGAAGACGATGGCCTGGCCGTTCTTGGCCAGCCGGCTATTGAGGGCGCCGACAGTGCCGGCCAGCAGCTTGGCGTAGAGCGCGTTCGAGCCGAAGTAGCTCTGGACGGTGCCGGTCACCGCCACGTCGCCGGGCTCGATGTTGACGGCGCCCAGGCTGTCGACGGCGAGCTGCTTGCGCAGGCTGTTGTTGACGTTGAGCGCCAGGGACTGCGCCCAGTTGGGGGCGACGATGGCCGTGCCGCTCTCGGCGATGCGGCCGACGTTGACGCTGCCGGCCATGACCGGATTCGTGGTGGCGTCAGCATAGGTCGAGCCGTAGGCGGCCGTGCCCTGATCGCTCGTCATGCCCATCATGTCGAAAGAGCCGGTCACCTTCTGGCCGCTCTGGATGGAGAGGTCCATGCTGTTCACGACGAGGCCGCGGCTGAGGATGTGCGTCGGCACGGCCTGGCCGAGGAAGCTGCGCTCGGTCGAGTGCGAGATGCGGGTGACGCCATTCCTGATCCAGTCGCCGAAGAAGACCTTCAGGGTCTTGCCGGCGCCGTCGTCGGTCGCCCAGGCGCCCGGCAGGTTGTCGAGGCCGATCAGGTTTTGCGCCACGGACGTGACGCGCACCCAGGCATTGAGGGCGGCGGTGGCGAACTTGTCGCCGGTCGCCGTGCCGCCGATCTTGAGCCACTGGCCCGCCGTGAGGCCCAGGGTGGTGAAATCGAGGTCGGTGGAGGCGAGCCCCTGGGCGGTGGCTTCGATGTCGCCGCTGTCGCCCTGGAAGCCGACGACCTTGAGGCGGGCGGCGGCGGGCGGCGCCGCCTCGTCGGCAAGGCCGGGCGAGGCCGGCGCGACGACTGCGGTGGCGCCGGAGCCGGCCTGGGCGGCGAAGATGCCGTTGTTCCCGGCGATGGCGAAGCCGGTGGCCCGCACCAGGTGCCCGGGCACGAAGGCCGTGCCGGTGAGAACCGTGTAGCTGTCGCTGGAGGCCACGATGCCGGTGATGGCGCTGTCGGCCGTGCCGTCGTTGTCGCGGGCCGGCGTGTTCACCCAGTCGTTGAACATGAGGCTGCAGAGGCGTTCCGAAAAGGCCGCCTTGTCGACCGGATAGGACAGCTCGAAATTGAGGCCGCCGTCGGTGTTCTCGTTCACCTTGATCGGGTCGGCGTTCATGCGGTCGGCCCGCAGCTCCTCCGACTGGTCGAAGGCCGGGGCGTATTTCAGCGATTCGCCGGTGATGCGCTCGGTGCGCATGCGCGGCGTCGTCGGGGTCACGCCCAGGGTCGTCTCGCGCACCAGCGAGATGCGCACACGGTTCGCAGTCGTCATCGTTCGTTCTCCATTAGGGGCACAGCCGCGTCATCCAACGGCGGCGGGCGCCTTGCCCAAGGGCGGTCTTCTGCACCGGGATGGGCGGGATGCCGGCGGAAGGAATGGCGTCAGCGCTGTCGGGTCAGTCTTCGCGCTGGAAGGCGATGGCGGCGGTCATCCGCCACCAGTTGCCGTCGTCGGAGCCGACGGCGTTGTCGCCGATCGATGCGGAGGGGAAGATCATCTTGCCGCCGAGCAGCTCGCGGCCCCGGAAGAGCGTGGCGAGCTGCTCGCCGAGGCCGCGCGCGGTGACCGAACCGCTGCCCTTGGGCACGAAAACATGGAAGAAGACCTGGCCGTCCTCGCGGTAGAGGTTCGACTCGTCGTCGCCAGCGCCGATGCTGGCGGCGTCGAACAGCGTTCCGATGACCTCGACGTAGATCCAGGGGGCCGGCGGCTCGGGCTTGTCGAACTTCTCGTTCTCATAGACCAGCGGGGCCGGGCCAGCGTCCCACGCCACCTCGAGGAAATCGTGCAGCGCGTTGTAAGCGGTGGCGGAGGACATGGCAGCGGCTCCGCTCAGGCGATGGTGATGACGAGGGCGGGATAGGTGATCTGCTGGCCGGCGCGCGTGTCCTTGCGGGCGCCGCCGCGGCGCGCCAGCGCGGCGCCACGGCGAACGTGGCGGCCCTTGAGCACATAGCCATCCTTCAGGGTGACGAAGCGCGACTGGACCTTGATCGAATTGCCGAACAGGCGGCGGAGCTGCTGCATCGTCACGTCGATGATGTGCGGCGGCACGCGCATGCCCTTCATGGCGCCGACGTCGACCTTGCGGTGATAGGGCCTGTCATTGGTGACGATGACCTCGGCGCCAAGCGGAATGTCGGCGCCCTCGACCCAGACCTTGCCGTCGACCATGACGAACCAGGACTTGCGGTAGGCGCCTGACAGCACGGGCGACTGCAGCTGGGCGAACTTGAGCGCGTAGAGCGCCGCCTCCTCCAGGTAGGAGAACTGGTAGACGATGGGGCCCGGGGCCTCGACGCTCTCTTCGGCGGCGCCGACGCGGCCGTTGACCGAGCGGACGTAGCGATTCGGCGCTTCGCCGGAAGATATGGCGGCGGACAGCGCGTCCTTGGCGATGACGGCGAGGCGCGCGCTGATCTGCTCCGGGCTGAGGCCGGCCGTGGCGACGGCCAGGCTGCGCTCGAAGGCGGCGGCGGTCTTCATGCTCATCCGCGCACCTGCAGGTCAAGCCGCACCAGGACGCCGGCAAGGCGTGTCGGAACGGCGTCTTCGATGTTGAAGGTCTTGCCGTCGATGACGGCCTTGTCGTCGCGCTGCGGCAGCCATGGCGGCGCGGCGGCATTGAGCTGGGTCGGCGAGAGGATGACCCTGCTGTCGCCCTGCTGGATCGAGCCGGCCAGCTCGGCGCCGCTATAGCCGCGCACCTGGGCACGGACGGTGGTAGAGGCAGCGGGAGCGGCGCGCGTCAGGAGGATGTCGCCCCCATGCTCGGCGAGCTGACGGTCGAGCATGGCGATTGCGGCTGCGGGGGTCATGTCAGACCGGCAGTTCGCGGAAGGGGCTGATCAGTCCCATGATGTCGGCCGGCAGTCCCGCATCGCCGCCGCCGGGCGCGCTGCCGACCCAATACTGCGTCGAGCCGACGCCAACGACATCCTCACCCTTGATCATCGGATCTCGGCTCTGAGCGTAGTATTTCGCCTTCACCATGCGGGTGACGGCTTCGGATAGTCCGCTAGGAACGTTCGCGCCGAGAGTGAACCCTCCGCTATAGGCGACGACGACCTTGCTGCCGCTCCATTGGATGATCCCATCGTTGGACAGGCGCTGCAGGAACCCCGACTGATTGACGACCTCATAATCGCTGTCAGACAGGTCCACGCCGTCGACCGTGACCATGCTCACTGCAACGATCGGATATCGAGTCAGGCGAAGAGCGGCGCGCCGGCGGTAGGGATGCACGTATCGAATCGTCTCTTCGACGACTTCATTGACCAGCGTGCGATTACATGCTGCGGCGACAACACCGCTGGCAGCGGTAATCTCGCTTTGCAGGAAGGCGTCGAGGGAGGTGTCCGTGATGTTGAGGGCGGCCTTCAGATTGGCCAGGCTGATCAGATCGACTGACGCGGCCTGCGTCGTGACCTTGAGGCTACGGTAATCATCCATTGGCGCGCGTCCCGATCTTTACCGGCTCCTTGGCGTCTCGCCCTTTCTTAACCGCCAAGCGCCAGGTCTCGCCGTCGCCGGGGCGTGCTGTCGTGTCCGTCCTGGCGATCCAGAACGAGCCGCCCATGGTCACGCCGTCGCCCTGCCTGTAGGCCTCGCCTTCCTTGAAGACGCCGCGGTCGAGGACCACGGGAATGCTGAAGGCGAATTCCTTGACCTGCTCGCCGCGCGTGAAGCGCATGGTGAAACCACGCTCGCCGTCGTGCAGCATCTCCAGGTCGTCGAACCCGAAACCGTCGCAGCCGTCGGCGCCGTCCTTGCCGGCTTGGCCGTCCTTGCCGATGACCGGGCCGAGCACCTTGCTCTGGCCGTTAGTCATCATCAGAACTAGGCCCCCGTCTCTGTCGATGAATGCGCCGGCCAGGCCAATGCCATCGGCACCGGGCAGGCCCTTCTCGCCCTGTGGGCCTGCTTCGCCGGCTACCCCGGCGGCTCCTGCGTGACCGGCCTCGCCCTGCGGGCCGGCCACGCCCTGGGGACCATCACCGCCACGCTCGCCTTGCGCACCGGCCAGGCCATCATTGCCGGCCGCCCCCGTCTCCCCCTTTTCGCCGCGAGCAGGCTCTCGCGCTTCGACTGATTCCAGCCGGCGCACGATCGCCTCGACCGAGGCGTCAAGGTAAGCCTTCACGGCATCGAACAAGTCGTCAGCCATTTTCTGCGCGTCAGGCATGATGCAAGGCCTCAAGGAATTTGGAAGTCGCAGCAGCGAAGAACCGCTTCGCAGGATCTTCGCCTGAGGACGGAGCCCGCGCGTCCGGCGCCGGCTGAGTGCCGACGTCTTTCTTGAACGGGTCATCCTGCGCGTCTCGCTTGGCGAGAGCTTCCAAGCTGAAATTCTGCTGCTGCAGGTAGGGGCTTCCGCCACCAGGCACCGGCCCGAAGTTGAGCTTCATGCGCTGCTCGTTCGGGGAGAGGATTCCCTTCGACTTGTCGAGGACTTCCATCTGCGCCACGCTGTCCATGCGCAGCAGCCCGTCGGTATCGAACTCGGTGCCCATGTCCGACGCCATCTCGAGCCCTTCGTCGAGGCAAAGTTCCGCCGATTCGATCAGGGCCTGCAGGCACTCGCTGTAATATTCGAGGTTGAGCGCCTGAATGCTCGTGTCGGCCGGCAGATCGCCCAGGCCGACTTTGTAGAGCGGCATGTGGAAGGTCGAGCAGCAGGTCGCGGCCGACCACTTCAGCTGCTCGACCATTTGCGCGTCCACAGCGTTCATGGTCATGGCCTCAAACTTGAGACCGTTGCCAAGGACGGCGACGCGACCGACGTTGTTGCCGCCATAGTTTTCCTCCCATTTGCTCTTCATGCGGGCAGCGGTGTCGTCGTCCACGGACCCCGGCGCCACCAGCAGCCCGCTCGGCCGCGAGTTGTTCGCGAACAGCAATGCCGAGTTCTTCTGGATGTTGAGGCCCTGCGTAGCGGCCAATCCGCAGGCGATGATCGGCGACAAGCCGACGAGCGGATGGAAGAGGCAGTTCCAGCGATCATGGATGATCTCGCGCGCTGGAACGATGATGTCCTCCTCGAAGCCCGCCAGGCGATCGCAGCTGAGCTGGTAGAAGACGCTGCCGTCATCCGCGACGAGGGGCAAGCAGCGGTTCGGATCCAGGATGTGCATCGCCACGACGACGTTGCGCCCGTCCCGCACCTTCAGCACGTAGGTGTTGCCGGTCATCAGCTTCGACAGCACCCAGGATGCAATGAATTGGATGCGGTTCTGATAGGCGTTCGGCTTGCGCAGCACCGGCGAGTATGCGGGATTCGTCACCTCGGTCCAGATCCCGCCGACTTGTTGCACAAGCTTGACGCGCAGCTTCGAGATGTCGGAAGCGATCAGGGTCATGCAGTTAAAGACCGCATGAAAGGTCACGACCAGTCTGTTGCTGACCTCCAGGTTCTTCTGCCAGGCGCCGGCGAATGGTTCGCGCACGATGAGAGGAAACCAGCCCTCGCGGCCCCCGCTAACCATCTGCATAGCCTTCTGGCGCGCGCCGGTGAAGGGGATAGGCATGCCGAGGATCTTCATGCCGCCACCTTGGCGCCGGTTCGACCGCAGAATGTGAATTCGTCGTGACCCAGCATGGCCGAGATGCGCAAAGCGTCTTCATCGGAACGCGCGATCGCGGTGACAGCCGCCGGCCAGTGCCGTGCCGCTTCCGGGGATGCCACGACGCTGTCGAATGCGCCGGACTGCAACGCGATGGCAGCCTCGTCCCACACCGTCGGGGCATAGCCAAGGATCAGGCAGCGGCCACGCATGCCGCCGCGATAGTTGTCCTGTACCCAGGCGTCCCCGCCCGTCTCGGCAAGCTGCCAGGGCTTCGGAGTTCCCGGGAAAAACGTGAGCCGCCGCGCGTCGGGCGGCGGAAGGAGGCTGCTGCCGTAGCAGCCGACGCCATCTTCCACGCCCCAGGTCGCTTCGCCACGGCCTAGGACGTAGCTGATCCAGGCCTGATCCGAACCGACGTACTGCCGGCCTGCCTGCTCGGCGGCTGCAGGCGTGAAGCGCTCATAAACCTGCGATCGCGCGCCGGCGGTCATCATCAGCATCGAGCCGTTGTAAGGCCGCTCATTGGTCGTCCCGCGGTACATCTTGAAGTCGGCCGCATCGGCGAAGAGGGGGGCGATCTCGCCGGTGATGACGCAGTCCATGTCCATAGAGACGAAGCGCGCCCCGAAAATATCGGCCGCATCGGGGCGAAACAGCGCGATGCGGCGCAGACATTGCGGCTTGTCGACGCCCCAGGTCGGAATGCACACCGACACGAAGTCGCGCGGCGGCGTGATGATGTCGATCCACGGGTCGATGCCATCCGGCATGTCGGTGACGCAGGCGATGCGGTGTGGGGTCGAAAGATGGCGGCGCACCATGTCTGCCCAGATGTTGACGTGGTGCGCGGCATAGGCCACGCGTCCGCCATCCTGACGCCACAGCCAAGTCATCACGGTCAGGTCATCCATGGAGCTGCGCCTTCAGTTCTTTGATCCGGGCGTCCATGCGCTTCGCCATGTCGGCGGCTGCCTGGACGTATTCGACGATCAGGTCTTTTTCCGTGCTGTTCGGCATGCCGTCGAGGGTCAGCCAGATTTGCCGCAAGGTGTCGCAAATGGTCAGACGGTTTCCGCCGTCGTGGCGGTCGATGGAATACTGGCGCAGGTGCCTGGTCGCTTTGATGGCCTGTTCGAAGGTCATGCCCCGGGGAATGTCACCCAGGTTGGTGATGCCCTCTTCGCCGGCCATCAGGCTTTCCGGGCTTCCGCGAGCTTGTCGCGCAGAGTCGCAGCGTCCCAGCCATTGAAGGCGTTCTTGCCGGCGACGTTCTTGTATTCGACGCGCATCGCGGCGATATCACCAGCTGGCGCATTGGCCTTGGCTTTGTCGAGCAACGCAGAAGACGGCGGCGGGAGCTCGCCAATCTCTCGATCTTCCTTGGCCTTCTTGCCGCCGATCAGGATCACGGCGTCGCGGTCTTTCGCTTCGAACCGCTGGCCCGCCACAAGGCGGCGCGTCGCGTAGACCATGGGCTTTACGGCGATCAGATTCTTCATTGCAGCCTCCGTAGAGAGGAAAGAAAGGGCGGCTACCTGCCGCCCTTCCGAAGCTTGACGTTGGCCGGCTTAGGAAGCAGGGACCGCGCCGCCCCACGCCACGCCCGTCAAATAGGCGACGCCCGAAGCGCGGCGCCGCTTCCAGTTGATGGTCTTCTCGGCGCGCAAGCCGACCAGGTTGTTCTGCCAGAGCGAGACGAGCGAAGCGCCCGTACCGGCCGAGCCGTCCTGGCTGAGAGTCGCGCTCTTCATCTCGAGCGACGCCTCGCGGCTCATGTCGACGGTCACGTCGCCGTCGTCGGCCTCGTAGATGTCCGAGGCGTTGACGAGAGCCACGTTGGTGCCGGCATAGCGCGACGCCAGCACGGGCATGCCCTCGAAGAAGCCTCCGCGCATGGTGATTTCCGGGAATTCACGCTGGCCGAGGGTGTTGACCATGAGAGACAACGCCAGGGCATTGCTGGTCGACATGATCCAGACGCCGCTCTCCGGCGGATTGTCCGCGTCGATGAACTTCTGGAAGACCGCCCGCACGTCGAGACGGACATGGTCGGCGTCCGTGCCGGTCGAGGCGATCGCGGCAGCGCCGTTGGTGATCGACGCCGGCTTGACATTGGAGGTGCCGGCATTGGTCGGGTCGATGAAGGCGGTATCCTGGGTCGCAACCAGGGCGTCGCGCAACGCGTCGCGAACGATGAGTTCCGAGCTCGGATTGGAGCTGCGGACGTTCTCTTCGGTCAGCACGGCGATATTGGCGACCTTCAAGGGCTCGATCGTCGTCCGGTCGAAGTCGAAGGAGGTCAGCGGCTTGGGCTTGCCTTCGCCGACCCAGTAGCCGGCGCCACCGCCGGTCTGCGAGATCAGCGGCTCGCGGAACGGCACCTTGCGCAGGCCCGGCACGCTGCCGACGCCGAACTTGCCCAGGATGGTCGCCGGGCGCAGAAATTCGGCGAAATCGGCATAGGTCGAGCCCTGCGGGCCGGTCAAGTCGGACGCCCAGTTGCCCGAGATGTTCGAACCGGGGGTGACTTCGTTCGCCTTGACCATGGCGACGACGTCGCTGTCGGCGCCGTACATGCGTTCGGCGACCTTCAGCGTGTCGATATTGTCGAGACGGCTGACCGCCTTGACCTTGGCAAAGCGGGCGAACGCCACGCCGGGCTGCAGCTTCGCCGAGGCCTTGACGACGACGCCGGCGCGCGCGGCACCGCCCTCTTCGACGGTCATGGCCTTGATCACCGGCTTAGCCGACTTCGCCGCGTTGGCTTCCATGGTCGCCAGGCGCACGAGGTGCGCGTCGATGGCCTTCACTTCGCCGTCGAGGGTGTCGTATTCCTCGGTCTGATCGGCGCTGAGAGTTTCGCCAGCCTCGGCCGACTTGTTCATGATCTCGGTCATCTTCGCGAACTTCTGGTCGCGAGAGGACTGGTAGGCGGAAATCTGTTCCGCGATGGTCTTCATCGTATTCTCCTTGGGCTTCAAGAGCTTGACGGTTTTGTGGATGGTTCCCGAAGCGCCGGGATCGACAGGCCGATCAGACGTCTTAGGCTCCTTGCCGGTCGCGGCAAGCACAGGGGCGTCAATCGACTTGATCTGGGTGATGGTGGCCTCGGCATTGGCCGGGATCGTGACGAGCGAAAGCTCGATCACCTCGGTTTCGGTGTAGCGAATGCCGCCGTTTTCCATGAACGAATATTCGAGAGGACGAAAGCCGATGGACACGGCGCGGACCAGACCAGCCTTGACCTCGCCCCATGCCGTGTCGACGCGATCCTTGAGCGGGCCGGCTATTTCGATCTTCGGCAGGTGCGCTTCGAAGGTGATTCCATTCTTTGTGGGCTTGTCGAACACCACTGTGCCAACGGGCTTTTTGTTGTCGTGTTGATGCAACAGAGACATCGGATTGTTGAACAGCACGCCGAGGGGTTCGACGATATCGCCCACCCGGTCAGGGCTGGGTGTGGTGGCGGTGCCGCGGATGATGCGCTGGTCATCATCGACAGCCTTGACGGTCAATAGCGAATAGGCCCGATCCATTTTTCCCTCCGGCGCCGCGCGCCCTAGACGAAGAACACGTCGTATTTCGGCGTTGCGGCCGGGTTCATGCTCATCAGCGCCGTCGCGATGAAGAGCGCCATCAGCGGGTCGATCTTCGCCGTGCCCGCCGCCTGCTTCGTGATCGTGATCGCGTTGCCCTGGGGCACGACCTTGGCGTTGCCGACCGCCCAGGCGCAGATGGCCTGGCCGGCATGCACAAGTTCATGACTCGAGAGCTTGACCTCGCTCGTCTTGATCGCCCCGTTCAATTTCCAGCCCTGGCTGATGCCGATGACGACCAGCGGCTGACCTTCGACGTTTTCGATCCCTTCTTCAGCCAGCGCCTCGACGATCAGACCGACGCCCATGGGGTCCATCCCGACTGCATTCTTCTCGGCGAGTATCCCGCTCGCCTTCACCTGCGCCGCAGTCTGCGCCAGGTCTTCGAAAGCCATCTGCATATCGTCGACGATGACCAGCTCGCCGGCGGCCTCGAAGTCGAGCAGGCGCGATGCCTCTGACTGACGCAGATCGAGCACTGAGCGATGGACCCAGGTCTTGTTCCAGCTCAGCCATCGACGGCTATGCTTCTCGCGGCCTGTGACGTTCAAGGCCAGCAGGTCGTCTAGTCCGCCGCCGTCAACGGCGATCACCGCGACTTCGCAGCGCTCCAGCAGGCTCTCCAGGGTCAGAGTCGGGTCGCCTTGGGCCTCCCAGAAGTCGGCGCCGGCCCAGCGGTCGCTCTGCAGGGCGAGGCCGATCTCGACGTTGAAATGCTGCGAGGCGAATAGCGCCAGCGCGCCTGCGTCACCTTTCTCAACTTTGGAAAGCTGCTGCTCGAGGAACGCCTCGTCGACTGACCGCCTTAGGTTCGGGTTGACCAGGCCCCAATATTTGCGCTCCTTCCAGCCACCGTCGCGCGCCAGTTCATGCGGCAACTCGTAGAGGATCGGCAATAGCGGGAGTTTCAGCTTTCCGTCCCGCACGTCGCGAGCGTTCTGCAGCTCGGTCTTGAAGATGCCCGCTGGAGGCTTCTTCGATTGGGTCGTAATGGTCACCAGGAAGCCGTCAGGACGCGCTGTCAGCGCGCCGCGCAGCTCCAGCATGATGTCTGCGGCGTCCTTCTTGCTCCCGAGCTGATGGATCTCGTCGACCAGCGTCCCAACCTGCTTGCCGCCGGTCACGATGTCCGTGTCGGCCGCCTTGACCTGCAGCATGGCGCCGGACAGGCGATGCTGGATGGTGCGGAGGTGACGTTGAACCTGGAAAACCTTGTCGAGTTCGACATCGGCCCGGATGGTGTTCTGCGCCTGATTGAACGACCGATCCGCGATGTCCTTTGTCGGCGCGATCAGGACGTACTCGGCTTCCGGCCGGTAGTTGAGGATCAGCGCTTCGACCATGATGGCCGCCGCGGTCGAGGTCTTCGCGTTCTTCTTCGGGATCAGCCAAAAGAATTCCTGGATCATCCGCCGGTGAATGTCCGGGTCATAAGACCCGAAAATCGCTTCGACGATCGGGAACAGCCACGGCCCCGCCATCTCCCCCATCGTCGGCCGGCCGATCAGGTCCGGGATTCTCAGCCTCTTGAACACCCGCAGCGCGCGCGCGGCCTCATCCTCGAACAGCGGCAAGTCAGGGACCAGCGATCGGCCGGAAAGGAGGCGTTCCTTCCAGTCGAGGCAGGACGTGTCCCAGGTGAGCATCAGTTCAATCGCGCCGCCGGCGATTTCAGGTCATCGCCCCAGATGCTGCCGTCGCCAGCCGTCTGGGCCATCTTGCTGGCCTCTTCCTTCTTGCCGAGCTTCGGCGTACGTGCCTCGCTTCTGTCGTCTTCGAAGTCGCGCACGCTACGCGCCAGCAGATCACGGTCGATCAGCCGGCCAAGCTCTTTCATCGCGCCGACGTTTCCCTTCGTCGCCGCCTCGTAGAGCATGCTCTTGTGATTGGCCTCCAAGGCATCGCGCGCTTCGTCGCGATGCTTGAGCTCGGAAAAATAATGCTTTCGCAAAGTCGGCTTCGTGATGCGCAGCGCCCGGGCGATGCGCTCTTCGAGCCAACCGAAGGCGAGCAAGAGCCTGACTTTGTTGCGGTTTAGCTCTGTCGGCAGATGCGGAGGCCGACCACGCTTGCCCCAGTTCTCCGGTATCGGATCACCAAGGAGGTCGAAATTTCCAGCCATCGAAAAATAATCTCCGAATGAGCCCCAAACGGTTGGAGGCCCCGTTTCACTTTTTCGCGGACATCCCCCCCCCTTCAACGGGGGCAGAGCGGCGAGCCATGCGTTGCGCGCGGACCTCGATGGTCTTTCGGGTGTGGCACGATCCGCAGCGGAACAGGACGTTGGCAGGGTCGAGCGGCGCGCCGCCGTCCTGCAGCTCGACGACATGATCGCCAAACAGGCGGATGCCGGTACGGGACGGGTACTGGCACTTGGGGTCTTGGCAGCGGGCCTGAGCCTTGTCACCGAAGCGAACGACGAGCAGGCGACCAACGAGCACGCGCCATTCGGCCGACAGGTAGAACGCATCGGCTGTCTTCGGCGGGGCCTTCGCAATGGAGGTGTCAGCGGTCGGCAAGCTAGGCGCGAGTGTCCGAAGTTTCACCATGAGCGATACCGGATCAGGCCTTGCGCTAGTTTGATGAGGAATAACAAAAAGCCCACCTCGGTCGACTGAGGCGGGCTTTATCCCTGAAACGACGACGCCCGCAAGGTCGTTGACCGTGCGGGCGTTCGTCTGTCCATCTTAGCGACGGAACTTACAGAATCTGTTGCAAGTGTTGCAAACTATTTTTCAGGCGATAGACGATTTCCTCGTAAGCGTCCTTCTCCCACCTCCACAAGGTGGTGCGGTCGACACCGACGATGTCGCCGATGCGGCGGCGTGGAATGCCTAGCGCGCTGCCCAAGACCACGGCTTGCCGCTTCTTCGGGAGCCACAGCAGCCAGACGATGCAGCGATCCTGTGCCGCGATGTCCTCTCGCGTTGCGGCGGGCCGAGCGACGTACCTATCGGCCACCATCTCCTTTGCCTCGCTGTCAGAGGCACCGACCAACGCAGCATAGAGGTCATCATGGCTGCGCACGATCTCCGGCCAGCCCGAGCGTGCACCCTGTGGGATGTCACGCGCCGTCAGACGCGTGGCGCGGATAGCGCGACCTGCCATCTGGAACTGATCCTGCACCCACTCGACGGTGGGCGCAGGCGACTGGGCCTCAACTCTTTTGAGCAAGCAACGTCTCCCGTGCAAGGCGCTCGGCTTCGACGCGGTCGAGGTCGCCTCGTTCGCGCCAGTAGCCTTCCATCATCTGGTGGTGCTCGATCTTCTGTTCGAGCGTGTAGCTCTGATAACCGCCGGTCTCGGCCTTGCGCCCCATCTCGGCCTTGGCCCACAGCACGCGCTCCAGCCGCCACAGCCGCCGGCTACGTTCTGTCGTCAGGCGCTTGCAGATCGCCGTCAGGTCGGCGACGTGCGGAAACCATCGGTTCGCGCGCCGGTACTCGGCGACGGCCTCATCGAGAACGCTGGCCGAGAAGCCCGACAGGTCTGCCGCGAAGTCGTCGATCAGCGCGCGGAAGTCCTCAACAGGGCGGTCAGGATGCCAGGTGTGCTTCGACAGCCGTTCCAGCCGCTCGATGACGGCGACCTCGCCCGCCGCGATCAGATCCTCGCGGTGAAGGCGCAGGGCCTCGGCGATCTCGTCGCACAGCGGCTTGTCCGGCGCGCGGCGCGGAACCGGCCAGGGATCACTCGTCACCCAGGTCGGCGGGGTCAGACCGATCATCCGGGCGAGGATCGGCGTCAACCCGAGTGCGGTCAGCCTTGGCGGCGGCAGCTGCAGCGGCGAAGGCTGACTGCCCACCCTGGCGGCGATGGTGCCCATGGTCGTCTCCCGGTTCGTTGCGATGTTGGGTCGGCCGAGACTGGCTGGATGCTGCGATCTCTCCCCCGCGCACGCCGTGCGCCGAGGGCTCGTCTCCCGCGCCGCGCCCACGCGCGTGCGTGTCTCTCTCAGTCTGGAATCCATTAACTTCTCTTCCATAGATAATCCCTTCACCTTCTCTTGCGATCCCACCCCCATTCGGGGGCGATATCGGGGGGGATATCGGGGGGGATATCGGGGGCGATGCTCCGGAGCGTCCGGGGGGATCGTTTGCGGATCGCGCCGCGATGGTCGCGACGGCCTTCTTGCGCAGGAGCTTGGATCGGGGCGCAATCGCCCGGAGGAGACTGACCGCCGTCATGATCTCGGTCTCGATGCCGGCGATGTCGATGGTGATCTCCCAGCGCTTGGCGTTGCCCGTCGCGCCCGCATGGCTCGTCAGGAGCTTCTCGATCCAGCCTTCGAGCGCCTTCTCGGCGACGACGGCGTGATAGAGGCGCCCGTCAGCGCAGCGGACCCAGCCGCGCATGGCATGGTCCTTGACCCGCTTCCAGTTCTTCGCCTGCGCGAGGTGGCCGAGCATGCGGTCGTCCTCCGGCAGGCTCGCCGCCGGCACCTGGTGCCAGCTCTCCAGCCAGAGGGCGAGCGCAGCGGCGCGCTGTTCGCCCGTGCCCAGGATCCAGGACTCGGACGCGAACAGCCGCTTGACCTCCAGCGGCATGAAGGGAAAGTCGCGCAGGTCGCAGTTCGCCGGCGTGAGAGGTTCGGGCAACGCGGTATCGGCCATTACGAGGCCCTTTCGTGGCGGAAGACGAGCATCTCGGCCATGCGCAGGCCGGCGAGCGATTGAACATTTTCCCAGGTGACGACGAGGCGCAGCGCGGAGCCGCCGAGGGCGTCCCAGGCCTCCGCCGGCGTGAGCCCGTCGGCCTTCCAGAAGCCGACGGTCAAGGCGACGTCACGGTCGATGACAGCGGCGTTCATGGCGGCCGCCCGAGTTGATGCTCACGCGCGAGACGGTCGGGCATGGTGACGCTGCAATGGCGCTCGTCAGGCCGCGCGCCGAACGGAGCCGGCTTGTCGATGACGATGACGAGCGCCTTGCGCATGACGAGCGTGCGATCGCCGAAGCGGATGAGCCAATAGGCGCCCTCGTCACTTCTGATGACACCGGCGAACTTGCGCAGATCGGCGCGGCGATTTCCTTTGGCAACCGGGCCGGTCATGCAGCGTCTCCGAACAGGGTGCCGCCGCGCGCCGGCGGACGGTTGATCCACAGCACCTCGGTGCGTTCCCGCGCGCCGTCCGCCAGGGCCTTGCGCTCGATCCGGCGCCAACCGTCGAGGGCGACGTCGTAGAGCGCCGACGGGTAGCCGCTGAGGACGACGATGCCCTTCAGGCAACGCAGGAAGCCCAGCAACTCACCGTGAGCGGCCTCGTCCATTTCATGGACATAGGCATGAAACCGATGACTCGATTTCATGCTGCGCGTCTCCGGCAGGTAGGGCGGGTCGACGTAGTGCAGGGTGCTGGGCCCGTCGTGCTGCGCCATGACGGCGCAGGCGTCCTTGTTCTCAAGGATCACGCCCGCAAGCCGCGAGACGACCGCCGCGAGGCAGCCTGGATAGTTCGCCCAGTCATGCGCCGGCGTGGTGCCCGAGCGGCCGCTCGACGCGCGAAAGCCGGTCTTGTTCGCCCGATTGAAGCCATCCGACCCGAAGCCCATGAACGACCGGATGACCAGCCGCCGCGCCCGCTCGACGGGATCCTCGGCAAGGGCATAGGCCCCCTCGAATTCCGCCCGTGCGAAGGGCGTCAAGCGCAGCAGCTCGATCAGCCTCGCCGCCTCGTTCGGCGCACGCAGTATGCGGAACAGGTTGACCGCCTCGCCGTCGAGGTCGTTGTAGACCTCGGCATAGGCCCGGGCTTTACGAAGCAACACGCTGCCCCCCCCTCCGAACGGCTCGACATAGACGCGATGCGTCGGAAAGTTGGCGATGATCCAGGGCGCAAGAACCCATTTTCCGCCATGCCAGCGCAACGCAGGACGAGATGGCACGCTCATGCCACTTCCGCCGCAGGTTCGGCGAAGTTGGCTTCGACGAGCGCCTTGGACATGACGGGCGGCACCGAATTGCCGCACATCCGCACCTGCGACGACTTCGGCAGCAGACGGCCGTTGTGCATGAAGTCGATGACGTAGCCGGGCGGGAAGCTCTGTGCGCGGAATAGCTCCGGCGCCTGGATCATGCGCATGCCGATGTCGGCTATGACGTAGTCGACGCCATGGATCGTCACGAGGCCGAACCGGGGCTTCGACGTGACTGTGTGCAGCGGATCGTCGACGTCCTGGCCAACCGCGGAACCGAAATACTTGATCAGGAAGGCGCGCACCTCGGCGACGTGCATGCCGCCGCCCGTGATCGTCGGCACCGGCTCGTCGACGGCACGCGCGCGGCGGTCGCTGCCCTTGAGATTGAGCAGATGCGCCGCCACGACGTTCTGCTGGCTGCCGGAGCCCGTGATAGTGCTGACCGGCTCGCGCGCGTCGTGACCGGCTTTGACGCCGCTCCCTCTCTCGCTGTTGTGCTGCGCGAGGAAGGCCGCGACGACGGCGCTGTGGTTTTCCGTCGTCAGGGTATTCATCGGATCATCGGGGGTTTTGGGCTTCCCGCTATAGGCAGGACCGCCGGCGCCCACCAGGATGGGTGCGACGAGAGCGTGCTTCACGCCGCTCGCGACCACGGTTCCAAGCGGCTTTTCGATGCCAGGAACACGGGGCTCTTGCCCTTTATGCTCGATGATGTTGCGCTCTTCGCCGCACTTGGGGCATTCGGCCGGCGCCAAGCCGCCCACGCCGGACGCATGTTCATCTTGGAAGAGCTCGCCGCACTCGCCGCATTCGTAGGTGGCAGGACGCTCGCCGTATCCAGTCGAGATCAGCGTCGGGATGACGATCGCCGTGTCCGCCTTGGCCGTCGTCGTATGATAGGGCGCATTGACGGTGCGAGGGCTGCTCTGGCCCATGCGGCCGCCGACGCCGACGAGCGTGGCGCCAACCACGCCGAGCGGCGCGCATCCGCCAGGCCGCTTGATGAAGCTGTTCGCCGTCACCGTCGGCATGGGTTCGTCGGCACCGGAGCCGACGGCACCGCTGCGGAACTTCGCGACATGCGCCGAAACGAGCGCATGGCTGATCCCGCCACCCGTCACGGTGCCGAGCGGCTCGTCGAGCGGGTATTCGCGCCGGCCGCCGCTGTCGCCATGGGCGACGCTGACGATGAACGGTTCCGCCGCGTCCAGGACGTAGCGCTGGATGCCCTTGGCGATGCGCTTCAGCGTGTTCTCCGCCAGGGGCTTCTTGCGTTCGAAGATCGACGGGCAAGGCAATGACCAGTCGATGATCTCGGCGGCCGTTCGCCAGGGCCGGAGTCGCCCGTCGGCCACGGCGTCGCGAATCGCAGGATCCTTGGATTTGGGGTTGCCGTGCGTCGGTGCCGGCCAGACGATGGGCCGTCCGTCACGCCGGGCGATGACGAAGAGCCGCTTGCGGCTGGTCGGGGCGCCATAGTCGCAGGCCCGCAGCTCACGTTCCTCGACCTTGTAGCCAAGCTTTTTCAGCTCGCCCTTCCACTTCTTGAAGGTGTGCCCCTTCCGCTCCGGACATGGCATGGTGCGGCCGTCCGCCATCTCGATCAGCGGCCCCCAGCCGTGGAACTCCTCGACATTCTCCAGCATGATGACGCGCGGCCGGACGCGCTTCGCCCACAGCACGACGACCCAGGCGAGGTCGCGAATATGCTTCTCGACCGGCGTACCGCCCTTGGCCTTGGAAAAGTGCTTGCAGTCCGGCGAGAACCAGGCGAGCCCGACAGGACGATTCTGCGTCACGTCCTGCGGGTCGGCCTGCCAGACGGACTGGCAGAGGTGGCGCGTGTGCGGATGGTTAACCTGATGCATCGCCACGGCTTCCGCATCGTGGTTGATGGCGAC
Organism: Alphaproteobacteria bacterium; assembly: GCA_036500145.1. Classification (GTDB taxonomy): domain Bacteria; phylum Pseudomonadota; class Alphaproteobacteria; order SMXQ01; family SMXQ01; genus CAMAVH01. The sequence continues at coordinate 115,091 of DASYCO010000077.1, read as the reverse complement.
GTCGATATGACGCCCGAGCGCCATCTCGATTCCCGTGCTCGCGCCGCCGCCTCCGGCGAAGTTGTCGATGATCAGCTCGTCCGGACGGATCATCGGCCACCCCACAGGCGACCGAACAACGCGACGGCGCAATAGGCCGCCGCCCAGACACAGAGCGCCACACGCGCCCTGCCGGGCCAAGGGGATCGGTTGGCCCTCGTCATGCCGCCGCGGCGCCCGACGCCTTCAGCATGTCCTTGGGGAAATCCTTCATGCCGTCGGCGGCGCGCAGGCAGTTGGCGTAGGACAACAGGCTGCGCGGCGACTGCAGCTTGGTGGTGCCGTCGAGGCTGTAGGCGCCAGCCACGGCGTTCCAGGCGATGCGGTCGCCACGGTCGCGCAGCCATTGCACCACCGGCAGCATGGGATTCGGGCCATCCTTGGCAGCGCTGTAGTCCGGGTCCGCGAGCAGTCGCGCGACGGGAGCCGCAGTCGCCGCAGCGACGTTCTCGCCGACCGACGAAGGGCCTGCGAGACGGACTTCGTCCGATGCTCCGGCCGTCGTCATCTGGCTCGGGATCAGGATCCGGCGCCGCTTGCTGTTCTTGTCCTCGCGCCGGATGTGGCCCGCCCGCTCGAGCCGGCGGTAGATGTCCGCGAGCGCACAGTCACGCGGGCCAGCCTGGTCATCGGCAAAACCGAGGCCCGCCTTCGAGGAGATGTCGCGATTGCGGGCGGTGCAGACGCCCTGCTCCGCCAGCGAGATCAAGGCGCGCAGCACGGCGTTCGCCTCGTCGCCCAGCTGTTCGTCAGCTGTCGGCGCTTCGGCCTGCTCTCGCTTGGATTCGGCCAGCGCATGGGCAGCGTCATCGAGCAGCTTGGCGCTGCGGTCGGCGACGTCTCCCGCCGCCGCGACCAGCTCGTCGCCTTTGGCGTCGAACGGCGTCGCCGTCATGGACAGGAGGCGCGCAGCGGCGAACATCCGCTTGTTGGCGCGAATGACCATTTTCTTCGCGCGGTTGAATTCCTTCAAGGCGCCAGCGAAGTCGACGACGTTGCTCTCCTGCTCTTCGGTCATGCCTTGTCTCCACAGCCTGGGCCAACGCGGCCCGTGTCGTTGGGGTCGGTGAACTTGGTCCAGTCGACCCAGCCTTGTCGGCAATGGAATCCCCATGACCGGACCTTCGGCCCGGTGATGAACAGGGTCCAACAAGGCCGACCGTCGACGAGCTCGATGCGATGGGACGCGCGCGGCCAGCGCAGCTTGAACGCGCCCGCCTTGCGATGGGAGCGCACATGGATGCCGCCGGCGCGGATGGTCTGTTCCTTGTACTCGCCGATCAGGAGGATCGAGAGATTGACCCAGGGATGGTCATGCAGAGCACGGTCGTCATCGTCGCGCAGGAACTGGTGCAGGTAGACGTTGAACCAGCGATTGCGCGGGATCAGGAACCAGCGGTTGAGATAGGGTCGATCCGCGCCGCCAACGATGAAGTCAGGCATGCGCACCCAGCCAATGGTGCGAACAAAATGCTCGCCCAAGGCGTTGCAGAATCCCGTCACGAAGCCGCGAATGCCGGCGGCAAGCGCACGAAGGATCATTGCTTCGTCCTCCCGTTCGGCAGCGCAGGCGTCGCATTCTCCGCGAGGTACTTCTGCGCCGTGACGACGTAGTGCACCGAGCGGAGAACCTGCTTCGCCAAGTCGGCGCGGGCGCGCGCCTCGCGCACCGTGATCTTGCCTTGGCGCAGCGCCTTCAGGTCGCCGACCAGGTCATCGGTAAACTTCGCCAGGTTGAAGCGCTCGCTAAGCGGCGCGCTGTGCTGTTCGCTGCGCAATTTCGCTCTCCAAGGTCAATAGAACACGGCCCGCGAGGGCCAAGGCGGTGATGTCCGCCATGCTGATGTCGCGATAGTCGAGCGCCACGCCGGAACGGTATCGGCGCATCCCAGTGAGGCAAAAGGTGCAGATCGAAGACTTGAGGCCGTCGCGGCCGAAGCCGTCGAACTGCCAGCCAGCACGCATCTCGCTGCAGAGGTCGCAACAGCGCGGCGGCGGCTCGGGCTTACGCTCGATGTCCGGGAAGACGAGCTTGATCTTCTGGCGCGCGTCGCTCATGCCGCCAGCCCTTCTGGCTCCGCGCCAGACAGCCCGCGCATGATCAGCTCCGCCGCGAGCTGGAGGGTCTTTCGCAGACGATGGGCCTCGCCCTCGATTGCCCCCATCCGGATCGCTCCGGCTTTCATCAGCTCGCGGCGGTACGCTTCGAACAGCGGCGTGCCGAAGCCCGCACGGGCGCAAGCCACGTCCGCCGCACATGCCAGGTGCAGCGGCAGACTGTCCGAGCGCATGGGATTGGCGCATTGGCGCAGGCGCGAGGCCGAGACGCCGATCTCGGCGCCGAAGCGCTCCTGCCGTTCAAGGATGGCGCCAGGCGCGCGGCCACAGATGGCGGCCAGCAGCGCCGTCATGGCGCTGGCGAAGTTCCCCGGGGTGCGACGGTAGGTCATGCCCCCCGGCACCTCTGCGGCGCACGGCATGAGCCCTCACCCGGCTCCCTTCCATCTTCGCGAGGGGAATCGCCGAAGGGCGCGTCCGCGGCCAGGATGCAGACATGACCAGCCACCACACAGCGACCGAACACAGACCGCGCCGCCATGACGCTGATCGGGGATTCGACAATGGGAAGATCGCGCGCGCCCGGCGCGACGAGCGGAACGTCGCCGTAAATCTGCGGATCCTCGCTCGCCGCGAGCCCGCACTCCGCTCGGCGATCGAGCTGCTCCTCGCCGCGATCAGGCCGAAGAAAGCCTGCGCCCAGCGCCCGCATGAAGGTGCGTCCGCTCATGCGGCCTCTCCATCCGGCAGCACGTCAGGAAGCACCTCAGGCCGGTCGACCCCTTCGGGCCAGGCAACATCGGCGGGCCAGTTGTCGAAGAACCAGCGCTTGAATTTCAGGTATGTGTCGACCGAGCAGCCTTTCCCTCCGCGCAAACGCGCGAAAAAGACCCCGGAATTATGAACCAAGGTCGAAATCCTGGATTCGGATCGACAGGTGGCCGTCCCGTAGACGGCAGCGAGCGTGAGGAGCTGTTGGCGATAATCCATGGGCGCGGAGACTGCGGATATTTATCCGCACCGTCAACGGATATTTATCCGCACCGACAAAAAGTGGGCTTGCGTATAATTATCCGCATGAAAAATCAACGACTTCTCGACCGCATCCAGAAGCGGCTGAAGGAAATCGGGATGAGCGAGCGCGAAGCGAGCCTCGCCGCCGGGCTCGGCACCGAAGCCATCCGCCTCATCAAGCGCGACCACAGCCAGAAGGTCGACCGCTTGAAGAAGCTCGCCAGGGCCATCCGCGTGCCGGAGGAATACCTGACCGAGGTGATCGAGGCCGAAACGGATGACAAACTGCGCGACATTCAGATCGAGCACGTTTTCGTGCGCGGAGACGTGCAGGCCGGCGCCTGGCGCGAGGCCATCGAATGGGACGGCGAGAACTGGTATGCGCTCACCGTTCCGACCGACGAGCGTTATCCTGGCATCGAACGTTTCGGCCTTGAGGTGCGCGGCCCCTCGATGAACCTGCTCTATCCGGAAGGCACCGTCGTCATCTGCGTTCGATATGGCGACATCGCTAGGTTGCCGAAGCACGGCGAGCGCGTCATCTGCCTTCGCCGCGACCGGCACGGCAGCTTCGAAGCGACCGTGAAGGAATACCAGGTCGACACGCAAGGTCGCCATGTCCTCTGGCCAAGGTCGACTGAGCCCGAATTTCAGCAGCCTTTCGTGCTGCCTGACAATACCGTTGCGGTCGGCGGCTACGAAGACCTGCCGTCCGTCGCACGCGCCGGAGACATGGGACATGACGCAGGCGAAGCAGACCTGATAATTTCCGCCTTGGTCATCCAAAGCGTCAGGAGGGAGTGAACATGATCCAGGGGTTCTCGGCCGTCATCAGCCTGGCCACCCTGCTCTCTGCGCCCGCGCTGGCTGACAGCGCCGTTCAATGGAGCACCAAGAACACGACCAGCCCAGCATCTGGGCGAGAGACTTGCCTCATCTACGGAATGATCGACCAAGTCATCTCGATCACCGCCGTTCGGCTGAAAGCCCCCAACATGGATCCGCAATGGCGCGTAATCATCGGCGGCAACAATTCGCCGGGCTCGATGTCGTTCCTGCTGATCAACGGCCAAAGATACCAGACCAAGCAAGACCTGTTCGACTACGCGACTTCCGCGAAAATCCTGGCAGCACTCAAGCAGGGCGGCAGCCTTGCCGTGGAATGGACTCAGTTTCCTAAGACTTCCCGCCAGAGCCAGGCGACATTTGCGGACTTCTCTCCGCTCGCCCAGGATTGTGAGAAATCCATCCGGTAGAAAATGCGGATATTTATCCGCATTTTCTATTGACGCGGATTTTTATCCGCACTAGCGTCCCTCTCCATCAGCCGGTTCCTCCGGCGCCATGGAGAGTGCGATGCACACCCGTTCAGCGTTTCCCCTCACTTCGTCGCAGGCCGCGTTTAGGCCGCTGAGCGACACGGGCCGGCCCGACCAGCCGCGCTGGGAAACCATCCTCCTGCTCATGGCGACGACGCTCGCCGCCCTGATCGCCGTGCATACCGGCGAGCTGGAACGCCCCGGCTATGCCGCCATCGCCCAGGCCGACAGCTCCGCGCACGCCGTGCGCGGCGGCCAGAGCGGGAGGGCCTGAGCCATGGCCCAGCTGACCCACGGGCGCTATCCGCAATTGGACAAGTGCGCCGGCCACAACAGCGCCGCGCGCGACGACCTCGCCGCCGCCAGCGCCGTCGTCACGACCCGCACGCTCGCAGGCCTCGCGACCTCCGCGCAAGATCTGGCCGACGCCATCGGCATCGAGCGCGCAGAAGGCGAGCGGATGCTGATCGCCGTGGCCGACGTCGTGCGCCTACGGCTCGACGCCATCTGCGCCAGCATCCGCCAGGGGGTGGGCTGATCATGGCCGAAGTCAGCAAGCACACGCCGGGGCCTTGGGCCATCGAACATAAGAATCCATTCGAAACCTTCGTTCGGGGCGCGCCCAATGAAGAAGGGAGCAGATATGTGGTGGCGATTGTGCATCCCGGCCACGATAACGCCACGGAAGCCAACGCCCGCCTCATCGCCGCCGCGCCCGATCTTCTGGACGCGCTGAAGGCCGTCGTAGCGGTTGCGGACCGGAAGACCGACGTTTTCGACCAAGCGCGCGCCGCCATCGCCAAGGCTGAGGGCCGCGCATGATCTTCCATCGCCGCACCCCTTACCTCGACCGACGGCTCGGCATGCCGCTGGCGGGCCGCGTCCTCTGTGCGTCTCTCGGCGTCACCGCCGCCGTCATCCTGCTCGCCGCCGCCGGCGCCGGGCTCATCCGCGCATCCGTAGGAGGTTTGTGATGACCGTGCTTGCCCTCGACACCACCCCACCGCACGTGAACCTGGTTCGCCTGGCCGACGCCCGCAAGGCGCGCGGATTGCCGGCAGTGCCGGAGACGCTGCGCATCATGCACAGCTATGCGCCGCGCGACATCGTGCTCGTGATCGGCGCGCAGCGGCGCGGCACGGTCATCTCGATCGAGCGAACGGACGACGGCGGCCAGCGCTGTGACGTGCTGTTCATCGAAGGCAAGAAGGGCCAGCCCTGGCGGGCCAGCTTCGAAGGCTTCCAACTCTCGCTCATCCGGCGGTGCGCCGACATGCCGCATTGGCTGCCCGCGCGCATGAACGCAACCCATCCCGACCATAGCGGCCCCGCCGCCTGAGCTTCACCACCAAGCCAAGGACCATCATGTCGATTCCCAACGAAGCCCCCCCCGACAAGACGACCTTCGCCGACTTCATCGTCGGCTGCGAAGACGGCGAGCTGCATGCCGAGCTGACCGAGCAGCTGCGCAAGATCGCCCGAGAGCTCACCGACCACGTGATGGCTTACGGCGGCGCCGCCAAAGGCCGGCTGTCGCTGAAGCTCGACTTCAAGCTCAAGGACAACCTCTACGAGATCGTCGCCGCGGTCGACACGTCGCTGCCACGCACGCCGCGCGGGCGCTCGATCATGTGGTCGCTCAAAGACGGCAGCTTCGTCGGCCAGAACCCGCGCCAGATGACGATGTGGGATCCGCAGGGCAAGCGCCTGGACAAGCCCATCGCCACCTAGCCCGCCCATCCGTCCCCGCCTCGCGTTCTCCCCAACCGCCGGCACAAGTCCGGCAGCATGAAAGACCCGTCCATGACCAAGACCACCAAGACAGCCGCCACCCCCACCCCCGACGACAGCCCGTCCGGCGCGGCCGCGCTTTCCTGCATTGCCGCGCCCCAGGCCACCCACCTCTCCGGATTCGGCGAAGTCACCGAGTACGTCGAGAAGCTCGGCGGCGCCCAGATCGCCACCCTGCCGCGTAAGGTGGCCGGCGACGCGGTGCCGGTGCTGATCATGCCTGAGGGCAAGACCCTGAAGAGCGCCAAGCCGTTCATCGACGAGTACCGCCAGGCGCCCGAGCGCAAGGTCGGCTCGGCCAGCTTCACGAACCTCGACAGCCTGATTGAACACGTCAAAGCCTTCAAGGACGAGCACAGCGTCGTCTTCGCCTGCCAGGATCGCAACCGGCCGTCGATCACCGCCGTGTACGACTACAACCGTCCCGGCCCGGCCGGAGCGCCGCGCTTCGGCAAGCACCGCGCCCATTACCCCAATCCGCTGTCCGACGAGTGGAAGGAGTGGAATGGCCAGAACGCCAAGTCCATGAGCCAGGGCGACTTCGCCAAGTTCATCGAGGACCGCATCGCCGACGTGATCTTCGCGCCGCCCGGGATCGCCTATCGCGAGGGCGAGGAGATCGCCGCCGCCACCGCCGGCGGCGACTTCGGCGACCGCACGCCGGACGAAGAGCTCGCCTACCTTGTGCGCACCATCGGCGGCAGCTTCGCCAGCCCGCAGCGGCTGATGGAACTGTCGCGCGGCCTCACCGTCCATGTCTCGGAAACCGTGACCAACGCCGAGATGCTGCAAAGCGGCGAGACGCAGTTCATCTTCGCCAGCGAGCACAAGGACGCGACCGGCGCCAAGCTCAAGGTGCCCAACCTGTTCCTGATCGCCATCCCGATCTTCCTGGACGGCCCGCGCTACCGCATCGCCGTGCGACTGCGCTATCGCAAGGACGGTCCGCAGATCATCTGGTTCTTCGAGCTCTACCGACACGACAAGGCCTTCGACCATGCCTTCAAGCAAACCTGCAAGCAGGTCGTCGACGAAACCAAGCTGCCGCTCTACCTCGGCGCGCCGGAGATGTCGGCCTAGCGCTTCCCCCGGTCGGCCGAAGCCCCCCGGTTCTGGCCGACCGACCCCCGCCGCCGGGCGTTTCCCCCCATCCGCCCGGCGGCGCCCCTCCTCCCACAGACGATCCCCTGGAGACGACCATGGTGCCCACGACTGCCCAGCCCGACGAGACAGCCTCGAACCTGCAAAGCGCCATCCAGGCGGCGCAGAACGGCGGCAAGTCCGGCCGCGCCATCGAGCGCGACGCCGCCATCGCCAACGGCCAGGTGTCGCTGATCATGGCCGGCGGCCAGCCGCAGCTCGACACCTACCGCAAGCTGGCGCCGGTGCTCGGCAAGCCGCTGTGGTGGCTGCTGGAGATCGAGCAGCCGCCGGCAGCCGACGCGACAGGCAGCGGCGAATATTTCGCGCTCGACCAGATCTACTTCGGCGGACCCGACAGCCTGAATCCGCGCAAGCATTTCGACGCCGAAGGCATCGCCAGCCTGGCCGACGAGATGTTCGCCGACGGCCAGCTGCAAAACCTCGTCGTCCGCGCCACCGGCGGCGGCACGCACGACGGCCGCCCGATGGTCGAGCTGCTCGCCGGCGAGCGCCGCATCCGCGCCGCGCATCTGCTCGTCGAGCAGAAGCGCTGGCCCCAGGGCGCCCTGATGGCCTGCAAGGTGATCGAGGCCAACGACCAGCGTGCGGCCGTCATCGCCCTCGCCGAGAACATCCATCGTGAGGACTTGACCCCGCTGGAGATCGGCGAATGGCTGGAGAACCTGGCCAAGACCGACACCGAGATATGGGACAACAAGAGCCTGTCCGCGCTGATCAGGAAGAAGGTCGGCTTCGTGCAGCAGCATCGCCGGATCGCCACCGAGCTGCCCGACGACATGAAGGAACAGCTGCGCAAGGGGCAGATCAGCTTCACCCAGGCGCGCGAGCATCTGCAGCAGCCGAGGGCGGCGAACATGGCGGACGCGAAGGTGACGATCGCCGGCGGCGGCAAGACGGCCGCCGGCGCGACGCGATCGACGCACAGCGTGCGCGGCTTCACCGGCACCCTGCCGAGCGCCCAGCCGCGACAGCTGCATCACCATCACAAGGCGCTGAAGGACGTGCCGCTGGAGTTCGTCAGCGTCACCTGGGGCAGCGAAGGCGACAGCCTGACGCCGTCCGAGGTCAAGCTGTGGAACTTCCAGGACGCCATGGAGGCGACCTACATCCGCAGCGACGTGGTCGACAGGCAGCTCGAGGCCGCGCGCAGCAGCGCTGCGCGGGAAGTCGAGGACGATGCCGCCGAGCCGGCTGAGGTGGAATGATGGAGATAGGGCGCATCGCCAACGCCACGCGCGTCATCGGCCAGTCGCAGGGCTACTTCGGCCTGCCGCTGCGGGACGAACAAATCGACTGCCCCGTCAACGGCCCCCGCACGCCGTCGATGGTGACGGCCTGGTTTCCGACGCCCGACGAGCTGGCCGCCCTGATCGCCGGCGCGCCGATCCATGTCCGCCTGCTCGGCGTCACGCATCCACCGATCATGCTGACCTGCGGCGAGAGGCCTAAGGATGCGTGATATGAACATCGACCTGATGCCCATCTTCTATCTCGCCGTGGGTTTCCTCGGCGCGATCCTCGGCCTCGTCGTCAGCCTGCTGCTGTGGATCTTCATCCCAGCCGGCGCCTGGATGCTGGCCGTCGTGGCCGGCATGGTGGTGGCCGCTCTGGTCGCCTTCATGATCTACGCCATGACGCTGGATGGGGTTTGAAGCCATGACCACTGACACGAGCCACGCGGGGCTGAAGCCTCGCCCAGATGACGCCGATTGGCAGACGGTGCTGGCCTACGTTCGGGCCTGCGCCATGGCTTGGGTGGGAGACGCGCGATTGCTCGGCAACGCCCGCGCATCAGATATCGTTCGCGCCATCAATGATGCTCTCCGCACCACCGACGCGGCGCAAGGCAGGATCGCGGCGCTTGAAGTCGCGCTGCGCCCATTTGACGCCTGCGTTTTCAACGACAACGGCGACGTGACGATCAGCACCGGCCACCTAACGGATTACGACTGGCTGAAGCTGCGGCGCGCCCTCTCGCCTTCCAGCGGAGACGAGATCATGGCGGTGGTGGACGCTGCGGTTAATTGGAAGTTCGGACGTGGAGAAAATCCGCGCGGAAGCCTGACACGCGCGGTCGATGCCTATCTCGCGGCCCTCGACACCAAGATCGGCAACAAGGGCTCTTCCTGATATGAAGCCCCGCGCGCCAGGTCAGCCCCCTCAGCTCGGCCGTGACGCCGTGCTGGGCCTGGCGCGCGTCCTTGCGCGGCAGCTGGCGCGCGAGCACTATGCGGCCGAACTCCCCGTCGCCGTTGCCCCACCAACAGCGGATCGCCCGCCATGCGCTACGCCCTCTATGCCCGATATTCGAGCGACCGCCAGAGCGAACGCTCCGTCGAAGACCAGCTCCGCCTCTGCCGCGAGAAGGTAACGGCGCTCGGCGGCACCGTCGTCGACGAGTTCTCCGACTACGCCATCAGCGGCGCCTCCACGATCAACCGCCCAGGCTTCCAAGGCCTGATGGCCGCGGCGCGCGAAGGCAGGTTCGACGTCGTTCTTTCGGAAGCGCTCGATCGCCTCTCGCGCGGCCAGGCTGACACGGTCCTGCTCTACGATCGGCTAACGCATCTGCGCATCCCGCTGATCACGCTCGAGGAGGGCGAGGTCAACGAGATGACCGTCGGCTTCAAGGGCACGATGAACGCCGGCTACCTGAAGGGACTGCGCTTCAAGATCAAGCGCGGCCAGAGCGGCCGTGCCGTCGAGGGCCTAGCCGTCGCCGGCATCGCCTATGGCTACCGGGTGAAGCATGAGCTGGACGCCAAGGGTGAGCCGCGCCGCGGCCTGCGGGCGGTCGACCAGGTAGAGGCCGACATCGTGCGCCGGATCGTCCGCGACTACGCCGGCGGCATGACGACGCGCGAGATCGCCATGACCCTCAACCGGCAAGGCGTGTCGGGCCCCGGTGGAAGGCCATGGGCGCAGAACATGATTTCAGGAAGCCGCGCGCGCGGGACTGGGATTCTGCACAATGAGGTCTATGTCGGCCGTCTGACCTACAACCGCCAGACCTTCAGTAAAGACCCCGAGACTGGACGGCGCGTCGCGCGGCTCAATCCGAAGGCAGAATGGATCGTCGCCGACGTGCCAGAGCTGCGCATCGTGGCGGCTGAGGACTGGTCGGCGGCGCAAGCCGTGATCGACAAGCGCGGCGCCACGCTGTCGACCGGCAAGTTCCGCCGGCCGAAGGGCCTGCTGTCGGGCCTGGTCTTCTGTGGATGGTGCGGCAAGCCCTTCACGTCCAAGAGCCTCGGCCGGCTCAACTGCAGCGGCAACCGTTACCACGGCACCTGCGAGAACGGCCGGTCGATCCGGACGGAAGAGCTGGAGCATCGCGTCCTCGACGGCCTGCAGGAGAGCCTGGCCGCCCCCGACGTCGTCGCGGCCGCCGTGGAGGAATACCGCAAGGAGATGAAGCGCCTGCGGGCGGCGAGCGAGAACCGCAAAGACCAGGTGGCGGGCGAGCTGCGGGATCTTACGGCCAAGATCGACCGGGCCGTGGCCGCCATCCTCGACGGCACCGATTCCCCTGCTGTACGGACCAAGCTTTCCGACATGGAGCGGCGCAAGGCCGAGCTCGATGTGGCGCAGGGTGCCGGCGCCGGTCGGGAGGTCGTAGAGCTGCATCCCAGGATCGCCGGCATTTACCGCCAGCGTGTTTCAGACATGATCCAGAGGCTCAACGGGGATGTCGTAGGGCGGCAGGAGGCGGTGGCCTATGTCCGCCAGCTCGTGGACCGGATCAACCTCCACCCACGTCCGGAGAGCCGCCAAATGGACATAGAACTGAAGGGCCAGCTGGCCGGCCTGTTCGAGGTCATACCCCCGCCGGAACGCAAGCGGAACGCCGCGCTCCTGACGGGGGTATCTGTTGGTAGCGGAGGAGGGATTTGAACCCCCGACACGTGGATTATGATTCCACTGCTCTAACCAACTGAGCTACTCCGCCCCAGTCCGATGGCGGCGAGCGACGCTCGGGCCATTTTCCTCATATGGGACCGACACTTGGCCGATCCCATGGCGCCGGGTCCGAAGGCTCGGGCGGCGCGGGGAAACAGGCGTATAGGTCCCCCCTTCCCGGCTGTCAAGCGACGCCGGGAAAATGGCCTGGAAAGCCCGCCTTTATCTCAGGATTCGGCCGAATCGCGGGTGATCATGCCGCCGCCCAGCACCCGTGGACCGTCATAGACCACGCAGGCCTGGCCTGGGGCCACGGCCTTTTCCGGCACGTCGAGCAGCACTTCGGCCGCGTCGCCCCGCATGAACAGGGTCGCCGGCGCCGGCGGCCGGGTCGAGCGGATCTTCACCTGCACGGCCAGGCCTTCGGCCGGCACTGCGCCCGCCAGCCAGTTGAGGTCGCGCAGGCGGATGCGCGCGCGGCCGAGCGCCGATTCGGGACCGACGACCACGCGCCGCGTCTCCGGCTCCAGCCGCACGACGTAGAGCGGCGCGCCGCCCGTCTCGGCGTCGCCGATGCCGAGGCCGCGGCGCTGGCCGATGGTGAAATGCAGGATGCCGTCATGGCGGCCGAGCACGCGGCCGTCGAGATGGACGACCTCGCCCGGCTCGCCGGCTTCGGGGCGCAGCTTCTGCACCACGCGCGCATAGGCGCCGTCGGGCACGAAGCAGATGTCCTGGCTGTCGGGCTTGTCGGCGACTTCCAAGCCATGGCTGGCGGCGAGTGCCCGCGTCTCGGCCTTGCTCGCGAGATCGCCGAGCGGAAAGCGCAGCAGGTCGAGCTGGTCGCGCGTCGTGGCGTAGAGGAAATAGCTCTGGTCGCGCGCCGGGTCGGCGGCCATGTGCAGCTCCGGCCCCTCTGCCCCTTCGGCGCGGCGCACGTAATGGCCGGTGGCCAGCGCATCGGCGCCGAGGTCGCGCGCGGCGGCGAGCAGGTCGCGGAACTTCACCGTGCGGTTGCAGGCGATGCAGGGGATCGGCGTCTCGCCGCGCGCATAGGCGTCGGCGAAGGGCTCAATCACGTCCTTGCGAAAGCGGCTTTCATAGTCCAGCACGTAATGGGGAATGGCGAGGCGCTCGGCGACGCGGCGCGCGTCGTGGATGTCGTCGCCGGCGCAGCAGGCGCCCTTCTTGGCGACGGCCGCGCCATGGTCGTAGAGCTGCAGCGTGATGCCGATGACTTCGTAGCCTTCGGCGGCGAGCATCGCCGCGACGGTCGAGGAATCGACGCCGCCCGACATGGCGACGACGACGCGCGTCTCCGACGGCGCCTTGGCGAAGCCCAGCGAGTTCAGAGCCCCTTGATTGCCATGGGGCGCGCTGTCGACAGCGGGGGCGATCTGCTGGGCCAAGGTCATCGGCTGTCCTTGCGGATCACTTCATCATGTTGCGGGTTTCGGCCGGCAGCGACACCGTGAGGCCGTCGAGCTCGTCGCTCATGATGATCTGGCAGCCGAGGCGCGAGGTGCGCGTCAGGCCGAAGGCGAGGTCGAGCATGTCTTCCTCGTCCTCGGTCGCCTCGCTCAGGCGCTCGTAGTCCTCGGGCTCGACGACGACATGGCAGGTCGAGCAGGCGAGCGAGCCTTCGCAGGCGCCTTCCAGCGAGATGTCGTTGGCGTGCGCGATCTCGAGAACCGACAGCCCGACGGGCGCATCCACTTCATGGCGGGTGCCGTTGGGCTCGACGAAGGTCATCTTGGGCATCGGTGCTCTCTCGCTACGGAAAATGAAAACGGGACTAACTGGGCGGCGCCTTACTGGGCCGCAGAGGCGCCGGCCGCCTGGCGCAGCCGGGTGACGGCGGCGACGATCTGGGCGATGGCGGCCTCGATTTCGGCCCCCGTGTTAAAGCGCCCGATGCCGAAACGCAAGGAGGCGCGCGACAGCTCGTCCGACAGGCCCACGGCGCGCAGCACGTAGGACGGCTCGACCGAGGCCGTGCTGCAGGCGGAACCCGAGGAAACGGCCAATCCCTTGAGGTCGGCCATCAGCGCCCCGGCGTCGACGCCGGCGAAGCTGACGTTGAGATTGTTGGGCAATCGCGGCCCGTTCTGACCCGGCCCGTTCACATGAATGTCTTTCAGGCCGGCCAGCAGGCCGTCGCGCAAACGGTCGCGCAGGACCTGCAGGCGCGGCGCTTCCGCCGCCATGTCCTGGCCGGCGACGGCCGCCGCCTCGCCGAAGCCGACGCAGAGCGGCGCCGGCAGGGTGCCGGAACGCAGGCCCCGCTCCTGTCCGCCGCCGTCGATCAGCGGCTCCAGGCGCACGCGCGGCCGGCGGCGTACGTAGAGCGCGCCGATGCCCTTGGGGCCGTAGACCTTGTGGGCGGAGATGCTCATCAGGTCGATGTTCATGGCGTTGACGTCGAGCGGCACCTTGCCGAAGGCCTGCGCCGCATCGGTGTGGAACAGCACGTCGCGCGCCCGGCAGAGCGCGCCGATCTCGGCGAGCGGCGCCAAGGTGCCGATCTCGTTGTTGGCCGCCATGACGGAGACCAGCAGCGTCTCGTCGGTCAGCGCCGCTTCCAATTCGCGAAGGTCGATGCTGCCGTCGCCGTCGACGCCGAGCCAGGTGACGCGGAAGCCCTGCCGCTCCAGGCGGCGCACGCTTTCGAGCACGCACTTATGTTCGGTGACGGCCGTGACGACATGACGCTTGGCGCCCTGTTCCAGCCTGTCCTGAAATGCGCCGGCGCCCTTGATGGCGAGATTGTTCGATTCGGTGGCGCCCGAGGTGAAGACGATCTCGCGCGCTTCCGCGCCGATCACGCCGGCAATGCGCTCGCGCGCATATTCCACCGCCTCCTCCGCCTCGAAGCCGTAGAGGTGGTTGGTCGAATGTGGATTGCCGAACATCTCCGCCATGTAAGGCATCATCGCCTCGCGCGCGCGCGGATCGAGCGGCGTGGTGGCGTGGTTGTCGAGATAGATGGGGCGGGTCTGGCTCATGGCGTCACGCGGCGGTCGTGCGGTCGGCGGCGCCGACGCGGGCATGGAGGGCGCCCCAGGCGGCGAGGAAGGCATCGACGTCGGCATCGGCGCTGCGCCAGCCGAAGCTGACGCGGATCGCCGTCTTCGCCTCGTCCTCTGGCACGCCCATGGCGCGCAGCACGTGAGAGGCCGAGACCTTGCCCGACGAGCAGGCTGCCCCCGCGCTGACTGCGACGCCGGCAAGGTCGAGCGCCATGACCTGAGTCTCGTTGAGGACGCCGGGCATCGTCAGGCAGGAGGTGTTGGCAAGCCGCGCGACGCCGCGCGCGAAGACGCGCGATCCGGACGCCAGCTTCATGACGCCGGCTTCGAGCCTATCGCGCAGCGTGGCGATGCGGCCCTGATCGGCCATGCTCGCCAGGGCTTCCGCTGCGGCCGCGCCGAAGCCGACGATGCCCGGCAGGTTTTCCGTGCCGGCACGGCGGCGACGTTCCTGCCCGCCACCGACGAGCAGCGGCGCGATGTCGAGGCCGGGCCGCAGCACCAGCGCGCCGACGCCCAAGGGGCCGCCGAGCTTGGCCGACGAAATGCTGAGAAGATCGACGCCAAGGGCCGTCATGTCGCAGAGCACGCGGCCGGCGGCGGCGATGGCGTCGCAATGGACCAGCGCGCCGCGCGCGTGAGCGAGCTTGGCGACCGCCGCGACCGGCTGCAATGCGCCGGTCTCGTTGTTGGCCAGCATGACGGAGACGATGGTGTCTGACGCATCTGTGCCAAGCAGCTCGTCGAGCGCTGCGAGATCCACGATGCCGTCGCCATCGACCGGCACGGTCGCGCAAGCCGCCAGCCGCTGGGCCGGCGCCAGCACCGAATCATGTTCGACGGCGGAGACGATGGCCCGTCTGGGGCCCGCGCCCTGCAGCGCCAGCGCATTGGCCTCGCTGCCGCTGGAGGTGAAGATCACGCCTGCCGTGGTGGCGCCCGTCAGCACCGCAACCTGGGCGCGGGCGTCCTCGATGGCGCGATGGGCCAGGCGGCCGTAGCGATGCACCGAAGACGGATTGCCGGTCAGATCGAGCGCGGCCATGACCGCATCGCGCGCGGCAGGGCGCAGCGGAGCGGCGGCGTTGTCGTCGAGGTACACGGTAGTCGCCATGGGCCCTAAACCTTGAAAGCCGACGCCCTATTCGGCGGCGGTCGCAGCGCCGGCAGCGGTCGCGGCAGTGGTTTGCACGGTCGACTTGCGCGTGATGGTGCAGGAGGTGCCGAGCACGCGGCGCTCGCAGACGTCGGCGAGCGAGATCGCGCTGAGGAAGAGATGAATGTGGTTGCCCAGCTCCTCCCAGAGGTCGTGCGTGATGCAGGGGCCGTTGAGGCCGGTGCAGCCCTTGGGCGCGCCAGGCAGGCAGCGCGTGGCGCGGATCGGCTCGTCGACCGCCAGGATGATGTCGGCGATGCGCGTGTCTTCCGTCGGCTGGCCGAGGAGATAGCCGCCGCCGGGGCCGCGCACGCTGCGCACCAGGCCGCGCCGGCGTAGCCGCGCGAACAGCTGCTCGAGATAGGAGAGCGAGATTTCCTGGCGCGTGGCGATGTCGGCGAGCGGCACGGGGTGGCCGGCGCTGTTCTTGGCCAAGTCGGCCATCGCCATCACCGCGTAACGCCCTTTTGTGCTCAGCTTCATGGCTGGTCCTCGCGCCTTAGCGCTGCAAAACCTTGTTGCGGTCGGTCGAGCCTTGGTTCTGCTCCTGCCGCTCCACCTCTTCGAGACGGCGGCGCAGCGCCGACACCTGCTCGGCCAGGCCTTCGATGGCGCGCGCCACCGGGTCAGGCAGGTCGGCCGAAGGCGTGCCGTAGGCGTAGAAGCAGTCGTCTTCCGTCGCTGCCGGGGCGGCGCGCGGTTCCTCGCGCGCGGCGCCCGTGCCGCTGTCATAGGTCGCGCGCTGGGCCAGTTCGATCACCGCCGCGTTGCGTTCCACGACCTCGCGGGCCGGAATGCCGACCATGGTGGCGCCCGTCGGCACGTCTTTGAGCACGACGGCGTTGGCGCCGACGCGGGCCCCTTCGCCGACCGTGATGGGGCCGAGCACCTGGGCGCCGGCGCCGACGATGACCTTGTTCATCAGGGTGGGGTGGCGCTTGCCGCCCTTCAGCGAGGTGCCGCCCAGGGTCACGCCCTGATAAAGCGTCACGTCGTCGCCGATCACGGCGGTCTCGCCGATCACCACGCCCATCCCGTGGTCTATGAAGAAGCGTCGGCCGATCTGGGCGCCGGGGTGGATTTCGATGCCGGTCAGCCAGCGCCCGACCTGGGTCAGCCAGCGCCCAAGCAGCAGAAAACCCCCGGTCCAGGCGGCATGGCCGAGGCGATAGAAGAACAAAGCGTGAAAACCGGGGTAGCAGAGAACCACTTCCAGCCGCGAGCGGGCGGCGGGGTCGCGCGCCATCATGGAGTCGATGTCACTGCGAAGATGCTTGAAAAACATGGGTCCAGCCGTGGTAATATCCGATTATGACAACCATTCCAGCGCGTTGAGCCGCGCCGCGATCCGGGCCGCGTCATCCTGCGACGTCGCCCCTCGGTCGCAGCGCAGTAAAGCGCCGCGTATTCCGATTTCGGCCCCTAAAAGCCGGACCCGGTCACGACCATATAGAATTCCCCTGTAGCGGGGTCAAGTTTAGCTGCCTTGAAAAGGAACAGTCTATGCGGATTACCCGAGTCCAGAGCTCAGCTATCGGCGCGCTTCGCGCCGCGCTGATCTGAGGCCGCGCCAAATGCCAGACGTCATCTTCAACGGGCCTGACGGCCGCATCGAAGGCCGTTACCAACATAGCAAGGAGCCGAACGCTCCGGTCGTCCTGTTGCTTCATCCGCATCCGCTGCATGGCGGCACGATGAACAACAAGGTCGTCTACACGATGTTCCACGCCTTCGCGAAGCGCGGCTTCTCCGCCCTGCGCTTCAACTTCCGCGGCGTCGGCCGCTCGCAAGGCGGCTTCGACCACGGCGTCGGCGAGCTGAGCGACGCGGCGGCGGCGCTCGACTGGGTGCAGGCGCACAACCCCGACGCGGCGCGCTGCTGGGTCGCCGGCTTCTCGTTCGGCGCCTGGATCGGCATGCAGCTGCTGATGCGCCGCCCCGAGATCGAAGGCTTCATCTCGATCTCGCCGCCGGCCGACCGCTACGACTTCACCTTCCTCGCCCCCTGCCCCTCCTCGGGCCTGATCG
Source organism: Alphaproteobacteria bacterium (assembly GCA_036500145.1). Classification (GTDB taxonomy): domain Bacteria; phylum Pseudomonadota; class Alphaproteobacteria; order SMXQ01; family SMXQ01; genus CAMAVH01. Next base: position 97,593 of record DASYCO010000077.1, on the reverse strand, counting down.
TGCAGGGCGACAAGGACGAGACCGTGCCGGAAGCCGACGTCGCCAAGCTGGCGCACAAGCTCGCCAACCAGCGCGACATCACGGTCGACTACAAGCTCATCAAGGGTGCCAACCACTTCTACACCGACAAGCTGCCCGAGCTCGAAGGCCTGGTGGACAAGTACCTCGACAAGGCGCTCGCGCCCGTCGAGAAGACCGCCAAGGTCGCCAAGGCGAGCTGATCGCCCACGCGCTCGACGCTAGAACGAAACAGCCGGCGAAGTTCTCTTCGCCGGCTGTTTCGTTTGCGGCGGATGCCGGCGCGGCTACGCCGCGCGCACGCGCGTGATGAACCCGTCCACTTCGGCGCTGAGGCTGCCGGACTGGCGCGCCAGGTCGTCGGCCGCCGACAGGACTTGATGGGCCGCCGCCCCCGTCTCGCCAACCGCCTGCGTCACCTCGTCGATGGTCGTCGTGACGTCCTGGGTGCCGGCCGCCGCCTGCTGCACGTTGCGCGCGATCTCGTCGGTCGCCGAAAGCTGCTGCTGCACCGCCGTCGCGATGCCCTGCGCGATGTCGTTGAGGCGGCCGATGGTCTGGCCGATCGTCTCGATGGCCATGACCGACTGGCCGGCCACCGCCTGCATCTCCCCGATCTTGCCGCCGATCTCCTGGATCGCCTTGGCCGTCTGCATGGCGAGCGACTTCACTTCCGACGCCACCACGGCGAAGCCCTTGCCGGCGGTGCCGGCGCGCGCCGCCTCGATGGTCGCGTTCAGGGCCAGCAGGTTGGTCTGGTCCGCGATCCCGACGATCAGCGTGACGACGTCGCCGATCTGCTGCGCCGCGACGCTGAGGCTGCGCATCTGCTCGTTGGTGCGGCTCGCCTCGACCACGGCCTCGGCCGCCATGCGGCTCGAATCCGCCACCCGCCGGCCGATGTCGGCGACGGAGACAGCCAGCTCTTCGGTCGCCGCCGCCACGGTCTGCACGTTGCTCGACGCCTGCTGCGACGTGCTGGCGACGCTGAGCGAGCGCGCGTTCGTCTGCTCGGCGGCGTGCGACATGGTCTGCGCCGTCGCCTGCAGCTCGCGCGCGGCCGAAGACACGACCTGGACGATCTGCTGCACGGAGACCTGGAACTCGTCGGCGAGCTTCGCCAGCGCGGCCTTCTTCTCGGCTTCCGCTCGAAGCTTCAGCTCCTCCTGTTCCTCGCGCAGGCGCCCGGCGTCCAGCATGCTCGCGCGGAACACCTCGAGCGCGCCGGCCATGACGCCGATCTCGTCGCGCCGCGCCGTACCGACGATCGTCATGCTCGTGTCGCCCTCCGCGAGGCGGCCGATCTGGCCGGCCATCACGCGCACCGGCGCGCCGATGCCGCGCATCAGGGCGACGCAGATGACCGCCATGGCAAGCAGCGCGATGCCGGCCAGCACGGCCGCGACATAGCTCAGGCGGCCGCTCAGGACGTGCGTCTCCTGGCTGACGGCGGCCGCGCGCGCGACATGGGCGTCGCGCAGCTTGAGAAACGAATCCGCCATGGTGATGGCGGAGTCCTCGATCTCGGCGTGGGCATGGCGGATGCTGGCGGTGATGCCGTTGCCGTCCTGCAGCGCTGGCAGCAGCGACTTCTCGTACTTCTCGACGATGTCGCCATAGCTCAGCATCGCCAAGGCGAAGAGCCGCTTGTCCTGGTCGTCGTCGAGCATCGCCTTCACCTGGTCGAACAGCTTGTCGGCCGAGGCGCGCTGCGCCGACCAGGCGGTCGCCGCCTGCACGAAGTTCGGGTTGACGAGGACGGTGGTGATGACTTGGTAGGCCTTGGCCGAGATGGCCGCGGCGTCGCCGATGAGCAGCGCCTTGCGGGCCGCGTCGTCGGTGCGCGCCTGGCTGCGCTGCATCGCGTCGATGGAGTAGAGCGTGATGGCGGAGAGCGACAGCGTCGTCAAGGCGGCGACGGCGAAGCCGATGAAGAGCTTGCGGGAGATGGTCAAACGCATTGGAAGGCCCTCGACTATTGAGAGGCGCCTCCTTTACGCCGTTTGTATGACTCCTCCCGGTCCGCTTCCTTAAGGCGCGTTAAGCATCCTTAACCGGCATTAAGCATGTTCGGCGGCAGGTCGAGCCGGCCGCCCGGCGTCGGCGATGCCACGCCCGTGGTGCGCGGCAGGCTGAGCGGCAATCCGCGCAGGCTGCGCACGGCGAGGAAGCCGAAGGCCTGCGCCTCGAGCGCGTCGCCGTCCCATCCGAGATCGTCGACGGCCTGCACCGGCGCGGACAAGGCCGCGCCCAGCGCCGCCATCAGCGCCGCATTGTGCCGTCCGCCGCCGGCGACGAGCCAGCGCGTCGGCGCCTTAGGCAGATGTTCCTGGGCGCGCGCGACGGCGGCGGCGGTAAAGGCCGCCAGCGTCGCCGCGCCGTCGGCGACCGACAGGCCGGCAACGGCCGCCGTCATGAAGTGGTTGCGGTCGAGCGACTTCGGCGGCAGGCGCGCGAAGAAGGCATTGTCGAGCAAGACGCCGAGACGCGCCGCGTCGACGCGGCCCGACGCCGCGAGCTTGCCGTCGGCGTCGTAGGCGGCCCCTGTGTGATGGCGCACCCAGTCGTCGATCGGCGCGTTGCCCGGCCCCGTGTCGAAGGCAAGCAAGTCGCCGTCGGCGGCGGAGCCGATCCAGGTGACGTTGGCAACGCCGCCGAGATTGAGCACGGCGAGCGGCAGTTCAAGTTCGCCCAATCCTTGCGCGAGCGCGCGGTGGAACAGCGGCACCAGCGGCGCGCCCTCGCCGCCCGCCGCCACGTCGGCGCTGCGAAAATCGCTCACCACCGGAATGCCGGTCGCGGCGGCCAGCGCCGCGCCGTCGCCGATCTGGCGGGTGATGCCGTCCTTCGGGCGATGCAGGATCGTGTGGCCGTGGAAGCCGACGACGTCGACCTCATGCGCGGCGCGCCCGGCTTCGGCGAGCAGGCGATGGACCGCGTCGGCGTGGGCCGCCGTCAGGTCGCGCGCCACCGCGGCGACCGTCTCGGCCGGCGGCTCGCCGCCGAGCAGGCTGCGCAGGCGTTCGCGCAGGCCGTCCGCATAGGGCACCGTCAGGGCCGGCCCGACCTCGCGCACCGTCTCGCCGTCGCTGCGGATCAAGGCCGCGTCGATGCCGTCCAACGAGGTGCCGCTCATCAGCCCAAGGGCCCAGATCGGCTGGCGGGCCCGGCTGCGCAGGGACAGGGCGGGATCGGCGATTGGGGCGTTTCGGGGGGCTGTGAGGGCGATGGCGGCGATTCCTCAGGGGGAGCGGCCAGTTTGGGAGCGCGGGCCGTTCCGTTGTCGGACTTGGGGGATTGTGCTAAATCCACCCGCCGTCTGCAAACAGAACCCGCGCCCAGACGGCTTTTCCCTTCCCCGTTCGCCCGGCCCCGTCATGACCAGCTCCTTCACGCCCCGCTCCGACTTCCTGCGCGTCATCATCGAGCGTGGCTACCTGAACCAGTGCACCGACCTGGAGGCGCTCGACAAGCGCCTGACGAGCGGCGTCGTCACCGCCTACAACGGCTTCGACGCCACGGGCGATTCGCTGCACATCGGCCATCTGGTGCCGATCATGATGCTGCGCTGGCTGCAGAAGACCGGCCACCGCCCCATCGCCCTCATGGGCGGCGGCACCACCAAGGTCGGCGACCCGTCTGGCAAGGACGAGACGCGCAAGATGCTGAGCGACGACGACATTGCCGCCAACATCGCCAGCATCAAGCGGCCCTTCGCCAAGCTGGTGAACTTCGCGCCCGAGAACGGCAATGGGGCCCCCACCGACGCCCTGATGGTCAACAACGCCGACTGGCTCGACGAGCTGAAGTACATCCCGTTCCTGCGCGACATCGGCCGGCACTTCACCATCAACCGCATGCTGACCTTCGACAGCGTCAAGCTGCGCCTGGACCGCGAGCAGCCGCTCACCTTCCTCGAATTCAACTACATGATCCTGCAGGCCTACGACTTCGTCGAGCTGGCGCGCCGCCATGGCTGCAGCCTGCAGCTCGGCGGCTCGGACCAGTGGGGCAACATCGTCAGCGGCGTCGACCTCGGCCGGCGCGTCGCCAGCGTCGACCTGTTCGGCCTGACCTGCCCGCTGATCACCACGGCGTCCGGCGCCAAGATGGGCAAGACGGTCGCCGGCGCGGTCTGGCTCAACCCCGACCGCTTCTCGCCGTATCAGTACTACCAGTTCTGGCGCAACACCGAGGACGCCGACGTCGGCCGCTTCCTCAAGCTCTTCACCGACCTGCCGCTCGACGAGATCGCCAAGCTCGCGGCGCTCGAGGGCGCCGAGATCAACGACGCGAAGAAGGTGCTGGCGCTCGAGGCGACCGCGCTCTGCCATGGCCGCGACGCCGCAACCGAGGCCGCCGAGACCGCGCGCAAGACCTTCGAGGAAGGCGAGACGGGCGACGCCTTGCCGACCGTCGAGATCGCCGGCAGCGAATTTGCCGGCGGCATCGCCGCCTTCGACCTGTTCAAGCGCGCCGGCCTCGCCGCGAGCAACGGCGACGCGCGCCGGCTGGTCAAGGGCGGCGGCGCCCGCCTGAACGACAAGCCGATCAGCGACGAAGCGCACAAGATCACCGAAGCGGACGCCATCGACGGCGTCATCAAGCTCTCCGCCGGCAAGAAGCGCCACGCGCTGGTAAAGCTGGTTTAAGCCTCGTTCGGAACGTCGCCTAGTTCGGGACGTCCACCGGCGCCTTCGGCGGCGGCGCTTCGCGTTCCAGGCTCGGATCCGCCGCCGGCTGCGGCATGTCGCCCTCGAAGATGCCGAACAGGCCGCGCAGGAAGCCCGGCGCCAGCGTCGCCAAGGGATTGACCGACACGTCGGGATCGCCGAGCTTGCCGGTCATGCGGTAGGTCGCCGCGAAGACGCCCGACCCGTCGGCGCCGGTGAGCAGGCGCCCCAGCAGCGGAATGTTCCCCAGCACCGAATTGAGCGTGTAGGCCGGCACCACGGTGCCGCGCAGCGCCAGGCTGTTGTCGCGCAGGTTGACCCAGCCTTCCGCCGTGAAGCCGAGCGAGGGGCCGTTCATCTTGGTCGCCTTCGTCACCATCACGTCGTCCTTCAGGATGAAGGGCGATTCGAAGCGGTCGAAGCTGATGCCGTCGCCGCGCAGGATGTTGAGGACGCCGGTCAACGAGGCGACCGACAGCAGCTTGGCGAGGCCCGGCGCGTTGATGAGGTGGAAGTTCTGGATCAGGACGTTGCCGTTCAGCGGCGGCTCGGCCTGCGAATCGTCGTAATGGCCGTCGATGCTGAGGGCGCCGCCGACGAAATCCTCCGTCACGTCCAGCGCCTTCAGCACGCTGCCGGCGTCGTCCGACTGGACGACGACGCGCCGGTTCGCGCCGTCGGGCAGCAGGCGCATGGTGAAGCTCTTGCCCGGGGCCGGATGGCCGTCCACCGAGATGAAGCGCCAGAGCTTGCCCTCGCGGCGCAGTTCGCCGCTCGCGTCGCTCAGCCCGCCGCCTTCGCCAAGGCGCAGCTCGTCGACCGCCAGCTTGACCGTCAATGGCGGCGGATCGGCGATCGGCAGGGCGTTCGGGTCGGCCGATTCGTCGCCCTTCAGGTTGAAGAAGGGCTCGACGTCGAGGCGGCGGCCCTTCAGCGCCACGTCGAAGCCGCCCGTCGGCCGCAAGGCGACGTCCGCCGTCAGGTCGGTGTTGCCATAGACCATCTGCGTCAGGTTGACCTTCGCGAGCTTGCCGTCGGCTGCGAAGCCCGCCGAGCCCGCCGCGCGCAGGTCCGCCGCCTCGACGGCGAAGCTGCGGATCGCCGTCAGCTTCTCGCCGGTCATGGCCACGTCGGCCTTGAGCGAGCCGGCCACGCCCGCATCCTTGCTCCAGCCGATCGGCGACAGGGTCATCGCCGCCGGCGTGAGGTCGGCGACCAGCGCCAGGCTCTTCGCCTTCTGGGCCGTCTCCGTCAGCGTCGCCTTGACGCCGACCGTGCCGGTGACCGCATCGCCGAGGTCAACGCCCAGGCTGGCGCGCGCCGCATCGTCCAGGTCGGCGCCGACCGTCAGGCGACGCTGCACGTCGCGCGCGCTGAACGACTCGTTCCAGGCGATGGTCGCCGGCGTGCCGCCGAGCTTCGCCGTGCCCGTCACGTCCATGCCCTTGCCGTCGAGCTGCAGGGTGAAGGCGCCTTCCGTCAGGTCCTGGTCGAGCGCGACCTTCGGCAGGGAGACGTTCCGCGTCGTCGCCGACGCGGCGATCTCGACCTGCTTGAAGGTCAGCGCGTTCAGCAGCGGCAGCTTGACCGCCAGGCGCAGCGCCATGTCGCCGCCCACGTCGCGCGGATTGACGCCGAGCTCCTTGGCATAGCCGAGGCGCGGACGGTCGAGGATCTCCATCGTCTGGCGCATCGGGCCGCGCGCCACGGCGTCGACCGAGAGGCGCTCGTGGTCGCCGTCGAGCCCGGTGATCTCGATCTTTCCCGAATCGATCTGGATGCCGTTGGTCTCGCCGCCGGTCACGTTGAAGCTGAGGCCGTCGAGGCGCAGGGTCGCCGTCCCGCGCCCCTTGCTCAGCGGCGGCAAGGGCTCGAAATAGCGCAGCGCGACGTCGTCGAAGCTGAAAGCTCCGTCGAGCTTGTCGGGGCTGAACCCGTCCAGCCCCTCCGCGCCCGCCGCGCCGGAAAGCGCGATGCGGCCTTCGAGGATTCGCCCGTCGATCATGTTGGCCATGACCCAGCTGTGGCCGTTCTTTGCCGCGTCGGGCGGCCAGTAGCGCTTCAGGTCGGCCAGCGGCAGCGCCTTCAGCGCGATGTCGGCCGAAGCCTTGAACGGCCCACCGACGATGCCGGCTTGTTCGCCCGTCGCCGAGAGGCGCGCGTCGATGACGGTGCCTTGCTCTTCCGTGCCGATGGCGACCGTGAGCTGGTCGAGGTCTGCGACCGTCAGGTTCTCCGTCAGGTTGCCGCGCAGCACGAGCGAGCGCACCTGCATGCCCGGCCCTTCCGGCTCCCACGGCAGATCGATGCTGCCCGCTCCGCCGATAAGATCGAGGTCGGCGCGGCTGATCGTGCCGTCGAGGCCGGCGCGCAGGCGCAATGTGCCGCTCACTGGCAGCTTCGCCGCCGCCAGCGGCGCCAGCAGCGGCACGCGGGCCGCGAACAGCGCAGGCGCGATCTCGTGCAGCGTGAGGGCCGCGTCGACGTCGCCCTGCCCCGCGTCGTAGGTCGCGTCGACGGCGAAGTCCGCCGTCTGGCCGCCGAGGTCGATGCCGAACATGCCGCGCAGCCGCATGCCGACGTGGTCGCGCAAGATGGCGAAGGTCGCCGACGGCGCGCGCCAGGTGACGCCGAGCTGGCGGTCATCGAGCGTGACGTCGGCGTCGATCAGGCTGAGGCTGGTGAGATAGCCCATGTTGGACTGCCGGTTGGGCGGCGCCAGCAGGTCGTCCAGCAGGCGGTCGAAGACGTCCACCTCGCCCTGCACCGGCTCCGCCGCGACAGACGCCTCGTCGGCTGGGCTTTCGGAAGGCGGCGTCGGCAGGACTTCGGCTGTCGGCGAGGCTTGGGTAAGCTTGATGCTTCCGGCCTCGTCTCGTGTCAGCACCATGTGCAGCCCGACCAGTTCAAGGCTGGTCGGCGCGATGCGGCCGCGCAGGAGCGCCTGCGCGCTGAGGCCCACCGTCAGTTCCGGCAGCTGAATCTTCGGCTGGCCGTCCGCGTCGACGAGGCGCAGGCCGATGGCGCGCAGCTGCAGCGCGCGGCCCCGCCCATCCCAGGTCAGGATCGCATCCTGCATCTCGGCCTTGAGCGCGCCATCGTCGGACGACAGCGCCTCCTCGATGTAGGGCGTGAAGAAATTGAGCGACATCGGGCCGCTCGCAAGGCGGACCGTCAGGAAAATCCCAAGGATGGCCAGCCCGGCCGCCAGCAGGGCGATGGCTTCGAGGAGAATCTTGGCGGTGCGACGCATCGTGAGGACGGGGCTTCCCTGAGCCTGAGGGGGGTCGGCGAGAACTGCGGGCGCGGCCCGCCTTGACCATGCGGGAAACTTCCCGCAGTCTGCGCCAAATCGCGGCGGCAGGAAATGGAACAGTTGGCTTTTTTACCCGATCCCGCGTCCTTGCCGAAGGCAGCCGACGCCGAAGCCGCCTTGCGCGGACGCGACCAGCTGCGCGACGCCGTATCGCAAACGGACGACGACACGCTGCGTTCCTTCGCCGACGAGCTGATCGCCGATCCGCATGGCGGCGCCCTGCTCGATGCCCTGTTCGGCAACAGCCCCTTCCTGACTCAGGCGATCCTCGCCGACCCGGCCGACTTTCGCCGCCTGCTCGCCGAAGGGCCCGACGCGCGCTGCGCTGCCGCCCTGGCCGACGCCACGGCGGCCGCCACGGGCAGCGCCGATGAGCTGATGGCGGCCTTGCGCGTCGCCAAGCGGCGCAGCGCGCTCGCCATCGCCGCCGCCGACATCGCCGGTCTCTGGCCCCTCGAACGCGTCACCGGCGCCCTGAGCGAGCTGGCGGAGCGCACCCTGTCGCTCGCCGTCGGGCATCTGCTGCGCGCGGCGGCGGCGCGTGGCGAGATCGAGCTGAAGGACCCCGAGAATCCGGAACAGGGCTCCGGCTTCACCGTGCTCGGCCTCGGCAAGCTCGGCGCCCGCGAGCTCAACTATTCGAGCGACGTCGACCTCTTCGTGCTGTTCGACGAAGAGGCCATGGCCTACCGCGGCCGGCAGAGCCCGCAGCAGTTCGCCGTCAAGCTCGCCCGCGACATGGTGCGCATGATGGAAGAGCGCACCCAGCACGGCTACGTCTTCCGCACCGACCTGCGCCTGCGCCCCGACCCCGGCGCGACGCCGCTCGCCGTCTCCGTCATCGCCGCCGAGATCTACTACGAGAGCATGGGGCAGAACTGGGAGCGCGCCGCCATGATCAAGGCGCGGCCGGTGGCCGGCGACCGCGCCGTCGGCGACGCATTCGTCGCCAGCCTGCGCCCCTTCATCTGGCGCAAGAACCTCGACTTCGCGGCGATCCAGGACATCCATTCGATCAAGCGCCAGATCAACGCCCACCGCGGCGGCGAGACCATCGCCGTCGGCGGACACAACGTGAAGCTCGGGCGCGGCGGCATCCGCGAGATCGAGTTCTTCGCCCAGACCCAGCAGCTCATCTGGGGCGGCCGCGACCCGCGCCTGCGCTCGCGCGCCACTTGCGTCACCCTGGAAGCCCTCGTCTCCGTCGGGCGCGTGCTGCCCGAAACTGCCCGCGAGCTGGAGAGCTCCTACGCCTTCCTGCGCCGCGTCGAGCATCGCCTGCAGATGATCGAGGACCACCAGACCCACACGCTGCCCGCCGACGAAGCCGGCCTGCGCCATGTCGCCGTCTTCCTCGGCTATCCCGACAGCGCCGCCTTCGCCGCCGAGCTGACCCACCATCTGTCGCGCGTCGAGCATCACTACGGCGAGCTGTTCGAAGAAGCGCCCGACCTGAGCGGCGGCACCGGCGGCAGCCTCGTCTTCACCGGCACCGAAGACGACCCCGAAACGCTCAAGACGCTGGCCGAAATGGGCTTCAAGGACGGCTCCGCCGTCTCCGCCGTGGTGCGCGCCTGGCACCACGGGCGCTACCGCTCCATGCGCAGCGCGCGCGCGCGCGAGCTGCTGACCGAACTGATGCCGAGCCTGCTCGCCGCGCTCGGCAAGACCGTGAACCCCGACGCCGCCTTCTTCCATTTCGACGAGTTCCTGAAGGCCCTGCCGGCCGGCGTGCAGCTGTTCTCGCTGTTCCACGCCAACCCCGGCCTGCTCGGCCTCGTCGCCGAGATCATGGGCAGCGCGCCGCGCCTGGCCGCCTACCTCAGCGAGAATCCCTCGCTGCTCGACGCCGTGCTGACCGAGGGCTTCGAGGACGCCATCCCCGACTCCGCCGCCCTCGCCGCCGAACTCGATTCGCGCCTGGAGCAGGCCCGCGACTTCGAAGACGTGCTGGAGATTTCGCGCCGCTTCGCCAACGACAACAAGTTCCGCATCGGCCTGCAGACCCTGCGCGCCCGCATCGACGTGGACGTTCAGGGCGCGGCGCTCGCCGACATCGCCGACGCGCTGATCGCCCGGCTCTACCGCGAGGTGTCGCAGGACTTCGCCCGCGTGCACGGCCGGCTGGCCGGCGGCGAGATGGCGGTGATCGCCATGGGCAAGCTCGGCGGCCGCGCCCTGGCGGAGAATTCGGACCTCGACCTGGTGTTCGTCTACGACGCGCCCGACATGGAGGCGCGCTCGGACGGCGACAAGCCGCTCGGCGCCAGCCAGTACTACATGCGCCTCGGCCAGCGCCTGCTGAGCGCCCTCTCGGTGCCGACTTCCGAAGGCAAGCTCTACGAGGTGGACCTGCGCCTGCGGCCCTCGGGCACCTCCGGGCCGCTGTCCGCTAGCTTCGCGGCCTTCCGCCAGTACCACGGCGACGCGGCCTGGACCTGGGAGCACATGGCGCTGACCCGCGCCCGCCTGATCGCGGGCGAGAGCGGCCTGCGCGACCGGCTGGCGGCTGAGATCCGCGCCATCCTGACGCGCCCGCGCGATCCCGTCCGGCTCGTCGCCGACGTCGACGACATGCGCCAGCGCCTGCTGCGCGCGCGGCCCGCCGTCTCGATCTGGGACGTGAAGGACCGGCGCGGCGGCCTGATCGACGTGGAATTCCTCGCTCAGTACCTGCAGCTTCTCCACGCGCCCGAGCACGCCGAAGTGCTGTCGGTGCGCACCGGCGAAGCCTTGGCGCAGGCCGCCGCCATCGGCGCGCTCGACGCCGCCACCGCCCAGCGACTGATCCAAGCGGACCGGTTCTGGCGCACCGTGCTCGGCATGCTGCGCCTGACGGTCGCGGGCAGCTTCATCGAAGTCCAGGCGCCGGCCGGATTGAAGGCGGCGCTCGCCACGGCCGCCGGCGAAGCGGACTTCGAGGCGCTCAAGCGACGGATGGGCGAGACGGCGGCGCAGGTTCAGGCTATCTTCCGCGACGTCATCGAAGACCCGGCGCAGCGCGCCGCCGGCGCGCCGCCGCGACCGGCCGAAATCGACAATCTCACGTAACGTCAACAACCATCACGATTAGAAGGAGACTGGATCATGGCTTTGCAGGTGGGGGACACCGCTCCCAATTTCTCCATGCCGACCGCCGACGGCGGCAACGTGTCGCTGTCCGGCCTCCGCGGCAGGAAAGTCGTGCTGTATTTCTATCCCAAGGACGACACGCCCGGCTGCACGGTCGAGGCTTGCGCCTTCCGCGACAACCTGCCGGACTTCAGCGGCGTCAATGCTGAGATCATCGGCGTCTCGCGCGACGACACCAACAGCCATCAGCGCTTCCGCGACAAGTTCAGCCTGAACTTCCCGCTGGCTTCGGACACGACCGGCAAGGTCACCGAAGACTACGGTGTCTGGGGCGAGAAGAGCATGTACGGCAAGACCTTCATGGGCATCCAGCGCGCCACCTTCCTGATCGACGAGAACGGCAAGATCGCCCACATCTGGCCGAAGGTGTCGGTGGACGGCCATGCCGCCGAAGTGCTCGCCGCGGTGAAGGGCGAGCTGCCGCTCGCAGCGCCGAAGAAGGCCGCGGCCAAGAAGCCTGCCGCCAAGCCGGTCGCCGCCAAGGCCGCCACCAAGAAGGCGACGCCGAAGAAGGCCAAGAAGAAGGCCGTGAAGAAGACGCCGGCGAAGAAGACGGCGGCAAAGAAGAAATCCGCGCCCAAGAAGACCGCGAAGAAGAAGGTCGCCAAGAAGACCGTGAAGCTCGCGAAAAAGCCGGCCAAGAAGGCATCGAAGAAGGTCGCGAAGAAGACGTCGCCCGCGAAGAAGGCTGGGGCGAAGAAGAAAAAGGCCGGCAAGAAGAAGGCCGCCAAGAAGAAGTAGCCGTCCGGCGTTTCAACGCCACGGACGAATCGAAAGGGCCGGGAGCGATCCCGGCCCTTCTCATTTGCAGCCTGCGCTAGTGCCGGGCGATCCCAGGGTCGCCGGCGACATGCAGCAGCCAGGCCTCTTCGTCGCCGACGCTGTCGAAGCGGTAGCGCGACTTCTCCGGCAGCAGGATGCCTTCGTGCGGGCCGAAGTCGCCGAGCTCCACGTCGCCCGCGCCGTAGAACTTCACCCGCCCCTTCAGGACCATGTAGATGCGGTTCGCGTCCGGCTGCTCGCGCAGGCCCTTGTCGCGCCCCTTGGCGAGAACCTGGACCGAGGCGCGGAAGGATTCGGCGCCCGTCAGCTGCACATGCACCTTCTTGCCCGGCCCGGCCACCATGTCCGCGCCGTTCAGCTCGAAGGTCTTGAGGTCGGCTTCCGCGGAAAAGAGAAACGCGTCTCTTTCCGCGCCGTGAAGGTCGCCGCCCAGCACGCGACCGATCGCGTCGTTTACGCTGCCCATGCCTTGCTCCCCGTCCCGTCGCCCGACATAGGGGCGAACTGTTTATGGGACGAGGATAGCCCCGGACCGGCGCGCGGATAAAGCCGCTTGCGGGCAAAAGCCTGTCGCGTTTCGGGCAGTCTTATAGAAGTTTAGCGGGCGGCGCCCCTAAAGATCGTCGCCGATGTCGGCGGACGCGCCCTTCTTGGGCCGCTCGCCGGTGACGCGCTGGGCCAAGGCCGCCTGCATGAAGGGGTCCAGGTCGCCGTCGAGCACGCCGCCCGAGTTGCTCGTCTCGACGCCGGTGCGCAGGTCCTTCACCATCTGGTAGGGCTGCAGCACGTAGGAGCGGATCTGGTGGCCCCAGCCGATGTCCGTCTTCTGGTCCTCGACCGCCTGGGCGGCCGCTTCGCGGATCGCCAGCTCGCGCTCGTAGAGGCGCGCCTTCAGCATGTCGAAAGCCATGGCGCGGTTGCGGTGCTGCGAGCGGTCGGTCTGGCAGGACACGACGATGCCGGTCGGCTGGTGCGTGATGCGGATCGCGCTGTCGGTCTTGTTGATGTGCTGGCCGCCGGCGCCCGACGCGCGGTAGGTGTCGATGCGCAGGTCCTTGTCGAGGATCTCGACCTGGATGGTGTCGTCGATCTCGGGATAGACGTAGATCGACGAGAAGCTGGTATGGCGACGCCCCGCCGAGTCGTAAGGCGAGATGCGCACCAGGCGATGCACGCCGGTCTCCGTCTTGAGCCAGCCGAAGGCGTTGGGGCCGACGATCTTGACGGTGGCGGACTTGAGGCCGGCCTCTTCGCCCTGGCTCTCTTCCATCCACTCGACCTTATAGCCATGCTGCTCGGCCCAGCGCGTGTACATGCGCAGCAGGATCTCGGCCCAGTCTTGCGACTCGGTGCCGCCGGCGCCGGCGTGGACTTCGAGGAAGGCGTTGTTGAGGTCGGCTTCGCCCGACAGCAGGCTTTCGAACTGACGCTTGCGCGATTCGTCGCGTAGCGCCGTCAGCGCCGCCTGGACCTCGTCGAGCGTCGCCTGGTCGCCCTCGGCGTCGGCCATTTCGGCCAGCTCGACGTTGTCCCTGAATTCCTGTTCGGTCTTGCGCACGCCTTCGACCAGGGAGGCGAGCTGGGTGCGCTCGCGCATGACCTTCTGGGCGGCCTGGGCGTTGTTCCAGAGATTGGGGTCTTCCGACTTGGCGTCGAGTTCGCTCAGGCGGCGGAGCGCGTTATCCCAGTCAAAGATACCTCCTCAGCAGCGCAAGCGACTGCTGGGTTTCAGAGGTCAGTTTCTCGATCTCGGCGCGCATCGTTCTCTCCGGGGAAAAGCGTCCCGGTTGTGACGCATTCGCCGCGAAAACGCAACCGGGTTGGGCCCCGAGGGGCCCAACCCGTTGTGCGCATTAGGCCGCGCGGACCTGCTCGAAGAAGTCCGCCACGGACTTCCGCAGGGTTTCGGCCTGCTGGGCAAGTCCGGAGGCCGAGCTCAGCACCTGGTTGGCCGCGGCGCCCGTCTGGCTGGCCACGATGGTCATGCCTTCGATGTTGCGCGACACCTCGCTGGTTCCGCTCGCCGCCTGGTTGGTGTTGGCGGCGATCTCGGTCGTGGTGGCGCTCTGCTCTTCCACCGCCGAGGCGATGCTGGCCGCCACGGCGTTGGTCTCCGAGATGCTGTTCCGCACGGCCGTGATGGCCTGGATGACCTCGCTGGTCGCCGCCTGGACCATGCCGATCTGGCCGGAGATCTCCTCGGTCGCCTTGGCCGTCTGGCTGGCGAGGTTCTTCACCTCGGAAGCGACGACGGCGAAGCCCTTGCCGGCCTCGCCGGCGCGGGCGGCCTCGATGGTCGCATTGAGCGCCAGCAGGTTGGTCTGGCTGGCGATGTCGTTGATGAGGCGCGCGACCTCGCCGATCTTCTTCACGGCGTCCGACAGGCTGTCGATCTTGCCGTCGGTCTCGGCCGCCTGCTTGACCGCGTTCTGCGCGATCTGCGCCGACTGGACCGCCTGCGAGCCGACTTCCTGCACCGAGGCGGCAAGCTCTTCCGCCGCCGCCGCCACCGTCTGCACGTTGGCCGAGGCCTGCTCGGACGCAGCCGCCACGGTGGTCGCCTGGCGCGAGGTCTCTTCCGCCGCGCCGCTCATGCTTTCCGCCGTCGCCTGCAGCTCGGTCGCGGCGCTGCTCACCGCGTTGAGGACTTCCTGCATCTGGCGGTCGAAGCCGACGATCATGTTCTCGATGCGGCCCTGTCGCTGCTGCTGGGCCACGCGCTGCGACTCCTGCTCGACCTCCAGGCGATCCTTCTCGATGGCCGCCTGCTTGAAGATGTCGAGGGCCTGCGCCATGGCGCCGACCTCGTCGCCACGGTCGAGGAACGGCACTTCGGCGTTCTTCTCCCCGTTGGCGATCTCCGTCATCGCCGTGGTGATATGGCTCAGCGGACGCGACACGCGCGCCACCGCCACCCAGATGCCGGTCGCGGCCATCAGGAGGCCGACCAGCGTCACGATGCCGGCCTGCGCCATCATCCACATGGCCTGGCCGGAGAGGTCGTTGGCACGACGCGCCATGGCGGCCTGGGCCTTCTGCGCGATGCCCATGAGGGCGTCGTGCGCGCGGTCGACTTCCTTGTACCAGTCGTCAGACGTGATGCCGTAGGCGCCGCCCTTCACGCTGGCCGAGAGAAGCGCGGCGCGGCGCTTGTTGAACGGCGCGATGATCTGCTCGTCTACGCGTTCCACTTCCTTGCTGAATTCTTCGGGAGCGTTGTCGGCGATGGTGTAGTTGCGCAGCAGGCTCAATGCCTGCTCGACGCGGCCGCGGAAGCCGCCCGACTGCCCCTGCTCGTCGGCCGAGAGCGGACGGCCGGAGTCGAGCGCCGCATCCATCATGAACCATTCGCGGTTGAGGAACTCGCCGCCGGTCCAGGCCGTCTGCTCGATGCCGATGAGGATGCCGAACAGGCCGTCGATGTCGACCGTCGACTGCTCGAGGCGCGTGCGGATCAATTGCGTGCGCGAGATGTAGGCGCCCATGTCGTTGAACCAGCTGGTCAGCAGCTTCGGGTCGCGCCCGTTGAGCGGCTTGGCCATGTTGGCGTCCAGCGCCGTCCGGTAGCTGGCCATCTTGGGCTTCGCTTCCTCGGTGCGGGCCAGCGAATCGCCCTGGTCCTTAAAGCCCTTCATGGCCTTGAGCATCGCCACGCCCTTGGCGAAGGTTGCCTCGGCGTCGGCGCGATGCTTGCGAATTTCGGCCATCGCGGCGTCGCTGATCGGGCCCGGGTCGCGCATGGCGTTGATCGTCATCACGCGCTCGTCGTCCCAGTCGTCGCCGCTCTTGACGAGGGTGTCGCTGATGCGCTGGACCTCATGGATGCGCTCCGCCGTCGAATATTGCTGGTACGCCGACCAGAGCAAGTTCGCGCAGAGCGCAAGAACGATGAGGCTGAGGACGCTGGTGATGCCCAAAACGAGCATGCGGAGCGTCAGCGTCCGGCGCGATGCGGCGCGCGACGAGATATTCGCCATGATGATGTGGCCCTCTACTGAAGTTTCGCGAGGCACTCTCTTGCCTCTCGCGCCTGCCCTCCCTGGGCCCGGCGCAAGTTCCACTTTTGGCGTAGGAATGAATAATGAACCGTAAACGTGAGCCGGAGCAAAAGGGGTATCCGGCCATGGAGACGACGCCACAGGCCGCGATGCACGAAGCGCCGCGGGCGGCTATCAAGGTAAATTTCCATTAAGCATGTGTGCAGCGCGCACGGTCCCGCGCGAAGACAAACGCCCCCCGTGACGACGGGCGACGTCGCCGTTCCGCGAATCTGGCTGCTAGTAGAGGCCGCCGGTGGTGCCGTTGGCGTCGCCGCCAAGGGTGCGCAGCACCGGGCCGCCCGACGCCGCGATGGGATCGCGGCTGCCGTCGAGCACGCCGTCACGCCCCGTCGGCTCGGTGCCGGGCTTGAAGGCTTCGAGGATCGTGCCGCGCTCGCTCGCCGACGCGAGCTGGCCCGTCTTCGGGTTCACGCGCACCAGGCGAATGCCCGGCGGGATGCGGAAAGGAATGTCCGGCTTGCCCTTGAGCGCCGCTTCCATGAAGTCACGGAAGATCGGCACCGTGACCGACGAGCCGGTCTCGTCCTTGCCCAGCGTCTTCGGATTGTCGAAGCCGACATAGGTGCCGACCACGAGGTCCGGCGAGAAGCCCATGAACCAGGCATCGGTATAGTCGTTGGTCGTGCCGGTCTTGCCGGCCAGCGTGCGGCCGAGCGAGGCAATGCGGATGCCGGTGCCGCGCTGCACCACGCCCTGCAGGATGGAGACCATCTGGTAGGCGGTGCGCGGATCCTCGACTTGCTCGCGGTCGTCGGGCAGCTGCGGCGGGTTGTTCACGTCGGCGTCGGCGCCGTCGCAGCCCGGGCAGGTCCGCGTGTCGTGGCGGTAGATCGTCTTGCCGTGGCGGTCCTGGATGCGGTCAATCACGCTCGGCGTGATGCGCTTGCCGCCGTTGACGAACATGGCGTAGCCCGTCGCCATGCGCAGCAGCGTCGTCTCGCCGGCGCCGAGCGACATGGACAGCACCGGGTCGAGCTTGTCGATGACGCCGAACTTCTTGGCGTAGGCGGCGACCTTGTCCATGCCGATGGTCTGCGCCAGGCGCACGGTCATCAGGTTGCGCGATTTCTCGATGCCGGTGCGCAGCGTGCTGGGCCCAAGGAAGTCGTTGCCGTAGTTGCCGGGCTTCCACAGGCCGAGACCGGGGCCCTGGTCCATAACGAAGGGCGCGTCGAGCACCAGGCTCGACGGCGTGAAGCCCGAATCGAGCGCCGCCGTGTAGACGAAGGGCTTGAACGACGAGCCGGTCTGGCGCATCGCCTGCGTCGCGCGGTTGAACTGGCTGGCGGCGTAGGAGAAGCCGCCGCTCATCGCCAGCACGCGGCCGGTATGCGGATCGAGCGCCAGCACGGCGCCGTTGACGTCGGGAATCTGCTGCAGGGAATAGACGTCCTTGCCGTCCGCCTCGTCGACGGCGACGACGTCGCCGACCGCGAGCACGTCGGACGGCGCCTTCGGCGCAGCGCCGACATGCTGCTCTTTTTGCCAGGGCCGCGCCCATTTCATCTGGTCGAAGGGAATGCGCCCCTCGCCCGCGCCGGCCACCCCGACCTGCGCATGGTCGCCGCCGACCGACAGGACGACGGCGAGGCGCCAAGGTGCCAAGGCGGGCGGCAGCGCCACGTCGCGCAGCTTTGCCGACCAGTCGTCGCCGGCCGCGAGCGCCACATGGGCGATCGGCCCGCGATAGCCGTGGCGGCGGTCGTAGCGGATCAAGCCGTCGCGCAGCGCCTTGTCGGCGATGGCCTGCAGATGGGTGTCGAGGGTGGCGCGCACGGAGAGGCCGCCGCGATAGAGCCCCTTCTCGCCGTAGCGGTCATAGAGCTGGCGGCGCACTTCCTCGGCGAAGAAGCCTGCCTCGGTGATGTGCGGCTCGGTCGGCGCGCGCACGCCGAGCGGCGTCGCCTGGAAGGCGGCGTCCTGCTCGGCCGTGATGTAGTTCTCCTCCGCCATGCGGTCGAGCACCCAGTCGCGGCGCGCCTTGGCCGCTTCGGGGCGGCGGTAGGGATTGTAGTTGTTCGGCGCCTTGGGCAGCGCGGCCAGGTAGGCGGCTTCGCCTGCCGTCAGCTCGTCGAGCGACTTGTTGAAGTAGTTGAGCGCGGCGGCGGCGACGCCATAGGAGCCGTAGCCGAGGTAGATCTCGTTGAGGTAGAGCTCGAGGATGCGGTCCTTCGACAGCACGCGCTCGATGCGCAGCGAGATCAGCGCCTCCTTGATCTTGCGTTCGAGCGAGACCTCGTTGGTCAGCAGGAAGTTCTTCGCCACCTGCTGCGTGATCGTCGAGGCGCCGACCGGGCGGCGGTTCTGGCCCATCTGCGCCAGGTTCTGCAGCGACGCGCGGATGATGCCGCCCACGTCGATGCCCGGGTGGTTGTAGAAATTCTTGTCCTCGGCGGAGAGGAAGGCCTCGATGACCGTCTTCGGGATCGACTGGATCGGCACGAAGATGCGCTTCTCGGAAGCGTACTCGGCGATCAGGCTGCCGTCGCCGGCATGCACGCGGGTCACCACGGGCGGCTCGTAGGTCGCGAGCTGCTGGTAGTCGGGCAAGCCACGGCCGTAATGGTAAAAGACCGCCAGGATCGCTCCGCCGCCGACGAGGCCGAGCAACGCGACGCCCGCCAGCAGGGCGGCGAATGACCTTAAAATGCGCATGTGACTTTGAAAACCATCGCGGGCGCGCTCCTTGCCGACGGCGCCCCCAGCTGCCGGGAAGCTAGAATAGCGCAGAAATATGGGCGCGGTTAAGCAACGTCAATGGCGCTGAAACGCTCCCCGGCCTCCCCGGACCTAACCGTGGCCGCCGCGCCACGCGAAAAGGCGGCCGAAATGGCCCGCAGCGCCTGGAATCTTGGGAAAAGCCTAGGGATTGACCCGTTCGCGGAAGAAACGGTCGGCCGCCCGCACGATGCCGTCCGCCATCTTCTGGCGGTAGGCCGGCTTCAGCAGCTCCTTTTCCTCCGTCGGATTCGACAGATAGCCCATTTCATAGAGCACGGCGGGCACGTCGGGCGCCTTCAGCACGGCAAAGCCGGCATAGCGGTGCGAATTGATTCCGAGCTGGACCGTTTTGCCCAATTCCTCCACCAGGATGGAGGCGAAGCGCGCCGAATAGTTCATCGTCTCGCGCTGGGCGAGGTCGAGCAGGATGCTCGCCACCTCGCGGCTTTCGTGGCTCAGGTCCATGCCGGCGATCAGGTCGGCCTTGTTTTCCTTGGCAGCCAGGGCCTCGGCTTCCTTGTCGGAGGCGACTTCGGACAGGGTGTAGACCGTGCCGCCCCGCGTGCTGCGGTTGGCGATCGAGTCGGCGTGCAATGAGATGAACATCTCGGCGCCCGCCGCGCGCGAGATGGCGACGCGGTCGCGCAAGGGAATGAAGATGTCCTTGTCGCGCGTCAGGACCACCTTGTAGCGGCCGGAAGCCTCCATGCGCGCCTTCAGCTCGCGCGCCATGGCGATGGTGACGTCCTTTTCGTAGGTGCCGCCGGGACCGATGGTGCCGGGATCGACGCCGCCGTGGCCGGCGTCGACGACCACGATGTGGCGCGCGTCGCCGGTGGCGCGCGGGCGCGGCGCCGGCTGCGGGGCGGGCGGGCGCGGCGTCATGATCGCCTGGGGCGCTGCGGCTGTCGGCACCGGCTGCGGCTGGGGCTTCGGCGCGGCAGGATTCTGGTCCTGGAAGGCCGAGGCGGCGACGCGCTCGATGTCCAGCACCAGCCGGTAGCGGTGGCCGTCGCGCGGCTCCATGACGAAGGCGCTCTTCACCGCCACGGGCTCATGGACATCGATCACCAGGCGCGAACGGCCCTGTTCGAACAGGCCGAAGCGGAAGCCGTCGACAAGGCCGCCCTTGGCGCCGATGTCGTTCGGCGGCAGGCTCCAGGCGATTTCCGGCAGGTCGACGACCACGCGATAGGGCGAACCGAGGGTGAAGACCTCCGGCTTGGTCGAATTGGTCATTTCGAGGACGAAACGGGTCGCTGCGGCGGTGCCGCCGATGCGCACCCCAACGACTGTGGTCGGCGGAACGGCCGACTGGGCATCGGCCGGAAGGGCAATCCCCTCCGCCAGCAGCCAAAGTGCGGCCGAAATCGTAAGCAGCGCTTTCCAGACCCAGCCGGTCCGCAAAGACCCGCCATGCCCTTTCCGCATCAAACCCCTCATGATCCCAGGCATATATCGGCACCCGCCTTCTACTGGCCGCTACATATAGCGTCGCCTAGCGGGCAGCGGCAACCCGAAAGCCCCCGCCCTTCATGGGAGACATGTTCCATTAACCGATTGTGGAAAATCGCTTCTGCGATTATTTTGTCAGTGGAATAGCTCCAGTCGGCCTTCCTCGGCCGCCCACGCTTCGGAAAATCGTCAAGAACCCGAGCGTCGGCTGTGGATAAGGCGGCGCGGCGCGCATCAGCGGGACGGCAGACCATAATCGCCGTCGGATGATGCGAGGCGCGCTTAAGACAGCCAAGGAGTCGTGTGAACCCTGAAGCTGCCCTTCGGCATCTCCGGCTTTTTTGAAAAGAGCCCGTCGAAGGGATCGCGGCCACCTCCGCCCTCCCCGTCTCTGGATTCTCCCCAACAGGGTTTTCAGGTCACGCGGGTCGAGACGAGAATCCGCCAGCTTCGCAGAGATGACGACGCAACGCCGGCGCGCGCCCGAATTCAGCGCGCAGCCTGCCGACGCGTCGCGGAGTGTTAGAATACATGGTTAAGCGCATGCTGATCGATGCGACCCACCTGGAAGAAACCCGGGTGGTCATCGCAAACGGTACCCGCCTCGACGAATTCGATTTCGAAAGTTCGACCAAGAAGCAGCTCAAGGGCAACATCTACCTCGCGAAAGTCACGCGGGTCGAACCCTCGCTGCAGGCCGCCTTCGTCGATTTCGGCGGCAATCGCCACGGCTTCCTCCCGTTCAGCGAAATCCATCCCGACTACTACCAGATCCCGGCCGCCGACCGCATCGCGCTGCTGGAAGAGCAGCGCCGCTCGGGCGGCTTCGGCGGCGGCGACGACGCCGACTTCGGCCCCGAGCCGGACGAGGAGGCCCCGCGCGAGCAGGAGCAGCCCGACCACGACGAAGAGCATGGCCACGACCATGACGCGCATGGCCACGACGAGCACAGTCATGACGAGCATGACCATGTCGGCCACGACCACGTCGGCCATGACCACGCGCATGAGGCCGAAAGCCAAATTCAGCCGCTGCCGCCCGAGCCGGCCGTCACCGACGAATACACGCCGCCGGCGCCGGACCTAGCGTCCGCCGCCCCGGAAAGCGCCGAAGAGACCGCGCCCGCCAGCATCGCCCTGGTCAATGAACCGGGTGCCGGCGACATCGTCGCCAGCGCGGAGATTGCCGACACCACCCCGACGAGCGCGGACGTGCTGCTGCCCGAGCAGGCCGCCGGCAGCGAGCCCCGCGCCGACGACGAAGCCCCGCACAGCGAGCCGGCCGGCGACAACATCGCCGAGATCGCCGACGCCGCGCCCAAGCCGGTCGAGACCGTCGGCGGCGCCGACGAGGTCGAATCGGAAGTCGAAAGCGCCGCTGCCGAGCGTCGCCGCGGCCGCAGCCGCAGCCGTCACCACTACAAGATCCAGGACGTCATCAAGCGCCGGCAGATCCTGCTGGTCCAGGTCGTCAAGGAAGAGCGCGGCAACAAGGGCGCCGCGCTGACCACCTACCTGTCGCTCGCCGGCCGCTACTGCGTGCTGATGCCCAACACCGCGCGCGGCGGCGGCATCTCCCGCAAGATCAGCAACCCGGCCGACCGCAAGCGCCTCAAGTCCCATCTCGACGAGCTGGAGATTCCCGAGGGCATGGCGGTCATCCTGCGCACGGCAGCCGTCGAGCGCAGCAAGACCGAGCTGAAGCGCGACTACGAATATCTCGTCCGCCAGTGGGACGAAGTGCGCGAGCTGACCCTGAAGTCGATTGCGCCGGCGCTGGTCTACGAAGAGGCCTCGCTGATCAAGCGCTCGATCCGCGACCATTACAGCAAGGACATCGACGAGGTTCTCGTCGAGGGCGACGAAGGCTACCGAAACGCCAAAGAGTTCATGCGGATGCTGATGCCGAGCCACGCCAAGAAGGTTCAGCAGTACCGCGACCCCGAGATCCCGCTGTTCCACCGCTACCAGATCGAGACGCAGCTCGACGCGATGCACAACCCGGTCGTGACGCTCAAGTCCGGCGGCTACATCGTGATCAACCCGACCGAAGCGCTCGTCTCCATCGACGTGAACTCGGGCCGCGCCACGCGCGAGCGCAACATCGAAGAGACCGCCTACAAGACGAACCTGGAAGCGGCCGAGGAAATCGCCCGCCAGCTTCGCCTGCGCGACCTCGCCGGCCTGATCGTGATCGACTTCATCGACATGGAGGAGTCGCGCAACCAGCACACCGTCGAGAAGCGCCTGAAGGAAGCCATGCGCGTCGACCGCGCGCGCATCCAGATCGGCAAGATCAGCGCCTTCGGCCTGCTCGAGCTGTCGCGCCAGCGCCTGCGCCCGAGCTTCCTCGAAGCCTCGACCGAGATCTGCCCGCACTGCGCCGGCACCGGCGTCGTGCGCTCGACGGAATCGGCCGCGCTGCACGTCATCCGCGCGCTCGAGGAAGAAGGCATCCGCCGCCGCGCCAGCGAGGTCAAGCTGACCGTGCCGTCGTCGGTCGCGATCTACCTGCTCAACCACAAGCGCGCCGCCCTGGCGTCGCTGGAGACGCGCTACGACTTCCGCATCTTCGTCGGCACCGACGACGCGCTGATCCCGCCCGACTTCAAGCTCGACCGCCTCAAGACGCAGACCAACCCGCCGCCGGTCCGTCCGGTCGAGGTGGTCCAGCCCGATCCTGACGACGACATCGTCGACGAGGAATTGGACGCCGAGATCGAAGCCGAAGCCGAAGCCGAAGCCGACGAGCCGGCCGAAGCGCGCGAAGAGACCCGCGAGCGCGGCGAAGACGGCGAACGCCGTGGCCGTGGACGCCGCCGCCGTCGCCGTCGTGGCGACGAGCGCCCGGCCCGCGGCGACGCGCCGGCCCATGGCGAGCCGTCCGACGGCGAGCAGCCCGCGCTGGCGTCCGACGAGTCCGCCACCGACGATGACAACGACAGCGACGAAGGCGACGAGTCCGCAAATGCCGGTGGCGCTGACGAAGCGCGCGGCGAGGACGGCGAGCGCAAGCGCCGCCGTCGCGGCAAGCGCGGCGGCCGCCGCCGCCGCCGCCCGGAAGATGGCGAGCGCCCCGCGCGCGCCGAAGGCGACGCATCGGCCGAAGAAGGTTCGCACGAAGAGCCGGGCCATACCGAAAGCCCGTCCTACGGCAACGGCGACGAGCAGCCCGTCCCGCGCGACAGCTGGCGCCCGGCCGAGACGGTCGCGCCCGCCATCGAGCGCGAAACGGTGAGCCACGCCGCCGAGACGACCTACGCTCCGCCCCCGCCGCCCGTGGCGGCGCCCGAGCAGGCCGAGGACCCCAACCAGCCGAAGCGCAAGGGCTGGTGGCAGCGCCTGACGGAATAGTCGCCGGATCGTTGCACAACGAACAAAGCCGCGCATCCCAGGATGCGCGGCTTTTTCTTTGCCCGTTCTCCAGTTGGCTGAAGCCCCAAGGCTTCAGCCAGGTTCCAGTTCGATGAAGCCCTACGGCCTCAGCCAGGCCTTCAGGCGACGCGACGTCTCCCGCATTTCCGTCTCGCTGCCGGCGAAGCAGAAGCGCACGAAGCCCTCGCCGCGCCGCTCGTCGAAGTCCACGCCAGGCGTCGCCGCGATCCCCGTCTCCGCCAGCATCTTGGCGCAGAAGGCCGTGCTGCTCGCCGTCACGTCGCTCACGTCGGCATAGAGGTAGAAGGCGCCGTCGGCCGGCGCCAGGCGGGGCAGCCCGGCTGCAGCCAGGCCCTCGATCAGAATCGCGCGGTTGCGCCCGTAGCGCGCCACGTTGGCGTCCAGCTCCTCGCGCGCCTCGAAGGCCGCCGTGGCGGCCACCTGCGACAGCGTCGGCGGCGAGATGAACAGGTTCTGCGCCAGGGACTCGACGGCGCGCGCCAGGTCCGGCGGCACGATCATCCAGCCGAGCCGCCAGCCGGTCATCGAGAAATATTTCGAGAAGCTGTTGATGACGATGGCCTCCGGGTCGACCGCCAGCGCCGTCTCGGCGCGCATCCCGAAGGAGATGCCGTGATAGATCTCGTCGGAGACCAGCCGCACGCCGTTGTCGCGGCACCAGAGCGCGACGTCGGCGAGCGCCTGCGGCGTCATCATGCTGCCGGTCGGGTTGGCCGGCGAAGCGACGATCAGCCCGGCGAGCGGCGTCTCGCGCTGCGCCGCCGCAAGCAGCGCCGGCGTCGGCTGGAAGCCGTCGGCGGCGGCCGACGGCAGGGCCACAGGCACGACGTCGACGGCGCGCAGGATGTTGCGATAGGCCGGATAGCCCGGCTCGGCCAGCGCCACGCGGTCGCCCGCGTCGAAGGCCGCCAGGAAGGCCAGCAGGAACGCGCCCGACGATCCGGTCGTCACCACCACGCGGGCGGGATCGACGGCGACGCCGTAGCTGTCCTGGTAATGGCGCGCGATGCGGGCGCGCAGGTCGGGCAGGCCCAGCGCCTCGGTGTAGCCCAGCCGCTCGCGCAGCAAGGCCGCCTGCGCCGCCGCGATCACCGGCGCGGGCGCGCCGGTCGACGGCTGGCCGACTTCGAGATGGATGACGTCGCCGCCGGCCGCCGCTCGCGCATGGGCGGCGCGCATCACTTCCATGACGATGAAGGGCGAGATGCGACCGCGCCCGGAGACCTTCAGCGCCATGGCCTCAGGCCTTTGCAGGGTCAGCGGGTCGCAAGGCCGTATCCGCGCCCGTCGGTCGCCACGCTGCAGAAGATGTCCGGCTTTTCCGCGCCCGGCGAGAGCAGGCCCTTCGGGCAGAAGAAGGCGTTGATCGAGCCCAGGGAAATCTGCGGCTCCGTCGCCACGCGGCCGGCCGATATCCAATGGCTGCGCGGCAGGGCGACGGCGTCGGCCAGGGCCTTGCCCTCGATCATCGTCTCCAGCCCCGCCTGCACCTCGGCGGCGGGCGCCGGCGCGCCGTTCGATCCGGCGGCGGCGAAGTACATCTTGTTGACGATCGGGTTGATCGTCAGCATCGGCGCGACGGCGAAGGCCTCGCCGCCCGTCGCCGGCGCGGCGATGACGATGCCGGTGTCGCCGGCGACCTTGCCGGTGCCGAACAGCTTGCCCATGGTGAAGGCGCAGGCGACCGTGTTGCTGTCCTGGTCGGCGACGACGAAGCTGGCGCCGGCCTGCGACGCGCCGATGGGCAGCTCGCTGACCCCCGGCGACGCCTGCGCCACGGCCTTCGCCTGCGCGTCGGCGATCAGCGCGCCCCGCGCCGCCGGCGCGGTGCGGTGATACTGCCCTTCCGTCGCCAGCGCCGACCACATGCGCGCCGCAATCGCTCCGCCGGGCGTCGGCGCGAAGTAGCTGACCAGCAGGTCCTGCTTCACCTGGATGGGCTCGCGGAACTGGGGCGCGTAGCTGCGCATGGCGTCCGCCGAGATGACGATGCCGTCGGCGGCCGCGCCGTCGATGTAGCTCTGCAAGAAGCCGCCGCCGTAGAACTGGCCGGGCGCGCGGCGCAACAGGCTGATGGTGGCGGCAAGGTCGAGCTGGCTCATCCGCTCGCCCTCGATCGGCGCACGGCCGCTAGGGCCGACGTAGAGGCGCGCCAGCGACGGATTGGCGGCCAGCGTGGCGCTGGCGGCGGCGAGGTCGCGGGCGAAGCCGCGCGACACCGGGAAGCCGAAGCGGGCCAGGTTTTCCGCCGGCGCGACCATCTGCTCCCAGCGCAGGTGGCCGTACTTGGCGTGCAGCGCGTACATGCCGCGCGGCGCGCCTGGCACGCCCGGCGCGCCGGTGAAGTCGATGGCCTCGACGCGCTTCGACTTCTGGTCGTAGACGACGCATTGGCCGTCGCTATCGAGCCCGACCAGCGACGGCCGCGTGACCGCCATGGTGAAGAAGACCGCGACCGCCGCATCGACCGCGTTGCCGCCGGCCGACAGCACGTCCCGCCCGTTCAGGGCCGCGCGCGGCTCGTCGGCGGCGACGCCGCCGAGGAAGCCGCTGATGAAGCCGAGTTCCCCCTCCGCAGGCTTGCCTGCGTCGCTGCAGCCCGCCAGGGTCAAGAGGCCCGCCAGCGCCAGAATGGCGCGCCGCGCGGCTCCCCGGAGCGTGCATTGACGCGCCCCCGCGTCATACCTACCTTGGGAGAGAAGCCCGGGAGCGAAATGCGTGCGGAAATTCATCAAAACCCTATGCGTCGGACTGACGGCCGGATCGGTCGCCATGACGCCCTTTGGCGTGAATTGGAATGGCTTTCGGAACGACGGCCTGCCCTTGGTCGCCATGACCTCGGGCGCTGCCTACGCCGCCTCCCCCGCGCCGCGGCTGATCCGCGACTCGGAGATCGAAAATACCATCCGGACATGGGCGTCGCCAGTCTTTGAAGCGGCCGGCCTGAACGCCGCCGACGTCGACATCTACCTGGTCAACGATTCCTCCATCAACGCCTTCGTCGCCGGCGGCATGAACCTGTTCATCAACACCGGCCTGCTGATGAAAAGCCAGACGCCGAACCAGGTGATCGGCGTCATGGCCCACGAAACCGGCCATATCGCCGGCGGCCACCTGGCGCGCTTCCAGGACCGCCTGCGCGGCGCGTCGATCACCGCCATCCTGGCGATGATCCTCGGCGCGGGCGCTGCGGTGGCCGGCGCCGGCGGCGCCGGCGTGGCGGTGATGACGGGCGGCCTCGGCGTGGCCCAGGGCAACCTGCTCGCCTACAGCCGCACCCAGGAGTCCTCCGCCGACCAGGCCGGCATGAAGTTCCTCGACGAGAGCGGCCAGTCGGCGCGCGGCATGTCCGAGTTCTTCCACATCCTCTCCGGCCAGGAGCTGCTGAACACGACCCACCAGGATCCCTACGTGCAGACCCACCCGCTGACTCGCGACCGCATCGAGGCGGTCGACGCGCATGTCGCCAAGTCGAAATATTCCGACGTGCCCGACAAGCCCGAGAACATCGAGATGCACAAGCGGATGGTCGCCAAGCTCAGCGGCTTCATCCTGTCGCCGGCCAACACGCTGGCGCGCTACAAGGAAGCCGACAAGAGCGTCGCCGCGCGCTATGCCCGCGCCATCGCCTACTACCGCCTGCCCGACATGACGAAGGCCGTGCCGCTGATCGACGGCCTGATCGCCGAAGAGCCCGACAATCCCTACTTCTACGAGCTCAAGGGGCAGATGATGTTCGAGAACGGGCGCGGCGCCGAGGCCCTCGCCCCCTATCAGAAGGCCGTGTCGCTGCTGCCGAACGACGCCCTGCTGCGCGTCGGCCTCGCCCAGGCGCAGATCGAGCGCGACGACCCCGCCCTCAACACGGACGCGATCAACAACCTGCGCCGCGCCACCCAGCGCGAGCCGCTCAATGCCTTCGCCTGGTCGGAGCTCGCCATCGCCTACGGCCGCGACAACCAGCTCGGCATGAGCGCGCTGTCCTCGGCCGAGGCCGCGCTGGCGCGCGGCAACAAGCGCGAAGCCCGCCTGCAGGGCGCGCGAGCCGAAAAGCTGCTGGTGCGCGGCTCGCCGGGCTGGATCCGCCTGCAGGACCTGCAGGCCGCCGCGCGGCGCGACGAGGACGACTAGCGCCTACTCCCAGCCACGTCGGGCTGCTGGCTCGTCTTACGCCGCCCGCCGCCTAAGCGGCGTCGGGCTGCTTCGAGGGATGCGCGCCGGCGAAGGCCGGCAGCTTCTCGCAGGCTTCGTAAATCCGCATCACCGTGGGATAGGCGTCGAGCGGGCATTCGAAGCGCTTGGCGTTGAAGACCTGCGGGACCAGGCAGATGTCGGCGATGGTCGGCGTGTCGCCATGGCAGAACGTGCCCGTGTCCGGATGGCCCGCCAGCATCGGCTCCAGCGCATCGAAGCCGAGCTTCACCCAATGGCGGTACCAGGCGAGCTTGGCGTCTTCGCTGACGCCGAGGTCCTTGGTCAGGTAGTTCAGCACGCGCAGATTGTTGATCGGGTGCATTTCGCAAGCGATCACCTGGGCCAGCGCGCGCACCCGCGCCCGCGCCGCCGGCGTCTTCGGCAGGATCGCCGGCGCCGGATGGGTTTCTTCGAAATATTCGAGGATGGCGAGCGACTGCACGAGCACCTTGCCGTCGTCTTCCAGCACCGGCACCAGCAGTTGCGGGTTCAGCGCGCGAAAGCCCGGCAGGAACTGGTCGCCGCCGCCGGGGCGCGAAATATGCACCGAGACCTGCTCGGCCTCGATCCCTTTGAGCGCGAGCGCGATGCGCAGCCGATAGCTCGCGGACGAGCGGAAGAACCCGTGCAGCTTCATCCCTAGTATCCTTGCTTGATTAAATCAGGCCGGCCAGCGGCGACGACGGATCGGCATAGAGCTTCTTCGGCATGCGCCCAGCGAGATAGGCGAGCCGGCCGGCTTCGATGGCGAGCTTCATGGCGCGCGCCATCTTGATCGGGTCCTTGGCCTCGGCGATGGCGGTGTTCATCAGCACGCCGTCGCAGCCAAGCTCCATGGCGATGGCCGCATCCGACGCGGTGCCGACGCCGGCGTCGACCAGGACCGGCACCTTGGCTTGCTCGATGATGAGCCGGATGCCGACCGGATTCTGCACGCCGAGGCCGGAGCCGATGGGTGCCGCCAGCGGCATGATGGCGACGCAGCCCATCTCCTCCAGGCGCTTGGCCTGGATTGGGTCGTCGGCGCAGTAGACCATGACCTTGAAGCCCTCTTTGACGAGCGTCTCGGCGGCGCGCACGGTCTCCGGCATGTTGGGATAGAGCGTCTTGTGGTCGCCGAGCACCTCGAGCTTCACGAGATCCCAGCCGCCCGCCTCGCGCGCGAGGCGCAGCGTGCGCACGGCCTCCTCGGCGGTGTAGCAACCCGCCGTATTGGGCAGGTAGGTGTAGTCCTTGGGGCTGACGTAATCGACCAGCATGGGCTTGCCGGGATCGGTGACGTTGACGCGGCGCACCGCCACGGTGACGATCTGCGCGCCCGAGGCGGCGATGGCGCGCGCCGTCTCCTCGAAGTCCTTGTACTTGCCGGTGCCGACCAGCAGGCGCGAGGTGTAGCGCTTGCCGGCGACCGTGAAGCCGTCGCCGTCGGGGGCCGCGCCGTCCGGCGCGCCGCCGCCGATGAAATGCACGATCTCAAGCCGGTCGCCGTCGCCGACCTGGGTCTGGCCGTAGGCCGAGCGCGGCACGATCTCGAGGTTCAGCTCGACGGCGACCTTGCGCGTGTCGAGGCCGAGGGTGTCGAGCAGGACCTGGACGCTTTGCGGAGACGCTAGAGGACGCGGCTCGCCGTTGATGGTGACTTGCATGGAATGTCCCTGGCTGAGCGGCGGCGGCGCGAAGGCCGCCGGCGGCGCTTGAAGAAGGGCCGCGGACGGGGAGTTCCCGCCGCGACGCGTTTTGCCAGGATTATCGCCGATTCCGCCCCCGGTTCAAGGCTGGGGGTTCAGGGCGCGGAAAGCCCTCGAAACGGCCGGAAACGGCCCCCGCGTCAGCCGACGAAGCTGTGCAGGGCGTACATGATGCCGATGCCGGCCAGGGCGATGGCGCCGAGCGTCAGGGAGGTGACGATCAGCAGCTGGGTGAAGCTTGCCTTGGCCTTCTTCGGCTTGATGGGACGCGGCGGCGGCGCGATGTTCGGTGGCGCCTTGCGGCGCTCCGCCGATTCGGTGTTGGTGCGGTCGACCTTGGTGGAGCGGTAGACCGTGCGGGTGTTGCCGCGCTCGGTCGCCTCGTCGAAGCTCTCCTCGACGACGCGGATCGCCGAATAGCGGCCGGCACGCTCCATGCGCTGCGCTTCGACGACGGCAAGCTCCTTGTCGTCGAAGACCGAGTCGATCTTCCAGACGCCGTCGCGGAAGGTGTGGATTTCGAACACGACCATCATGGTAACGGGTTCTCCACGACTTCGCCGAGATCGAGGATGCGGCAGTTGGCGCCGCCGAGCACGGCGTTGACCGTCTTGCCGTCGGTGCTGAGCGGCAGCAGGATGCTGCGGTAGAGCAGGCCGTTGCCGTGGATGTCGACGAACTGGCCGCCGTAGGTCACCGGCACGTTCTTCGCCAGCACGTCCTTCAGGTAGGAGGCCGAACGGCCGATCAGGGTGTCGCTGTTCACGTCGGCGAAGGCCAGGCCCGTCGGGTCGGAGCCGTACATTTCCTTGTGGTAGTCGCCCACGTAGCTGAGGCGCGGCGCGGCGCGCGCGTCGTCGATCATGAAGCAGAAGGTCCACATGTCGGTCATGGCCGCCGGCTCGACCGAGTCCGGCCGCGGCCAGTCGAGCTCGCCCGCCATGGCCCGCCAATGGTCGAGCAGGCGCAGCACAAGGCGTCGTTCGCGCGGATTGATCTCGCCGGTCACGGGCTTTCCCCCAAATCAGGACAATTCTACTCAAATTAAATAGGGTAAAATGGTTAACGGGTCGTAAAACGGTCCAGCCGCCGCCTATCCCATTGCCCGATCAGGGACTTGTCCACCTCCCGCCCCTCCCCGCCACCATTGGCCGGTTGCGCCCCGGGAGGGCATGGGATAAAGGTCGCCCACACGCTCGTCGAAGGAATTTCGCCGCCGATGCCACAACCTGTGCTGGTCCTGAACGGTCCCAACCTCAATCTATTGGGGAGCCGGGAGCCGGAGATCTACGGACGCGAGACCCTGGCCGATATCGCCGCGCTCTGCGCCAAGACGGGCAAGGGCCTCGGCCTGACCGTCGATTTCCGCCAGAGCAACGCCGAGGCGGAGCTGGTCGGCTGGATCCAGGCCGCCCGCGGCCGCCATGACGGCATCCTGATCAACGCCGGCGCCCTGACCCACACCTCGATCTCCCTGCTCGACGCCCTCCTGGCGAGCGAGCTGCCGGTCGTCGAAGTGCATCTGTCGAACCTGTTCCGGCGCGAAGACTTCCGACATCACTCCTATGTTTCGCGCGCCGCGCGCGGCATGATCTGCGGCTTCGGCTCGCAGGGCTACGAGCTGGCCCTGACGGCGATGGCGCGCATCCTGGCCGCCGCGCCCGCGAAGAAGAAAGCTCCCGCGAAGGCCCTGGCGTCCACCCGCGCCAAGGCATCCGTCGCGAAGAAACCCATCGCGAAAACGAAGACACCCATCAAGGGCAAGAGGACGAAATAATGGCGAAGCCCAACGTCGAGGAAGAGCTGGTCCGCAAGCTGGCCCAGCTGCTCGAAGAGACCGGACTGACCGAAATCGAAGTCGCCGACGGCACCTGGAAGGTGCGCGTCTCCAAAGCCTCCAGCGCGGTCGGCATGGTCCCGGCGGCGGTGGCGGCGGCGACCACGGCCGCGGTGAACGCGGCGGCCCATCCGGCCGCGGGCGAAGACCCGGCGCGCCATCCCGGCGCCGTCACCTCGCCGATGGTCGGCACCGTCTACGTGGCGCCCGAGCCGAACGCGGCGTCTTACGTGAAGGTCGGAGACCACGTGGCCGAAGGCCAGACAGTGATGCTGATCGAGGCCATGAAGACCATGAACCCGATCCGCGCCCCGCGCGCTGGCAAGATCAGCCAGATCCTCGTCGCCAACGCCGCGCCGGTCGAGTACGGCGAAGTGCTGCTGATCATCGAGTGATGTTCGACAAGGTCCTCATCGCCAACCGCGGCGAAATCGCGCTCCGCATCCATCGCGCCTGCCGCGAGATGGGCATTTCCACCGTGGCTGTCCATTCGACCGCCGACGCCGACGCCATGCACGTGCGCCTGGCCGACGAAAGCGTCTGCATCGGCCCGCCGGCGCCCAAGGACAGCTACCTGAGCATGCCGGCGATCCTGTCCGCCGCCATCATCACCAATGCCGACGCCATCCATCCCGGCTACGGGCTGCTTTCCGAGAACGCGACCTTCGCCGCCATGGTGGCCGAGCACGGCTTCACCTTCATCGGCCCGTCGGCGGACCATATCCGCATGATGGGCGACAAGATCGTCGCCAAGGAAACGATGATCGCGGCGGGCGTGCCCTGCGTGCCCGGCTCGGCAGGCTCGCTCGAAGACCCGGAAACCGTCCGCCAGACCGCCAAGCGCATCGGCTATCCGGTGCTGATCAAGGCGTCGGGCGGCGGCGGCGGCCGCGGCATGAAGGTCGCCGAAGACGAATCGCAGGTGGTCGAGGCCTACATGAACGCCCGCGCCGAGGCCAAGGCGGCGTTCGGCAACGACCAGGTCTACATGGAGAAGTACCTGTCGCATCCGCGCCACATCGAGGTGCAGATCCTCGGCGACGCGCATGGCAACGTGGTGCATCTCGGCGAGCGCGACTGCTCCCTGCAGCGCCGCCACCAGAAGCTGCTCGAAGAGGCCCCTTCGCCCGCCCTCAACCCAGAGGCGCGCGCGCGCATCGGCAAGATCGCCGTCAACGCGATCAAGAAGCTCGGCTACCTCGGCGCCGGCACGCTGGAGTTCCTCTACCAGGACGGCGAGTTCTACTTCATCGAGATGAACACCCGCCTGCAGGTCGAGCATCCGATCAGCGAGATGATCAGCGGCGTCGACATCGTGCGCGAACAGCTGCGCATCGCGGCCGGCTCGCCGCTCAGCTTCAAGCAGGACGACATCAAGTTCAGCGGCCATGCCATCGAGTGCCGCATCAACGCCGAGACGTCGGACACATTCACGCCGGCCCCGGGCCGCGTGCGCGACTACCATCCGCCCGGCGGCCTGGGCGTGCGCGTCGATTCGGCGCTCTATGCCGGCTACAACGTGCCGCCCTACTACGACAGCCTGATCTCCAAGCTGATCGTGCACGGGGCCACGCGCAACGAATGCCTGATGCGCCTGCGCCGCGCGCTGGAGGAATACGTCATCGCCGGCATCGAGACGACCATCCCGCTGCACCGGCGCATCGTCACCGCGCCGGACTTCGTCAACGGCGAGTACGACATCCACTGGCTGGAACGGTTCGTCGGCCTGAAGAAATAGCCGGCGGCGCACATAGGCGGCCTTCATCCATGAGCAGGACGGGATAATGAGCGCGCGGGACGGACAGATGTCGGACTTGACGCCGGACATCCTGATCCGGACCTATGCCGCCGGCATCTTCCCAATGGCCGAGAGCGCCGACGACCCGACGCTGTTCTGGGTCGATCCCGAGCGTCGCGGCGTCCTGCCCATCGACGGCTTCCACGTCTCGCGCAAGCTGCAGAAGAAGCTGCGGCGCAATCCGTTCGAGATGCGCTGCGACACCGCCTACGAGGCGGTGATCCGCGCCTGCGGCGCCAGCCGCCCCGAACGGCCGAAGACCTGGATCAACAGCGAGATCATCCGGCTCTATTCCGGGCTGTTCGACATGGGGCACGCCCATTCGGTCGAGGCCTGGCGCGACGGCCGCATGGTCGGCGGCCTCTACGGCATCTCGATCGGCGGCGCGTTCTTCGGCGAGAGCATGTTCAGCGTCGAGACCGACGCCAGCAAGCTGGCGCTCTGCCACCTGATCGCGCGGCTGCGGCGCAGCGGCTACATCCTGCTCGACACGCAGTTCGTGACGCAGCACCTGATCGGCTTCGGCGCGATGGAGATCGACCGCGCCGACTACCGCCGCCAGCTCACGGCGGCGCTGCAGGTCAAGGCGGAGTTCTACCTGGGTCCGCTCGACGAGTCGGACTTGACGTTCAGGCAGTCCTTGACCCAGACGTCGTAGACCGGATGCTCGAGCGCGGAGAGCGCCGGCGAGGACGCGAACATCCACCCCGAGAAGAGCTGGCGCGGCGCTTCGTCCGGCCGCAGTTCCTGGATGTCGAGGAAGGCGGAGCTTTCCGGCGAATCCTCCGGCGGCGCCTTGACGCAGCGCTTCGCCACGATGTCGAGCGTGCCGAAACGCACCTCGACGCCGATCGGCGCCTCGAAGGTGGAGATGCGCGCCGTCACCTTGTCGAGCCCCTGCAGCAGCGCCGTGCCGCCTTCGAGGGCATGGGCGGCGGAGAACGGGACGGCAGCGGCGAAGAGCGCCGCAGCGACGACGAACGAACGGCGCACGGTCAGTCCTTGCGATAGGGGTTTTCGAGGGCCTCGACGAGGCGGCGCAGCACGTCGCGCACCTGCGCTTCGTCGCATCCCATCAGGACGGCGTCCTCGAAGGCGTCCTGCACGAGGCCCTGGATCTCGCCCAGGTTCTCGTTCAGCACCTTGATCTTCTCGGTGCAGGACACGGGCGCTCCCTCCGGCGTCTTCCACGCCGGCAGGGCCAGCGCCTTGTCGCGCCCGGCCATCGGCTAGAGCGTGCCGCCCGGCACGCCGTCGGGCGGGGCCGGCGTCTTGCTGTCGCCGCCGCCGTCGCCGCTGCCCTTCTGGTTGCTGAACAGCAGCTGGCCGATCAGCGATTCCAGGTTGATGGGCGACTGGGTGAACTTGATCTCGCCGTTGGCTTCCAGCATGCGCGAATCGGCGCCCGGCACCAGCGACAGGTACTTGCTGCCGAGCAGGCCGTCGCTCACGACTTCCGCCGCCGAATCGGACGGCAGCTTGATGCGCGGGTCGACCGAGAAATGCACGACCGCGAGGAAGCTCTGCGGATCAATGTCCTGGGCGGTGATGGTGCCGATCTTGATGCCGCTCATCTTCACGTCGCTGCCCGGATTGAGGCCGTCGACGCGGTCGAACTTGGCGATCAGCGGATAGCCGCTGACCGTGCGCAGGCTGGCGTTGCTGTAAGCGAAGATGACAAACAGGGCTGCCACGAGCAGGACGACGGCGCCCAGGACGGTTTCGATGACATTGCGGCGCATGGCGCGGATTCCTCTAGCTACGCGCCGTCACGGACGGCAGCGCGACGGATGGCGGCTGGGCGATGGAGATAGGCCGTTTCAGGACGGACGCCAAGGCTCGTAATCGCCGGTTGCGGGCGCACGCTGGCCGCCGGCCAGCAGCGAACCGGGCGGACGGTAGGCTTCCGCCGTGCCCGTCAGGTTCGGCAGATGTTCCTTCTGCCAGCCGTAGAGGCGCGCCGGATCGGCATCCGCGCCCGCTGCGGGCGGCTGCTGCACGGTGTAGTGCAGCCAGGCGTGCCACATAGGCGGGACCTTGGAGGCTTCCGCCTCGCCGTCATAGAGCACCCAGCGGCGCTCCTTGGACAGGCCGGCACCGACCTTGGCCTTCGCGCCGCTCTTGTCGCGGTAGTAGCGGTTGCCGAAACGATCCGTCCCCACAAGCTCGCCATGGAGCCAAGTGAACAGGCGGGTACCGAATGACATCGTGAACTCCAGAACTGAGGCGCCGGGCGGCGGAGAGCCGCGCCCTGCGCCGGAAAATTTGCGCGCGACTATCGCACTCGTCATGCGCTTCGACAAGCCGCCCGGGCGCCCTGCGCCGCGCCGGCGATCAGCATTGCGCGATCGTGCGCAGAACTGGATACCATAGATTTGGTATCACCTAAGTAGTGTAACACAAAATACGGTTGACCACCCAACATGTGGTGGCATACTCCGGATTCCCTTCCGCATGTTGCGCCTCATAGGCTGCACGGGCGGCAGGGTGGGCCGGTAAGGGCCCGGGGGCCGCGCCGACATAGATCACATTCCATTTTCAGTCTCGTCTTGGGGGGACCATGCGTATCGCACGTCATTTCACGAAAAGCGGCCAGTCGCCTTACGCGGACATCGCCTTCCGCGCCGCGACCAGCGAAATCCGCAACCCCGACGGCTCGATCGTCTTCCGCCTGGAAGGCATTGAGGTTCCCGAGGAATGGTCGCAGGTCGCCTGCGACATCATCGCCCAGAAGTACTTCCGCAAGGCCGGCGTGCCGACGGCGCTGAAGCCGCTCGAAGAAGCCGACGTTCCCGCCTGGCTGTGGCGCCAGGTCGCCGACGAAGACAAGCTCGCGGGCCTCGATAAGGGCAAGCGCACCGGCGGCGAAGCCCAGGCGACGCAGGTTTTCAACCGCCTCGCCGGCACCTGGACCTACTGGGGCTGGAAGGGCGGCTACTTCGATTCCGACGAGGACGCCCGCAGCTTCTACGACGAGCTCTGCTTCATGCTCGCCAAGCAGATGGCCGCGCCGAACTCGCCGCAGTGGTTCAACACCGGCCTGCACTGGGCCTATGGCATCGACGGCCCGTCGCAGGGCCACTACTACGTCGACTTCAAGTCCGGCGAGCTGACGAAGTCCGAATCGTCCTACGAGCACCCGCAGCCGCACGCCTGCTTCATCCAGGGCGTCGCCGACGACCTGGTGAACGAAGGCGGCATCATGGACCTGTGGGTCCGCGAGGCGCGCCTGTTCAAGTACGGCTCGGGCACCGGCAGCAACTTCTCCAAGCTGCGCGGCGAGAGCGAGCGCCTGTCGGGCGGCGGCAAGTCGTCCGGCCTGATGAGCTTCCTCAAGATCGGCGACCGCGCCGCCGGCGCCATCAAGTCGGGCGGCACCACGCGCCGCGCCGCCAAGATGGTCACGGTCGACCTCGACCATCCGGACATCGAGCAGTACATCGACTGGAAGGTCGTCGAGGAGCAGAAGGTGGCCGCGCTGGTCGCCGGCTCCAAGCTCGCCAGCCAGCACCTCAACGCCGTCATCAAGGCCTGCCACACCGCGGCCGACGACATCGTCGGCGCCGAGAAGTTCGACGCGAAGAAGAACCCCGCGCTGAAGAAGGCCATCATCGCCGCCCGCAAGGTGATGATCTCCGAGAACTACATCCAGCGCGTGATCCAGTTCGCCCAGCAGGGCTATACCGAGATCGACTTCAAGACCTACGACACCGACTGGGACAGCGACGCCTACCTCACGGTCTCGGGCCAGAACTCGAACAACTCCGTGCGCGTCACCAATAAGTTCCTCGAGCGCGTCCTCGAGGACGGCGAGTGGGAGCTGATCCGCCGCACCGACGGCAAGCTCCACAAGAAGATCCGCGCCCGCGACCTGTGGGAGCAGATCGGCCACGCCGCCTGGGCCTCCGCCGATCCGGGCGTTCAGTTCGACAGCACGATCAACGAGTGGCACACCTGCCCCGAATCGGGCCGCATCAACGCGTCGAACCCCTGCTCCGAGTACATGTTCCTCGACGACACGGCCTGCAACCTGGCGTCGATCAACCTGCTCGCCTTCCGCAAACCGGACGGCCACTTCGACATCGACGGCTTCGAGCACGCCACGCGCCTGTGGACCGTCGTGCTGGAAATCTCCGTGCTGATGGCGCAGTTCCCGTCCAAGGAGATCGCCGACCTGTCCTACGTGTTCCGCACGCTGGGCCTCGGCTACGCCAACGTCGGCGGCTTGCTGATGGCCAACGGCCTGGGCTACGACTCGGCCGAGGGCCGTGCCATGATCGGCGCGATCACCGCCGTGCTGACCGGCGTGTCCTACGCCACGTCGGCGGAGATGGCCGGCGAGCTCGGCGCCTTCTCGGGCTTCGCCAAGAACCGCGACCACATGCTGCGCGTCATCCGCAACCATCGCCGCGCCGCCTACGGCGAGAGCGACGGCTACGAGGGCCTGACGGTCACCCCGGTGCCGCTCGACATCGACAACTGCCCCGACGTGAACCTGGCCGTCGCCGCCGCCCGCGCCTGGGACAGCGCCCTGACCCTCGGCGAGGAGCACGGCTACCGCAACGCCCAGGCCAGCGTCGTCGCCCCCACAGGCACCATCGGCCTGGTGATGGACTGCGACACCACCGGCATCGAGCCCGACTTCGCCCTGGTGAAGTTCAAGAAGCTCGCCGGCGGCGGCTACTTCAAGATCATCAACCGCGTCGTGCCCGTCGGCCTCAAGACCATGGGCTACGGCGACGCCCAGATCGACGAGATGATCGCCTACGCAGTCGGCCGCGGCACCCTCAAGGCGTCGCCCGGCATCGACCATGCCAAGCTGGTCGCCAAGGGCTTCAACGAAAGCGCCCTGCAGGCCATCGAGGCCGGCCTCGGCTCCGCCTTCGACGTCAAGTTCGCCTTCAACAAGTGGACGCTCGGCGAGGAGTTCTGCACCAAGGTGCTCGGCTTCACGGTTGAGCAGCTCAACGACGTCGGCTTCAACATGCTGGAGCAGCTCGGCTTCTCCAAGGCCGACATCGAAGCCGCGAACATATACTGCTGCGGCGCCATGACGCTGGAAGGCGCCCCGCACCTGAAGCTCGAACACTACTCGGTGTTCGACTGCGCCAACCCCTGCGGCCGCACCGGCAAGCGCTTCCTGTCGGTCGACAGCCACATCCACATGCTGGCGGCGGCGCAGCCCTTCATTTCGGGCGCCATCTCCAAGACCATCAACATGCAGAACGCGGCGACGGTCGAGGACTGCAAGAACGCCTACATGCTGTCCTGGCGCCTGGCGCTCAAGGCCAACGCGCTCTACCGCGACGGCTCGAAGCTGTCCCAGCCGCTCAACGCCGTCGTGCTCGACGACGAGACCGGCGACAACCAGGACCTCGTCGAGCAGGTCATCGAGGCGCCCGCGCCGCAGAAGGCGCAGATCATCGCCGAGCGCATCGTCGAGAAGTACGTCTCGGAGCGCCGCCGCCTGCCGCTGCGCCGCAAGGGCTACACCCAGAAGGCCGTCGTCGGCGGCCACAAGGTGTACCTGCGCACCGGCGAATACGAAGACGGCAAGATCGGCGAGATATTCATCGACATGCACAAGGAAGGCGCCGCCTTCCGCGCGATGATGAACAACTTCGCCATCGCCATTTCGATCGGCCTGCAGTACGGCGTGCCGCTCGACGAGTTCGTCGAGGCCTTCACCTTCACGCGCTTCGAGCCCTCGGGCATGGTCGAAGGCAACGACGCCATCAAGATGGCGACGTCGATCATCGACTACGTGTTCCGCGAGCTGGCGATCTCCTACGGCGGCCGCAACGACCTCGCCCATGTCTCGCCGAGCGACGTGCTGCCCGACGCCATGGGCCTCGGCGACAAGCAGGGCGACCTGCCGGAAGCCGGCACCGCCGCCGCCATGCAGGTGGCCGACGCCGTGCGCAAGCTGGCCTCGAACGGCTACGTCCGCAGCAACCTCTACGTGCTGAAGGGCGGCGCCACGGCCGAGGCGACGGCAATGGCGTCCGACGCCAGCTTCGTCACCGCCACCTCGGCTCAGGCCATGGCCGGCGTCGCCTTCGCGGCGGCAGGCGGCGTGAGCTCCGCTGCGGCCACGGGCGTCAACGCCAAGATGGAGAAGATCCGCGAAGCGCGCCTGAAAGGCTACGAGGGCGACTCCTGCGGCGAATGCGGGAATTTCACGCTGGTGCGCAACGGCACCTGCATGAAGTGCAACACCTGCGGCTCGACGAGCGGCTGCAGCTGAGGAATGAAATTGGCCCGTCCGCGGTGCGGGCGGGCCTCCGTTCTGGGTCAAGCGCTTGCCGAAGCGCTCCCCAGTGCCGAATTCGCGCGTAACAGTAAAGCGAAGGCGGTAATCACCGGCCGGTGCGTACTTGCCGGCAAATACAGTTAGTAGGGTACCTAGTACCTTAGTGGTGTAGGTTCTCCCTGATTAAACTTGGGGTGCGGCGCAAGCCGCACCCCATTTTCGTTCGGGCGTGACGAATTCCGCCTGCCTCTGAAATTACCCCTTCCCTTCCGTGGCCACCGCCTTAGGCACCGCGGCGGGTTTCAGGCCTGCGGGCGGCCTTCAGCCCGTTCATCCGTCTTCAGAAACGATTCCGGATTTGGCCTTCGCCTGCCATCGGCGGCTTGGTCCGGGCCGGTTTCCGGCATGGTTCGCATGCATGGGCGATATCTTTGAACCCGGCACTCTCGTGGAGTGCGGGTGCCATTTGTCAAAGCGAGCGCGTTACCCATCCATGCGCAGCGCGGGCATCCACGACGAACCTCCGTGACTTATTCCGCAGACCATCGAGTCTGCGCCAGCGCGAAAGGACGGGACGATGGCTCTCAAGGAATATAAATCCGGTACCGCATTTTCTGGCCGCATGGGCCGCACGGTTAGCGAATCCGAATCCGCTTGGCCTGCCCCCAAGCGCACGAAGGAAGGCATGCCGAACGTCCTTTATATCGTCATGGACGATACCGGCTTTGGACAGTTCGGCTGCTACGGATCGCCCATCAACACCCCGAACTTAGATAGGCTCGCCAAGAACGGCCTGCTTTACACCAACATGCATACGACGGCTCTTTGTTCGCCGACGCGGTCATGCATCATGACCGGCAGGAACCACCACTCCAACGCCATGGCCTGCATCACCGAAGGATCGACCGGCTTTCCGGGAAGCAACGGCGCCATTCCGTTCGAGAACGGCTTTCTTTCGGAAACGCTCGTGCAAAACGGATATGCGACCTATTGCATCGGCAAGTGGCACCTGACGCCATCGGAACAGATCAGCGCCGCCGGACCTTACGACCGCTGGCCGCTTGGCCGCGGCTTCGAACGGTATTACGGCTTTCTCGGCGGCGACACTCATCAATATTATCCGGACCTGGTCTACGACAATCACCAGGTCGCGCCGCCGAAGACGCCCGAACAAGGCTACCATCTCAGCGAAGACCTCGCGGAAAAAGCCATCGGCTTCATAGCCGACCTTAAGCAGGTCGCGCCGGACAAGCCGTTCTTCATGTATTTCGCGCCCGGCGCCAATCACGCCCCCCATCACGCGCCAAAGGAATGGATCGACAAATACAAAGGCAAATTCGACGACGGGTGGGACGCCTATCGCGAAAAGACCTTCAAGCGGCAAAAGGAGTTCGGGATCATGCCCGCGCATGCCGAATTGTCGCGTCACGACCCCGACGTGCAGGATTGGAGCAAGCTTTCAGCCGATGAACGGAAGCTCTATGCCCGCATGATGGAGGTGTTCGCCGGCTTCTTCGAATACACCGATCACCAGATCGGCCGCCTGCTGGATTTTCTCGAAAAACTCGGCGAACTCGACAATACGCTGATCATGGTGATCAGCGACAACGGCGCGAGTTCCGAGGGCGGACCGAACGGATCGGTCAACGAGAACAAATTTTTCAATAACGTCCCGGACGACTTGACGCAAAACCTCGCCGCAATCGATAACTTAGGCGGCCCCAAATACTTCAACCATTATGCATGGGGCTGGACTTACGCCGGCAACACGCCATTCCGGAGATGGAAGCGAGAGACTTATCGTGGCGGCATTTCCGATCCGTTCCTCGTCCACTGGCCCAAAGGAATCAAGGCCAAGGGGGAAATTCGCCACCAATATGCCCATGCCATCGACATGATGCCGACGACTCTCGCCGCGCTGGGCATCGAGCCGCCGGCGCAAATCCGCGGCGTCACTCAAGCGCCGATCGAGGGCGTGAGCTTCTTCCACACATTCAATGCAGGGAAAGCGGAAAGCCTGCATAAGACCCAATATTTCGAAATGTTCGCGCACCGTTCGATCTATCACGACGGCTGGCGCGCGGTTTGCCCGTTTCCTGGCCCGTCATTTGCGGAAGCCGGCGTTTTCTTCGGGATGGCGACATTGACGGAAGAAAAGCTCCGCGAGCTCGACGCCAAAGGCTGGGAGCTTTACGACCTGTCGGCCGACCCGACCGAGTCGAAGGATCTCGCGAAAGAGAAACCCGAAAAGCTGATCGAGATGATCGCGACCTGGTATACGGAGGCGGGAAAATACAACGTCCTGCCACTCGACAGTCGCGGCACCCTCCGTTTCGGCGATGAACGTCCTCAGCTCACGAAAGATCGCCAGACCTACGTCTATTATCCGCACACACAAGGCATTCCCGAGAACATCGCGGCCAAGCTTTTAAACCGCGCGCACAGCATCACCGCCGAGGTGGATATTCCGAAGGGCGGCGCCGAAGGCGTTTTGATGTGCCACGGCGGCAATGTCGGCGGCTATACGCTTTTCGTGAAAGATGGAAAACTTCACTACGTCCACAATTACGTCGGCGCAGAAGAATTTCATGTCGAATCGAACGTCGCCGTGCCGGAAGGCAAGGCGAGTTTGAGATACGAGTTCGAACCGACCGGCAAGCCCGATATCAAGAAAGGCAAAGGAACGCCCGGCAAGGCCCAGCTTTACATCAATCACAAGCTCGTTGGCGAAATGGCATTGCCCTACACGGTTCCGCTTGCTCTCGGCATCGGCAGCGGCGTGACCGTCGGCAATAATCCGGCCTCCCCCGTCAGCGCCCTCTACGGACCGCCGTTCGAATTCACCGGCACGATCTTGACGGTCACCGTCGACGTATCAGGTCAACTGTTTCAAGACACGGCAGAAGAAGAACAGGCATTGGCGCGCGTCGCGATGGCACGCCAATAAAACGGAGAGCATGCGCATAAAAAAGCCCGCCGGTCGGCGGGCTTTTCCTTCGAGCATGGCGGCGTCTCGTTTCTCCGGACTTACTCGCCGGGCACCGGCACTGGCTCGGCGCGGTGCTTGCCGAAAGGCCG
Source organism: Alphaproteobacteria bacterium (assembly GCA_036500145.1). GTDB lineage: Bacteria > Pseudomonadota > Alphaproteobacteria > SMXQ01 > SMXQ01 > CAMAVH01. The sequence goes on along the minus strand of DASYCO010000077.1, from coordinate 55,190 downwards.
CCAGCCGCTCAGGCGGTCGAGGCGGATGTAGATCACCGGCGTCAGGTACAGCGTCAGCACCTGCGACAGGATCAGGCCGCCGACCACCGCCAGGCCGAGAGGCTGGCGCGCCTCGCCGCCCGCGCCCATGCCGATGGCGATGGGCAGGCTGCCGACGAGGGCGGCCATGGTCGTCATCATGATCGGGCGGAATCGCGTCAGGGCCGCTTCGCGGATCGCGTCCCGCGGCGCCAGCCCCTCGCCGCGCTGACGTTCGAGGGCGAAGTCGATCATCATGATGGCGTTCTTCTTCACGATGCCGACCAGCATGATGATGCCGACGAAGGCATAGAGGCTGAGAGGCACCCCGAATATCCACAGCGTGAACAGGGCGCCGATGCCCGCCGACGGCAGGCCCGACAGAATGGTCAGCGGGTGGATGTAGCTCTCGTAGAGAATGCCCAGAACGATGTAGACGACCGCCACGGCGAGGATGAGCAGCATGCCCATGCCTTGCAGCGACGATTCGAAGGCCTGCGCCGTGCCTTCGAACACGCCGGAGATGGTGTCCGGCAGGTGCATCTGCACTTCCGCCTGATGGATGAGGTCGACGGCGGTGCCGAGCGAGATGCCCGGCGCGACGTCGAACGACAGGGTCACCGACGGCAGCTGGCCGAGATGGTTGATCGTCAAGGGGCCGACGCCGCGCGTGGCCGTGACCACGGTGTCGAGCGGCACGAGGCCGCCGTCCTTGGAGCGCAGGTAGAGGCGCGACAGGGCCGTCGGATCGCCCTGGTATTCAGGCGCGACGCCGAGGATCACCTCGTACTGGTTGGTCTGGGTGTAGATCGTCGATATCTGCTGGGTGCCGAAGGCGCTGCCCAGCACGCTTTCGATCTGGTCGACGCCGACGCCGAGCGCCGCGGCGCGGTCGCGGTCGATGCTGATCGACAGGTTGCTGACCGCGCGGTCGAGGTCGCTGCTGACGTCGCGCAGGCCGTCGATCTTGCCCAAGGCCGCCTGCATCTTCGGCGCCCATTCCATGAGCGTCGGCAGGTCCGAGCCTTGCAGGGTGTACTGGTACTGCGCCTTGGTCTGGCGGCCGCCGATGCGGATGGCCGGCGGGTTCTGCATGTAGATGCGCACGCCCGGAAGGCCTTCCGTCTTGCGGCGCAGCTCGCGGATGATCTCGTCGGCGCTCAGGTCGCGCTCGCCGCGCGGCTTGAGCGTGAGCAGCATGGTGCCCGAGCCGGTGCCGCCGCGGGCGCCGCCGGTGCCGACCGACGACATGACGCCGGCGATGTTGGGATCGGCCTGCAGGATGCGCGCCATGGCCTGCTGGTTGCGCGCCATGGTCTCGTATGAGGAATCCGGCTCGCCTTCGGTCTGCACCGAGATGCGGCCCGTGTCCTCGCTCGGCAGGAAATCCTTCTGGATGACCTGGAACAGGACAACCGTGACGACCAGGGTGGACGCGAACACCGCCAGCATGAAGCGCTGGCGGCCCAAGGCCCAGTCGAGGGTGCGGCCATAGCCGTCGCGCGCCGCGTCGAACAGGTTCTCCATCCAGAGATAGAGCTTGTTGTGATGCTCCTCTTCGCCGGGCTTATGGCCGCGAATGAAGCGGCTGCAGAGCATCGGCGTCAGGGTCAAGGAGACGAAGCCCGACACGAAGATCGCGGCCACGATGGTGACGGCGAATTCGTGCAGCAGGCGGCCGACGACGCCGCCCATGAAGACCACCGGAATGAACACCGCCGTCAGCGAAGCCGTCATCGAAATGATGGTAAAACCGATTTCCCGCGAGCCGGTCAAGGCCGCCTCCCAGGGCTTCTGGCCGTTCTCCACATGCCGCACGATGTTTTCGAGCATGACGATGGCGTCGTCGACGACGAAGCCGACCGAGAGCGTCAGGGCCATCAGCGACAGGTTGTCGAGGCTGTAGCCGAGCATCGACATGACGCCGAAGGTGCCGACGACGGAGATCGGCAAGGCCAAGCTCGGAATGATCGTCGCCGAGAGCTTGCGCAGGAAGACGAAGATGATCATCACCACCAGGGCCGCCGCCAGAAGCAGGGTGAACTGCACGTCGGCGATGCTGGCGCGGATGGACTGGGAGTGGTCATAGAGGATGTTGAGCTTGACCGAGGCCGGCAGCGTCGCCTCGAAATTGGGCAGCAGCTTCTTGATCGAATCGACCACCTCGACGGTGTTCGAGCCAGGCTGGCGGTTGATGGCGAGAATGATGGCGCGCTTGTCGTTGTACCAGCCGCCGACCTTGTCGTTCTCGACGGAATCCAGAACGGTGCTGACGTCGCCGAGCTTCACCGGGGCGCCGTCGCGATAGACGATCGTCTGCTCGCGGAACGCCTTGGCGTCCTTCATCTGGCCGCCGACCGTGATCGTCGTCGTGCGGTCCGTGCCGTTCAGGCTGCCCGTCGCCTGGTTGACGTTGGACGCCTTGACCGCGTCGATCAGCTCGTCGAAGGCGATGTCGCGCGCGGCGAGCGCGTTCGGGTCCGCCTGCACGCGCACGGCGTATTTCTGCGCGCCGAACACCTGCACCTCGGCGACGCCGAGCACGGTGGAGATGCGCTGCGCCAGGATCGTTTCGGCGTAGTCGTCGACCTTCGAGAGCGGCAGCGTCTCGGAACTCAGCGCCAGGAAGAGGATGGGCGCGTCCGCCGGGTTGCTCTTGCGGTAGGACGGCGGGTTCGGCATGTCGTCAGGCAGCTTGCGCAGGGTGGCCGAAATCGCCGACTGCACGTCCTGCGCCGCCGAGTCGATGTTCTTGCTCAAGTCGAACTGCAGAGTGATGCGCGTGCTGCCGAGCGAGCTCGATGAGGTCATCGAAGCGACGCCGTCGATGCTGGAGAACTGCGATTCGAGCGGCGTCGCGACGGCGGACGCCATGGTCTCCGGGCTGGCGCCCGGCAGGCTGGCCGACACGTTGATGGTCGGGAAGTCGACCTTCGGCAATTCGCTGACCGGCAAGGAGACGTAGCCGATGGCGCCCGCCAGCAGAACGCCGGCCATGACCAGCGTGGTCATGATCGGGCGGCGGATGCAGAGCTCTGGAAGATTCATGGCAGACGATCCTCTTGCCGAACGCGGACTAAACGGCGGGCGCCGCCACTTGAACCTTGCTGCCGGGCGAGAGGCGCATCTGCCCCTCGGTCACGACCTTGTCGCCCGTGGCGACGCCTTCCGTGATGACCGTGTAGCCGTCGACGGAAGGCCCGAGCTTGATCGTCCGCTGTTCGACCGTCATGTCCGGCTTGACGAGAAAGACGTAGTTGCCGGTTTGCGCGTTCTGCACGGCCGAATTCGGAATCGTGATCGCGCCCGAGATGCTGCGCAGGGTCAGCGTCACCTGGACGAGCTGGCCCGGCGTGAAGGCTTCGCCGCTGTTGAGGAAGCTCGCCTTCAGCTCGATGGTGCCGGTCGTCGAGTCCGCCTCGTTGTTGACGAAGGTCAGCACGCCGCTCTGCGCCGTCTGGCCGGCGCCCGGCGCGGTGGCCGTCACTTCCAGGCCGTCGCCGCGTTCGGCGTCATGCACTTCGCTCATGCTGCTGCGGATTTCCGCCAGGTACTTCTCGGGCACCGAGAAGGCGACGTAGATCGGCTCGATCTGGTTGATGGTCACGAGGGCCGTGGTGTCGTTGGCCTTCACGAGGTTGCCGGGGTTGACCAGCATGCTGCCGGTGCGGCCGTCGATCGGCGAGGAGATCTGCGTGTATTCGAGCTGCAGGCGCGCCATCTCGATCTGCGCCTGGTCGGCGTTCACCGTGCCGCGCAGGCTCTTGGCCGTGGCTTCCGCCGCCTCGAGCTGCTGTTCGGAGTAGACGCCCTGCTTGGCCAGGTCCTTGTAGCGCGCGAGGTTCTTGTCGGCGCTCTCGAGCTGCGCCTGGTCGCGCGCGAGCGCGGCCTTGGCCTGGTCGAGCTCGGCCTGCAGCGGCCGCGGGTCGAGGGTGAAGAGCGGATCGCCCTTCTTCACCAGCTGGCCTTCCTTGAAGCTGGCGGAGAGGATCTGGCCGTCGACCTGCGACTTCACGTTCACCGTGGCGTAGGCCTGGGTCGTGCCGACGACGGACACCCGGATGGGCACGTCGCGCGTTTCGGCGCTGGCGATGACCACCGGCGCGCCAGGGTTCTGCTTCACCGCCTGGGCCGCGGTGCCGTCGCCGAGAAGGAAGTGCACCCCCAGCCCAACCACGGCGATCAGAAGGACGCCTATGCCGATCTGCCGTATCCGTCGTTCGCGCATTGCTCGTTTCCTAGAATGTCTCTCTCGGCGCAAGGCCGGCCTATGGGTTATACGCCGCGCCGCCCGAAATCCGGCGCTTAACGTCCGGAATATCTATTCGTTCCGCGCAACAAACGCCGCAGGAAAACGGCGTTTTTGTGTTATTTGGCTGTTCTCACGCGCCTGTGATGATTCGCGAGTTTTGCGGCGTATCGTTAACGAATGATGGAGACAGCCATGCCCGGCCTGATCGACGCCCGCCTGAAAGAACTTGGCCTCGAACTTCCCGCCGCGACCGCGCCCGTCGCCAATTACGTGCCGTACGTCGTCACAGGAAAGACTGTCTTCATCTCCGGCCAGGTGACGATCTGGAACGGAGAGCGCCGCTTCATCGGCAAGCTCGGCGCCGACATGGACGTCAAGCAGGGCCAGGACGCCGCCCGGCTCTGCGCCCTCAACCTGATCGCCCAGGCCAAGGCCGCCTGCGGCGGCGACCTCGACCGCGTCGTACGCTGGGTCAAGCTCGGCGGCTTCGTCAATTCTACACCCGATTTCGCCGAACAGCCCGCCGTCATCAATGGCGCCTCCGACCTGCTTGTGCAGATCTTCGGCGACAGGGGCAAGCACGCCCGCGCCGCGGTCGGCGTCGCCTCCCTGCCCTTCGGGGTCGCGGTGGAAGTGGATGCGGTCGTCGAGATCGCCTGAGGCGAATCACGCCGCTGAACCACCTCCTGAATCAGCAGGGCAATTTGCGGCGATAGGCCGAAAATCCTGGGTGCGGCCGGACCGTCCCGTATAGTCTTGTCTCCATGGAATTCGCCCATCACCTCATCCTGATCGGCGCCGGCCTGGTGGTTCTCAGCATCCTCGCCGGGCTGGTCTCCTCGCGCATCGGCGCCCCTCTGCTGCTGGTCTTCCTGGCGCTCGGGATGCTGGCCGGCGAAGACGGCCCGGGCGGCATCCATTTCGGCGACTTCCACGTCGCCTACCTCGTCGGCAGCCTGACGCTGGCGATCATCCTGTTCGACGGCGGCCTCAAGACGACGCGCGGCAACCTGCGCGTCGCCTGGGCCCCCGCCCTGTCGCTCGCCACCCTCGGCGTGCTGGTGACCGCGATCCTGGTCGGCCTGACGGCGGCCTGGGCGCTCGGCCTGCACTGGCTGCAGGGCATGCTGATCGGCTCGGTCGTCGCCTCGACCGACGCGGCGGCCGTGTTCTTCCTGCTGCACCTCCGCGGCATGCACCTGAAGAACCGCGTCGGCGCGACGCTGGAAGTCGAATCGGGCCTCAACGACCCGATGGCGATCTTCCTCACCGTGCTCTGCGTCGAGCTGCTGCGCTCGGGCGCCACGACCGTGAGCTGGGACCTGCTGGACAACTTCGTCGGCATGTTCCTGCTGCAGATCGCCGGCGGCGCGACGCTCGGCGTGCTCGGCGGCCTGGCGCTGTTGCGCCTCGTCAACCGGCTCGACATCGCGCCCGGCCTCTATCCGATCCTGGCCATGGCCGGCGCCATGCTGATCTTCGCCACGGCGCAAAGCATCGGCGCCAGCGGCTACATGGCGATCTACCTGGTCGGCTTCCTGCTCGGCAGCCGGCGCCACCGCGCCACGCAGCTCATCAGCCGCTTCAGCGACGGGCTCGCCTGGCTCAGCCAGATCCTCATGTTCCTCATGCTCGGCCTGCTGGTCACGCCGAAGGCGCTGCTGCCGGACCTCGTCCCCGCCATCGCCATCGCGCTGACGCTGGTCTTCGTCGCCCGTCCGCTGGCCGTGGCGCTCTGCCTCATCCCCTTCCGCTTCAGCAAGCGCGAGATCGCGTTCATCTCCTGGGTCGGGCTGCGCGGCGCGGTGCCGATCTTCCTCGCCAGCATCCCGGTGCTGTCGGGCATCCAGGGCGGCATGGTGGTGTTCTCCGTCGCCTTCGTCGTCGTCCTCTTCTCCATGAGCGTGCAGGGCTGGACCGTGGCGCCCGTGGCCCGTTGGCTCGGCCTCGAACTGCCGCCGCGCCCGCCGCCGCCGCTGCGCGCCGAACTGGACCTGCCGGGCAGCGCCGGCCGCGACATGGCGGCCTACACGGTGCAGCCCTTCAGCATGGCGACCCGCCGCCGGCTCGAGCGCCTCGTCATGCCGGAAGGCGTCAGCATCATCACCATCATCCGCGACGGCGCTCTGCTCGCGGCGGCGGCCGTCCAGCGGCTGGAGCCCAACGACTACGTGCTCGTCATCGCGCCGTCGGACCAGATGACCACCCTCGACCGCTTCTTCGCCGCCGGCATCCGCAGCGGCCGCTCGGCGACGGAGGAAATGCTCGGCGAGTTCGTGCTCGACGGCCAGGCCGAGCTGGGCGCCGTCGCCAGCCTCTACGAGTTCCGCGTTCCCAGGGTGCTGCGCCACATGCCGCTCGGCCGCTTCCTGCGCCTCGCCCTGCGCGGCGCGCCTGTTCCGGGCCGCCGCCTGCATGTCGGCGGCGTCGACCTGATCGTGCGCGTGGTGGAGCATGGCCAGGTGATCCGCGTCGGCCTCGACGTTGCGCCGCCGCCCTCGGCCCGCAACCGCATCGACGGCCTCCGAATCTGGCTGCTGGCCCTGTTCGACGGCTTGCGGCAAGCTGTCCCCGCCCGGTTCAGGAATGAGTGAAGCGCAGATGGCGGACGGCGACGGCAAGACCGATTTGACGGCGATGGTGGTGCCCTCCATCGCCGAAGTCGCCACCGCCGACTGGGACGCCTGCGCCCGCCCCCACGCCAGCGGCAGCAATCCCTTCGTCTCCCATGCCTTCCTGCTCGCGGCGGAAGCCAGCGGCTCGGCGACGCGCGACAGCGGCTGGCAGCCGCAGCATGTGGTGGCGCAGGACGGCACCGGCCGCATCGTCGGCGCGGTGCCGCTCTACCTGAAGGGCCACAGCTACGGCGAATATGTCTTCGACTGGGCCTGGGCCGACGCCTGGGAACGAGCCGGCGGACGTTACTATCCCAAGCTGCTCGCCGCCGTGCCCTTCACGCCTGTGACCGGGCCGCGCCTGCTGCTCCATCCAGAAGCGCCGGCCGGCACGGCCGACGCTCTGGCCGGCGCCCTGATCGAAGTCGCGCGGCGGCACAAGGTGTCGTCCCTGCACGTCAACTTCCTGACCAAGCCCGAAGCCGACCTGCTCGCCGGCCATGGCTTTCTCGTCCGCGAAGGCCAGCAGTTCCAGTGGCACAACGCCGGCTACGGCAGCTTCGACGACTTCCTCGGCGCGCTCTCGTCGCGCAAGCGCAAGAACCTGCGCAAGGAGCGGCTGGAGGCCGTCAGCCCCGGCATCGAGATTCGCCGCTTGACCGGCGACGCCATCACGCCGGCCGACTGGGACGCCTTCTACGAGTTCTACATCGACACCGCCGGCCGCAAGTGGGGCCAGGCCTATCTCGAGCCGGACTTCTTCACCCGCCTCAGCCAGACGATGGCCGACGACGTGCTGCTGGTGATCGCCTACCGCCAGGGCCGCCCCATCGCCGGCGCCATCAACCTGATCGGCCAGGACGCGCTCTACGGCCGCAACTGGGGCGCGCTCGAAGAGCATCCCTGCCTGCATTTCGAGGTCTGCTACTACCAGGCCATCGACTTCGCCATCGAGCGTGGGCTCGCCCGCGTCGAGGCCGGCGCCGGCGGCGGCAGCCACAAGCTCGGCCGCGGCTACCTGCCCGCCGCGACCTGGAGCGCCCACTGGATCGCCGACGACGGCTTCAAGCAGGCCGTCGCGCGCTTCGTGCGCGCCGAGCAAGGCGAACTGGAACGCAAGGCCGAGCGCCTGATCGCGCACGGCCCGTTCAAAAAGAACGACGCCGGAGAGGTGATCTCCGGCGTCGTGTCTCAGATCGATAAATCAGGCCGCCGCTTCGAGGACGAGCCTTAAAAAAACTACGACTTCGTTTGGAAAAGCTCTTCAATATATCCGATCATAAATGGAATTATTCTCTCCCGCCTTAAATTGTACCTATGAAGCTCACTAAAGTACTGCTCCTCCCAGCCTTCGTTAGATAGATTTTTAGACAGCGCAAATTTCCATGATCGATAATAAAAATCGTATGCGGCTTGATCATTCCATGGCGTCATATTTAAAAATTTGAATGCATCTTCCCATTCAAGCACCCCGTTTTTTACGCGCTCATACAGACTTGGATTTTCTACTTTCATCACACACAAACCAACAATGAGTGGAGGCCAACGTAAATTTCTCTTAGATGTTGCCGCAGTAACAAGAGCAACACAGGAGACAACTCTCTCAATTGTTCTATATGAAAGTGAATACGAATAAGAAAAGTTAACAATACCTCCCTGCAAAAGCGCGTCCCAATGGGGATCATCTGTTGCCAGCTCCATGGAAGACCACAAATAGTCTACGTATTTTTCATATTTCTTTTTAGGGCCTCCTGTTCGGGTATCATCCGGCAAAGATAGTTTTAAGTGATAAAATTTTTCAAGATAACGTTCGGCATTCATGTCCTGGCCATAAGATCCCCTAATAGCAACAGCCAACTGGGGCAAATGAGTTACGAGCACAAAACAAACACCCTCGACTGAAAAGAGATGTTTAATTCTCTCAAGAAGATTGATCGAAAAAGGTGGCCGACACCTATCTAATTCATCAATGACAATTACCAAGGGTGGAAGGTGCGAAGCTTTATCGGTGACGTCAGCAAGCTTTTCACTCATAGCGCCAGCCAGGCGCGCTAAATGACTTCTAAAACTTTCAATCGCTAATTTATCTGATTCAATTTTTTTAATTTTATCGTCTAGTACTCTCTCTATCGTTTCGGACACATCACCCGAAATTGTTTTCATAATTTCGTCGGAACTTTCCGTAAGATCTGAAGCCGATAAAGCACCTAAAGATGCAGCACGTATCATCAGCTTTGCAGTTAATGGTACGAGCACACGACCAACCTTTTTAGTTTGTTCGATAAATTGTTTTGTCGTTCGTGTTTTGCCCAGGATTTTCTGAGCTTGCTCAATCACCTGACTCGCCAGCGTGAAAAAGGCGTCCTCGTGATAATCATTTTCAAATGCGTCAAAAATTATTACTGGAGTTCTCTGCTCTCTCAGCACTCCAGACCATTGCTTAATAAAGGTGGATTTTCCGCTGCCCCATGCACCATCAAGTACGATTACTAGAGGCTCATTTATTTTTATAATTAGGTTCGATAACCGTTCACCAAACCCTTTGAGTTCGAATAGATCAGAATTACTAAACCCTTCAGATTCTCCAATTTTCGGAATCTTCGGCGTCAATCTCATATTCACCCCCCAGACAAAAAATTAGGGCTCCAGTTTGGACTGAAGCCCTAATTCATCAATATCTATCGTTTTCCTATTCGACGAGAGCCGGCTCCTTCGGGCGCTTCGGCTTGCCCCCAGCGGGCTTCGGCACGCCCTCGACGATCACGAAGCTCGGCTTGTCGTCGGTGATCGTCACCGTGACGGAGCCGCCCTTGGCCAGCTTGCCGAACAGCAGCTCGTCGGCGAGCGGGCGCTTGATGTGCTCCTGGATCACGCGGCCGAGCGGACGGGCGCCGAACAGCGGGTCGTAGCCCTTCACCGCCAGCCAGTCGCGCGCCGCCTGGTCGAGCACGATGTGCACGTTGCGGTCGGCCAGCTGCTCTTCCAGCTCGATGACGAACTTGTCGACCACCTGGGCGATGATCGCCGGAGAAAGTCCGGCGAACGGGATTACCGCGTCGAGACGGTTGCGGAATTCCGGCGTGAACATCCGCTTGATCGCCTCTTCGTCGTCGCCCGTGCGCACGCTGGAGCCGAAGCCGATGGCCGGCTTGGCCATGTCGGCGGCGCCCGCGTTCGTCGTCATGATCAGGATGACGTTGCGGAAGTCGACGATCTTGCCGTTGTGGTCCGTCAGCTTGCCGTGGTCCATCACCTGCAGCAGAATGTTGAACAGGTCCGGGTGGGCCTTCTCGATCTCGTCGAGCAGCAGGACCGCGTGCGGGTGCTGGTCGATGGCGTCGGTCAGCAAGCCGCCCTGGTCGAAGCCGACGTAGCCCGGCGGCGCGCCGATCAGGCGCGACACCGTGTGCCGCTCCATGTACTCCGACATGTCGAAGCGGATCAGCTCGATGGCCATGATGCGCGAGAGCTGGCGCGCCACTTCCGTCTTGCCGACGCCGGTCGGGCCGGAGAACAGGTAGCTGCCGATCGGCTTGTCGCCTTCGCGCAGGCCGGCGCGCGACAGCTTGATCGAGCTGGCGAGCGCCTCGATGGCATGGTCCTGGCCGAACACGACCGCCTTGAGGTCGCGGTCGAGGTTGCGCAGGCCTTCCTTGTCGGTGTTGCTGACGCTCTTGGGCGGGATGCGGGCGATCTTGGCGACCACCGCCTCCACGTCCTTCACGTTGATGACCTTCTTGCGCTTGCCTTCGGGCACCAGCATCTGCGCCGCGCCGACTTCGTCGATCACGTCGATCGCCTTGTCGGGCAGCTTGCGGTCGTTGATGTAGCGCGACGAGAGGTTCACCGCGGCGACGATGGCGTCGTCGGTGTAGCGCACGTTGTGGTGCTTCTCGTAGTAGGGCTTGAGGCCCTTGAGGATCTTGATCGCGTCCTCGACCGACGGCTCGTTGACGTCGATCTTCTGGAAGCGGCGCACCAGCGCGCGGTCCTTCTCGAAGTAGCTGCGGTATTCCTTGTAGGTGGTCGAGCCGATGCAGCGCAGGCTGCCGTTGGCGAGCGCCGGCTTGAGCAGGTTGGACGCGTCCATCGAGCCGCCGGAAGTCGCGCCGGCGCCGATCACCGTGTGGATCTCGTCGATGAACAGGATGGCGTTGTCCTGGTCCTGCAGCTCCGTGATGACCGCCTTGATGCGCTCCTCGAAGTCGCCGCGATAGCGCGTGCCGGCGAGCAGCGAGCCCATGTCGAGGCTGTAGATCGTCGCGGTCTTCAGCACCTCGGGCACTTCGGCGTGCACGATGCGCCGCGCCAGGCCCTCAGCGATGGCGGTCTTGCCGACGCCGGGATCGCCCACGTAGAGCGGGTTGTTCTTGGTGCGCCGGCAGAGGATCTGGATCGTGCGCTCGACCTCGTCGGCGCGGCCGATCAGCGGATCGATCTTGCCGTTGGCCGCCTTCTTGTTGAGGTTGACGCAGTAGGCGTCGAGGGCCTCATGGCCCTTCTTCACGACCTTCTCCGGCTTAGCCTCTTCCTCGGCGCCGCCCACCGGGCGACGCTCGCTGCGGGCCGACACCTTGGCGATGCCGTGCGAGATGTAGTTGACCGCGTCGAGGCGCGTCATCTCCTGCTCCTGCAGGAAGTAGACGGCATGGCTCTCGCGTTCGGAGAACAGCGCGACCAGCACGTTGGCGCCGGTCACTTCCTCGCGGCCGGACGACTGGACATGGATCGCGGCGCGCTGCAGCACGCGCTGGAAGCCCGCCGTCGGCTTGGCGTCCTCCGACTTCTCCATGACCAGGCTGGCCAGCTCGTTGTCGATGTAGGCGACCAGCTCTTCGCGGATCTTGGCGAGGTCGACGCCGCAGGCGCGCATGACGGCGACGGCGTCCTGGTCCTCGGTGAGCGCCAGGAGGAGATGCTCGAGAGTGGCGAACTCGTGCCGACGCTGATTGGCGAACGAGAGCGCGCGGTGCAGGGTCTGTTCCAAATTACGCGAGAGCATCTGTTGGTTCCTTTTCCGCTGGTCTTGTCAAAGTCCCCTCAACTCACTCGTGCCCCCGCGCCGGATCAACGCGCCCTACGCAATGGGCCTTCCGGCAACGGCCCTGATGGGCCACCTCCGTCGACTGTGACGAAGGGTCTCAAGAAATTATGCCTGCAAACTTCAGGCCGAAATAAGGCGACGCCCGCCATCAGTCCTTCTCCAGCGTGCACTGCAGCGGATGCTGGTGCTTGCGGGCCAAGTCTATCACCTGCGTCACTTTCGTCTCTGCGATCTCGTACGGATACACGCCACAAATACCAACGCCTCTGCGGTGGACATGCAACATGATCTCGGTCGCCTCCTCATGATTCTTGTGGAAGAATCTTTCGAGGACGTGAACGACGAACTCCATCGGCGTATAGTCGTCGTTCAACAGAAGAACTTTGTACATGGACGGCTTTGCCGTCTTGCTCCGCGTGCGCGTGATGACGCCGGTGTTCGAACCGCCGCCCGGACCGTTGCCCGCGCCATTCTTGCCGGGTCCGTCGTTGCCGGCCGCGCGTATAGGCTGCGCCGATAGAGAACCGTTAACGGTCGCCTCGACGCTTACGGTCTGCAGGGACGCGGTCTGCTGCAACGCTGTCTGGCGCAACTGGGTCTGTTTCACGATGGGCCGCGGAAAATATGTGGAAGCGGGAAATTTCGGACGTTCGCCAAAGCGGCCGGCTGCCTGTCGTGGAGCGGCCAAATCCGGGCTTCGAGAGCCCTGGGACTGATCTCTGCGAGCGGTACCGATCATCACCATATCGACGGTCGCGGCGATGTCTTCCATCGCCTTTCATCATATGGGAACGCTCGCCGGAAACGGAAGTGCCAAGTTGGGCTAGGCGGCGGATTCGGCAGGAAAAAAAGGCGCTGGATACTGTCTCGGAAGAAACTGGCCCCAAAACAGGAAAAGCCCGGCGCAAGGCCGGGCTTTCGAGACCGCCGCGCGACGTCGCCGCGCGGCGGGATTTGGCAGCGCCGCGTTAGGCGGCGAACGGCTTGCCGTACTTCGACATCGCGTCGGTGAAGCGCTTGTTGATCGGCTCGGCGGTCGCAGTCGCGACCTTCATGCTGAGCTGCTGGAACTTCATCGCCGAGGCCGTGAAGCTCTCGATGCTCGTCTTCACGAACTCGCTGTGCAGGTCGGTCGCTTCCTTGACCGTCTTGCAGGCGGCGAACGCCTTCACGGTGGCGGGAAACTCGTCGGCCGACTTCTGGACCAGGCCGACCCATTCCTTGCCCACGTCCTGCAGGCCATGGACGGCGATGGTGCTCGATTCGGTCACGGCGTCGATGTTGTCGCGGCCGAAGGCGACGGCGTCGTCGTAGTCCTTCATGGCGAGGCCGCCGGCCTTCATGGCCGTGGTGGCCGGCTCGCGGGTGGCGGAGACGGCGCTGTCGTAGGTCTTGCGGGCGGCGTCGGCGCCAGCCTTGAGCATCAGCTCGGCGCTCTCGACGAAGGCGGCATAGATCTGTTCGGCCGGCGTGGCACCGGCCTCAGCGGCGGTGGCTTCAGCAGTCGCGGCCTTGAACGTCTTGGCAGTGGTCTTCTCGGTCATCGCAATCTCCTGGGCTCGAAAACAGTTTGCGGGGGGCAAAGGGACGAACGAATACGGGGGTCTCTCGTGCAAGCCAGCTTTTGCTGCAATGCAACATAGACCCTATATGCGGCCTGTCCGCCGTTCCGTCAAGGGAAATTGTGCAGCGCAGCATAAGCGCCGCGAACAGCAAGAAACCTTACAAACCTAGAAGACCGTCACGAGATTGGAGATCCCATCCTTACCCACCCGGAGCTGGAATTCGCGGTCGCGGTAGTTGCCCTTGTCGTTGCTCTCGGGGAACTCGGGCCGGTCGTTCGGGCGGGGCGGATTGAGCGCCACGCCGCTGCGGTCGAGGCGGGCGAGCAACGCTGGGAAGGTCAGCTTGTCGTAGTCCGCCGACGGCCATTGCCAAGCGTTGTAGGTGAAATGCCCGCCCCGGCAGGCGGCGACGATCCAGTAGAACCGCCGTGACTTCAGTTCCAGCCCCTCCGGGGTCGGGCTGAAGGCGTTGCTGTCGGCCAAGGACTGACGCAGCGCCGTCACGTCCGCCGCCGTCAGGGGAACCTGGGTCTGGTCCCCGGTCCAGCCCTGGAAAGGCTCGCTGAGCTTGAAGTTGGCCACATTGCCGGCGGAACCGCGCACGCGCACGGCCATGCGGGCGCCGCCCGGCCCGATGGCGGTCACGTCGTAAGTCCGTAGTTGCTCTTCGTAACTGCCGTTGAAGGCAATGCGGTAGGCCTCGGGGGCGCCGGCGACGCAGGCTTTGCGCAGGTCTCCCGCATCCAGGTAGCTGAACCAGCTATTGCTCAAGGCGATGGGATTGCTGGTCTGCCCGGAATAGGCGCAGGCCGCCGCTCCCAGGGCGATGGCGGCCAGCGGCAGGACGAGGCGGAGCGGAATAAGGCGCATGATGACACTCAACGTGGGGGGCCGGGCGGCGTTCCGAGGCGGATTCAGCATGGTCCGCGCGGGAGCATCCGTCGATTCACTAAAAATTCACCTTTAGAACATTACGTATAGACAAGGAATCATTGATTCTTTTACCATGCGCGCGCGAAACGATTTGGTTAACGCCCGTGCCTCGATTTTGGGCGGCCAGTCGATTCCAGGGGTTCGACACTCAACCGGGGGGATACGGCCGGTGAATTTGAAATTCTTCAGGGCGCTGGCGCGCCACACCCATTCCGCGCGGCCCGTCCTCGGGACTCGCCTGGGCGCGAACCTCCTGGCCACCGGCCTGATCCTCGGCGCGCTGGCCACCGGCCTAACGGCCGGCTTCGCCGTCGCCCCCGCCGACGCCGCCCAGAAGGCCGTCCACAAGAAAGTCGCCAGCGTCGCGCCTAAGTCGTCGGCTGAAATGCCGACCCGCTACGCCGCCATCATCATCGACGACGCCACCGGCCGCGTGCTCCATCAGGTCAATGCCGACGAGCAGCGCTACCCCGCGTCGCTGACCAAGATGATGACCATCTACGTGACCCTCGACGCCATCGAGAAGAAGAAGCTCACCCTCGATTCGCGCCTCGACATCTCCATGCACGCCGCCAACCAGGCGCCGTCCAAGCTCGGCATCATGCCGGGCGACAACCTGACCGTGCGCCAGGCCATCATGGCGCTCGTCACCAAGTCCGCCAACGACGTGGCCGTCGCCCTCGGCGAGACCGTCGGCGGCACCGAACCCGCCTTCGCCGCCATGATGAACAAGCGCGCCCAGGCCCTCGGCATGACCAACACGCTGTTCAAGAACGCCAACGGCCTGCCGGATCCGCAGCAGCACACCACGGCGCGCGACCTCGCGACGCTAGCCCGCGCCCTGCACCGCGACTTCCCGCAGCACTACCACTTCTTCTCGACGCCCGAGTTCACCTACAAGGGCGTCACCATCGGCAACCACAACCGCGTGCTGACGCAGCTCGAAGGCGCCGACGGCCTCAAGACCGGCTACATCCGTGCCTCCGGCTTCAACCTCGCCACCTCGGCGCAGCGCGGCAACCGGCGCATCGTCGGCATCGTGCTCGGCGGCGAATCCGGCAACTGGCGCGACGCCCGCATGGTCCAGCTGATGGACCAGGCCTTCGACAACACGCTGACGAACCCGACGCCGACCCTGGTCGCCGCCGCCACGCCCAAGTCGTCGCCGGCTTCGGCGACGCGCAAGCCGACGCCCCGCCCGGACCTGATCGCCCAGGCCGAGATGTCCGGCAGCCGCGCCGACACGCTTGCCGACCCGGCCCTCAACCTCGAACAGGGCGACACCGAATCGACCGTCGCCGCCCTGCCCAGCCCGCGTCCGCGCTACAGCCTGCCGAAGAACAGCGGCACCGAATGGGCCATCCAGGTCGGCGCCTTCAGCCGCCAGGCGCCCGCCCAGGCCGCCGCCAACAAGGCCAAGGGCGCCCTGCCCAAGACCTTGTCGAGCGCGCGCGTCGCCGTGCTCGACGGCAAGGACGACGGCAGCAAGCTCTACCGCGCCCGCCTCGTCGGCCTGACGGAAGCCTCGGCGCGCACGGCTTGCCGCCAGCTCGAGCAGAAGGGCGTCGGCTGCATCACCGTCGCCCCCGAGATGGGCAGCAACGACGGCTAGAGCCGTCTCGGCCTATCGGCTGGGACGCAGTCCCAGCTCGGTGAGCCAGTCCCGCGCGGCGCGCAGGAAGACCGCCTTTTCCCGCGCTCGCCAACCTTCCAAATTCCAGAGCCTGAAGCTCGGCGTCACCGCGCCGCGCGAACGGTAGAACCAGGCCAGCACCGGTTCGGCCTCGCCGTCCTCGGCGCGCGGCGAGACATGCTGGCGCTCGCGGCGGTAGTCGGCGCCCTCGAAGGCGTCGAGCCGCGCGAAGTCCTCTTCGCTCAGCCCCGACAGCAGCAAGCCGTCGACGACCGAGCCGCGACGCGGCTGCACCATGGGATAGAGCCGGCCGGCGATGTAAACGCGACGGTAGTTCTTGAGCTGGGCGGGCTGCAGCTGCGCCGCGTCGAGCGGGCGGCCGATCACCAGGGTCCGCACGTCGGCATCCATCAGGGTGCCGAAGACGAAGAGCCCCGGCCCTGCCGCGCGACGCCTGTGCGGCCCTTCGCCGGCCATCACATCTTGGGCGGATTGATGCCGCTTAGCGAAAGCTGGGCGAAGAGGTCGGCCTTCAGCCGTTCGAGGCCGGCCGCGTCGAAGGCCTCGCAACGGGCGACCAGCACATCCTGGGTGTTGGACGCGCGGAGCAGCCACCAGCCGTCCTTCGTGTTCACGCGCACGCCGTCGCAGTCGTTGAAGTCGGCGCCGGCCTTGACCAGGCGCGCCTTCACTTCTTCAGCCACGGCAAACTTGCGGGTGTCGTCGCACTGGAAGCGCACTTCCGGCGTGTTGATCACCTGCGGCATGGCGTCGCGCATGTCGGCCAGGCTTTCCTTGGCGGTGCCGACGATCGACAGCAGGCGGATCGCCGCATAGGGCGCGTCGTCGTAGCCGTAGTACTTGTCGGCGAAGAAGATGTGGCCGCTCATCTCGCCGGCGAGCGGCGCGCCGGTCTCGGCCATCTTCGACTTGATCAGCGAATGGCCGGTCTTCCACATCAGCGGCTTGCCACCGAGCTTGGCGACTTCATTGAACAGCACCTGGCTCGCCTTCACGTCGGCGATGATGGTGGCGCCCGGCTTGTTCTTCAGCACGTCGCGCGACCAGATCGCCATGAGCTGGTCGCCCCACAGGATGCGGCCCTTGCCGTCGACCACACCGATGCGGTCGCCGTCGCCGTCGAAGGCGATGCCGAGGTCGCACTTCTCCTTCAGGACCAGCGCCTGCAGATCCTCGAGGTTCTTCGGCACGGTCGGGTCGGGGTGGTGATTCGGGAAGTTGCCGTCGACGTTCTCGTAGAGCAGGAAATGCTGGCCCGGCAGCTTCTTCGTCAGCGCCACCATGGCCGGGCCGGCGGAGCCGTTGCCGGCGTCCCAGGCGACCTTCAGGTCGCGGCCGGGCGTGAAGTCCTTCAGCAGGCGGGCGATGTAGTCGTCGAACACCTCCTCGTCGCCGATCGAGCCCTTGCCTTCGACATAGTCGCCGGCGGCGGCGAGACGGCCGAGGTTGAGGATGTCCTCGCCGTAGAAGGCCTTCTTGCCGAGGACCATCTTGAAGCCGTTGTATTCGGACGGGTTGTGCGAGCCGGTGACCATCAGGCCGGCGTCGGAGCCGCGGCTGAAGGTGGCGTAGTACAGCATCGGCGTGGCGCCGAGGCCGATGCGCGTCACCTTCATGCCGCCGTCGGACAGGCCTTGGCAGACGTGCTTTTCCATCTCCGGCGAGCTGGCGCGGCCGTCGCGGCCGACATGCACGTGGCTGCCGCCCTTGCGCGCCACCATCGTCGCGAGCCCCCGGCCGATGGCGTAGGCGTCTTCCGGATGCAGCGTCTTGCCGACAGTGCCGCGAATGTCGTACTCGCGCAGAATGGTCGGCTCGAAACGATGGGTCTTCTGGCTCATGGAGTGGTCTCCTGTTCGTTTCGCCTGTGAGGATCAGACGGCGTTTGCCGGGCGGCCGAGGCACGTATAACGGAATCCGGCGGCAGTCATCTCAGCCGGGCTGTAAATATTCCGCAGGTCGACGATGACCGGCTGCTTGAGCAGCTTTTTCACCTGGTCGAGGTTGAGCGAGCGGAATTCGTTCCATTCGGTGAGGATGACGAGCACGTCCGCGCCCTTCATGGCGTCGTAGGCGTTCTCGCACCAGGCGATCTTGTCGCCGCTCAGCAGCTTCTTCGCCTCGTCCATGCCCTCCGGGTCGTAGACCCGCAGGGACGCGCCGTCGGCCAGCAGGCCGGGCACCAGTTCCAGGCTGGCGCTGTCGCGCATGTCGTCGGTGTTGGGCTTGAAGGTCAGGCCGAGCACGGCCACGGTCTTGCCGGCGAGCGCCCCGCCGCCGACCGCCGCCTTGACGCGGCCCGCCATCGCCTTCTTGCGCGCGTCGTTGACCGCGACGACGGTCTCGACGATGCGCATCGGCGCGCCGGCGTCCTGCGCCGTGCGCACCAGGGCGAGCGTGTCCTTCGGGAAGCAGGAGCCGCCGTAGCCGGGGCTCGGATGCAGGAACTTGCGGCCGATGCGGCCGTCGAGGCCGATGCCGCGCGCCACGTCGCTGACGTCGCCGCCGACCTTCTCGCAGAGGTCGGCGATCTCGTTGATGAAGGTGATCTTCACGGCGAGGAAGCTGTTGGCGGCGTACTTGATCAGCTCGGCGGTCTCGAGCTTGGTGAAGAGGATCGGCGTCTCGAGCAGGTAGAGCGGGCGGTAGAGCCGCTTGAGGATGCCCTGGGCCTTCTCGGTCTCGGCGCCGATGACGACGCGGTCGGGCCGCATGAAGTCGTTGATCGCCGAGCCTTCGCGCAGGAATTCCGGGTTGGAGGCGACGTCGAAGTCGCCGTCGGGCCGCGCCTTGCGCATGACCTCGGCGACCTGGCGGCCGGTGCCGACCGGCACGGTCGACTTGGTGACGACCAGCGTGTAGCCGTTCATCGCCTTGGCGATCTCTTCGGCGGCGGCGAAGACGTAGCTGAGGTCGGCATGCCCGTCGCCGCGGCGGCTCGGCGTGCCGACTGCGATGAACACCACGTCGGCGTCCTGCACGGCGGCGGAGAGGTCCGTGGTGAAGCTGAGGCGCTTGTCCTCGACGTTGCTCTTCACGAGGTCGTCGAGCCCCGGCTCGTAGATCGGAATCTCGCCCTTCTTCAGGCGCTCGATCTTGCCGGCGTCCTTGTCGACGCAGACGACTTCGAAACCGAACTCCGAAAAGCAGGCACCGGACACGAGCCCGACGTACCCGGTTCCGATCATTGCGACGCGCATGGAGTCTTCCTATCTCGCTGTGAAGGCACGCCCTAGAGACGCGTGCGGATGAAGTCTTTGAGGGCGCCGGAAACTTCCGGGTCGTCCAGGGCCAAGGCGACGTTGCCCGCGAGCCAGCCGATCTTGCTGCCGCAGTCGAAGCGCTCGCCTTCGAAGCGCAGGCCATGGAACGGCTTGCCGCCGATCATCTTGGCCATGGCGTCGGTGAGCTGGATCTCGCCGCCGGCGCCCTTCTCCTTGCGGCCGAGATGATCGAACACCTCGGGCAGCAGGATGTAGCGGCCGATGATGGAGAGCGTCGACGGCGCCACTTCAGGCTTCGGCTTCTCGACCAGGCCCTTGATGGCCGCGAGCTTGCCGTCGTCCGAGGACACGTCGAGGATGCCGTACTTGTTGGTCTGGTCGCGCGGCACGTCCATGACGCCGACGACGTTGCCGCCGGTCTTGGCGTGCACGTCGATCAGCTGCCCGATGCAGGGCGTCTTCGACTTCACCATGTCGTCGGGCAGGATCACCGCGAAGGGCTCGTCACCGATGAACTCGCGCGCGCACCAGACGGCGTGGCCGAGGCCGAGCGGCGCCTGCTGGCGCGTGTAGGAAATGCTGCCCGCTTCCGGCAGCAGGTCGGCGAGCGCCTTCAGCTCCTTGGTCTTGCCGGCCGCTTCGAGGGTGCGCTCCAGTTCCGGCGCGCGGTCGAAATGGTCTTCCATGGCGCCCTTGCCGCGCCCGGTGACGAAGATGAAATGCTCGATGCCGGCCGCCTTGGCCTCTTCCACCGCGTACTGGATCAGCGGCCGGTCGAGGACCGGCAGCATTTCCTTGGGGATCGCCTTGGTGGCGGGCAGGAAGCGGGTGCCGAGGCCGGCGACCGGGAAGACTGCCTTGCGAACTGAATGTGCCATCAGGGGTGCCAAACTCGCTGCGTTTTTGGGAAAATAGTCGTGTCGGGTCCCCGGGAGCCACCGCAAATTAAGCCGCTACGGTATGGCTGGAAAGCGGGCGTTTTGTGACACAAAGTCGTTGATTCGGCAAGATTACTGGCCAAGCAGGACATCCCGCGCCCGGTTGATCTGGGCCGCCAGGTAGTCCGACCCGCCCTTGTCCGGATGGACCCGCGCCATGAGCCGGCGGTGGGCCTCGCGGATCGCCGCCTCGTCGGCCCCGGGCGTCAGCCCGAGGACCGCATAGGCATCGGCGCGGCTCATGCCGCCAGGCGGCCTGGGACGCTGCTGCCCCGGCCCGGGATTCGGGCCGCCCGGACGGCCACCGCCGCCCAGGCGCCAGCGGATGAGGGCCGGGATCAGGAACGGCAGCACATAGGCGGCGAGCAGGTAGCGCCCGTACCAGGCGATCGCGCCCAGGGCCACCGCGACAAGGACGATCAGCGTCCAGCGGACGGCCTTGACCAACAGGGCCGGGTTCGCGTTGGCGATCCAGTTGGTCAGGAGCCAGACGAGGATGAAGACAGGAAAGGCGAGAAGGATGTAGGCCATGGCGCGTTTCCGTGATTCTTAACCGCCAATTGAGGCTGAACTGTGGAGAAAACGCCCGCAATCTGTGCCGTTTCCTGCACAGCCAACGTCCTCGACGGCCCATGGGCAAGCTGCCAAACTCCCCGCAAAAGAAGCTTAACACCGGCATCTGACAGGGATGCACCAATAAGGGGAGACATCACGAAATGAAGACTCGCAGTCTGGCTTTCGCCGGCCTCGCGCTGCTCGCCATGCCCATCGTCCTGGCGACGCAGGCCTCGGCGCAGAACGTCGACTTCAAGGGCAAGCAGATCCGCATGATCATCGGCTTCGGGCCGAGCGGCGGCTACGACCAGTACGCCCGCGTGCTGATCCGCCACATGGGCCGCCACCTGCCCGGCAACCCGAGCTTCGTGCCGCAGAACATGCCGGGCGCCGGCAGCCTCACCGCCGCCAACACGATCTACGCCAACTCGCCGAAGGACGGCACCGTGTTCGGCATCATCGCGCGCGACACGGCGACCCAGCCGCTGACCGGCGGCACGGGCGCGCAGTTCGACGCCACCAAGTTCGGCTGGATCGGCAGCCCCATCGGCGAAACCAGCGTCTGCATGGCGACCGACAAGTCCAAGGTCCAGACCCTCGACGACCTGCTCAAGGGCGACAAGGGCGACCTGATCATCGGCGGCACCGGCGCCGGCACCGGCACGGAAATCTACCCGAAGGCCCTCAACGGCCTGATCGGCGCGCATTTCAAGGTCGTCGGCGGCTATCCGTCCTCGACCGACGTGCAGCTCGCCATGGAGCGCAGCGAGGTGTTCGGCATCTGCGAAAGCTATTCCAGCCTCTATCGCAAGGACGCCGAGGCCATCGCGTCCGGCAAGTTCAAGATCCTGTTCCAGGCATCGTCCAAGGCCAACCCGGCCGTGAAGGCGCCCTTCCTGCTCGACAAGGTCAGCGCCGAGCATCGCCAGGAACTCGAATTCCTCTACGCCGGCCAGACCATCGGCCGCCCCTTCATCGCGCCGCCCGACCTGCAGCCCGGCGTGCTCGCCACGCTGCGCAAGGCGTTCGACGACACGATGAAGGACAAGGAATTCCTCGCCGAGACCGCCAAGCAGCAGCTCGACGTCGAGCCGGTCAGCGGCGCCGAGCTCGAGGCGCTGATCAAGACCGTCTACGCCACGCCGAAAGAGGTCATCGCCAAGGTCGACGCCGCCATCAAGTAGGCGTTCCGCATGACGTGACGCATGGGAGAGGCCCTGCCGGGAGACCGGCGGGGCCTTTGCTTTATGGGCCGGGCTGGACTACGATTCGCTCGTCTTTTCACACATCATGACAAGCGGTCGCCGGCTCATCGCCGGCAAGCCGCGTCGTTGGTCCGAGGGGGACCGACAGCACCGATGACGAGTCCCGCCGACGGCACGCCGATCACCGCAGAGGAGATCGAGGCGCAAAAGCACATCCCTGCCCGCGCGCTCTACGCCACCTACATGGTCGGCCTGACGACGACCGCGCTCGTCATCATGATGAAGGTGATCGTGCCGTTGTGGGCGGTGGACCTCGGCATGTCGCCAAGCGCCATCGGCCTCGCCATGGGCGCCGGCGGCCTGATTCCCTTCATCCTGTCGATCCACGGCGGCACCATGATGGACCGCCTGGGCACGCGGCGCATCACGCTGATCTTCGCCGTCCTCGGCGCCGCCACCATGTTCCTCTATCCGATGCTGCCTTGGGTCGTCGCGCTCTTCATGCTGCAGCTGGTGTCGGGCTACACCAACAACGTCAGCTGGATGGGCGCCCAGGCGCTGATCGTGCAGTTCGGGCGCGGCAACACCGGCTTGATCGCCAAGTTCAGCTTCGCGACCCGCATCGGCACGGTGTCCGGCCCCATCGTCATCGGCGCGATCTGGGACGTCGTCGGCGCCTGGGGCGCCTTCATGTTCTGCGGCCTGATCGGCCTCGGCGTCGTCGTCTGCACCTACATGGTGCCGGCGCGGCTGACCGACGCCGACTTCGTCGACAATCCGCCGCCGATCCGCATGTCCGACCTGGTGCCGCGCTTCAGGGACTACGTCCAGGCCTTCGCCATGATGGCGATCCCTGCCGTCGCCTTCGTCGTCGCCGTCACCTTTCTGCGCATCGCCTCCTCGTCCATGCAGGGCTCGTTCTACGTCGTCTACCTGCAGGGCATCGGCTACACCGGCACGCTGATCGGCGTCCTGCTCGCCATGTCGGAAGGCGGCGGCATGTTCGGCTCCTTCATCGCCAAGCCGATGGAGAAGCTGATGGCGCCCCACTGGGTGCTGCTGATCTTCATCGCCCTGTCGCTGTTCTTCATCGCGGTGACGCCCTATCTCGGCGGCATCTTCGTGCTGCTGCTGATCGCGTCGAGCTTCCGCGGCAGCGCCCAGGGCCTCGCCCAGCCGGTCATGTTCGCCGTGCTCTCGCGCGCCGTCAGCCGCAAGGAGCAGGGCATGAGCATCGGCCTGCGCACCACCTCCAACCGCCTGGCGACGATGATCGTGCCGACCATGATGGGCTACATCGTCGAATGGACCAGCATCGAGGACAGCTTCTGGATCATGGGAGCCCTGCTGATCGGCGGCTGCGCCGTCATCGCGCTCATCCTGCGCCGCATCCCTGGCTTCAAAACGTGACCGACGCACCGGACGACCTGCCGGTCCATGGCGGCGACCTCGCCGGCGCGGCCACGCGCTTCGGCAGCCCCGCCAGCAACGGCATTTCCGGCGGCTGGCTCGACCTCTCGACCGGCATCAATCCGCAGCCCTACCCCTTCATGCCGCTGGACCCGGCGCTGTGGCATCGCCTGCCGCAGCAGGCCATGCAGGACGCGCTGATCTCCGCCGCCGCCAGCTGCTACCGCGTCGGCGAACGCGCCGCCATCGTAGCGGCCCCCGGCACCCAGGCGATCCTGCAATGGCTGCCGCGCCTGTTGCCGCCCGCGAAGGTCGCCGTGCTGGCGCCGACCTACGGCGAGTATGCGCCGAACTGGCGCGCCGCCGGCCATGAAGTGACGATCATCCACGAACTGGCGACGGCCGCGGCGGCGCAAGTCGTCGTGCTCGCCAACCCGAACAACCCGGACGGGCGGCGCATCGCGCCCGAGACGCTGCTGGCGCTGGCCGACGACCTCGCGGCGCGCGACGGCTGGCTCGTCGTCGACGAAGCCTTCGCCGACGCCGAGCCCGAGATCAGCCTGTCCGCCCGCGCCGGCATGGCCGGACTCGTGCTGCTGCGCAGCTTCGGCAAGTTCTACGGCCTGGCGGGACTACGCCTCGGCTTCGCCCTCGCCCCTACCGACTTGGCCACGCGACTACGCGAGGCGCTCGGCCCCTGGGCGGTGAGCGGTCCGGCGCAGGCCATCGGCGCCCAGGCCCTGGCCGACCGTGCCTGGGCGGCTGACACGCGCGAGCGCCTGGCGCTGGCAAGCGCGAGCCTCGCCGGCCTGCTGCGCCGCGCCGGCCTCGCCTCGGCCGGCGGCGCGCCGCTGTTCCAGCTCGTCCGCCATCCGCAAGCCGCCGCCCTGTACGACCATCTCGGCCGCCAGGGCATCCTGACGCGCACCTTCGCCGAACAGCCCGACTGGCTGCGCTTCGGCCTGCCGGCGGCCCGCGACGTCGCCCGGCTCGAAGCCGCGCTTGCATCCTGGAGCAAGTGAGCACGGAGCGGCATGTCCAGCGCTAAAGCCCTGGGCCGCCCCGCGCCGCGGGATTAGACTGACGCCATGACCCCCGCGCTGCTCGACATCGCCCTCACCGCCTTCGTGACCTTCTTCGTCGTCCTCGACCCGCCGGGCATGGGGCCGACCTTCATCGCCATCACGCGCGGCGAGAGCGCCGACTATCGCCGCCTGATGGCCCTGCGCGGCTCCCTGCTCGCTCTCGCGATCCTGCTGATCTTCGCCTTCGCCGGCGACCTGATCCTGCGCGGGCTCGGCATCTCGATCGCCGCCTTCCGCATCGCCGGCGGCATCCTGCTGCTGCTGATCTCCATCGACATGCTGTTCGCGCGCGGGACGCCCCTGCGCCGCACCACCGAGCGCGAGGAGATCGAGGCCGAGCACAAGCGCGACATCTCCGTGTTTCCGCTGGCGATCCCGCTGATCGCCGGCCCCGGCGCGCTCACCTCGACGGTGCTGCTGATGGGCCGCGCCGGCCACAGCCTGCTGCTGCAGAGCGCCGTGCTGGCCGCGCTGGTTCTCGTCATGGCGATCATGCTGGCCGTGCTGCTCGCCGCCAACCGCATGACCAAGCTGCTCGGCGAAACCGGCACCAACGTGATCGGCCGCGTGCTCGGCATCGTGCTGGCGGCTCTCGCCGTGCAGTACGTCATCGACGGCATCAAGGATGCCTTCTAGGGCGTCTTCCCGCCTTCGTCGTCGAGGCTGAGCAGGCCGGCATTGCCGCCGGCCGCTGCGCTGTTCACCGTCACCGTGCGCTCCAGCGCGAAGCGCGGCAGGTAATGCGGACCGCCCGCCTTCGGCCCCGTGCCCGACAGGCCTTCGCCGCCGAACGGCTGCACGCCGACCACCGCGCCGATCATGTTGCGGTTCACGTAGGAATTGCCGACGCCGAGCCGCGCGCGGACGATCTCGGCCGTTTCGGCGATGCGGCTGTGAATGCCGAGCGTCAGGCCGTAGCCCGTGGCGGCGACCGCGTCCGCGACGCGCTCCAGCTCTCCCGCCCGCCAGCGAATCACATGCAGGATCGGGCCGAACACCTCGCGCGTCAGCAGGTCGAGCGAGGGTATCTCGTAGGCGCGCGGCGCGAAGAACGCGCCCTGCTGGACGGCGCTGGGACTAAGCGGCGCCTGAAACAGCAGCCGGCCGGCAGCCGCCATGCGGCGGCCATGCGCCTCCAT
The DNA here is from genome assembly GCA_036500145.1 of Alphaproteobacteria bacterium. Lineage (GTDB taxonomy): Bacteria > Pseudomonadota > Alphaproteobacteria > SMXQ01 > SMXQ01 > CAMAVH01. The sequence goes on along the minus strand of DASYCO010000077.1, from coordinate 29,553 downwards.
GGCGTCGCGCGCCTGCTCGTCGATCATGGGACCGACATCGGTGGCCAGCCGCGCCGGATCGCCGACGACCAGTTCCGCCGCCGCGCCCGCCAGCATGGCGATTAATCTATCGGCAATGTCTTCCTGCAGGAACAGCACGCGCAGGCTGGAGCAGCGCTGGCCCGCCGACTGAAAGGCCGAAACCAGGACATCGGCCGTCACCTGTTCGGGCAAGGCCGAAGAGTCGACGATCATCGCGTTCTGCCCGCCCGTCTCGGCGATCAGCGGCGCCAGCGCGCCGTCGCGCGCCGCCAGGGCCTGGGCGATGCCCTTGGCGACTTCCGTCGAACCGGTGAAGGCGACGCCTGCGATGCACGCGTCCGCGACGAGCGCCGCGCCGATGGTCCTGCCGCTGCCGGGCAGCAGATGCAGCGCGCCGGCAGGGATGCCCGCTTCATGCAGAAGCCGCACGGCCGCCGCGGCGACCAGCGGCGTCTGCTCGGCAGGCTTGGCGATCACCGCATTGCCGGCCACGAGCGCCGCGACGACTTGGCCGGTGAAGATCGCCAACGGAAAATTCCATGGGCTGATGCAAGCGAAGACGCCGCGTCCGTGCATCTCCAGCCGGTTCTCCTCGCCGGTCGGCCCCGGCAAGGGGCGCGTCGCAAGGCTGCGGCGCGCCTCGGCGGCGTAATAGCGGCAATAGTCCGCCGCCTCACGCACTTCCGACGCTGCGTCGGCTAAGGTCTTGCCGGCCTCGCGCACGCAGAGCGCCATCAAGGCCGCGCGGTCGCGCTCGACCAGGTCGCCGGCGGCTTCGAGGATCGCCGCGCGCTCCGCGACAGACCGCATCGCCCACGCCCGCTGCCCTGCGACCGCTGCCGCCAAGGCGCGTTGCATGTCGTCGAATGTCGCCGGAGCGACCGCGCCGACGATGCGCCGGCGGTCGGCCGGATCACGCACTGCATGCGTCGGGCCATCTTGCGCCTTGCCGTCGATCAAGGACGCGGCTTGCCATGGCTTGTCGAGGGCCCGAGCCATCTCGTCGGCCAAGCGGCGCAATGCCGCTGGGTCGGAGAGATCGACCCCAAAGCTCGCCAGCCGCGTCGGCGCATAGAGATCCCGCGGCAAGGGAATTCCAGGATGGGCCACCGGCGACGTCGCGCGGACCGTCGCCACGGGATCGGCGGTCAACCGCTCGATGGGCAGGTCTTCGTCGCTCAGCCGATGCACGAAGGAGCTGTTGGCGCCATTCTCGAGCAGGCGACGCACCAGATAGGGCAGCAGATCTTCATGGCTGCCGACCGGCGCATAGACACGGCAGGGATAGCCCTGCGCGTCAGGCCCAACCAGCTGGCCGTAGAGCGGCCGGCCCATGCCATGCAGCCGCTGAAATTCGAACGGGCGCTTTGGCCCCTTTCCCAATTCGCCGGCCAGTTCCAGCACCGCCGCGACGGTCTGCGCATTGTGGCTGGCGAGCTGCGGATAGAAGGCCCTGGGCGAAGCGAACAATCGGGCGGCACAGACGAGATAGGACAGATCCGTCGAGGCCTTGCGGGTGAAGACGGGATAGCCGGCCAACGCCCGCTCCTGCGCGCGCTTGATCTCGCTGTCCCAATAGGCGCCCTTGACCAAACGCACCGGGATGCGCCGGCCTGCGCGCCGCGCAAGGTCGGCCAGCCAATCGATCACCGCCGGCGCCCGCTTCTGATAGGCCTGCACGGCGAGACCGAGCCCGTCCCAGCCTTTCAGCTGCGGATCGGCAGCGACCTGCTCGAACACCGCCAACGACGGCAATAGCCTGTCGGCCTCTTCAGCGTCCACGGTGAGCGCGACGCCGGTTTCGCGCGCCAGCGACGCCAGCGCGCGCAGACGCGCGGCCAGAGCGGGCACGCAAACGTCTCCCTGCGCCCATTCGTAGCGCGGATGCAACGCCGACAGCTTTACCGAGATCGACGGCGCGCTGGCCAGGTCGCCGCCGGCCAATCCGCGCAGCGCGGCGATGGCGTTGCGGTAAGCCTCGAAATAGCGGTCGGCGGCGCGCTGGGTCTTGGCTTCCTCGCCCAGCATGTCAAACGAGTGGCGGTAGCCGCGCGCCATCTGCGCCCGCGCCCGTTCCATGGCCTCGTCCATGGTGCGGCCCATGACGAACTGGCGGCCAAGGATGCGCATGGCCGCACCGACCGCTTCGCGGACGATGGGTTCGCCGCTGCGTGCCGCAAGGCGGCGGAAGAGGCCGAAGAGATCGCCCTCATCGCCGTTCCCCCAATGCGCCAGCTTGCCGGTCAGCATCAAGCCGTAGGTCGAGGCGTTGACCAGCAGCGATTCACTCTTGCCGAGATGACGCTCCCAGTCGCCGTCGGCGAGCTTCTCGCGAATCAGGCGGTCGGCCGTGTCGACATCGGGGATCCGCAGCAGCGCTTCGGCGAGGCACATCAGCGCCACGCCTTCGCGGCTCGACAGGCCGAATTCGCGCAGGAAGGCGTCCATGCGCCCCGCCTGGTCCTTGCGCGCACGGGCGCCTGCGACCAGCTCGCGCGCCTTCGTGGCGACGCGTTCCGTGGCGGCAGGATCGAACGGCGACGCGCGCAGCAAGGCCGCGACGCAGGCCGCTTCATCCGCCCGGTAGGCCGCCTCGACGGCGCTCCATTGCGCGTTGCCCGTCTTGGCCAGCGTCGGCAAGTCCACGAAGGCGCTCATGGCAGGAGTATGGCCCAAGGCGACGAGGCGCGCAGCCCCCGTCGCGGCCGCGCTAGAGCAGCCCGAGCTTGCGCAGTTCCGCCAGCATTTCCGGCGGCATGTCGGCCGTCACGTCGCCCTTGCCGGTCAGGTCGCGCGGCGCGGCTTCGTCTTCCATGTAGCGCCAGCCCTGCATCGGCTTGTGTGCCACAGGCACCGTGCGGATTTGCTTCGGCGAATAGTGGATTTCGCAGCGCGGCTTGCCCTCGGCGTCCGTGACACGCTCAAATCCCAGGATGCGCTGATGCACGCGGATAAAGCCCTTGATGATCCAATAGATCGAGCCGCCAGCGAGAATCTCCTCGGCGCGCTTGGGATAATTGCGCGTTTTGTGGATCAGCATCGACTTGCCGCGTTCGGCCTTGATCGCCGCCAGGCGGGTTTTCTGCCAGGCGGCGAGATGTTCGAGCGATTCGGCGCCGACCGCCATTTTGACGAGATGCAGGGGCATTACGAAAGATATCCGAGGAACCGCCACCAGAGATAATTCAGCGGCGTCAGCAACAGGAGGCAAGAAAGCGTCACTGCAAAGGTCGCCTTGACGCCATTGACGTAAGATAGGCGCCCCATCTGCAACGACAAGACCATCGGCGCCATTTGGTAGGGCAACAGGATGCTGGAGAAGCCGATGACCTGCAGCATCAGCACCGTCAGCAGCGGAAAACCCGTCGCCTGCGCCAGCTCGTTGCCGAGCGGCGTGAGCACGGCGGGCAAGGCCGGCATGGTCGTGATGAGCCCGCTCAACGTGTAGAGCAGGATCAGGGAGACGAAATTGCGCGCCGTCTCGCCGGGCTGCAGGTCGAGCGCCTGCATCAGCGCATGGCCCAAGGCCGTGCCGAGCCCGCTTTGCGCCACGACGGCGCCGAGGCCGAGCACGCCCGCCACATAGAACATGCCGCCGAACTGCACCTTCTCGTTGAAGGCGCTCGGCGGCAGGACGCCGATGCGCGGCAGCATGCAGGCGAGGCCGCCCGCCATGCCGACCCAGGCCGGCGAAATGCCGTGCCAGCCGTCCGTCATCCACAGCACGAGCGAGATGCCGAGGATCCAGGACAGCTTCTTCTCGTCGGCCGACCAGGGACGCCGTTCGGCCGACGCTAGAGTCGTGACGGATTTCGGCGTGTCCCTGAACATCAGCATGATCACCGCGAAGATGATGAGCGCGCTGCCCAGCCCGCTCATAGGCGCATGAAGCAAGGCATAGCTGCCGTAGGACAGGTGCAGGCCGTAGGTCGTCTCCGCCGCGCCCGCCAGCACCATGTTCGGCACGTTGGCCGGCAGGATCGTGAATGCCGGAATGAGCGTGCCGAAGCCGGCCGCGACCACCAGGCCCGCATGGCCCTTGCTGCCAATCGGAAAACCGAGCTTCTCGGCGAGCGACAGCATGATCGGCATGAGGATGACGACGCGCCCCAGGCTCGCCGGCATGATGAAGGAAAAGAGCATTGAGGCGATCATGATGCCGCCGATGATCTGCAGGTAGGACGTGCCCAGCATGCGCATCAGCTGCAGCGCCATGCGCTCGCCAAGGCCGGTGGCGCGGATGGCGACGCCGACGATCAATCCGCCGAAGACCAGCCAGACCGCCGTCGAGGAGAAGCCGGCGAACACCGTCTCGGCCGGAGCCACGGCGCACAGCATGCCGAAGGTGAGAAAGGCGACGGCGCTGATATGGCCCGGCAGGGCGTTGGTGGCGAAGAGCGCCAGCGCGACCAGCACCAGGGCTGCGGCGCGCATCATCTCGGGCTGGACGCCGGCCGGCGTCGGCATGGCGACGAGCCCGGCGGCGGCGATGACAGCCAGGCCGGTGATCAGGACCGGCAAACGCAACTTACGAATCATGCTCTCCATGCGGGCGGCGGCACCCTCAAGAATCAAACTACCAAGGCAGCGCCTTGCCGTCATAGGCGAAGAAGCGGCCGCTGTCCTGAGCCTTGAGGCCGGCCAAGACCTTGCGCATGCCGGCGATGCTCTCCTTCGGCGTGACCGGCGCGCCAGGGCCGCCCATGTCGGTCTGCACCCAGCCGGGATGCAGCAGGACGGCGATCAGCCCGTCGGCCGCCGTATCGACGGCGAAGCTCTTGACCGCCGCGTTGAGCGCCGCCTTGCTCGAACGGTAGGCGTAGAAGCGCCCGCTTCCGTTGTCGGCGATGCTGCCCATCAGGCTGGTGACGAAGGCCGCCGTCTTGCCCTTGCCGGCACGCAAGTGCGGCAGAAAGGCTTCGGCCAGCTTGAGCGGCGCCACGCTGTTGACGCGCAGCACGTTCAGCCAGTCCTCGGCGTCGAGGTTGCCCAGCGCCTGCTGGCGCGCGCCATAGACGCCGGCGTTGTTGAGCAGAAGGTCGATGGGCGTGCCGGCCAGCGACGACGCGAGCTTCGCCCCAGCCCCGATGTCGGCGACGTCGAGGGCATGGACCTCGACCGAGGGCAGCGCCTTCAGCTCGCCGGCCTTCGCAGGATCGCGGCAAGTGGCGATGACGCGCCAGCCGTCGGCGGCATATTGCCGGGCGAACTCCAGGCCGAGGCCGCGGTTGGCGCCGGTGACGAGAATGGTCGGCATGGTCGATCTCCGTCCTGTTAGACGACGAACAGCGAAGCGAGCCCGAGAAACGCGAAGAAGCCGACGACGTCGGTGACCGTGGTGAGGAAGACCGCCGAGGCGACGGCCGGATCGACGCCGCCGCGTTCGAGCGCCAATGGAATGGCGACCCCCGCGAAGCCGGCGACCAGCAGGTTGATCGTCATGGCGGCAGCAATGACGAGGCCGATGGAGAGATCGCCGAACCAGGCCCAGGCGACGACGCCGATCAGCACGGCGAACAGCAGGCCGTTGATGCCGCCGACGATGGCTTCCTTCCAGACGATGTGCAGGGCGTTGGCGACCGACAGTTCCTTGGTGGCGAGCGCGCGCACGGCCACCGTCATGGTCTGGGTGCCGGCGTTGCCGCCCATGGAGGCGACGATGGGCATCAGCACCGCGAGCGCCACGACCTTCTCGATCGTCGCCTCGAACAGGCCGATGACGTTGGCGGCCAGCAGCGCCGTCGCGAGGTTGACCGCGAGCCAGGGAAAGCGCGACTTCGCCGTGTCGATGGCGGCCTCGTAGAGGTCGCCCTCGGACACGCCGCCGAGGAGCAGGATGTCCTCCTCGGCCTCTTCGTGAATGATGTCGACGATGTCGTCGACGGTGATGACGCCGACCAGCCGTCCGGCCTGGTCGACGACGGGCGCCGACGCCAGGGCATATTGGCGGAACAGCAGCGCCACCTCTTCCTGGTCCATGTCGACCGGCACGCTGCGCAGCTCGGTCTCGGCGAGCGCCTGCAGGGTGACTGGGCGCTTCGAGCGCAGCAGGCGGCTGAGCGACACGCGGCCGACCAGCCGCGTGCGCGCGTCGACCACGTAGATGTCGTAGAACTCGTCGGGCAGTTCCTCGTCGTCCCTCTCCGCGACGTTGCGCAGATGGTCGATGGTCTGCCCGACCGTCCAGTCGGCCGGCACGGAGACCAGCTCGCGCTGCATCAGGCGGCCGGCGGATTCCTCGGGATAGGTCAGGCCCTGCTCGAGGACCGCGCGCTCGTCCGCCGGGACCGCGTCGAGCACCTCCTCGCGCGCTTCCGCGTCGAGGGTCTGCACGACCTCCATGGCGTCGTCGGTGTCCATCTCGCCGAGGGCGGCCGCGACCTCCTCGGGACCGAGATGCTCGACGACCTCGTCGCGCACCGCATATTCCAGCATCGGCAGGACGTCGGGATCGAGCTCGCCGCGGATGCTGTCGAGCAGCGCTATGCGCTCGTCATGCTCGAGCGCCTCGATCAGGTCGGCAAGGTCGGCATAGTGCAGCGGCAGGACAAGGTCGCGCACCCGCGCCAGGTCGCCGGCCTCCAGGGCCTCGCGGACGACGGCGACGCGTTCGGGGTGCTCGCGCAGAATCTCGTCCGGCACCCGGGTTTCGGGTTCGGGCGGAGATGCTGCCGTTTCCGGCCGGTTCTCGGGTGGCTGGTTCGTCATGGCGTCGGCTCTCTTTCGACGCGCGCCCAGAACCCCCATATGGGGTTTAGGGCGACGGGGGCCAGAAAATCAAAGCCCGGAACGAGCGTTCACGGGCCTAATGCCTAGTATGGTGCGGTCGAGAAGACTCGAACTTCCACGAGGTTTCCCCCACAGCGACCTCAACGCTGCGCGTCTACCAATTCCGCCACGACCGCAGGGAATAATCGACAATTTAGGATTGCCAATCGGAAGCGTGGGGAATACCAAATCGGCCGACCCTTCGCAAGGGAGATGGTGGCGGTTTTGCCAGATATTCCAAGCCTCAGCCGGGCCCCCGTGGCCCCGACCAGCATCCCGGACCGGGCAGCCCCTGCGGCTGCGCCAGAAAGCCTGGAACGGCCCCTGGAAGCCAATCCTGGCCCCGGCCTGGAATGGCGCGTCAGCCAAGGCCTCGTCCCCTACGAGGAGGCCGTGGCGGCCATGGAGGCGCGCGTGGCGGCGATCCGCGACGAAGGCGCCCCGGAACTGGTCTGGCTGCTCGAACACCCGCCCCTCTATACCGCGGGCACCAGCGCCGCCCCCGAGGAGTTGCTCGACGCCGCCCGCTTCCCCGTCTACCAGACCGGACGCGGCGGCCGCTTCACCTACCACGGCCCCGGCCAGCGGGTGGTCTACGTACTGCTCGACCTCAAGCGGCGCGGGCCGGACGTGCGCGGCTACGTCGCCAACCTCGAAGCCTGGGTGATCCGCACGCTGGCCGCCCTCGACGTGACCGGCGAGAAGCGCGAGGGCCGCATCGGCATCTGGGTGGCGCGGCCCGATCCGGTGTTCGGCACGCGCGAGGAGAAGATCGGCGCCGTCGGCGTGCGCGTGCGCCGCTGGGTGACCTATCACGGCATCTCGCTGAACGTGGCGCCGGACCTGTCGCACTTCGCCGGCATCGTTCCATGCGGGCTCAGCACCTTCGGCGTCACCTCGCTCAAGGCGCTCGGCAAGCCGGCGACCATGGCCGACGTCGACGCGGCCCTGAAGACCAGCTTCGACGAGATATTCGGCGCGTAGAGGCTAGACGGTCGGGAACTGCTGGAAGCCCGGCGGCACTTCCGTCTCGTCCGGACGGTATTCGCCGGGAATGCGCGTGACGCGGCTCACTTCCGCGCCGGCCGGCCCCTTGCGGCACAGCGTCACCATCGCATCCAGCGTATGGGCATGGCCGACGAAGACGACCTCGACCGAACCATCGCTGCGGTTGCGCACCCAGCCGCGCAGGGATTTCTTGTCGGCCTGCTCCTGCGCCCAGGCGCGAAAGCCGACGCCCTGCACCTTGCCGAAGATGCGCAGGTGCACGGCGAAATTTTCCAGGTCCTCGGGGCGTTGCATCACGAAGTTCCTCATGCGTTGGCGGTGTGCAGAAGCCGCAGGAAGGCCGCGGTCTCCGTCAGGTCGCGGCGGCGGATGGCGCGGCGGTTCGCCGCCTCCTCGTCCTCGCCCCATTTCTCGATCTGGTAGGTCTCGTCCAGTTCGGCAAGATCGAAGATCTCGGTTCCGTCGATGCGGCCTTCGACCAGCGCCAGGCCGAGGACCAGCGAGCCGCTGACCTGCGTCGCCATGGCGAGCCCCGTCAGCGTCATGTCGTCGTAAGCGGCCACGGCGCCGCGCAAGGCCGCCAAGGCCTTCGGCGGCTGCGGCGAAGGCATGATGCCGGCGACCGAGACGAGCACGGCCTTGAAGCGTTCCGCCATCCAGTCGAGCAGCGGCTGCCAGGCGAGATGCTGGCGCGCGACGAGGTCGGCAGGCTCTTCGGCGCGATAGCAGAGCAGGTCTGTGGCGCCGTAGGACACGACCGACTCGACCGTCTCGGCGCGGGCCGCCGCCACGCGGTCGAGCGCCGTCGCCGCGAAGCGCAGGTTCGGCATGGCGGCCGGGTTCTTGTGCGCCTGGGGCGCCGCTGCAGCGAGTTCGCCCGCAATCGCCTCGGCCAGGGCGCGGGTCGGCAAGGCCAGTTCCAGGCCAGCCGGCGTCTTGAGCGGCTTATCTCCAAGATCGAGCAGGAACAGGCCGCCCGCTTCGCGCACCGTCGCCGGCTTGGCGACGCGCGCCGCTGCCTTGGCGGCGAGGTCGGAACGGTTCTGAGGATCGGTTTCAGTCATGGGCGCTTTTCTAGCGGCGGGGAATCAGGCTGTCGAGAAAACCGCGCACGCCGCCTTCGCTCGCCGGGCCGGCGGCGGCAGGCTTTGGCGCACCGCCCTGCAAGGCCGCAAGGCAGGGATTCTGCTCGCCATTGGAAGCCGTCACCATGGGCACCAGCAGTGCCAGGGGATTGACTGCGCTCAGCAGGGCCCCGGCGGCTCGCTCGGCCAGGGCGCCCTGATCGACGCTGACGGCGGGCGACTGCAGGCTGCCTTCGACGCGCCAGGGCATCGCCAGGTTGATCAAGCTGGTTTCCTTCGGCCGCGGCGTAAAGAGCAGCGCCAGCCGCTCGTTGCCGAGATTGACCGTGCCCTCGCCCTTCACCGTCATGCGGTCCGTGTCGAACAGGATGCCCTTCGACGTGGCGATGCCCTTCTCCACGTCGAAGCGGGCCACGAGGCAATTGACCGCCGTCGCGTCGCTGCCGTGGCTGCCTGCGCTCGCCGCGAAGCGAAGCAGGTCGGCGCCCAGCAGGTCGACGTAGCCGCTCTTGACGCGGCCCTTGCCCATCACCCAGTTCGCCCGGCCGTTCAGCGAAGCCATGAGCGCACGGACCGAACCGCCCTGCCCCTTGAGGTCGACCAGCAAGTCGCCCTGGCCCGTAAGGATATCGCCGGCGTTGAAGGCCCCGCCGAGCGCCTTGAGGTCGAGCTTCTCGGCCTGAAGGTTGAGCGCCAGGTTCGCGGGCCCGTTCGCCGGCACCCTCAGGTCGCTTTGCCCCGTCAGCATGCCGTCGGCCAGCCGTGCCGCGAAGGGCTGCGCCAGCAGGCGGCCATCATCCAGGCTCAAGACCACGGCCATGTCGCGCAGGTCGAAGCCGCCTACCATCAGGCTCGCGGCATTGAGGGCGACGTTGCCGTCGACTTGGCGCAAGGCGGACAGGTCGAGGGGATCCGCGCTGAACAGGCGATCATTGCCGCGCGGCTTGACCGGTCGACCGTCGGCTTCGGGCTCCGGGATGACGTCGGCCATGTCGAAATGCTGCGCGCTCAAGGTCGCGGCGATGCGGGGCCGCGCGCCATTGAGGTCGAGCGACGCCGTGCCCGTCAGGTCGCTGACGCCGAGCTTGGCCTGCAGGTCGGCCAAATCGAACCTGCGGTTGCGGAAGGCCAGCTTCGCCGCGAGGCTGTAAGGCCTGGCCGGCAGCGCCGCCTTGGCGAAGCTTGCCCAGCCGCTGAGGTCCTTGCCCGATATGTTCAGCGCGAGATCGGCGGCGCTCGGCGCCAGCGGATGCAGGACCGTGCCGCTCAACGCGACGTCCGCGCCGGCGGCGCTGACCGACAGGTCGACCGGAAACGGCCGCGCGCCATCGAGGCCCGACAGAGCGCCCAGCTTGCCGTCGACCGTGACCGGCATGCCTTCGTAGGCGCCGTCGAAGGCGATGGAGAGCGGATCGTCGCGGCCCGTCGAGCGGGCGGCCAGATGGCCGACTTCCAGCTTGCGGGAACGGCCGGTGACGCCGTCGCGGTAGGTGATGAGCCCGTCTTCGATCACCAGTTCGGCCAGATAAGGCAGGTCGAGCGGCGTCGCCGCCGCTGCGGGAGCGGCCGTCGGCGCGGCAGACGTCTGCGTCGCGGCGAACTGCCAGTTGCCATGGCCCTTGTCGTCCGTCTCGAGCAGGATGTCCGGCGCGACGAGCGAGAGACGGCGGATTTCGACGCGCCCGCGCAGCAACGGCAACAGCGCCACCTGGGCTTCCAGGCGCTTGGCCTTGACCATCTCGGGACGCGTGCCGAACTTGGCGTTCTCGAAGCGGATGCCGTCGACGGCAAGCGACGGCACGAGCGAGGCGACGAGATGGATGTCGCCCGAGATCTGCAGCTTGCGGCCGGTCGCCGCCTGCGCCTTCTCCGCGATCAACGGCTTGTACTGGTTCAGGTCCATGCGCGCGACGAAGACAGCGGCGCCCGCCACGATGGCGGCAACGGCGACGGTAGCGAGCGTGAGTATCCGGCGAAGGCGCATAGGACTTCCGATAGGCGTCAGCGAAGTTCGGCCAGGTCGGCGAAGGAATCCGCCGACATGTTGGGATCGAAGCCGAAGAACTCCCAGGTGGAGCGCATGTGGGGCGGCAGCGGCGCCACGACGCGCAGCAGGCGCCCATTGGGCTGGATGAATTCGATCTCGCGGGCGTGCAGATGCAGACGCGGACGGCCGCCGTCCCCTTCGGGACCGCGGAAGAAGGCCGCCTCGCCGCCGTACTTTCCGTCGCCCAGGATCGGCGTGTTGAGCGCCGCGGCATGGGCGCGCAGCTGGTGCGTGCGGCCGGTGACCGGCATCATGGCAAGCCAGGCCGCCTTGGTCGCCGCATGTTCGACCACCGCATAGAGCGTGACAGCGCGCTTGCCCTCGTCCTCGTCGCCGACCATCTTCTCGCCGCGCGGACCCGGCAGCTTGGAGAGCGCGATGTCGATGCGGCCCTGGCGGATCTTCGGCACCCCGACGACGAGCGACCAATAGACCTTGCGCGTGGTACGCGCGCGGAAGGCCGCCGTCAGCCAGCGCGCGGCGACCGTGGTGCGGGCGAGGACGAGCGTGCCGCTGGTGTCGCGGTCGAGGCGATGGACCAGCTTCGGCCGGTCCGGCTTGTCGAACTTCAGCGCGTCGAGCATGGCGTCGAGATGATGCGCCGTGCCCGTGCCGCCCTGCACCGCGAGGCCCGGCGGCTTGTTGATCACGATGACGTCGTCGTCGCGATGCAGCACCGAAGCGCGCAAGGCTTCGGCGTCGCCCTTGCTCACGCGTGGCTGCTGGGTGATGGGGCGGTCTGTCGCCGGCGCCAGGTCGCCGAGCGGCGGCACGCGCACTTCCATGCCCGGCTCCAGGCGGAAGGCCGCCTTGGCGCGCTTGCCGTCGACGCGCACCTGCCCGGTGCGCAGCAGCTTCTCGAGCTTGCCATGGCCGAGCGCAGGAAAGCGCCGCTTGAACCAGCGGTCGAGCCGCTGGTCGGCCTCGTCGTCGCCGACCTTCAGCGTCTGGACGACGTTGGCCGCGGGAGGTTTGCTCATGCCAGCACCGTGCGCGTGAGATAGAGGCCGGCGACCAGGCCGCCGATGGAGAGCAGCAAAGAGGCGCCGATGTAGAGCGCAGCCAAGCCATAGTCGCCGCGCTGGATCAGCAGCCAGCTGTCGAGCGAGAAGGTCGAGAATGTCGTGAAGCCGCCGAGGACGCCGACGGCGATGAAGGCGCGCATGGCTTCGCTCGGCGACCAGGCTAGCGCCATCGCCTCGATCAGCAGGCCCATGACGAAGCCGCCGACCATGTTCACCGCGAGCGTGCCGTAAGGAAAGCCGCCGCCGAACAGACGCGCCATCCATAGCATCGTGGCGTAACGCGCCACCGAGCCCAAGGCGCCGCCCACCGCGACCGCCGCAACCATGCCCATCTACTCGTTCTCCCCGTCGTCGTCCGTCTGCGCGCCGCCAGACCGTTCACCTGCCGGCGTTCCGCCGGACTGGCGCTCGCCGCGCAATTTTGCCCAATAGGCCAGCCGCTTGGCGATGTCGCGCTCGAAGCCGCGCTCCGCCGGCTGGTAGAATTGCCGTCGCTCCATCTCGTCGGGGAAGTAGTTCTGCCCCGAGAAGGCGTCCGGCGCCTCGTGGTCGTATTCGTAGCCCTTGCCGTAGCCGATGTCGCGCATCAGTCTCGTCGGCGCGTTGAGAATATGCTTGGGCGGCATGAGCGAGCCCTGCTCGGCGGCCGCCTTGTTGGCGGCGCTCTGGGCGCGGTAGAGGGCGTTCGACTTGGGCGCGGTCGCGAGATAGGCCACCGCCTGCACGATCGCCAGCTCGCCTTCCGGCGAGCCGAGGAAATCGTAGCTGTCCTTGGCGGCCAGGGCCTGCACCAGGGCATTGGGATCGGCCAGGCCGATGTCCTCGGAGGCGAAGCGCACCAGCCGGCGCACGATGTAGAGCGGCGGCTCGCCGCCCGCCAGCATGCGGGCGAGCCAGTAGAGCGCCGCGTCCACGTCGGAGCCGCGCAGCGACTTGTGCAGGGCGCTGATGAGATTGTAGTGGCCTTCCTGGGCCTTGTCGTAGAGCGGCGCGCGCTTCTGCACGGCGGCGGCCAGCGCCTTGGTGTCGAGCTTGCCGGCCTTGCTCGGCGGCAGGGCGAAGAGCTGCTCGGCCAGGTTGATGAGATAGCGGCCGTCGCCATCGGCCATGGCGCGCAGGGCGGCGCGCGCCTCGGCGTCCACCGCCAGCGGACGGCCCATTTCCGCCTCGGCGCGGGTGAGGATTTCCTCCAGCGCCGCGTCACCGAGCCGGTTGAGCACGAAGACCTGGCAGCGCGAGAGAAGCGCGCCGTTGATCTCGAAGGAGGGGTTTTCCGTCGTCGCGCCGACCAGGATCACCGTGCCGTCCTCGACGAAGGGCAGGAAGCTGTCCTGCTGGGCGCGGTTGAAGCGATGGATCTCGTCGACGAACAGCAGGGTGCCCTGCCCCATCTCGCGGCGCTTGCGCGACGCCTCGAAGACTTTCTTCAGGTCGGCGACGCCGGAGAACACCGCCGACAGGGGCTCGAAATGCAGGCTGGTGCCTTCGGCGAGCAGGCGGGCGATGGTCGTCTTGCCGCAGCCCGGCGGGCCCCACAGGATCATCGAAGCGATGCGGTGCGCCGCGACCATACGGCCGATGGGGCCTTCCGGCCCCAGCAGATGCTGCTGGCCGATGACCTCGCTCAGATGCTGCGGACGCAGGCGGTCGGCCAAGGGGCGCGGCGCTTCGCGTTCGAACAGCGTCGTCATCGGTTCCTCCCCGACGGGGAAAAGCTCACCCGACCACCAAGGTGAGGACTTGGTCGCCGCGGCGGATGGCAATGCGCCAGCGCGAGTCCGTGCCGTTGCGGGTCATGAGGCGGCGCAGGCCGGCGACCGATTCGACGTCGGCGCCGTTCACCGACACGACCACGTCGCGCGGCTTCAGGCCCAGGCGCGCGGCGATGCTGCCGCGCCCCACGTCCATGACGATGACGCCGCTCGCCTCGGTCGGCAGCGCCAGCTCGTCGGCCAGGGCCGGCGACAGGTTGGCGACGGTGGCGCCCGCCAGCGGCACGCTGCCTTGCAGCGTCGCCTGGTCGCGCGCCGGCGTTTCCGGCGGCGATTCCAGCGCCAGGGTCAGTTCGGCGTGTTCGCCGGAACGGCGCAGCACGGTCAGCTTGGCGCTCTTGCCGACGGGCAGCGTGGCGATGCGGAAGCGCAGGGCCTCCGGGCTGTCGACGTCGCGGCCGTCGATGGCGGTGACGATGTCGCCGACGCGCAGGCCGGCGCGCGACGCCGGCCCCTTGGCGTTGACGCCGCTGATCAGCACGCCTTCGGGATGAGGCAGGTTGAGGCTGGTGGCGATCTCCGCCGTGACCGCCTGGCCGTTGGCGCCGAGCCAGGGCCGCACGATCTTGCCGCCGGCCTTCACGCTGGCGAGCATGGCGCGCACCATGTTCGACGGAATGGCGAAGCCGATGCCGAGCGAGCCGCCGCTCTGCGAATAGATCGCCGTGTTGATGCCGACGAGGCTGCCATCCATGCCGACCAGCGCGCCGCCGGAATTGCCGGGGTTGATCGCCGCGTCGGTCTGGATGAAGTAGCCGTAGTCGGAGATGCCGACGTTGGTGCGCGCGAGCGCCGAGACGATGCCGCTCGTCACCGTCTGGCCGACGCCGAACGGATTGCCGATGGCGAGCACGAGGTCGCCGACCTCGAGGTCGTCGGAATCGCGCAGCGGCAGCACCGGCAACGACTCGCCCTTGGTGTCGATGCGCAGCACGGCGAGGTCGGCGCGCTCGTCGGCGAGCTCGACCTTCGCGTTGAACTCGCGCCGGTCAGGCAGCACCACCGTGATTTCGCCCGACGTGCCGATGACATGGTAGTTCGTGACGATCAGGCCCGAGGGGTCGACGATGACGCCGGAGCCGAGCGAGTTCTGCACGCGCTCGCGCGGCGCGCCGCCGGGCGCATTGTCGCCGAAGAATCGGCGGAAGAACGGATCGTCGAGCAGCGGCGAACGGCGCGCCTGTACCACCGTGCGGGCGTAGATGTTCACGACGGCGCTGGCCGTGCGCTTGACCACCGGCGCGAAGCTGAGGGTGACCTGTTCGCGCGACTGCGGTACCGCCGGCGCCTGGGCCTGCGTGGCTCCCGTGCAAGCTGTCGTGCAGGCCATCCAGGCGGCCAGAAGGATGGCGGCGCGGCGCCATGTCTTGCGCGCGAAGGTCTTGCGGGCCGAGGCCCGGCGGCCCGACGGTTGCATGTGGGTCATGATCGACATGGCCGAATTCTAACACCCGGAAACGCGAAAGGCAGCCTCGCGGCTGCCCTTCAACGATACGTGACCCGGGAAAGGTTAAGCGCCCGGGGAAACCTGCGGTTAGGCGTTGGCCGTCGCGGCCTCGGCATCCACGGTCTCGACGCCGGTTGGGCCCGAGTCCAGGCCCTTGGCGGACGGATCGCGGTCGACCAGCTCGATGACGGCCATCGGCGCCATGTCGCCGCGGCGGAACCCGGCCTTGAGCACGCGGGTGTAGCCGCCGGCGCGGGTCGCGTAGCGCGGGGCCAGCGTGTCGAACAGCTTGGCCGCGAGCTTGACGTCGCCCAGCAGCGAGATCGCCTGGCGGCGCGAATGCAGGCCGCCGCGCTTGCCGAGCGTGATCAGCTTGTCGATGATCGGCTTCAGGTCCTTGGCCTTCGGCAACGTCGTCGTGATCTGCTCGTGCTTGATCACCGCCGCCGCCATGTTGTCGAACATGGCTTTGCGGTGGGAGCTCGTGCGGTTCAGCTTACGACCGCTCATACCGTGACGCATAATTCTTCTCCTAATCGCCTAAGGCGCTGCCGCGCGCTTAGTACGGTTCCTCGAGCTTCTTGGCCAGCTCTTCGATGTTCTCGGGCGGCCAGTTCGGAATCTCCATGCCGAGATGGAGACCCATTTGGGCCAGGACTTCCTTGATCTCGTTCAGCGACTTGCGGCCGAAGTTCGGGGTGCGGAGCATCTCCGCCTCCGTCTTCTGCACGAGGTCGCCGATGTAGATGATGTTGTCGTTCTTCAGGCAGTTGGCCGAACGGACCGACAGCTCGAGCTCTTCGACCTTGCGCAGCAGGTTCTTGTTGAACGCCGGCTCCTCGGACTTCTCCTCCTCGGTGGCGGCCTGCGGCTCTTCGAAGTTGATGAAGAGCTGCAGCTGGTCCTGCAGGATGCGCGCGGCGAGCGCGACGGAATCCTCAGGCGTCACGGTGCCGTCGGTCTCGACGTCCATGCTCAGCTTGTCGTAGTCGGTGACCTGGCCGACGCGCGAATTCTCGACCTTGTAGGCGACCTTGCGGACCGGGCTGTAGAGCGCGTCGACCGGGATCAGGCCGATGGGCGCGTCCTCTGGACGGTTCATCGACGCCGGGACGTAGCCCTTGCCGGTGTTGACGATCATTTCCATGTTGATCGTCGCGCCCTTGTCGAGCGTGCAGAGCACCAGGTCCGGATTGAGGATTTCGATGTCGGAGACGGTCTCGATCATGCCGGCGGTCACTTCGCCCGGGCCGTTGGCCTTCAGGACGATGCGCTTCGGGCCTTCGCCCTGCATGCGGATCGCGAGGTTCTTGATGTTGAGGACGATGTCGGTCACGTCCTCGCGCACGCCCGGAATGGACGAGAATTCGTGCAGGATGCCCTGAATCTGGATGCCGGTGACGGAGGCGCCCTGCAGCGACGACAGCAGCACGCGACGCAGCGCGTTGCCCAGCGTCAGGCCGAAGCCGCGCTCCAGGGGCTCGGCGACGACCGTGGCGATCCGCTGCGGTTCGGTGCCCGGCGTGACCTGAAGCTTCGTCGGCTTAATCAGTTCCGTCCAGTTCTTCTGAATCACGAATGCGACCTCACATTTGGGCGGAATACGATCCGCCGGAGAATGCTGCGGCCGGGCGACGCGAGCCCGGCCTTTGCGGACCCGCTGACGGGCCCGATCAGTAGCGAAAGCCGAGGCTGCGCTCGCGCGCGGCCTCGGTAAAAATCAAACGCGGCGACGCTTCGGCGGACGGCAGCCGTTGTGCGGGATGGCCGTCACGTCGCGGATCGACGTGATGGTGAACCCGACCGACTGCAGCGCGCGCAGCGCCGACTCGCGACCCGAACCCGGGCCCTTCACCTCGACTTCGAGGGTGCGCATGCCATGTTCCATGGCCTTCTTGCCGGCGTCTTCAGCGGCCATCTGCGCGGCGTAGGGCGTCGACTTGCGCGAGCCCTTGAAGCCCTGCACGCCCGACGACGACCAGGAGATCGTGTTGCCCTGCGCGTCGGTGATGGTGATCATCGTGTTGTTGAAGCTCGCGTTGACGTGCGCGACGCCCGACGTGATGTTCTTGCGCTCGCGGCGACGGGGCCGCGCGGCTGCAGCGGAGGACGGGGACTTGGCCATAATCGATCCTGTACGTTAGGTGGCTTTTTTCTTGCCGGCGATCGGACGCGCCGGGCCCTTGCGGGTGCGGGCGTTCGTGTGGGTGCGCTGGCCATGAACCGGCAGGCCCTTGCGATGACGCAGGCCGCGGTAGCAGCCCAGGTCCATCAAGCGCTTAATGTTCATCGCCACTTCGCGGCGCAGGTCGCCTTCGACGTGATAGTCGCGGTCGATGATCTCGCGCATGCGGATGACGTCGTCGTCCGAGAGCTGGTTGACGCGCGCGGTGTCGGAGATATTCGCCTTGGCGATGATATCCTTCGCGCGAGCCGGACCGATGCCGTGGATGTAAGTGAGAGCAATCAGCACCCGCTTATCGGTAGGAATGTTAACGCCAGCAATGCGCGCCACGCCGCATACTCCCGAAATTCAAATGTGGATTGACGTCCGACCCCAGGTTCAGCCTGGAGGCAGAAGGCCCGGGATTATAGAAAAATCCGGTCCCAAGTCAACTTGTTAGGAGCCCTTGAGGACTCCCTCGATTTCTTCGGCCACCTTGTCGATGGCGGCCATGCCGTCTACGGTCCGCAGCACGCCCCGCGCCTTGTAATAAGGCAGCAATGGCGCCGTCTGGCGGTTGTAGGCCTCAAGCCGGGATGTCACCACCTCGGCCTTGTCGTCTTCCCGACGGGTGAACTCCGTCGACCCGCAAGTATCGCAAACTCCAGGCTTTTTCGGCGTCTTGTAGACGTCGTGGTAGCCCGTGCCGCACTTCGCGCAGCTGTAGCGGCCGCTGATGCGTTCCACCAGGGCGGCGTCGTCGACCTTCAGCTCGATCACCCGGTCCAGCTTCAGCCCCTTCTCCGCCAGCATGGCGTCGAGCGCCTCGGCCTGGCGGGTGGTCCGGGGGAAACCATCCAGAATGAAGCCCTTGGCGCAGTCCGGCTGGGCGATCCGGTCGGCAATCAGGTTGATCATGGTCTCGTCGGGCACCAGGGCGCCCGCGGCCATGATCGACTTCACGGTCTTGCCGAGTTCGCTGCCCGAGGCGACCGCCGCGCGCAGCATGTCCCCGGTCGAGAGCTGAACGAGGCCATGACGGTCCTTCAGCAGCTGGGCCTGGGTGCCCTTTCCGGCACCCGGCGGCCCCAACAGGATCAAATTCATCCCCGGCGCCCGCGCAGTTTGGACTTCTTGATGAGGCCTTCGTACTGGTGCGCCAGCAGGTGCGACTGAACCTGCGCCACCGTGTCGAGCGTGACGGTGACCACGATCAGGAGGCTGGTGCCGCCGAAGTAGAACGGCACCGAGAAGCGCGTGATCAGGAATTCCGGCAGCAGGCTGATGACGGTCAGGTAGAGCGCGCCGAGCACGGTCAGGCGCGTCAGGATGTAGTCCAGGTAGTCGGCCGTGTTCTTGCCGGGACGGATGCCGGGCACGAAGCCGCCGTACTTCTTCAGGTTCTCCGCCGTGTCGGTCGGGTTGAAGACGACAGCCGTGTAGAAGAAGGCGAAGAAGATGATGAGCGCGGCATAAAGCGCCATGAACAGGGGCTGGCCATGGCCGATGTTGGCCGTGATGAAGGTCAGCCATTCCGGGCCCTGGCCGGCGCTGAAGCTGGCGACCGTGGTCGGCATCAGCAGCAGCGACGAGGCGAAGATCGGCGGGATGACGCCCGAGGCGTTGAGCTTGAGCGGCAGGTGCGAGCTTTCGCCGCCGAACATCTTGTTGCCGACCTGGCGCTTCGGATACTGCACCAGGATCCGTCGCTGGGCGCGCTCCATGAAGACGATGAAGGCGATGACGGCGACGATCATGACGATCAGGACGACGATCAGCAGGCCCGAGATCGCGCCGGTGCGGCCGAGCTCAAGGGTGTGCACGACGGCGAGCGGCAGGTTGGCGACGATGCCGGCGAAGATGATCAGCGAGATGC
This sequence comes from Alphaproteobacteria bacterium, assembly GCA_036500145.1. GTDB lineage: Bacteria > Pseudomonadota > Alphaproteobacteria > SMXQ01 > SMXQ01 > CAMAVH01. The sequence goes on along the minus strand of DASYCO010000077.1, from coordinate 10,340 downwards.
CGTTGCCGACGCCGCGCGCGGTGATCTGCTCGCCGAGCCACATCAGGAACATGGTGCCGCCGGTCAGGGTGATGACCGTGGTCAGGCGGAAGAACATTCCCGGATCATGGACGGCCGAGCCCTGCGCCGAGGTCATGCCTTCGAGGCCGACGGAGATGCCGTAGGCCTGCACCGCGGCGAGGAACACCGTGGCGTAGCGCGTGTACTGGTTGATCTTGCGCTGGCCCGCAGGGCCTTCCTTCTTCAGCGCCTCGAGCCGGGGCGAGACGCTGGTGAGGAGCTGCATGATGATCGACGCCGAGATGTACGGCATGATGTTCAGCGCGAAGATCGTCATGCGCCCCAGCGAGCCGCCGGAGAACATGTCGAACATGCCGAGGATGCCGCTGCGCTGCTGGTTGAACAGCTCGACGAGAATGCTCGGATCGATGCCCGGAATCGGAACGAAGCTGCCGAGACGGTAGACGATCAGGACCGCCAAGGTGAACCACAGGCGCTTCTTCAGCTCCGTGGCCTTGGAGAAGGCGCCGAAGTTCAAATTGGCGGCAAGCTGCTCTGCGGCTGAAGCCATAAGCTCAAATCCCTCGGTTACTGGTGCCTAGAAGGCGAAGGATTAGGCCGTCGCGCCCGAGGCTCTCTGCTTGCGGGCGCGGATGGAGTTGCTCTCCACGACCGGGCGGTCGACCTTGGCCAGGATCGCGACCTTCACCGAACCGCCCGCCTTTTCGACGGCGGCAATGGCGGACTTGGTGGCGCCGGTCAGCTCGAGGGCGACCTTCGTCTTCAGTTCGCCGGTGCCGAGCAGGCGCACGCCGTCGCGCACGTGGCGCACGACGCCCGACGACTTCAGCAGCTCGATCGTGATCGGCTTGCCCGCGTCGAGCTTGCCCGCTTCGATGGCCTTCTGCAGGCCGCCGAGCGTCACTTCGGCGAAGCGCTTGCCGGAGACGTTGTTGAAGCCGCGCTTCGGCACGCGGCGATGGATCGGCATCTGGCCGCCTTCGAAGCCGTTGATGGCCACGCCCGAACGCGACTTCTGGCCCTTGACGCCGGAGCCGGAGGTCTTGCCCTTGCCGGAGCCGATGCCGCGACCGACGCGACGGCGGTGCTTGTGGGCGCCCTGGTTGTCCGAAAGCTGATTCAGCTGCATGGTCTCTATCCTTCTGCCCGGCGCACCTGCGCCGGGGCATTGACTCTAGTAATTAGGCCTTGGGCGGCTCGACGCGCACGAGATGCGCAACCTTGGCGATCATGCCGCGGGTCTCCGGGGTGTCCGGAAGCTCCTTGGTGCGATGACGCTTGTTCAAGCCGAGGCCGATCAGGGTCGCACGCTGGTCTTGCTTGCGGCCGATCGGGCTGCCGGTCTGGGTGACCGTGATGGTCTTGGTGGCGGCCATGGCGCGGTCTCCCTATTCCGTGACGGTGGCCGGATCGCGGCCGAGGATCTCGGCCACTTTCTTGCCACGGGCTGCAGCGACCATGCGCGGCGAGCGCAGGCTCTGCAGCGCGGCGAAGGTCGCCTTGATCATGTTGTGCGGGTTGGACGTGCCGACCGACTTGGTCACGATGTCCTGGATGCCGCAGGTCTCGAACACGGCGCGCATCGGGCCGCCGGCGATGATGCCGGTGCCGGCCGGGGCCGCGCGCAGGACGACGCGGCCGGCGCCGAAGCGGCCGATGGCGTCGTGATGCAGGGTGCGGCCGTCGCGGATCTGGATGCGGATCATGTTGCGCTTGGCGTGCTCGGTCGCCTTGCGGATCGCCTCAGGCACCTCGCGCGCCTTGCCGGAGCCATAGCCGACGCGGCCCTTGGTGTCGCCGACGACGACGAGAGCGGCGAAGCCGAAGCGACGGCCGCCCTTCACCACCTTCGCGACGCGATTGATCGAGACGAGCTTGTCGACGATGTCGCTCTGCTCGCGATCATCGCCACGACCCTTGTTCTCGCCTTGCGGTCTACGTGCCATGGATCAACTTCCCTTAGAAACTCAGGCCCGCTTCGCGGGCGGCATCGGCCAGCGCTTTCACGCGGCCATGAAACGGGTAACCGCCGCGGTCGAACACGACTTCCTTCACGCCGGCAGCGGTGGCGCGCTCGGCCACCAGCTTGCCGACTTCGGCGGCGGCAGCCTTGTCGGCGCCGGTCTTCAGACGCGACTTCACGTCCTTGTCCAGGCTCGATGCGGCAACCAGGGTGACGCCCTTCCGGTCGTCGATGATCTGCGCGTAGATGTGCTGACCCGAGCGGAACACCGACAGGCGCAGGCGCCCATTCGCGTTCTTGCGGATCTGGTAGCGTGCACGGGTCTGACGGCGCGCGAAAAGGTCTTTCGAATTGAACATTGCTCGTCGTCCTACTTCTTCTTGCCTTCTTTGCGCAAGATCGTCTCGTGGTCGTACTTGATGCCCTTGCCCTTGTAGGGCTCCGGCTTGCGGTAACCACGGATCTCAGCGGCGACCTGACCGACCTTCTGGCGGTCGGCGCCCGAAATCGAGATCGCGGTCGGCTTTTCGCACTTAATGGTGATCCCTTCCGGGATCGGATAGTTGATGTCGTGCGAGTAGCCGAGTTGCATGTTCAGAACCTTGCCCTGAACGGCCGCGCGGTAACCGACGCCATTGATCTCGAGGTTGACGGTGTAGCCAGTGGCCACGCCCGTCACCATGTTGCTGATCATGTTGCGGGTCATGCCCCACAGCATGCGCGAGCGCTTGCTCTCGTCGCGCGGCTTCACGAGCACGGAATCGCCGTCGATCAGCGCTTCCACGTCCTTCGACACGATCATGCTCAGCTGACCGAGCTTGCCCTTCGCCGTCACTTCCTGACCGGAAACGTTGACGGTGACGCCGCTAGGCAGCTTCACGGGGTTCTTTCCAACACGCGACATTGTTCTCTCCTGAGGGGCCGAAGACGGCCCCTGCTCCTCGTCTCTTAGAATACCTGGCAGAGGACTTCGCCACCGACGTTCGCGGCGCGAGCTTCGTTGTCCGACATCACGCCACGCGGCGTGGAGAGGATGGCGACGCCCAGACCGTTGTACGGACGGTGCAGGTCCTTGATCTTCGAGTAAACGCGGCGGCCCGGCTTGGAGACCCTCTTGATCTCGCGGATCACCGGCTCGCCCTCGTGGTACTTCAGCTCGATCTCGAGCTCGGAATAACCGTTCTCGACTTCGGTCTGCGAAAAGCCGCGGATGTAGCCTTCCTTGCGCAGCACTTCCAACACGTTGGAGCGCAGATTCGACGCGGGGCTCGTCACCTTCGGCAGACGGCGGTGCTGCGCGTTACGAATGCGCGTCAACAGATCGCCGAGCGGATCGCTCACGGACATATCCTAATTCCTTCCTTACCAGCTCGACTTGACCATGCCGGGGATCTGCCCCGTCGTGGCCAGATCGCGCAAGGCGATGCGCGAGAGCTTGAACTTGCGATAAACGGCGCGCGGGCGTCCCGTCAGCTCGCACCGCAGGCGGATGCGGACCGGCGACGAATTGCGCGGCAGCTGCGCCAGCTTGAGCTGGGCGGCGAAACGCTCTTCCGGCGACAGATCCATGTCGACCGTGATCGCCTTCAGCTTCGCGCGGCGCGGAGCGAATTTCTTCGCCATTTTCATGCGGCGCTTGTTCTTCTCGATGGAGCTCGTCTTGGCCACTGCTAGGCCCTCCGTTTGCTGCTCAGTTGACGAACGGCATATCAAAACCCTTGAGGAGCGCCTTGGCTTCCTCATCGGTCTTGGCCGTCGTCACGATGGTGATGTCCATGCCGCGAACCTGGTCGATCTTGTCGTAATCGATCTCGGGGAACACGATCTGTTCCTTCAGGCCCATGGAGTAGTTGCCCGCGCCGTCAAAGCTGTTGCCCGGCACGCCGCGGAAGTCGCGGACGCGCGGCAGGGCGATGTTGATCAGACGGTCGAGGAATTCATACATGTGCTCGCGGCGCAGGGTGACCTTGCAGCCGAGGCGCATGTTCTCGCGCACCTTGAAGTTCGCGATGGCCTTGCGGGCATGCGTCACGATCGGCTTCTGGCCGGTGATCGCCGCCAGGTCCTGCACCGCGGAATCGACGCGCTTGCCGTCCTGGGTCGCTTCGCCGACGCCCATGTTGATGACGATCTTCTCGATCTTCGGCACCATCATCGGGTTTTCGTAGGCGAACTGCTCGGCAAGCGCCTTCTTCACGACAGTGTCGTAATGCTGGCGCAGGCGCGGAACGTATTTCTCTTCAGATTTGGCCATGACGCGTTCCTTAGATATCCAAAACCTCGCCGGAGCGGCGAGCAACGCGAACCTTGCGACCGTCATCGAGCAGCTTGGAGCCGACGCGGGTCGGCTTGCTGGTCTTCGGGTCGATGAGAGAGACGTTGGAGACGTGGATCGTCGATTCCTTCTCGACGATGCCACCATTCTGGCCGGCGGCCGGGCGGGTGTGGCGCTTCACCACGTTCACGCCCTGAACGACGATGCGGCTGTCCTTCGGCATCACCTTCATGACGGTGCCGGTCTTGCCCTTGTCGCGGCCGGTGAGGACGACGACGTTGTCGCCCTTTTTGATCTTCAGTTTAACAGACATTTCTTCCTGCCCTTTCCCGCCGCCGCTCAGAGAACTTCTGGAGCGAGCGAGATGATCTTCATGTAGCCCTTCGAGCGCAGCTCGCGCGTGACCGGCCCGAAGATGCGGGTCCCGATCGGCTCGCCCTGCTTGTCGATCAGCACGGCGGCGTTGCGGTCGAAGCGGATGGCGCTGCCATCGGCGCGGCGAATTTCCTTCGCCGTGCGCACGATCACGGCGCGCTGCACTTCGCCCTTCTTCACGCGGCCGCGCGGAATCGCGTCCTTCACGCTGACGACGATGATGTCGCCGACGTCGGCAGTGCGGCGGTGCGAACCGCCCAGCACCTTGATGCATTGCACTCGACGCGCGCCGGAGTTGTCGGCCACTTCGAGGTTCGATTGCATCTGGATCATGGCAATATGCCTTTCTTCAACTCTATCGCGGTCTTAGATCGCGTCGCCGGTGACGACTTCGAAACGCTTGTTCTTCGAGATCGGGCGGCATTCGCGGATGCGAACGGTGTCGCCGATCTTGCAGGCGTTCGTTTCGTCATGGGCGGCGTACTTCTTCGACCGCTTGATGAACTTCTTGTAGACAGGATGCGCGACGCGACGCTCGACCAAGACGGTGACGGTCTTGTCCATTTTGTCGCTGACGACGGTCCCCTGCAGGATACGCTTCGGCATCTCGTATTCTCCTTACGACCGCGCGGCGGGCTTCACGCCCAGCACAGTCTGGATGCGGGCGATGTCGCGGCGCACGGCGCGCACGCGGGCGGTATTCTCAAGCTGGCCGCTGGCCTTCTGGAAGCGGAGGTTGAAAGCCTCGCGCTTGAGGGTCACGAGCTCGGTCTTGAGCTCGTCGGCGGTCTTGGTCTTCAGATCGGTCGCTTTCATGTCAGGCCTCCAGCGTCTGGCGCGTGACGAACTTCGTCTTGATCGGCAGCTTCGCGGCGGCCAGCTCAAAGGCTTCCTTCGCGACCGCGGCGGAGACGCCGTCCACTTCGAACATGATGCGGCCCGGCTTCACGCGCGCCACCCAATATTCGGGCGCGCCCTTGCCCGAGCCCATGCGGACTTCGGCGGGCTTCGTCGACACCGGCACGTCGGGGAACACCAGCACCCAGACGCGGCCGACGCGCTTCATGTGGCGCGTGACGGCGCGGCGCGCGGCCTCGATCTGGCGCGCGGTGATGCGCATCGGCTCCATGGCCTTCAGGCCGTGGGCGCCGAAGTTCAGCTGCGTGCCGCCCTTGGCCAGGCCGTGGATACGGCCCTTGTGGGCTTTACGGTATTTGGTGCGCTTCGGACTCAGCATCTCTCAAGCTTTCGGTTCGATGTCAGGAGGTGCCTTAGCGGGCGACCTGCTGCTCCATGATCTTCTTGTCTTGCGCCATCGGGTCATGGGCGAGGACTTCGCCCTTGAAGACCCAAACCTTGATGCCGCAAGTGCCGTAGGTGGTGAACGCGGTGCCGCGGCCGTAGTCGACGTCGGCGCGCAGCGTGTGCAGGGGCACGCGGCCCTCGCGGTACCATTCGATGCGGGCGATCTCCGAGCCGCCGAGGCGGCCCGAGCAGTTGATGCGGATGCCCTGGGCGCCGAGACGCATGGCCGACTGCACGGCGCGCTTCATGGCGCGCCGGAAGGCGACGCGGCGCTCGAGCTGCTGCGCGATGTTCTCGGCGATCAGCTGGGCGTCGATCTCGGGCTTGCGCACCTCGACGATGTTCAGGTGCACTTCGCCGGCCGTGATCTGCGAGAGCTCGCTGCGGAGCTTCTCGATGTCCGCGCCCTTCTTGCCGATGACGACGCCGGGACGGGCGGAGTGGATCGTGATGCGGGCCTTCTTGGCCGGGCGCTCGATGATGATGCGCGACACGCCGGCCTGAGCGAGGCGCTTGCGCAGCACTTCGCGGATCTTGATGTCCTCATGCAGGAAGCCGGCGTAGTCCTTCGTCGCAAACCAGCGCGAATCCCACGTGCGGTTGATGCCGAGGCGCAGCCCGATCGGGTTGACTTTCTGGCCCATTACGCGCTCTCCGTCTCTTCGCGCTCGCGCACGACCAAGGTCAGGTTGCTGAAAAGCTTCTCGATGCGGCCGGCGCGGCCACGGGCGCGCGCGTGGAACCGCTTCATGACCAGCGCCTTGCCGACGCTCGCCTCGGACACGTACAGCTTGTCGACGTCGAGCTGATGGTTGTTCTCGGCGTTGGCGATCGCGGACTGCAGGACCTTCTTCACGTCGCCGGCGATGCGGCGCTTCGAGAAGGTCAGCTCGGCGAGGGCGGCATCCGCCTTCTTGCCGCGGATCAGGCCGGCGACGACGCCGAGCTTGCGCGGGCTGATGCGGATGTTGTGTCCCCGCGCCATCGCCTCGTTTTCCGCCACGCGGCGGGGTGCTGCTTTCTTGCTCATGATCTTACTTCTTCGCCTTCTTGTCGGCCGTGTGGCCGTGGAAGGTCCGGCTCGGCGAGAACTCGCCCAGCTTGTGACCGACCATGTTCTCGTTCACGGTCACAGGCAGGAACTTGTGCCCGTTGTGGACGCCGAACGTGAGACCGACGAATTGCGGCAGGATGGTCGAACGACGCGACCAGGTCTTGATGACCTGATTGCGGCCCGAGCCCCGCGTGTCTTCCGCCTTTTTAAGGAGGTAGCCGTCAACGAACGGACCCTTCCATACAGAACGTGCCAAGACCGCTCTCCTCTACTTCTGATACCGGCGGCGCATGATCATGCTGTCCGACGGCTTCTTTTTGCGGGTCCGGGCGCCCTTCGTGGGCTTACCCCACGGGGTCACCGGATGGCGACCACCCGAGGTGCGGCCTTCGCCGCCGCCATGCGGATGGTCAACCGGGTTCATGACGACGCCGCGCACGGTCGGGCGAATGCCCATCCAGCGCTTGCGTCCGGCCTTGCCGAGATTCACGTTCTGCTGGTCCGGGTTCGACACGGCGCCGATCGTCGCCATGCAGAGCTCGGAGACCATGCGCACTTCGCCGGACGCCAAGCGGAGCTGGGCGTGGCCGCCGTCGCGACCGATGAGCTGGACGAAGGTGCCGGCGGAGCGGGCCATCTGGCCGCCCTTGCCGACCTTCATCTCGACGTTGTGCACGATCGTGCCGACCGGGATCGACTTCAGCGGCATCGCGTTGCCCGGCTGGATGTCGACCTTCTCGCCCGACACGACGCTGTCGCCGACGCCCAGGCGCTGCGGCGCCAGGATGTAGGACAGCTCGCCGTCCTCGTAGCGAACCAGCGCGATGAACGCGGTGCGGTTCGGGTCGTATTCCAGACGCTCGACCTTCGCCGTCACGTCGAACTTGCGACGCTTGAAGTCGACCATGCGGTAACGCACCTTGTGACCGCCACCCTGGTGACGGACCGTGATGCGGCCGGTATTGTTGCGACCACCGTTCTTGCGCTTGCCTTCGGTCAGCGACTTGACCGGGTCGCCTTTCCAGAGGGCCGAGCGGTCCACGAGCACGAGTTCGCGCTGGGACGGCGTGGTCGGATTATATTTCTTCAGAGCCATGACCGTACTCTCGCTCAGACCTTCGACGTGACGTCGATGGTGTTGCCTTCAGCCAACGTGACGATGGCCTTCTTGCTATCGGACCGACGGCCGACGCGGCCGCGGAACATCTTGACCTTGCCCTGCTGACGCAGCGTGTTCACGGCCGTCACCTTGACCTTGAACAGGCTTTCCACGGCGAGCTTGATCTCGGGCTTGGAAGCCTCGAGCGGCACGCGGAACGTCACCTGGTTATGCTCGGAACCCTGCGTCGCCTTCTCGGTGATGACCGGGGTCAGCACGAGGTCGTACTTGCGGGCCTGGCCGACCTTCACGTTTTTCGCGCTCATGCGGCTCATTTCAGGCGGGCCTCCAACTGCTCGACCGCGCTCTTGGTCAGGACCAGAACGTCGCGGCGAAGGATGTCGTAAACGTTGGCGCCCTGGCTCGGCAGCACATCCACGTTCGGGATGTTGCGCGCCGCGCGGGCGAAGTTCTCGTTGACCTCGGCGCCGTCGACGACCAGGACCGACACCCAACCCATGCTGCGGAAGCTGGTCGCGAGAGCGGCCGTCTTCGGCTGGGCGACGTTCACGTCGTCGACGATGATCAGCTTGCCGTCGGCCTGCTTGCTCGAGAGCGCGGTGCGCAGCGCGAGGGCGCGCACCTTCTTCGGCAGGTCATGGGCATGCGAACGGACGACCGGTCCGAAGATCACCGCGCCGCCGCGGAACTGCGGCGAACGGAGCGAACCCTGGCGGGCGCGGCCGCCGCCCTTCTGGGCGAACGGCTTCTTGGTGGTGCCGGAGATGTCGCTGATGCCCTTGGTCTTGTGCGTGCCGGCGCGCCGCTTGGCGAGCTGGTAGTTGACCATGCGCGTCAGGATGTCGGTGCGCACGGGCGCGCCGAACACCGACTCGGTGACTTCGATGGTGCCCGCGGGCTTGTTGTCGAGCGTGACGACGTTGAGTTTCATGGCCGATTACTCCTTCTGCTCGCCGGCGTCAGCCGACGGCGCCGGTTCGGCGGCCGCAGCTTCCGCGCCCTGCGCGCTGCGCAGCGCGGCCGGGAACGGCAGATCCTTGGGGGCCTTCAGCTTCGTCGCGTCGGACACCAGCAGATAGCCGCCGTTGTAGCCGGGGACGGCGCCGCGCAGGAAGATCAGGCCGCGCTCGCTGTCGGTCGAGACGACCGTCAGGTTTTGCTGCGTGATGCGCGTGGCGCCCATGTGGCCGGCCATCTTCTTGCCGGCGAACACCTTGCCCGGATCCTGACGCTGGCCGGTCGAACCATGGCTACGGTGCGAGACCGACACGCCGTGGGACGCTTCCAAGCCGCGGAAGTTGTGGCGCTTCATGACGCCGGCAAAGCCCTTGCCGATGGTCGTGCCGACGACGTCGACGCGCTGGCCCGGCAGGAAGTGGGCGACGTCGAGCTCGGCGCCGACATCGAGGACCGCGTCGGGAGAGACGCGGAATTCGGCGAGCTTGCTCTTCGGCTCGACCTTGGCCTTCGCATAGTGGCCACGGACGCCCTTGCTCAGGTTCTTCACCTTCGCCTTGCCAACGCCGAGCTGCACCGCGGTGTAGCCGTCCTTTTCGACGGTCTTCACAGCGACAACCTGGCAGTTGTCGACCTTCAGCACAGTCACGGGGATATGGGCGCCGTCTTCAGCGAAGACACGCGTCATTCCCACCTTCTGCGCAATCAATCCAGTTCGCATAGCACGTTCCTAATTCTGAGACCCGGGTCGGTTATCCGACGCGGCCTACAGCTTAATCTCGACGTCGACGCCGGCAGCGAGATCGAGCTTCATGAGCGCGTCCACCGTCTGGGGCGTCGGGTCGATGATGTCGAGCAGCCGCTTGTGAGTGCGGATTTCAAACTGCTCGCGCGACTTCTTGTCGACGTGCGGCGAGCGGTTCACGGTGAACTTCTCGATGCGCGTCGGCAGCGGGATCGGGCCGACGACCTGTGCGCCGGTGCGCTTCGCGGTCGACACGATCTCGCTGGTCGACTGGTCGAGCAACCGGTGGTCAAAGGCCTTAAGCCGGATTCGAATGTTCTGACTGTCCATTGTCCGATCTCCGCTCAGCGCCCCCCGGAAGGGAGCGCCTCGCTGTTTCCTTACTACTCGATGATCTTGGCGACGACGCCGGCGCCGACGGTCTTGCCGCCTTCGCGGATGGCGAAGCGCAGGCCCTCGTCCATGGCGATCGGCGCGATCAGCGTCACCACCACGGAGATGTTGTCGCCAGGCATCACCATCTCG
>DASYCO010000076.1:0-6961 GCA_036500145.1 Alphaproteobacteria bacterium | reverse complement strand
GCGCGGCGATTGCGAAACGTCCCCGGCGCGGCGTAATCTCCCCCGGCGTTCCCGTAGCTCAGCAGGATAGAGCACAGGATTCCTAATCCTGGGGTCGTGGGTTCGAATCCCGCCGGGAACACCATTCCGAACATCCGAGATTTCACGAGGCGTGCGGTCGCCTGCGGACGCATTCCCACGTGTCCGCGTCGCTGCGTGCGCTTGGCGAGGCGTTATGCGGCCGCTTGCAACCTCATGGGGCCATCGGTTTGCCCGTTCACTGAAATTCAAAATGGCTACTGCTGCCGTTTTGGCATGCGCAACGACAAGTCATGCAACGTGATCAATTTTTTATATGTTCCGGCAAGTGAACCATCGCGCCTGCTCATCTATTCCATCGACGAAATGAATGATTTAAGGTTTTTTTCGCAGGCCGATACGCACCATATTTCGCTAGGGTAACTGAGGAGAAAGCGTAGCTCAGGCATTTTTTCGAACCGGTATTTCATCCCATAAATCGACAAATTTTCTAGCTCCGCCTAGGTCCGCGTGATAGAGAGCGGCCCCACGCGAAGCGAAGGAAATTTATATGGTCGATGATTTCGAGAATCATTGCTGGCAGGACCTGATCCCCGCCAACCTGTTGAATCTCTACAAGCATTACCAGCGCGACCTCTACATCGGCCCCAAGGTCGCCATTCTCGGCATTGACGTCTACGAGCTGGCCTATCAGGGCGGCCCCAAGCCCGTGGAGGAGGTCAGCCAGGCATTCCCGTCCTCCTGCGGCATCAACGCCTGGAACGCCATCGCGCCGACGCAGAAGCTGCTGGCTGCCGCGCGTGCCGCGGGCGCACCGATCTTCTACACCACCAGCGAGACGCGCGCCGCCGGCAAGCCGGGCGCGGTGAAGGCGACCAACCGCCGCAAGACGCCGGTCGATCCGGCGCTCTACGAGATCCGCCCCGAGTTCGCGCCGCAGGACGGCGACGTCGTCATTCCCAAGCAGCGCGCCAGCGGCTTCTTCGGCACGCCGCTCGTCGCCCATCTGACGCAGCTCCACATCGACACCGTCGTCATCTTCGGCGAGAGCACCTCGGGCTGTGTGCGCGCCTCCACGGTCGACGGCTATTCCTACGGCTTCCACATGGTGATGGCCGAGGAATGCTGCTTCGACCGCAGCGACATCTCCCACAAGGTCAATCTGTTCGACCTGCATCACAAGTATGCCGACGTCATGAAGACCGACGACATCGTCCGGACCTTGGCATCGCGCAAGCTGGAGGCCGCCCAATGACGCCGCGCCGCTACGGCCCGTTCCCCTATTCCCCGATCATCGACCGCCCGAAGACGCGCTGGCCGAACGGCGCCCGCGTGGCGCTCTGGGTCGTGCCCAACATCGAGTTCTTCGCGCTCGACGAGCAGGTGCCGGCGGCCGCTGGCGGCGGCGGCAAGACGCCCGACGTGCCGACCTGGGCGGCGCGCGACTACGGCAACCGCGTCGGCGTCTTCCGCATGATGGACGTGATGTCGAAGCACGGGGTGCGCGGCACGGTGGCGCTCAACAGCGAGCTCTGCGCCGAGCATCCGCGCATCATCGAGGAGTGCAACCGGCTCAAGTGGGAGCTGATGGGGCACAACGAGAGCAACACCCGCCGCCTGAACTCCGTGGCGCCCGAGGAAGAGGCCGGCATCGTCAAGCGCACGGTCGAGACCATCGCCAAGGCGAGCGGCCAGACGGTCAAGGGCTGGCTCAGCTCGGGCCTCAGCGAGACCTGGAACTCGCTCGACCACCTCGTCGATTCCGGCGTCGAGTACGTCGCCGACTGGGTCAACGACGACCAGCCCTACCCGATGACGCTCGACGACGGGCGCAGCATCATGTCGATCCCCTACACGACGCAGCTTAACGACAAGCCCGCCTTCGAGCACCGGCACCGCACCGCCGAGGAGTTCGACGTGATGATCCGCCGCCAGTTCGACACGCTCTATGCCGAAGGCGCGGAGCAGGCGCGCGCCATGTGCATCGCGCTGCATCCCTACATCACCGGCGTGCCGCACCGCATCGGCGCCCTCGACAGCGCGCTCGGCTACATCTGCAAGCACGAAGGCGTCTGGCTCGCCACCGGCTCGGAGATCGCCGCGGCCGGCCGCACGCTCTGGCCCTGATCCGCGTCCCGACCGACGCTCCTCTCTCCGACGCTCCATCCAGAAGGTAATCCCGACCATGCAACCCCTCCGCAGTCTCCTCGCTGCCGCGTTTGCCCTCTGCGCCGGCGCCCTGCCGGCCTACGCGCTCGACAAGATCACCATCAGCGACGTCGGCACCGGCTCCTCGACCCATTGGCCGATGTTCATCGCCATGGACAAGGGCTTCGCGAAGGACGCCGGCGTCGAGATCGAGTACGTCGGCGTGCCGTCGAGCTCGGCGGCGATGCAGCAGGTGGCGGCGAGCGCCGTGAACATGACGGTCGGCGGCCTGGTCGACGCGCTGCGCGCCATCGACAAGGGCGCGCCGGCCAAGCTGGTGCGCACGGAAGCCGGCCCCTCGATCTACGAGGTCTACGCGCGGCCCGAAATCAAGTCGTTCGCCGACCTGCGCAAGAAGACGGTGATGATCGGCGGCATCAAGGACGTCACGCGCATCTACTTCGAGGAGATGGCGACGGCGAACGGCGTCAAGCCGGGCGAGTACGACTACATCTTCGCCGGCGCGACGGCGGCCCGCTTCGGCGCGCTCGCCAGCGGCTCCATCGCGGCGACCATCCTGACCCCGCCCTTCAACTTCAAGGCGGCGGGCGCCGGCTACGCCAAGCTCGGCACCTCGGCCGACTACAGCAAGGGCTTCCCCTTCACCGGCTACTCGGCGAACGTGCGCTGGGCGGAGAAGAACAAGCCGGCGATCCAGGGCTTCAGCGCCGCCTACGCGCGCGGCGTCGAGTGGTTCTACCAGCCGGAAAACCGCGCCGAGGCCATCGCCATCCTGGTGAAGTACTCCAAGGGCGCGCCCGAAGACGTGGCCAACACCTACGACTTCTACGTCAAGCTCAAGACCTTCAGCCATGACGGCGACATGGCCGAGAGCGGCATCCAGAACCTCATCGGCATCCTGAAGAAGGACGGCGACCTGGAAGGCGCGGCCGACCTGCCGCGCTTCTACGACGCCAGCCTCGTCGGGCGCTAAGGAGCGGTCATGAGCAGCGTGGCGACGAAGACGGCGCGGCCCCGGCAGCCCGCCGAATCCTGGTTCAAGCGCAAGCGCTGGACCTTCCTGTCGGTGTTCGCCGGCTTGGCCGTCTGGGAGCTGAGCGCCCGGTTTCTGGTCGGCAGCGCGCTGTTCCTGGCGGCGCCGACCCAGGTGCTGTGGGCGCTGGGGCCCCTGTGGCGCAGCGGCGAGCTGCCGAAGCACATCGGCACCAGCGCGACGGAGTTCATCATCGGCTACGGCGTCGCCTGCCTCCTCGGCATCGCCATCGGCTTCGCCATGGCGGCGTCGAACGCCGGCAAGCAGGCGCTGCAGCCCTGGGTGTCGGGCCTCTACGCGACGCCGACGGTGGCGCTGGCGCCGCTGTTCATCCTGTGGTTCGGCGTCGGCATCTTCTCGAAGGTGGTCGTCGTGGCGCTGCTCGTGCTCTTTCCGGTCATCATCAACACGGAGGCCGGCCTGCGCCAGACGCCGCAGCAGCTCGTCGAGACCGTGCGGGCCTTCGGCGCCAACGGCCGCCAGGTCTTCGTCAAGGTCGCCCTGCCGGCGGCGCTGCCCTTCATCTTCGCTGGCCTGCGCCTCGGCATCGGCCGCGGCCTGATCGGCGTCGTCGTCGCCGAGCTGTTCGGCGCCCGCGCCGGCCTCGGCCAGCTCATCCAGCAGTCGGCCGAGACCTTCAACATGCCGGCGCTCTTCGCCGGCGTGACGATCCTGGCGGTCTCGGGCATCGCGCTCACCAGCGGCTTCGTCTGGCTCGAGAAGAAACTCATCCCGTGGGGGCAGAACTGATGGACGCGCCCCCGAAGCTCAAGGTCTCCGGCCTGACGAAGTACTACGGCGACCTCGAAGTCCTGAGCCCGATCGACACCAGCGTCGAGCGCGGCGAGTTCATTTCCATCGTCGGCCCGTCAGGCTGCGGCAAGACGACCTTCCTGCGCATCGTCGGCGGCCTGGAGAAGGCGACCGGCGGCGCCCTTGAGCTCGACGGCCGCGCCATCGACGGCCCGGGCCGCGACCGCGGCTTCGTCTTCCAGCAGGATAACCTGCTGCCCTGGCGCACCATCCTGTCGAACACCGAGATCGGCCCGGAGATCGGCGGCCTGCGCGGCGAGGAGCAGCGCAGCCGCACCATGAAGCTGCTCGAGCTCGTCGGCCTGCGCGGCTTCGAGAAGTACTACCCGCGCCAGCTCTCGGGCGGCATGCGCCAGCGCGTCAACCTGGCGCGCGCGCTCGCGGTCGACCCCGACCTGCTGCTGATGGACGAGCCCTTCTCGGCGCTCGACGCGCAGACGCGCGAGATCATGCAGGCCGAGCTGCTGCGCATCTGGGAGGAGGGCCGCAAGACCGTCCTCTTCGTGACGCACCAGATCGACGAGGCGGTGTTCCTGTCCGACCGCGTGTTCGTCTTCGCGCGCCGGCCCGGCCGCCTGCAGGAAATCATCGACATCGACCTGCCGCGCCCGCGCGAGCTGGCGATCAAGCGCACGCCGAAGTTCGTCGCCCTGGTCGACCGCATCTGGACGCTGATCGAGAAAGACGTGCGAGCGTCCGTCATCGAAGAGCACGGCTGACATCTCTCCATGGTTCCCATGCCATAGGCGTGTGAATGCGGACGGGGCGGGGAGCGATCCTCGCCCCGTTCCATTTCAGGACAGGCATTCCTCCGGAACCTCGGCCAGCGAACGACGTTGCCAGACGTCGCTTCACCTCCCGATGCCGCGCTTCGGGAGCCGCCCCCGGAGATGCCATGGCCAAAGCCCCGAAGAAGTCCAAGCCGTCCCAGGTCGCCAAGCGCGCCGCGCCGAAGAAGGCGCGCACCTCGGGCCAGTCGTCCTCCGCCGACCGCAAGGCGCGCGGCGCGCAGACGCCGAAAACCGTCGATCTTTCGCGCGACACGGTGGCGCCCGACGAAGTGATGCGCAGCAACCAAGGCGTCAAGATCGGCGACGACCAGAATTCCCTGAAGGCCGGTCCGCGCGGCGCGACCCTGATGGAGGATTTCCTCCTCCGCGAGAAGATCACCCACTTCGACCATGAGCGCATTCCGGAACGCGTCGTGCATGCGCGCGGCGTCGCGGCCCATGGCGTGTTCCAGGTCTATGAGGACCTGTCCGACCTGACGATGGCGGGCCTGCTGGCCGATCCGTCGCGCCGGACGCCGGTCTTCGTGCGCTTCTCCACCGTCGCCGGCTCGCGCGGCTCGACCGATCTCGCCCGCGACGTGCGCGGCTTCGCGGTGAAGTTCTATACGGAAGAAGGCGTGTGGGACCTGGTCGGCAACAACATGCCGGTCTTCTTCATCCAGGACGCCATCAAGTTTCCCGACCTGATCCATGCGGTGAAGCCCGAGCCCAACAACGAGATTCCGCAGGCGGCCTCGGCGCATGACACCTTCTGGGACTTCGTCTCGCTGACGCCGGAAAGCGCCCACATGCTGATGTGGGTGATGAGCGACCGCGCCCTGCCGCGCAGCCTGGCGATGATGGAAGGCTTCGGCGTCCATACCTTCAAGCTCGTCAACGCCAAAGGCAAGATGCGCTTCGTGAAGTTTCACTGGAAGCCGCTCAAGGGCGTGAAGTCCGTGGTGTGGGACGAAGCGACGAAGATTTCCGGCAAGGATCCCGACTTCCACCGCCGCGACCTGTTCGAGGCCATCGAGCGCGGCGACTATCCGGAATGGGAACTGGGCCTGCAGATCGTCGAGGAGAAGGACGAGTTCAAGTTCGGCTTCGACCTGCTCGACCCGACCAAGCTGATTCCGGAGGAGCTGGTGCCGGTGCGGCACGTCGGCAAGATGACGCTGAACCGCAACCCCGACAATTATTTCGCCGAGACGGAGCAGGTCGCCTTCCACACCGGCCATGTGGTGCCCGGCATCGACTTCACCAACGACCCGCTGCTGCAAGGGCGGCTGTTCTCCTACACCGACACGCAGCTGCGCCGCGTCGGGCCAAACTTCGCCGAGCTGCCGATCAACCGGCCGCTCAATCCGGTGCAGAACAACCAGCGCGACGCCATGGCCCGCACGACGATCAATCCAGGCCGCGTCGCCTATTTCCCCAACCGCCTCGGCGGCGGCTGCCCGATGCATTCGCCGGAGACCGCCGACAGCTTCGTCAGCCATGCGGAAAAGGTCGACGGCGCCAAGATTCGCGCGCGCAGCGACAGCTTCTCCGACCATTTCAGCCAGGCGACGCAGTTCTGGAACAGCATGGCGGACTGGGAAAGGCAGCACATCGTCGAAGCCTTTTCCTTCGAACTGAACCAGGTCGAAAACGAAGAGGTGCGCCATCACGTGATGAACGAGCTCCTCGTCAACATCGCCGACGCCTTGGCGGTGGGCGTGTCGGCGCAGACCGGCATCCCGGTCGCGCCGGTAGGCGACGCGAAGAACCCGACGCCGTCGGCGCCGAGCCCGGCGGGTCCGCTCGATCCGAAGGCGAAGTCGCTCAAGTCGCCGGCCCTGAGCCAGGACAAGCCGGGCGACAGCATCAAGGGCCGCAAGGTCGCGCTGCTCGGCGGCGAAGGCGTCGACGCCCGGCAGCTGAAGGCCGTGAAGGACGCGCTGACGGCGCAAGGCGCGCTGGCCGAGCTCGTCGCGCCGCAGGCGGGCACGATCAGCGATTCGGCCGGAAAGCCGCAGAAGGTCAACCGCGCGGCGCCCAATGCGCCGTCCGTGCTGTATGACGCGGCCGTCGTGCTCGGCGGCAAGTCGGCGGGCGCCCTGGCGGTTTCCGGCCTGGCGATCCATTTCGTCAACGAGGCCTATCGCCACGGCAA
>DASYCO010000075.1:0-4052 GCA_036500145.1 Alphaproteobacteria bacterium | reverse complement strand
CTGAAGTGGTCCTTCATGCCCAAGCAATCCGACGGTCGCCCGAGCTATCTCGTGGTGAACGCCGACGAGGGCGAGCCGGGCACCTGCAAAGACCGCGACATGATGCGCCACGACCCGCACAAGCTGGTCGAAGGCTGCCTGGTCGCCGGCTTCGCCATCAACGCGGTTGCCGCCTACATCTACATCCGCGGCGAGTTCTACCGCGAGGCCGAGAACCTGCAGATCGCCATCGACGAGGCCTATGCGGCCGGCCTGATCGGCAAGAACGCCTGCGGCTCGGGCTACGACTTCGACGTCTTCGTCCATCGCGGCGCCGGCGCCTACATCTGCGGCGAAGAGACCGCGCTGATCGAAAGCCTCGAAGGCAAGAAGGGCCAGCCGCGCCTGAAGCCGCCGTTCCCGGCCGGCGCCGGCCTCTATGGCTGCCCGACGACCGTGAACAACGTCGAGAGCATCGCCGTCGCACCGACCATCCTGCGCCGCGGCGCCTCCTGGTTCGCCGGCATCGGCCGCCCGAACAACGTCGGCACCAAGGTCTATTGCATCTCCGGCCATGTGAACAAGCCGTGCAACGTGGAAGAGGAAATGGGCATTCCCTTGCGCGAGCTGATCGACAAGCATGCCGGCGGCGTGCGCGGCGGCTGGGACAACCTGCAGGCGATCATCCCCGGCGGCTCTTCCGTGCCGATCCTGCCCAAGTCGATCTGCGACACCGTGCTGATGGACTTCGACAGCCTGCGCGAGGTCAAGTCCGGCCTCGGCACGGCGGCGGTCATCGTCATGGACAAGTCCACCGACCTCATCAAGGCGATCGCCCGCCTGTCGAAGTTCTACATGCACGAGAGCTGCGGCCAGTGCACGCCGTGCCGCGAAGGCACCGGCTGGCTGTGGCGCGTCATGGAGCGCATGGTCAAGGGCAACGCGACGGCGAGCGAGATCGACATGCTCGACGAGGTCACGCGCGAGATCGAAGGCCACACCATCTGCGCCTTGGGCGACGCGGCCGCATGGCCGGTCCAGGGCCTTATCCGTCATTTCCGCCCGCTGATGGAAGAGCGCATCGCGGCCTATCGCGCCGGCATGCCGCGCGCGGCGGCGGAGTAGGGGAGCGTCATGCCCAAAGTCACCATCGACGGCACCGAGATCGAAGTTCCGGCCGGCGCCACCGTGATCCAAGCCTGCGAAGCGGCCGGCGTCGAGATTCCGCGCTTCTGCTACCATGAGCGCCTGTCCATCGCCGGCAACTGCCGCATGTGCCTGGTCGAGGTCGAGAAGTCGCCGAAGCCCGTCGCCTCCTGCGCGATGCCGGTCAACGAAGGCATGGTCGTCAAGACCGACACGCCGATGGTGCTGAAGGCGCGCAAGGGCGTGATGGAGATGCTGCTCATCAACCATCCGCTCGACTGCCCGATCTGCGACCAGGGCGGCGAATGCGACCTGCAGGACCAGGCTCTCTCCTACGGCTTCGACAAGTCGCGCTACGAAGAGAACAAGCGCGCGGTCATGGACAAGAACTTCGGTCCGCTGATCGAGACGCACATGACGCGCTGCATCCACTGCACGCGCTGCATCCGCTTCAGCACCGAAGTCGCCGGCGTGCAGGAGATAGGCGCGGTCGGCCGCGGCGAGCACATGGAGATCACCACCTACCTCGAGGCCGCGGTCAGCTCCGAGATGTCGGGCAACGTCATCGACCTCTGCCCGGTCGGCGCGCTGACCTCGAAGCCCTACGCCTTCGTCGCGCGCCCGTGGGAACTGAAGAAGACCGAATCCGTCGACGTGTTCGACGCCGTCGGCAGCAACATCCGCGTCGACGCCCGCGGCCCCGAAGTGATGCGCATCCTGCCGCGCCTCAACGAGGACGTGAACGAGGAATGGATCTCGGACAAGACGCGCTTCGCCTATGACGGCCTGAAGCGCCAGCGCCTCGACCGGCCGTACGTGCGCGAGAACGGCAAGCTGCGCGAAGCGACATGGGACGAAGCGTTCCTCGCGGTCTCCGCCAAGCTGAAGTCGGTGTCGGGCGACAAGCTCGCCGCCATCGCCGGCGACCTCGCCGACTGCGAATCGATGTTCGCGCTCAAGGAACTGATGACGGCGCTGGGCTCGAAGAGCCTCGACTGCCGCCAGGACGGCGCCAAGCTCGACGCTTCGTCGCGCGCCTCCTACATCTTCAACAGCGGCATCGCCGGCATCGAGCAGGCCGACGTCGTGCTGCTGGTCGGCAGCAATCCGCGCTTCGAGGCGCCGATCGTCAACGCCCGCCTGCGCAAGCGCTACCTGACGGGCGGCTTCAAGATCGCCGCCATCGGCCCGACGCTCGACCTGACCTTCCCGGTCGAGAGCCTCGGCGCCGGCACGCAGACGCTGGGCGACCTGGTCGCCGGCAAGCACGCCTTCGCCGACGCGCTGAAGGGCGCCAAGAACCCCATGATCATCGTCGGGCAGGGCGCTCTGGCCCGCGCCGACGGCGCGCAGGTGCTGGCCGCCGCGCGCAAGCTGGCCGACGCCTGCGGCGTCGTGAAGGACGGCTGGAACGGCTTCAACGTGCTGCACACCGCCGCCGCCCGCGTCGGCGGCCTCGACCTCGGCTTCGTGCCAGGGCAGGGCGGCAAGGACGTCGCCGGCATCCTCGAAGGCGTGCAGTCGGGCACCGTCGAAGTGCTCTACCTGCTCGGCGCCGACGAGATCGACACCTCGAAGCTCGGCAACGCCTTCGTGATCTACCAGGGCCACCATGGCGACGCCGGGGCGCACCGCGCCGACGTCATCCTGCCGGGCGCCGCCTACACGGAAAAGGACGGCACCTACGTCAACACCGAAGGCCGCGTGCAGCGCGCCAAGCGCGCCGCGTTCCCGCTCGGCGAGGCCCGCGAGGACTGGAAGATCGTCCGCGCGCTCTCGCAGGTCATCGGCAAGACGCTGCCGTTCGACAGCCTGGCGCAGCTGCGCGCCAAGCTGGCGTCGGCCTATCCGACCTTCGCCCAGCTCGACGTTCTGACCCCCGCCGCGTGGGGCGCGTTCGGTATGGAGGGCGCCATGGACGGCGCCGCCTTCCGCCTGCCCATCGCCAATTTCTACATGACCGACCCGATCTCGCGCGCCTCCGTCACGATGGCGAAGTGCGCCGAGCTTCAGGCCGCGCGCGCCAAGGATAGCACGGGCACCCATGGCTGAGTTCTGGTCCTCATACGTTTGGCCGACGGTCATCATCCTCGGCCACATCGTCGCGATCCTGGTGCCCTTGCTGGTGTCGGTCGCCTATCTGACCTACGCGGAACGCCGCGTGATCGGCGCCATGCAGATCCGCAAGGGCCCCAACGTGGTCGGCCCCTTCGGCCTGCTGCAGCCCTTCGCCGACGCCGTGAAGCTTATCTTCAAGGAGACGGTGCTGCCCGCCGGCGCCAACAAGGCCGTCTTCCTGATGGCGCCGATGCTGACCTTCACCCTGAGCCTCGTCGCCTGGGCGGTGATTCCGTTCGGCGACGGCATGGTGCTCGCCAACATCAACGTCGGCGTGCTGTACCTGTTCGCCATCTCGTCGCTCGGCGTCTACGGCATCATCATGGCCGGCTGGGCGTCGAACTCGAAATACGCCTTCCTCGGCGCGCTGCGTTCCGCCGCCCAGATGGTGTCCTACGAAGTCTCCATCGGCTTCGTCATGATCACCGTGCTGCTCTGCGTCGGCTCGCTCAATCTCTCCGACATCGTGCACGCGCAACACACGGTTTGGTTCGCGGTGCCGCTGCTGCCAATGTTCGTCATCTTCTTCGTTTCGGCCCTGGCCGAGACCAACCGCTCGCCGTTCGACTTGGTGGAAGCCGAAGCCGAACTGGTTGCCGGCTATAACGTCGAATATTCGTCAATGGCTTTCGGCCTGTTCATGCTCGGCGAATACGCCAACATGATCCTGATGAGCGGCATCACGACGATCCTGTTCCTCGGGGGCTGGCTGCCGCCGGTCGACATCGCGCCCTTTAACTGGATCCCGGGCCCGATCTGGTTCGCGCTGAAGATTTCGGTGCTGCTGTTCGTGTTCCTTTGGGTTCGCG
>DASYCO010000074.1:0-6438 GCA_036500145.1 Alphaproteobacteria bacterium | reverse complement strand
CGACGATGCTCGAGATGGGCCTCGACGTCGAAAAGCATCACCATGAAGTCGCCACCGCGCAGAACGAGCTGGGTTGCAAGTTCAACACGCTCGTCACCGGCGCCGACCACATGATGATCTACAAGTACGTCGTGCAGAACGTCGCCCACAGCTACGGCAAGACGGCGACCTTCATGCCGAAGCCGATCAAGGGCGACAACGGTTCGGGCATGCACGTCCACCAGTCGATCTGGAAGGCCGGCAAGCCGCTGTTCGCGGGTTCGGGCTACGCCGACCTGTCGGAGACGGCGCTGTACTACATCGGCGGCATCATCAAGCACGCGAAGGCCATCAACGCCTTCACGAACCCGACGACCAACAGCTACAAGCGCCTGATCCCGGGCTTCGAGGCTCCCGTGCTGCTCGCCTACTCGGCGCGCAACCGCTCAGCCTCCTGCCGCATTCCGTTCGCGACGAGCCCCAAGGCGAAGCGCGTCGAAGTGCGCTTCCCGGATCCGCTGGCCAACCCGTACCTGGCCTTCTCGGCCATGCTGATGGCCGGCCTCGACGGCATCCAGAACAAGATCCATCCGGGCGACCCGATGGACAAGAACCTGTACGACCTGCCGCCCGAGGAACTCAAGAACGTCCCGACCGTCTGCGGCTCGCTGCGCGAAGCGCTCGAGGCCCTGGAAAAGGACCACGCGTTCCTGACGAAGGGCGACGTGTTCAGCGAAGACCAGATCAAGTCCTACATCGAGCTGAAGTGGGAAGACGTCTACGCCTTCGAGCACACGCCGCACCCGATCGAGTACCAGATGTACTACAGCGGCTGACAGCCAGACCAACCTCGTTGGTGGGGTGAGTGGGAAAAGGGTCGCCTTCGGGCGGCCCTTTTTCGTTCCGCCCTCCCTTCCGCCCGCCCTCCTCGCTTGAGTTCCCCGCCATATCTGCCTCAGCCATAGGCACGATTAGGAACAAACCCCGGCAAGCTGCGTTCTCCTTGCGACTTTCGGCTTCACTCAAGGGGACAAAAATCATGGCCACCATCGTCACCAATGCAACCGACGTCACGGCACCGGCGCTGCTGCGCCGCGTGTCCTGGGGCGCCGTCATTGCCGGCGCCATCGTCGCCATCGCGGTCGGCGCCCTGCTCTCGGTGCTCGGCGTCGCTGTCGGCGCCACCACCATCGACGCCGTGGAACGCGCCAGCCCCAGCGCCGGCACGCTCGGCCTCGCCAGCGGCATCTGGGCGACCTTCGCTGCCCTGCTCGCCATGGGCATCGGCGGCTACGTCGCCGCCCGGCTCTCCGGCACCACCAGCAACCAGGACGGCATCCTGCATGGCCTGACCGTGTGGGCCTTGGCCCTGCTGCTCGGCACCGCCGTCGCCGCCAGCAGCCTCGCCAGCATTGCCGGCGTCGCCGTGCGCGGCGCGGGTGCTGCCGTCGGCGGCGTCGCCGTCGCGGCGGGCGCCACGGCCGGCGGAGCCGCCAGCAAGTTCGACCCGGCGCAGCTGCTCGACCCCGTCCGCCGCACGCTCGGCGGCACCAACGTCGACAACATGTCCAACGAGCAGGTCGCCCGCGAAGTCTCCGGCCTGGTGCGCACACGCCTGACGACGGGCGCCTGGCCGGAAGGCTCGCGCGACCGCCTGAACGCCCTGGTCGCGAAGTCGACCGGCATCTCCGAACAGGAGGCCAGCCAGCGCATCGACGCCGCCGAACAGCAGATCAAGGACGCCATGGCGCAGGCCGAGGAGAAGGCCCGCCAGGCCGCCGACGCGGCCGCGCGCGCCACGGCCATGGCCGCCTTCTGGGCCTTCGCCGCCCTGCTGCTCGGCGCCATCATGGCGACCATCGGCGCCTGCATCGGCACGCGACACGCCGTCTACTACCGCGAGACCTACGTCGCCCGTTAGGCGTCGCAAGTCCTCTCGAACGAAAAGGGCCGCCCCTTCGGGCGGCCCTTTGTCGTGGGCGATCGCTCAAGCGGCCATCGCTCGGTGCGCCATGGCCTGCGCCGTCAAAGTTCGTCCGGCAGCTAGCCATCAGCCGAGGGCCTGTCTCGGCTCCATGCGACACGCATTTTAGCCTGTTATCACTATATCTAGGGCGCCAGGCCGGGCGCTCCCTACAGCATCCTGCTTGCGCGGGCGCCGCCCGGCCCCTTATATAAAGCCCGTCCGGACCGATCCGGACGCGTTCTTCAGCGTGGGTGCGAATGGCCGACCTGTTCAACAAGAGCGCCGGCAAGGCCGGCGGCGGCAAAGACAAAGACAGCAGCTATTCCGCCAAGGACATCCAGGTCCTCGAAGGGCTCGAGCCGGTGCGCCACCGCCCCGGCATGTACATCGGCGGCACCGACGTCACCGCCATGCACCACCTGGTCGCCGAAGTTCTCGACAACTCGATGGACGAGGCCGTCGCCGGCCACGCCGACCACATCGAGATCGAGCTAGCCCCCGACAACATGGTGACGATCCGCGACAACGGCCGCGGCATCCCCGTCGATCCGCATCCCAAGTTCAAGAACAAGTCGGCGCTCGAGGTCATCCTCACCACGCTCCATTCGGGCGGCAAGTTCTCCAACAAGGTCTACGAGACTTCCGGCGGCCTGCACGGCGTCGGCGTCTCGGTGGTCAACGCCCTCTCGGACAAGTTCGAGGTCGAGGTCGCGCGCGACCGCAAGCTCTACGCGCAGAGCTATTCGCGCGGCGCGCCCAAGGGCCCGCTCAAGGAAGCCGGCCCGGCGCCGAACAAGCGCGGCACCACGATCACCTTCCATCCCGATCCGGACATCTTCACCGACAAGCTGCACTTCAGCCCGGCGCGGCTCTACCGCATGGCGCGCTCGAAGGCCTACCTGTACCGCGGCGTCGAGATCCGCTGGAAGTGCGACCCGTCGCTGGTCGGCCCGAAGGACGGCGTGCCGCTCGAGGAAACCATCCATTTCCCCGGCGGCCTCGCCGACTTCCTCGCCAGCCACCTCGATGGCCGCGAGACGCTGATCCCGACGCCCTTCGCCGGCACCGTCAACCTCAACGGCGACATCGGCGGCAAGGTCGAGTGGGCCGTGAACTGGGTCGCCGAGGGCGAAGGCATCAACTCGTCCTACTGCAACACCGTGCCGACGCCGCTTGGCGGCACGCACGAGGCCGGCATGCGCGCCGGCCTGACGCGCGCCCTCAAGGCCTACGGCGACCTGTCCGGCAACCGCCGCGCCAGCGTCATCACCTCCGACGACGTGATGGACGGCGCCTGCGTGCTGCTGTCGCTGTTCATGCGCAATCCGCAGTTCCAGGGCCAGACCAAGGAAAAGCTCGCCAGCGTCGAGGCGACCAAGATCGTCGAGACGACGATCAAGGACCACTTCGACCACTGGCTGTCCGGCGACCCGACCACCGCCAACGCTCTGCTCAACGCCATCATCGACCGCGCCGAGGAACGGCTGCGCGACAAGAAGGCCAAGGAGTTCAACCGCAAGACGGCGACGCGCCGCCTGCGCCTGCCCGGCAAGCTCGCCGACTGCTCGCGCAACGCCGCCGACGGCACCGAGATCTTCCTGGTCGAGGGCGACTCGGCCGGCGGCTCCGCCAAGTCGGCGCGCAGCCGCGAGACGCAGGCGATCCTGCCCTTGCGCGGCAAGATCCTCAACGTCGCCTCCGCCTCCACCGACAAGCTGCAGGGCAACCAGGAGATCGCCGACCTGGCGCTGGCGCTCGGCTGCGGCGTCGGCCAACGCTTCGACGTCTCCAAGCTGCGCTACGAACGCGTCATCATCATGACGGACGCCGACGTCGACGGCGCGCACATCGCATCCCTGCTCATCACCTTCTTCTACCGCGAGATGCGCGGCCTGATCGACCACGGCCATCTCTACCTCGCGCAGCCGCCGCTCTACCGCATCACGCAGGGCGGCACGACGATCTACGCGCGCGACGACGCCCACAAGGACGAGCTGCTCAAGACGACCTTCAAGGGGCGCGGCAAGATCGAGATCAGCCGCTTCAAGGGCCTCGGCGAGATGCCGCCGGCGCAGCTGCGCGACACGACGATGGACCAGGGCAAGCGCACGCTGCTGCGCATCACCATTCCCGAGGCCGAACGCGCGCTCACCGAGGAGCGCGTCGAGAGCCTCATGGGCCGCAAGCCGGAACTGCGCCTCGCCTTCATCCAGGAATACGCGCCAACCGTCCGCGAACTCGACCTCTAGAGTCGGCAAAGCCCTGAAAATCAGGCCCTTCGCGCCGGCTAGCCCCCTTCGGGGCGACTAAATTCACATCAAAGTGAAAAATGCCATGGGCGCTTCGGCCTATGATGACGACATAAAAAGGGAGGTTCCCATGCGCCATTCCGCGACCATCGCTCTTGCGCTTTCTGCCGCATCCCTCGCCGCCTGCGCCGGCAGTCCCAGAACCATCTCCGACCAGTATTCGACCTACACCTACGAAGACTATGCGACCGCCGCGAACAACCGCGACATGAAGGTGATCGTGCGCGGCACGCCCTTCGCCATGAGCCAGGCCGACTTCGACACGCTGGTCACCGCCAACATGGAAGCCCGCGGCGGCAACATGGGCACGAACTTCACGACCGGCAACACCACCAACGCCGACCCGAGATACAAGATCGTCTGGCTGTTCAATGGCCCCGCGGCCACCCAGGCCAACGAGCTCTGCAAGAACCCCGCTGGCTTCGCCGGCCAGACCGGTCCGGCGACGGAGCTTCACACCTTGGTTGCCTTCTGCAGCTCCGACGCTGCCGCCAGCTGGGTCGAAGGCTGGCTCGACGGCGGCCCCCAGGGCGTGCCCCGCGAAGGGCTCCAGAAGCTCGTCCAGCAGTCGACCCGGGAACTCTTCCCGTCGCTCGGCAGGGACGACCCGCGCCGCAGCGGCGGCAGCTGCGGCGGCGACGGCTGCTAAGCCGGCCCGCCCCGGGCCCGGCTGCCGGCCATTTCCTCGGCAGGCAGCCGCCCGGAAGACCTCGGCTTCGGGCTAAATCCGCCACGCTTGGCGGAAAACGGCGCTTTTTTGGCCCCGCCCGCCGGGAAAATTTGACTTTTGCCGATAAAACACCATTTCTAAGCCTGCATTTAGCATGTTGAACCAAGGACGATTTTTTACACGATGAGTTTTGAAGATCTTGGGCTCGGCCCGGAAGTCCTCCAAGCAGTCACGGACGCCGGTTACACAGAGCCCACCCCCATCCAGGCCCAGGCCATTCCGCTGGTGTTGATGGGACGCGACGTCCTCGGCTGCGCCCAGACGGGCACCGGCAAGACCGCCTCCTTCACGCTGCCGATGATCGACATCCTGGCCGCCGGCCGCGCGAAGGCGCGCATGCCGCGCTCGCTGGTGCTGGCGCCGACGCGCGAACTCGCCGCGCAGGTCGCCAAGAGCTTCGAGACCTACGGCAAGCATCACAAGCTGACGATGGCGCTGCTCATCGGCGGCGAATCCTTCGGCCCGCAGGAAGCGAAGCTCGACCGCGGCGTCGACGTGCTGATCGCCACCCCGGGCCGCCTGCTCGACCATTTCCAGCGCGGCAAGATCCTCCTCAACGACGTGAAGATCCTCGTCATCGACGAAGCCGACCGCATGCTCGACATGGGCTTCATCCCCGACGTCGAGCGCATCGTCGGCTTCCTGCCGAAGATCCGCCAGACGCTGTTCTTCTCGGCCACCTTCCCGCCGGAAGTCCGCCGCCTCGCCGACGCCTTCCTGATCAATCCGAAGCAGGTCACCGTCGCGCCGCCCGCCACCACCGCCTCGACCGTCGAGCAGTTCCAGGTGCGCTGCGCCAGCGACGACTACGTCAAGCGCGAGACCCTGCGCAGCCTGATCCGTTCCGAGACCGTCACCAACGCGCTGATCTTCTCGAACCGCAAGGTCGACGTCGACATTCTCGTCAAGTCGCTCAAGCGCCACGACTTCTCGGTCGCCGGCATGCACGGCGACATGGCCCAGGCCGTGCGCACCGAAACCCTCGCCGCCTTCAAGAACGGCGACATTCAGCTGCTGGTCGCTACCGACGTCGCCGGCCGCGGCATCGACGTCGTCGGCCTGTCGCACGTGTTCAACTACGACGTGCCGATCCACGCCGAGGACTACGTCCACCGCATCGGCCGCACCGGCCGCGCGCAGGCCGTGGGCGACGCGTTCACGCTGGTCACGCCGGAAAACGCCGGCGACATCCGCGACATCCAGCGCTTCATCGGCCAGAAAATTCCCGAGCTGCGCCTCGAAGGCTTCGCCTACCAGCCCTTCGTCGCCGGCCCGCCGAAGCCCCCGCAGGCCCGCGGCCCCTTTCGCGGCGGTGGCGGCGGTTCGCGCCCGGCCCATGGCGGACAGCGCCCCCGCCAAAACCAAGGCGGCGGCTTTAGCGGCTACGGCGGTCGCGGCCGGCGCTGAGTCCGGTCCCGGCTTTCCCGAGCCGGGCCACCTCCTTGTAGCCCGCT
>DASYCO010000073.1:0-4107 GCA_036500145.1 Alphaproteobacteria bacterium | reverse complement strand
GACCGCCGTGGCGACGGCCTCCGAGGAAGCCACGACCAACGTGCAGACGGTCGCGGCGGCGTCGGAAGAGCTTGCCTCGTCGATCAGCGAGATCGGCCGCCAGGTCGGCGAATCGGTCAACATCGCGACCCAGGCGGTGGCAGAAGCCGAACGCACCAACGTGCAGATCCAGGGCCTGGCGGAAGCGGCCCAGAAGATCGGCGACGTGGTGCAGCTCATCAACGACATCGCCGGCCAGACCAACCTCCTGGCGCTCAACGCCACCATCGAGGCGGCGCGCGCCGGCGACGCCGGCAAGGGCTTCGCCGTCGTCGCTTCCGAGGTGAAGAACCTCGCCAGCCAGACCGCCAAGGCGACCGAGGAGATCAGCGCGAAGATCGCCGAGATGCAGTCGGCGACGCAGAACTCGGTGGCCGCCATCGGCACCATCGGCGACACCATCGTGCGCATCAACGAGATCGCCACGACCATCGCCTCGGCCGTCGAGCAGCAGGGCGCCGCGACGGCGGAGATCGCCAGCAACGCCCAGCAGGTGTCGGACGGCACGCGTGAGGTGTCGTCGAACATCGTCAACGTGACGCAGGCCGCCGGCGAGACGGGGGCTGCCTCGGCGCAGGTCCTGTCGTCGGCGACGGCGCTGGCCAAGCAGTCGGCAACTCTGCGCAGCCAGGTCGACGGCTTCCTGATGAACATCCGCGCGGCCTAATCCGCTCCGCGGCGCCGACGAAAACGGCCTTGGACGCGAGTCCAAGGCCGTTTTGATTCTCGTCAGGCGGTTTCGGCGCGCAGCGCGTCAGCCGAGCAGCCGGCGCAGCGCCGCTTCGAGGTCCTGCACCTGGAACGGCTTGCGCATCACCGTGACCCGCTCGATCGCGTATTTCTCCGTGAGCGACAGTTCGGGATCGGAGCCGCTGGCGATGATCACGTGCATGTTGGGGTGGTGCCGCAGCGCATGAGAGGCCAGTTCCTCGCCCGACATGCCCGGCAGCTTGAGGTCGGTGATCAGCAGGTCGAAGGGCGGTTCCTGGCCGAGCCGCTTAAGGGCGGTCTCGGCGTCGGCCGCCTCCTCCGCCGTGTGGTTCAGGTCGGAGAGGATGTCGATGGTGCCGAAGCGGATGAAGGGCTCGTCGTCGACGACCAGGACGTTGAGGAGCCGGCCGTTGGCCGCCGCCACCGCGGCTTCCGGCTTGGCAGGCAGCGGCGAGACGGCAGCGTTCGTCAGAGGTTGCTGGCGCGGCTTCTGGCGCTGGTCCCCGGTGTCGAGGACGCTGCGGATCTTACGGGCGAGCTCGTCCTTCGTGTAAGGCTTGCTCAGGAGCGAGACGCCCTCGTCCAGGCGGCCGTCGTGCACGATGGAGTTCGAGGTGTAGCCCGAGGTGAACAGCACCTGCAGGCGCGGATGGATTTCCTTCGCCACGCGCGCCATGTCGCGGGTCGAGACCACGCCCGGCATGACGACGTCGGTGAACAGCAGGTCGAACCCCGCGCCGGAGCGCAGCACGGCCAGCGCCGCGTCGGGGTTCTCGGCCTGCAGCACCTTGTAGCCGAGGTCGGTCAGCATGTCGCAGGCGGCGGCGCGCACGGTCTCGTCGTCTTCCACCACTAGCACGGTCTCGCTGCCGCCGGACGCCGTCGTGAGCGACACGGAATCAGTGAACTCGTCGGGCTGGCGCGTGCGCGGCAGGTAGATCTTGAAGGTCGTGCCGTGGTCGAGCTCGGTATAGAGCTTGATGTGGCCGCCCGACTGCTTCACGAAGCCGTAGACCTGCGACAGGCCGAGGCCGGTGCCGCGCTGCGCGCCCTTGGTCGTGAAGAACGGCTCGAAGGCGCGCTCGGCGACCTCCTGGGTCATGCCGCTGCCGGTGTCGCTGACGGCGAGCATGACGTACTGGCCGGCCGAGACCTCCACATGCTTGGAGGCGTAGGTCTCGTCGAGGTAGGCATTGGCGAGCTCGATGGTGAGCTTGCCGCCCTCGGGCATGGCGTCGCGGGCGTTGATCGCCAGGTTGACGATGACGTTCTCGACCTGCGTCGGATCGACCAGGGTGTTCCACAGGCCGCCGGGAACGACCATCTCGACCTCGACCTCCTCGCCGAGGCTGTGGCGCAGCAGCTCGGTCGTGTCGCCGATGATGCGGCTGAGGTTGATGGCGTGCGGCTCGAGCGGCTGGCGGCGCGCGAAGGCCAGGAGCTGGCGGGTCAGCTTGGCGCCGCGCTCGACGGCCATGGTGGCGTGGCTGTAGCGCTGGGTCGCCTTCGGGCTCTGGTTCAGGTCGCGCTGCAGCAGCGTGAGGTTGCTGCCGATGACCTGCAGGAGGTTGTTGAAGTCATGCGCGATGCCGCCGGTCAGGTGGCCGATGGAATCCATCTTCTGCGACTGGCGCAGGATGGCGTTGGCATGGTGATGCGCCGTGAGGTCCTCGCAGACCACCAGGAAGCCGCCGTCCGGCATCTGGTTGCGGTAGAGCTCGATGAAGCGGCTGCCGATGGTCGTCTGCTGCTTGGCGTAGGATTCGACGCTGGTCGAGACCTTCGAGAGCACGCTGAAGTCGCGCTCCTCGTCATGCCTGAGGAAGTCGGAGAAGTTGGCACGCTCCTTCCCGAGGCTTTCGGGATAGTCGAGCAATGCAAAGAAATTGCGGTTGTAGGTCGAGAGGCGGCCGTCGGGGTCGAAGGCGGCGATGCCCTCGTTGCAGGTGTCGAGGGTCTTCTGCAGCGTGTCGGCCTGCGTGCGGAGCAGCGCCTGGACGCGGTTGAGCTTGTTGTTGCTGCGCGTGAGGAAGAGCGTGGTGAGCAGGATGCCCGTCGCGGACAGACCGAAGATCAGGATGGTCAGCCATTCCGTGCGGCCCGACGCGGCGGCGGCGGCCGTCTGGCGGACGCTCAGCAGCTGGTTCTCGGTCTCGATGACCTTGAAGATCTCCCCGCGCGACTGCGCGGTGATGGCCCGGTTCTCGCTGTCGTTCAGGTGCTGCACGCCGCCGGCGAGGCCCAGCTCGGCCCAGCGCCGGTTGCCCTCTTCCATCTCCCCGAAGCGGCGTTCGACGAGGCTGCGCACGACGCGCATCTGGCCGACCTGCTCGGGATTGTCGACGATGAGCGCCGCCAGGGCCTCGAGGTTCTGCTTGGCCTCCGCGACGTTGCGCTGGTAGCTCTCGAGGTAGAGCGGCTGCGGGCTCATCATGTAGCCGCGACGGCTCGTTTCGGCCTCGACCAGGTCGGCGAGAAGCTGGTTGGCCTTGATCCGAACCTCGTAGGTATGGGCGACCCAGCCGTTCAGCTCCCTGTCGTTCTGCAGGGACAGGTTTGTCATGACCAAGGCGGCGGTCAAGGCGGCCAGAAGGCTGGCGACGAGAAGGATGGATAGACGAGCCGATTTGAGCACGATGTCCCCGGGGCGCATGTCGCTGTGTGGGAGACGCGGCCGGTCAGCCGAGCGTCTGCAGGAGTTTTTCCAGTTCCTTGTGGCCGAACGGCTTGAACAGGCATCCGGTAAGGCGGTCGCGGGCGATCTCGCTGACAGTCCTGTCGCTGGCGCCGGTCGCGAAGATGATGATGAGCTCCGGCCGCAGGCCGCGCGCCCGGGTGGCGAGCTGGTGCCCGTCCATCAGCGGCATCCGCAGGTCCGTCAGCAGGACGTCGACGGGATGGCCGGCATGCAGCCATTCGAGCGCCGCCGGCGCGTCGGCGGCCTCGACCACGTCATGCCCGATGTCGCGCAGCAAATCGCTGGTCGAAATGCGCAGCGTCGGGTCGTCTTCCACGTAGAGGATGCGCCGCTGTTTCACAGAATCCGTCTTTTCCATTGCGTCTGGCGCATCCGAGTCTCGATGCGCGACATGGCCTTCCCGAGTCGGACTCCACACGCCGAGCGCGCTCATCGCGCATGCCGGCATATCGACATTCGATGAGGGTTTTCAAGGCGGAGAGATATTAACAGGTCGTTGAAGGGCGGCAACGGTTCCCTAAGACTTGTGTCCTGCCTGACTCCGCCGCGTGGGGCCGACAGGATCAAGCGGCCCATCTTGTTAAGTATGAGTTCCGCAATGTTTATGCTGATTTTTGAAGGCGGAAGCGCGGCGCTTGAATACATTTGTATTCAAGCGC
>DASYCO010000072.1:0-50509 GCA_036500145.1 Alphaproteobacteria bacterium | reverse complement strand
CGCGGAAGCGGACAAGATGCACCTCGACGTCGACCCGATGCCCGGCGACGAGTTGCAAAAGCTGGTATCGGACCTGTATGCAACCCCGCCGCACCTGGTCCAACGGGCGCGGCAGGCACTGTCGGCCAAACCTGCGGCCGTAAAGCCGTAACGATGAAGTTCGTGCGTTTCAGGAACCAAAAAGGCTAGGGATGGAAAGCATCGGAGCAGATGCAGCCTTCATGGCGGCAGCCGCGGGCAAGGCGTTCATCACGCTGATGGAGCCGCACCGGCTGATGTTCCTGATGGCCGGTTGCATGATGGGGCTGGTGCTCGGCATCGTCCCGGGCATCGGCGGGCTCGCGGGCACCGCGATGCTGCTGCCGTTCACGTTCGGCATGGACCCCTACTCCGCCTTCGCGCTGCTGCTCGGCCTTGGCGCCACCACGGCGACCGGCGATCCGATCCCGGCAATCCTGTTCGGCGTGCCCGGAGGTGCAGCCTCCGCGGCGACGGTGCTGGACGGATTCCCGATGGCGAAGAAGGGCGAGGCCGGGCGTGCGCTCAGCGCCGCCTACATGTCGTCGATGATGGGCGGCATTTTCGGCGCCATGCTGCTCGCGATCTCGATCCCGATCCTGCGGCCGGTGATGCTCTATCTCGGCTCGCCCGAGCTGCTGGCGTTTTCCGTCTTGGGCATTTCGATGGTGGCGGTGCTGTCGGGCTCGGCGCCGTTGCGCGGCATGGTCGCCGGCTGCCTCGGCATCATGATCGCCATGATCGGCTCCGACCCGCAGACCGGCACGCTGCGCTGGACCCTCGACAGCCTCTACCTGTGGGACGGCCTGCCGCTGGTGCCGGCGACGCTCGGCCTCTTCGCGCTGCCCGAGCTCTGCGATCTCGCGATCGCGCGCACGGCCATCGCGGGCGACGCCAAGTACAACATCAAGGCCGGCATGGCCGCGGGCATCCGCGACTGCTTCCGGCATTGGTGGCTCATCATCCGCTGCTCCTGGATCGGCGCCGGCCTCGGCGCCGTGCCCGGCATCAGCGGCTCGGTGGTCGACTGGCTGGCCTACGGCCACGCGCTCAAGACGGAGAAAGGCGCGAGCCAGACCTTCGGCAAGGGCGACGTGCGCGGCGTCATCGCCTCCGAGGCGACCAACAACGCCAAGGAAGGCGGCTCGCTGGTCACCACGGTGGCGTTCGGCGTTCCCGGCGGCGCCGGCATGGCGATCCTGCTCGGCGCGTTCCTGATCCACGGGCTCGTCCCGGGGCCGGACATGCTCGGCAAGAACCTGAACGTGACCTACTCGATGGTGTGGTCGATCGCGATCGCCAACATCGTCGGCGCGGGCATGTGCTACCTGTGGTCGGGCTGGTTCGCCAAGCTGGCGACCCTGCGCTACACGCTGATCTGCCCGGCCGTCCTGAGCGTCATCTACATCGGCGCCTTCGAAGGTTCGCGCCAGTGGGGCGATCTCTACTGCCTGCTGTTCTTCGGCTACCTCGGCTGGACGATGAAGCAGATGAAGTGGCCGCGCCCGCCGCTGATCCTCGGCCTGGTGCTGGGCGACATCATCGAGCGCTACATGTTCATCTCGGTGGAGCGCTACGGCCTCGACTGGCTGGAGCGTCCGGTCGTCATCGGCGTGCTCGCGATGGCCATTCTCGGCTTCGTGCGTCCGGTGATGCAGGACATCCGCAGCCATGGCGGCCTGAAGAACATGCTGACGGACTTCGGCGCGCCGCGCTTCAAGCTGTCGAACCTGTTCTACCTGGTGTTCCTGGGGCTCATCGGCACGATGGTCTACCAGGCTTCCAAGTGGAACTTCGACGCGAAGATCGTCCCCATGATCGTCGGCGTCGCAGGCCTCGTCTTCTGCGCCGGCAGCCTGGCCAACCAGGTCTTCCGCCGGCCCGAAGCCGTCCTGGCCGAGGGCCTGCTCGACCAGGCCATGGAAGGCGTCGACACGAAGGCGACCAAGGAAGCCTCGCAGAAGATCCACATGGACCTGGAGTCGGACACGGCCCACGTGCCGCCGCGCACCATCGCGCTGCGGAGCCTGGTGTTCTTCGGCTGGCTCGTGGCCTTCATGGCTTCCATGGCGACCATCGGCCTGATCCCGACGGCGCCGCTCTTCATCGTCGCCTTCATGCGGCTTGAGGCGCGGGAGTCGTGGAAGATCGTGATCCCCTACGCGATCTGCGTGACGGCCTTCGTCTACATGGTGTTCGACCAGCTGTTGAGCATCCCCTGGCCGTCGACGCTTGTCGGCACCGCCTTTCCGGCCATCAAGGCGCTGGGCATCCCGAGCCTCTGAGGACCGGACGGACGAGACGAAAAAGGGCGGGACTTCGGTCCCGCCCTTTCTTTTTCATATCCGCCGCAACGCCGGGCCTGATAATTTCGCCGCAACGCGAGGAAGCAGGGGGCGCTCATGCATGTCGGGAAGTCGTACCGCCTATCCGAATTCGTCGTCTGGACGAGGCGGGAGATCTATGCGCTCCTGGTCATGGCCGTTGTTCCCGTTGCCCTCTACCAGCTCGCCGGCTGGAAGTGGCTCGCCATTCCCTGGACCGTGGTGGCGGTGATCGGCACGGCGACGGCCTTCATCGTCGGCTTCAAGAACACGCAGACCTACAATCGGACCATCGAGGCGCAGCAGGTCTGGACCTCGATCCTGAGCGCCAGCCGGGCCTGGGGCGTCATGTGCCGGGACTTCCTGAAGGACGGCGCGACGTCGCGGGAGCTCGTCTACCGCCATCTGGCCTGGGCGACGGCGCTGCGCTACCAGCTGCGCCGGGCGCGCCCGTGGGAATTCGCGAGCGGCTCGGCGAACGCCGAATACCAGAAAGCCTGGTATTCGGTGCCCGAGAAGGAAAGCCCGCTCAAAGCCGCCATCGAGCCCTACGTCACGGCCGACGAGCTGGCCTACGCCCTGGCCACGCGCAACAAGCCCACGCGCCTTCTCGGGCTGCAGAGCGCGGCGGTGAAAAGGCTGTACGAGCGCGGCGACATCCCGATCAATTTCTTCCTCGAAATGGAGAAGGCCATCAAGGAGTTCTTCGACCAGCAGGGCAGAAGCGAGCGGATCAAGAATTTTCCCTATCCGCGGCAATATGCCGTCGTCAGCACGATCTTCGTGCGCAGCTTCTGCCTGCTGCTGCCGTTCGGCATGCTGAAGGAGTTCGACGCGCTGAACCTCGTCGCCCCGGCCTGGATGCAGGGCCACATGGTCTGGTGGGTGGTGCCGTTCAGCGCGGCGATTTCCTGGATGTACACGTCGCTCATGCAGGTGGGCGACAGCACGGAAAACCCGTTCGAGGGCAACGCCAACGACGTGCCCATGGCGCAGATCTGCCGGATCATGGAGATCGAGCTGCGCGACCTGCTCGGCGAGACCGGCCTGCCGCCGCTGCTGGAGCCCAAGAACGGCATCATCCTCTGACGGGCAGCCGGGGCGGATGCCCCGGCCGTTGCGTCGTCAGGGATGCACGTCTTCAGTGAACCAGTCGGTCGGCAGCTCGTGGCCGGCGCCGGCTTCCTTGGCCTTGCGGTAGACCACCGAGCCCGCGGCGGCGAACTGGAAGCCCATGCCGAGGTTGTTGAGGAAGGCGGTGACGTGCTCGGGCTTCTCGCGGCCCTTGGCGCGGCCGACGATCAGCTCGGGCAGGGTGGGCAGCTTGGTGATGTCGAGCGTCTCCTTCGCCGCGCCCCAGCCCTTGGTCTTGACCTTCTCGGACACGTTCAGCCCCTTGGTGCTGAAATGCAGCGGCGCCGTGTCCTGCGTGTGGATCACGATGCGGTCGGCCTTGGCCAGGGCGGCGTTCTCGATCTCCGGCCGCTTGATCTCGCTCAGGTGCATGCCGGGCTCGACCCACTGCTGGAAGAAGATGTTGTCGATGGAATTGGTGGCGCACATGGCGATGTCGGCGCCCTTGATGGCGTCCTCGGGCTGCGACACCGGCGTCACGGTGACGCCGAGGTCCTCGCTCATCTCGCGCGCGAACTTCTCGCGGTTGTCCTTGTTCGGGCTGAAGCAGCGGATGCGCTTGATGCCGCGCACGGAGCAGACGGCGCGCAGCTGCGTGCCGGCCTGCCAGCCGGAGCCGAGGATACCGACGGTTTCGGCGTCGGGGCGCGACAGGTACTTGGCGCCGAGGCCGTTGGTGGCGCCGACGCGGGTACGCTGCAGCACGCCGTCCGGGAAGATGGCGAGCGGCTCGCCGTTGTGGGTCGAGAACAGCAGTACCAGGCCGACCCAGCGGTTGCCGGGGGCGGCGGGCACCTTTTCGCGGCGCACGTTGTTGCCGCGCTGCGGCCAGGTGACGATGTCGGAATTGATGCGGACGGCGCCGACGCCGAGCTTGGGGACGACGCCGTCCATCGACTTCAGGCCGTAGGTCGCATCGGGATAGGTGGTGGGCGTGAGCGTGTCGGAGCGCGTGCGGTTGACGCCACGGCCCTCCGCCAGCTCGACGTAGGCCTCCTCGAGCGCGGCGATGCACTCGGGCATGGTCAGCAGCTTGCTGACGTCGTCGTTGGAGAGAATCAATGTCATGAGAACCTCATCGAATAAAACGAGCAAGCCGCTGAAATGAAAAGGCCGCCGGGGCGAACCCCGACGGCCTCAGGTTAGCATCCTGCGGAGATTACTTGCAGGTGATGTTCGACGGTTCCATGTCGCCGTCGGCCTTGTAGGTGATCTCGCAGTTGAGGCCAGCCTTCAGGTCGTCGCGCTTGGCTTCCTTGCCGGCGATCATGATTTTGGTCCGCGAACCGCTGGGAGACGCGGTGACCTTCTTGCCGTCGGCGGCGGCGAAGGTGATCTTGGAGCCCTTGTCGGCCACGTCGAGCAGCGGGCCGCTGGCCTTGGCTTCCGACGGCTTGGCGTCGAGGGCGGCGGCGAGCAGCTTGACGGTCTCCGGCGACTGGTTCATCGCCTCCTTGACGAGGTTGGCGAGGTCGTCGCCGTAGGCCGCCTCGATCGGGCGGCCGCCCTTCAGCGCCTTGGCCTGCAGGTCCTTGTCCTCCATGGCGCTCTTGTAGGCGGCGCGCAGGGTGGCGAGGCGTTCGGCCGGGATGGCCGGCGGGCCGGCGGTGAAGCGCGACAGGTCGCTCTGCGACTGGATGAGCGCGACCATCGACTTGCCTTCCGGCGTGTCGACCAGGGTGGAGAGCTGCGGGATGTCCTTCTCGTTGCCGCCGATCTGGACGATGTACTTGCCGTAGCCGTTCTGCTTGAAGTCGTCGAACGACGAGCGCGAGCCGATGATGCCGACGATCTCGCCGCGGCGCATGGCCATCTGGTCGTCGTTGCCGTTGTAGCCGGTGATGATCTTGATCGGCAGGTGCAGCGAGTCGGCCAGGATCTTGGTTTCGACGTAGGAGGCGCTGCCGACGCCGGAGGTGGCGAAGTTCACCTGGGCGGACTTCTTCAGGTCGTCGTAGGTCTGGATCGGCGAATCCTTGGTGATGACGAACACGCGCGGGTCGGCGGCGGCCTTGCCGATCCAGGACATCTTGGCGAGGTCGAACTTCACGCCTTCGAGGCCGACGAGCTGGTTGTAGATCAGGCCGGTGTTGAAGGTGCCGAGGGTCAGGCCGTCGGCGCGCGAGGCGTAGATCGCGTTGGCGCCGATGATGTGGCCGGCGCCCGGCATGTTGCGCACGACGAAGGTGGAGCCGGGCAGGTAGCGCTGCATCGCCTCGGTGACGAGGCGGCCGTAGAAGTCGTAGCCGCCGCCGGGCGCGGTGGCGACGATGTAGGTGACGGTCTTGCCCTTGAAGAAATCCGCGCCGGACTGGGCGGCGGCGGGGGTGGCGATGGCGGCCGCGCCGGCGAGGACCGCGACGGTCACTGCGATAGCGGCACGCGGATTGAGCTTGTCCATTGTCTTAATCCTCCTGTTGAAAGGCCGAGGCGGTTGATCCGCCATCGTCTTCTTGACGCTTGTTCTCAGTAGAGGCCGAGGCTGTCGTTGATCGCCTCGGTGATGAATCCCTCGTGCAGGACGACCTTGAGGCCGAGCACGAAGGCGCAATAGAGGATGGCCGTGGCGGCCACGGTCAGCAAAAGGGAGAAACGCCAGCTGCGCTCCGCGAAGAAGCGAAGGAAGCAGAGGATGAAGACGGGCACCGACAGCCAGAAGCCGAACAGCAGTATGCTGCCGATCAGCCCCAGGAAGTAACCCCACACCACGGCCTCGCGATGCAGGCGGCTGCCGCCGACGGTCTCGACCTCGACGGCGAGCGGGCCGTCGGCCTCATGGAAGTCCATCTTGCGGCCGGTGATGCGCGACACCTCGTCCTGGGCCTTCTCGATCTCGCTGCGGCCGTCGTCCTCGTCGCCCTTTTCGCCGGCACGGATGGCCTTGATCTCGAGGAAGAGCTGGATCAGGCACATGACGATGCCGGGGAAGCCCACGATGAAGGGCATGAAGCGCGCCTGGGGCGGGTACTGCGTGGCGATCCCGACCATCACGGTGAAGATGGCCAGCATCACCAGGTTCATGCCGATCTTGCCGGCGTTCATGCTGCTACTCATAGAGGCTGGCCTCCGACGGAACGTGGCTCGGCTTGCGGTTCTTGTAGATCGCGTAGCCGATGGTCAGGACGATGAGGCCGATCAGCACCATCGACAGCGGGCGGGTGAAGAAGCTCACGCCCCACAGCGACAGGGCCTTGTTGAGCGATTCTTCGGCGATCTTGCCGAGCACCAGGCCGATGACGAACGGGGCTCGCGGCCAGCCGAAGCGCAACAGGCCGTAGCCGATGGCGCTGAGGATCACGAGGATGACCAGGTTCTCCCACTGGCCTTCGTTGATGTAGGCGCCGAACACCGTCACGACCAGGATGAAGGGGACGATGAGGGAGCCCTTCACGAAGGTGAGGACGGCGACCCAGCGGGCGACGAAGAGCAGGAAGCAGACGGCGATGACGTTGCCGACCACCAGCGCCCAGATCAGGGTCCAGACCAGGTTCATGTTGTTGGTGATCAGCGTCGGCCCCGGCTGGATGCCGAGGATGAGGAAGGCGCCCATCAGCACGGCCATGCCCGAGGAGCCGGGGATGCCGAAGAAGAGGGTAGGGAGCAGCGATCCGCCTTCCTTGGCGTTGCTGGCGGTCTCCGGCGCGATGACGCCCTCGACGGCGCCCTTGCCGAAGCGTTCCGGCGTCTTGGAGCTCTGCACCGCGTGGCCGTAGCAGATCCAGGCCGCGGCGGAGCCGCCGAGGCCGGGGATCATGCCGATGACGGCGCCGATGATCGACGTGCGCAGCGTCAGCCACCAGTGGCGCGGCACTTCGAGCACGCCGTCGAAGATCTGGCGGTAGGTGAAGCGCACGCCGCTGTCGGAGACGGCGGCGATGGAGCCGCCCTTGACGGCGAGCGCGATCATCTCCGGCACGGCGAACAGCGCCAGCACGGCGGTGACGAGGCTGAGGCCGTCCCACAGGAACAGGAAGTCGCCGGAATAGCGCGAGATGCCGGTCGCCGGGTCCATGCCGATGGTCGAGAGCATGATGCCGTAGAAACCGACGATGATGCCCTTGAGGAAGTGCTTGCCGCCGGCAAGCACGGCGATGAAGGTGATGCCGAGCAGCGCCAGCAGGAAGAACTCCGCCGGGCTGAAGGACAGCACGACCGGCTCGAGCACCGGGATCATGACGGCGAAGACGACGGCGCCGATGATGCCGCCGACGCCCGAGGCCGTCATGCTGGCGCCGAGTGCGCGGCCGGCTTCGCCCTTCTTGGCCATCGGGTAGCCGTCGATGGTGGTCGCGGCGTCGTCGCCGTCTCCCGGCACGCCGAACATGATGCTGGAGATCTGGCCGCTGGTGCCGTTCACCGCGTGCATGGTCAGCAGCAGGACCGCGCCCGCCACCATGTCCATGCCGAAGACGAAGGGGATCGCCAGCGCGATCGACAGGCGCCCGCCGATGCCCGGCGTGATGCCGACGAAGATGCCGATCAGCACGCCGACGCACATCAGGAACATGAGGTGGCCGGTGGTGAGCAGCGTGAAGAGCGAACTGAACATGGTGTCCATCATCGCGGAGCGCTCCCGCGGACGGACGAGACCGAATGCGCTTTACCCATGGAACGAGGTTCCCTGACGTTGCGGGCCGGTCCCACGTCGTGCGTGAAGGTTCCCCGGTCCTATGAAGCTTCCCTGTCGCGCGCCGCTTGAGGCGGCTTTTCTCGTCGAACGCTTTTTTCGGTCATCGCTGCGGAGCTTCGTTCGTTTTTGCCGGCTTTGGCGCCGTTCTCCGCACCGCTCCATATTATGAAACCGCCCGGACCTTGCAAAGCCGGGAATGGGGCGGCCCAAAGGAAAAGGGCCCCCGGCATGCCGGGAGCCCTTTCAGTTGCGATCATCTCGCAATTAACGGTCGCCTTTGCAGGCGTTTCGCTTAGAAGCCTTCGGCGTTCTCGAGCTGCTCGAACCAGTCGAAGCCCATCTTCTTCACGATGCGGCTGTTGATGACGACGATGCGCGCGTCGTTCTTCGGGTCGGCGTTGAAGCGCTGATGCGAGACGTAGGGCGGGATGTAGAGGAAGTCGCCTTCCTTCCACTCGAACTTCTTGGGCGTCGCGGCCCATTCCCACTCGAACTTGTCCTTGCAGTCGAACTCCACGTCCCAGTGCAGGTCGTAGCCCTTGCCCTCGACGATGAAGGCGATCTCTTCCGTCAGGTGGCGGGTCTTGCCGGTCGACTTGCCGCCCTCGAGGAACTGCATGTAGATGTCGACGCACATTTCGGTGGTCTTCATCTTCTCGTGGATGATGTGCTTGATCAGGCCGTCGGGCGAGCGCTCCATCGGCATCTCATGCGACTTGATGACCTTCTTGTAGTTTTCCTTGTAGTCCTTGCGGAACTGCGCGGACTCGGCCAGGCCCTCGGCGTAGTAGTTGCAGAACACGGAGGACTTCGCCTTCGCTTTCTCGTCAGCGTACATGTGATTCTCTCTTCCAGATCCTGCGCCGCGCGACGTCGCGGCGGCGCTCAGTGAATGAATGCCTGCCTAATCGGCAGCCGGCCTTAGAGGTTGGTCGGCGGCTGATAGTTCTCGGCGCCCGGGGGCGGCGTGGTCGGCGGGTACTGGACCATCTTCTGGAAGATCATGTGCATGAACAGGAAGAGCGGCTTCGCCTTCATGATGAGCACGACGGCGTCGTTCTTCGGGTCGGCGTTGAAGTGCTGGTGGACGCAGCCGTTCTCGACGATGCAGGCGTCGCCGGCTTCCCAGGGAAGCTTCACGGTGTCATGCACGTCGTAGCCCTTGCCCTTGAGGACGTAGAACACGGCGGAGTTCATGTGGCCGTGCTTCTGGCCGTAGCCGCCCGGCGCGTAGCAGTCGACATGGCATTCGATGGACTGCGCGATCTCGACCGACTGCGGATTGATGATCTTCTTGCCGTAGTTGTGCGGGCCGCCTTTCCACTTCCAGTCGGTCGTCGTGTAGACGCGCGGCTGGGTGAACAGGCTCTTGTAGACCTCGCCGTAGGTGCCTTCGAGGGCGCGGACGAAGGTGCGCTTCTTCTGCCAGCGCTCCCACACCACTTCCTTGCCCTGATTGTGGCCGGATTCGCCCGGCTTAATGTAGGTGTCTGTCTCGGTGTCTTTAATGACGTCGTCGGCCATATCGCCTGACTCCTAACGAAAGAGATGGTCAGGGGCCGTCGGTTTCGTTGTGAAAACCGGCGCGAAAACCCTGTTTATAAACAGCGAATTCATAACCCATTCGTTTTCACTCTGCTATGGGTTTCGGAAAGTGACGGGCCGTTCCAGCTGGCGGCACGCCGCGCGGCCAGAAGCGGAAAAAAACCTTGCCGCTGCCGGTAGTTAGGCTAAGTAGCGGGTATCCCATCCAAGGCCCGGCAGCGCCGCGGCGCCGCGCGGCCTGGCCCCCACGATCGACCCCCCTCGGTTTCATGTCCGCATCCCCTGACGCCGGCGCCAAGCCGCCCGCGAAACTCACTTCCTCCCTGCGCATCCTCGTCGCCATCTACGGCACGTCGTTCTTCAGCCTGAGCACCGTGCCGATGGCCGCCGTCATCGTCTCGCTCTGGGCCGTGCATCTCGGCGCCTCGCCGCTCTGGATCGGTATCGCCGTCAGCGCGCGCTCGCTGCTGCCTATGCTGCTGTCGATCCACGGCGGCGTGCTGATGGACCGGCTCGGCACCCGCCGGGTGATGCTGTTCTTCTCCGTCATCACGCTGGTGACCTTTCCGCTCTATCCCTACATGCCCTGGATCGGCGCGCTGATCCTGCTGCAGCTCGTGACCGGCCTAACGCAGGGGCTGACCTGGGTCGGCTCGCAGACGCTCTACGGCCAGCTCGCGCGCGGCAGCGTCAAGCACGCGGGCTGGGTGACTTTCTTCACCAACGCGGGCTCCTTCGCCGGCCCGCTGCTCGGCGGCGTGCTGTGGGACCATGTCGGCATCGTCGGCGCCTTCGCGGCGCTCTCGGGCTGGTCGCTGGCGACGCTGATCCTGGTGATGATCCTGCCGCGCGACATCGACCCGCCGGCCAAGCCGCTGCGCGCCTCCGACCTGATCCCGCGCGGCTCGGACTACGTGCGCGCCTTCGCGCTCTGCGCGATTCCGGTGATCGCCCTGGTGATGATCTTCACCTTCATGCGCATCGCCGTGTTCGGCCTGCAGTCGTCGTTCTACGTTGTCTACCTGCAGGAAATCGGCATGTCCGGCACGCTGATCGGCACGCTGGTCGCCTGCGCCAACCTGATCTCCGGCCCGGCCGCGCTGATCAACCTGCCAGAACGGATCATCAAGCCGGTATGGCTCATGCTGATCGGCTCGGGAACCGCCGTGATCTGCATGGCGATCACGCCGCTGATGACGAACTTCTGGCTGCTGATGCTCTTCGGCGCCGGCTACGGCGTCAGCATGGGGCTCTGCTTCCCGACGCTGCTGTCGCTGCTCTCCAACGCGGTGAGCCCGCAGCAGCAGGGCATGAGCGTCGGCCTGCGCACGACGGTGAACCGCGTCTCCTCCCTGGTGGTCCCGCTCATCATGGGCGCGTCCATCGAGCTGGTCGGCACGCGGGCGAGCTTCCTGCTGGTCGGCGTCGTGCTGATGCTCGCCGTATTCCTGACGGCCCTATACGTTTGGCGCAATCCGAATGCTTACTCTGAGGGCAGTTCCCTAGAGCGCTGATTCTTCAGGCAAAGGCTCTCAACTTCCCAAACATTTGAACCGATTCGGTTTTATCTTTTCATTTCATGGGGATGACACGGGAGTCAAAGCGCTTGAAAGAGGCGCGGGGGATTGGCTACGGTCTCCTGGTTCCGTTGCACCGCATCATTTCACTGCGGTCGTGACGGCGACAGTCGCGGCTTTTGCAAGAGCCGCGGTCACCGCGACGGGGAAACGCGGCGTCGGCACGGGGAAGGTGCAGACGACGTGCGAAGCGGGGGCCGCCTCGGGGCAGGCGCGGGACTGGGCGAACGGCCCGTCCACGTCGGCTCGGCTCAAGTAGGGGTCATTACAGCCACGACCAAGACGGGGAAGTCTTGCTGACACCAGGAGCCACCTGGTCTTTCGCGACCGAAGGGGAAGACGGTCGCGTAAAGCGCACGATGAAAGCCGCGGTGGCAGCCGTGGCGCGCGGCGTCGCGCGCGCTTTCCCTGAACGCGAGATCCTGCTCCGCAGCAACGGCCAAGTCCGCTTCCTGCGTCTGAGCCGCAACGCCCAGCTCGTCATCGCCGCCTGCCTGCTGAGCCTGCTCGGCTGGATGGCCTACAGCGCCGCCGTGCAGGTCTTCAACGACAGCATCCTGTCGGCGAAGAACGCCGAGCTTGCCCGCGTCCAAAATGCCTACCGCACGCTGCAGGCCGACACGAACGATTCCGAGACGCGCTACAAGCTGATCACCCAGAGCCTTGAGGCGAAGCAGGCCTACCTGCTC
This sequence comes from Alphaproteobacteria bacterium, assembly GCA_036500145.1. Classification (GTDB taxonomy): domain Bacteria; phylum Pseudomonadota; class Alphaproteobacteria; order SMXQ01; family SMXQ01; genus CAMAVH01. The sequence goes on along the minus strand of DASYCO010000072.1, from coordinate 38,592 downwards.
GGCGTGCTGGAGCAGAACGGCTCCCTGCGCGACAGCCTCGGCCAGCTGAACAGCCAGCTCGACAGCAGCGAAGCCGAGCGGACGCGCATCGTCGCCTCGCGCGAGGCGCTGCGCGCGCAGATCAAGCAGCTCGAGGACAAGCTGGCGAGCGCGACGGACGAGAAGAACCGCCTGGCCGGAGACCTGACGTCGCGCACCGGCGAGCTGCAGACGGCAATCGCCGAGCGCGCCCGCGTCCTGCAGGAGCATGGCCGCATGCAGGCGCGCGCCGGAGAACTCGAGCAGCGCCTGCAGGACCTGCAGACCGGCCAGAAGAAGGTGCTCGACAAGCTGGCGGCGCGCACCGTCGGCAGCATCGAGGAAGCGCGCGAGATCATCGGCCTGACCGGCCTCGACCCCGAGCGCCTGCTGGCCAACGCGGACACGAAGGCCGGCATCGGCGGTCCGTTCGTCGCCGCCGCGACGCGTGCCAAGCCCGTGAAGGGCAAGAAGGCGCCGGCGACGGCGGAGCCGGAACTGCAGGACGTCTCGCTCGCCGCGCTCAACAGCCACATCGACCGCTGGGACAACCTGCAGCTCATCGTGCGCCGCCTGCCGCTGGCGACGCCGACCGACAACTACCTCGTCATGAGCCCGTTCGGCACCCGCAAGGATCCGTTCAACAACAAGGCGGCCTTCCATCCCGGCGTCGACCTCAGCGGCCAGATGAAGGCCCCGATCTACAGCACGGGCCCGGGGATCGTCGTCGCGGCCGGCAAGAACGGCGACTACGGCCTTTCGGTCGACATCGACCACGGCATGGGCATCATCACGCGCTACGGCCATCTCAGCGGCATCCTGGTGCAGAAGGGCCAGACGGTGACGACCCGCCAGCAGATCGGGCTGATGGGCCACACCGGCCGCGCGACCGGCGTGCATGTGCACTACGAGATCCAGTTCAACGGCAAGCCGATCGACCCCATGAAATTCATCCAGGCAGGGCGTTATGTTTTCAAAGGCTAAGTCCGATCCCGAGGCGCTGCGCGCCAAGGCGGAATCGCGCAACCAGGTTCCCTCGATCATCAGCGCCAGCCTGCGCATCGTCGGCAACCTGGTCAGCGCGGGCGACGTGCAGGTCGACGGCACCGTGCAGGGCGACGTGAAGAGCCGCACCCTGAGCATCAGCCAGGGCGCCGCCGTCAACGGCGCGATCGAGGCGGACAGCGTCTACATCCAGGGCGAGGTCAACGGCCAGATCACCGCGCAGAACGTCGTGCTGGGCGCCACCGCGCGCGTCATCGGCGACGTGGTGCACAGCAACCTGGTGGTCGAATCCGGCGCCTTCCTCGAAGGGCATTGCAGCCACATCGCGACCGTCATCCTGGTCGAGCCTGAGGACGTGATCCCCGAGGCGACGACCGAAGTGGCGGACGCGCCGTCCGACGCCGAGGCCGTGCAGGACACGCGGCCGGCCGAGGCCACCGCGGCCTGATTTCGGATGTGAGCCGGGCCTAGGCCCGCTTCAGCGCGGCGGCGAAGGTCGCCGCGTCGACGTTGCCGCCGGAACAGACGGCGACGACCGTGCGGCCCTTCATCTCCGTCAAGCCTTCCAGAACGGCGGCGAGCGCGACCGCGCCGCCGGGCTCCACGACGATCTTGAAGCTCTCGAAGGCGGCCGCCATGGCGCGCGCCACGGCGGCGTCGTCGACGGCGAAGCCGCCGGCCATCAGCCGCCTGGCGATGGGGAAGGTGATCTCGCCCGGCGTCTGCACCAGCAGCGCGTCGCAGAACGACGTGGCGCCGCTGCCGAGCGGCGGATTGCTTACACGCGCGCCGCTGGCGAGCGAGCGGGCCATGTCGTCGAAGCCGGCCGGCTCCACCGTATAGGCCTCGATGCGGGGCAGGCGCGCGGCGACCGCCGTCGCGATGCCGCTGGCCAGGCCGCCGCCGCTGCAGGGGATGAGGATGGCGTCTGGCGCAGCGCCCAGTTCGGCGGCCTGTGCCGCGACCTCCAGGCCGATGGTGCCCTGGCCGGCGATGACGTCCGGATCGTCGTAGGGCGGCACCACGATGCTGCCGCGTTCGGCGGCGATGCGCGCGCCGATGGCTTCACGGCTTTCGCGCAGCCGGTCGTAGAGCACGACCTCGCCGCCCAAGGCGCGGGTGTTGGCGATCTTGAGGGCGGGCGCGTCGGCGGGCATGACGATGACGGCGGGCGCGCCGAGGAGGCGGGCCGCCGCCGCGACGCCCTGCGCATGGTTGCCGGACGAATAGGCGACGATGCCGTCCTTGCGCCGGGCCTCGGGAATCTGGGCGATGCGGTTGTAGGCGCCGCGGATCTTGAACGAGCCGGTGCGCTGCAGGCACTCGGCCTTGACCAGCAGGCGGCCGCCGAGGCGTTCGTTGAGCAGCGGCGATTCGAGCAGCGGCGTGCGGACGATGACGCCGTCGAGCCGGCGCGCGGCCGCTTCGATGTCCTCGACGGTGACGCTGGCTTCCGTCATTAGCGCGGTCAGCGCATGGCGCCGCGGCGCGGACGGTCGAGGTCGTCCTTCAGCGTCAGCGTCACCGGCTTTCCCTGGGCGAGGCGCGTGCGGTAGATCTGGGTGTTCTCCAGCACGCGCTGCACGTAGTCGCGCGTCTCGTCGAACGGGATCAGCTCGATCCAGTCGATGATGTCGAGCGCGCCAGCGCGCGGGTCGCCGTAGGCCTTGATCCAGGCGCGCACGCGGCCCGGGCCGGCGTTGTAGGCGGCGACGGCCATGACGTAGGAGCCGTTGAAGTCGTTGATGAGGTCGCCGAGGTAGTGGCTGCCGAGCGCCACGTTGTAGCTGGGGTCGCTGGTCAGGCGGTCCTGCTCGTAGGGCAGGCCGGTCTGCTTGGCGAGGCCCTTGGCGGTCGAGGGCATGATCTGCATCAGGCCGCGGGCACCCGACGGGCTGACGGCCTGCATGTCGAAGGCGCTTTCCTGGCGCATCAGGCCGAGCAGCAGCTCGCGCTCGACGCCGCCGGCGTCGCCCGTCGGCAGGCCCTTCAGCGGATAGCCGGTCGAGACGAGCTGCACGCCGCCGCGCACGGCGGACTTGGCGGCGCTGACGGCGAGGTCGGGCCGCCCCATGTCGACCGCCATCTCTGCGACCAGTTCCTGCTCTTCCGGCGCCTTGAGCTGGTCGACCAGCGCCAGCATGAAGCCGCGCAGCCAGCGCCGGTCGGAGGCCTGGACGAGCAGGCGGGCGGCGCGCACCAGCTCGCGCTCGTTGAAGCTCTTGCGCAGCTCCGCCGTCGGCGTCGGGTCGCGCGGCAGCAGGGTGGCGACGTCGTCGCGCAGGTTCACGGCGGCGAGCTGGCCGTAGAAGCTCGTCACGTGCATCGCCGCCTTCTTGTACCACTCGGCGGCGAGCGCCTTGTCGCCCTTGGCCTCGGCGGCGCGGCCGGCCCAGTAGGCGCCGCGCGACTGCGAGACGGGATAGCGCACGTTGTCGTGCAGGCGCACGAAATGGGTGTAGGCGCGCGCCGGGTTATTGAGGAAGCGCAGCGAGATCCAGCCGGCGAGCCATTCGGACTCGGCGAGCGCGGTGCCTGTCGCCTGGCTCGTCCGGCCGACGAGGTCGTAGGCGACGCTGGCTTCGCCAGTGCGAAGGGCCCGGCGGGCGAGGATGGCGCGCTCGCTCCACCAAGCGTCGGCATGGCCGCCGAGGTCCTTCGGCGGGTTGACCAGCAGCTGGCGGGCCTCGACGTCGAGCTCCTTGCGGCGGCGCCAGCGCAGGCGCTCGTAGATCACGCCCGGGTCGTTGAGCAGCTCCTTCGGCACCTTGCGCAGAGCCGCTTCGGCCCCGCTGCCCATGCCGCGCAGCTGGATGCGCGCCTGGGCCGCGAGCTGGTGGCCCTTGTCGACGTATTTCAGGATGCGCTCGGCCTCCCAGCCGCGCCCGTCCCACAGCAGGCGGTCGACGCGGTCCAGGTAGTCCTGCTTGCGCAGCTGGCCGCCGTGCAGCTTGAGGAAGTCCTTTTCCTGCTCGACGCCGAAGTTGCTCTCGATCCAGGTCTTGCGGATGTAGGCGACGGCCTCTTCCTGGCGGCCCCGGTTCTCCAGGGCGAGAATCAGGCGCATCCGGCCCTGGGTGGTGCGCGGCGGGCCGCCGGCGAACCAGTTGAGCACCGTGTTGTCGGAGATGTCCGGGGTCATCGCCGCCTCGGCGTTGCTGCGCAGCAGCGCCTGGCTCGGCCAGGAGGGGTTGTCGCGCAGGAAGGCGGAAATCTCGTCGAACGAGGCCTTGTTGCCCGGGGTGGTGTATTCGATCCAGGCTTCGAGCTTGGTCAGCAGCGGCGAGCGGGCGGCGATGGTGCGCGCTTCGGCCCAGTTGCGGCGGTCGGCGGCGGCGAGCATCTGCGGCGCGGCGGCCTTTTCGGCGGCCGTCTGCGCCCGGGCAGGCGACGGCCAGGCGGCGGCGAGGGCGGCGAAGCCCAGGGGCGCGGCGACAACCGCCGCGCGGACGAAGCGCATCAACAAAAGCTGTACCCGGTCTTGGGCCCTGCGCGCCGTTAGCCGGCGGGTGACGGGGCCGCGTTCCACTTCCTGGCGGCACTTCTCGTCAGAAGCGGCCCCCGTGCGACGCGCCATTGTAAGCGCCGCGGCGGTGCGCGCCAAGTGCGGCCGGAACAGGCGCGGCCCGAATGGCCCGGAGGGGCGGGAGGGGGCGTCCGCGAGCCCTTCCTCGCCAACCCATCCTTTCCTAGCCGCGCGCGCCTTGCGGCGGCAGGGCTGGGCGTCTATCTTTCGCCCCGTTCCGCGGTCGGGCCCTACAAAGCCAGGGGTCCAAGCCCCAAATGGCAGCCCTGTCCGCCCTCTCATCCTCAGCCGTCATTCTCGGGAGCCGATCATGTTCAAGGGGTCTATCACCGCTCTTCTCACGCCGTTCAAGGGTGGGAAAGTGGACGAGAAGGCCTACCAGTCGTTCGTCGACTGGCAGATCAAGGAAGGCACCCACGGCCTCGTGCCCTGCGGCACCACGGGCGAATCGCCGACCCTCACCCACGAGGAGCATCACCGCGTGGTGGAGCTCTGCATCGAGGTGGCCAAGGGCCGCGCCTTCGTCATCGCCGGCGCCGGCTCGAACTCGACCGACGAAGCGGTCTCGCTGACGCAGCACGCCAAGCAGGCGGGCGCGGACGCGGCGCTGCACGTCACGCCCTACTACAACAAGCCGACCCAGGAAGGCCTCTACCGCCACTTCATGGCGATCGCCGACGCCGTCGACCTGCCGGTCATCATCTACAACATCCCGGCGCGCTCGATCGTCAACATGACGACGGAGACCATGGCCAAGCTCGCCAAGCACCCGAACATCGTCGGCGTGAAGGACGCGACCGCCGACCTGGTGCGCCCGGTCAAGACGCGCCTCGCCATCGACGACAAGTTCTGCCAGCTCTCGGGCGAGGACGCGACCGCGATCCCGTTCCTGGCGCAGGGCGGCCATGGCTGCATCTCCGTCACCTCGAACGTGGCGCCGCGCCTCTGCGCCGACATGCAGAACGCCTGGATGAAGGGCGACTACGCCGCCGCCTACAAGATCAACGACAAGCTGATGCCGCTGCACGACGCCATGTTCGTCGAATCGAGCCCCGGCCCGGTGAAGTACGCCGCCGGCCTGATGGGCCTGTGCGCCGACGAGCTGCGCCTGCCGCTCTGCGAGATCGCCGAGAGCTCGAAGACGGCCGTGCGCGACGCGCTGCGCGGCGTCGGGCTGCTGAAATAGTCGTAGGGCCAGGAAACGAAGGGTACAGGCGACCATGGCGAAGGGCGAAGTCAGCCCCGATCGCATCGCGGCCCAGAACCGCAAGGCGAGGCATAACTACTTCATCGAGGACACGCTCGAGGCCGGCATCATGCTGCTCGGCACCGAGGTGAAGTCGCTGCGCGCGGGCCAGGCGAGCCTGAACGACGCCTACGCCGCCGAGCAGAACGGCGAGCTGTGGCTGCTCAACGCCCACATCCCGGAATACAAGCACGGCAACCTGAACAACCATGCGCCGCGCCGGCCGCGCAAGCTGCTGCTGCGCGCGCGTGAGGTGAACAAGATTTTCGGCGCCATCAGCCGCGAAGGCATGACGGCGATCCCGCTGCTGATCTACTTCAACCCGCGCGGCCTGGCGAAAGTGCAGTTGGGCATGGCAAAGGGCAAGAAGCAGCACGACAAGCGCGAGACCGAGAAGCAGCGCGACTGGAGCCGCGAGAAGCAGCGCACCATGCGCGATAAAAGCTAGGCGCGACAAGAGCCAGGGCGCGACAAGAGTTAAGAGCGAGAGAGAAGGCGATGTCGGACGAAGAACTGATCCCCAAGGAAGGCGAGCGCTACGAAGTCATGAAGGTCTTCGACGCCGAAGTCCTGACGCTGTGGAAGACGCCGGCGACGGCGGGCTACGACAAGACCTTGCCGCGCGGATTGCGCTTCGTCGTCGTCGAATTCCTCCAGGAGTCCCAGGCCGTCATCGCCGAGGCCGACCCCTATGCCGACTGGGAGGCCACCCTGGTCGACGAGGACGACATCGAAGACCCGGACTACGACGGCTACGGCCTCGTCATCCCCGTCGAGCTGATCGCCTCGCGCTGCGTCAGGCGTGAGCCGTCCTAAGCCGATGGACGCCGCCCCGGTCCGACCCTAGACTTTCGGAAACGGGCAGGGGGCAGCATGGCGGACGACGATTCCAAGAACGACGGCGGCATCCCGATTCTCGGCCGCATCAAGGACAAGCTGATCGGCAAGAAGCAGGCGGAAGCTGCCGCCGGCCGGCATCTGACCGGCCAAGCGGACGCCGGCCACAAGCAGCGCCTGCCGCCGGGCCAGCGCCTGGTCGAGAAATGGCCGGTGCTCGACCTCGGCCTGCAGCCGCAGATCCCCCATGAGAAATGGAAGCTGGAAGTGGACGGCGCCGTCGAGGCGCCGCTTGTCTGGCAGTGGGCCGACTTCATGTCCCAGCCGCAGGTCGAGGATATCTCCGACATCCACTGCGTCACCACCTGGTCGCTCTACGACAACAAGTGGGCAGGCGTCTCGGCGAGGCATCTGCTGGCGCTGGTCAAGCCGAAGCCGACGGCGACGCATCTCAGCTTCGAGAGCCACGACGGCTACACCACGAACGTGCCGCTCGCATATTTCGACGACGACGACGTGCTGATCGCTCACAGCTGGCAGGGCCAGCCCATCACCGCCGAGCACGGCGGCCCGGCGCGCATCATCCTGCCCAAGCTCTATCTATGGAAAAGCGCGAAGTGGGTGAGACGCATTGTCTTCCTGGAGCGCGACAAGCCCGGCTACTGGGAAGTGCGCGGCTACCACAACGTCGGCGACCCATGGACCGAGCAGAGGTATGGGTAGTCCGCTCTCTGCGGGCATAAGAAAAGCGCCCGGCGAACCGGGCGCTTTTTTTATCAAGTAGAGTGCTTAAAGGGCGAAGCGGATGCCGACCTGCACTTCGTGGGCCCGCAGGTCGCCTTCCTGGTGAAGGCCGGTAATCGGCGTGCCGCCCGCATTACCGTTGTCGGACGTTTCGGCTTTGCCGAGATCGATATAGCGATAGCCGATATCCAGGCTCACGGCCTTGCTCAGCTCGATCGACGTGCCGGCGCTGAGCTGCCAGGCAAAGCTGATGCGGTCGTCGCCGTCGATTTGGCCGAGACCGACACCACCCGAGCTGATAGCGACGTCGTCGATCTTGTTGCGCGAGAGGCCGATGCCGCCGCCGACATAAGGCGTGAAGACGCCGTATTTGCCGATATCGTAATAGAGGTTCAGCAAGCCGGCGAGGCTGCTGACATCGCCTTCGGCGTCCACCGTGAAAGTGCCGGACGTGAGGGTGTCCTTTGCTTCATAACCACCGCGATAGCCGACGGTGAGGTCGGCGCGGATGTTGGAATTGAAGCGATAGCCAGCGCCGACGCCGACGATATAGGAATTATCGACGTCAGTGTCGAGATCACCGCCCGCGTCGCGCGAGAAGGAGTAACCGGAATCGATACGCAGATAGCGATTGTTGGACTCTTGCGCCTGAGCCGAGGTTGCGATCAGAGCCGCCAACGACGCGCCTACCGCAATGGCGGCGATGTTAATTTTCATGGTGTATCCCCCGGAATGGATTGGATGAATATTGGATATGCATGCTCTTGTATTCGAGAATGCAGGGGGGTTAACCAAACATCGATGAGCAGATTGCACGATAAATGTGCGGGTGATTAGCGCGTTAGCCTGCTGCGGCTCAAATCTAAGAATTAAGAATCGCGCATCGCAGACTTAATCGTCTTCACCACATCCTCGAACATCGCCGTCGTCAGCCGTCCCGTGTTCGTGTTGAGGCGCGAGCAGTGGTAGCTGTTCGCCAGCATCAGGCCGTTCGGCAGTTCGTGCATGGCGGCGTGGCCGAAGGGGTAGGGGGCGCGCTTCAATCCTAATGCGGCGAGCACGGCGAAATGGCCGATGCCGCCTAGGGCCAGAATCGCCTTCAGCTTCGGCATCGCCGCGATCTCGGTGGCGAGGAAATTGTTGCAGGTCTTGATCTCGCTCGTCTCGGGCTTGTTCTGCGGCGGCACGCAGCGCACGGCGTTGGTGATGCGCGTGTCGACCAGCGTCAGGCCGTCGTCGGGCCGTTCGAGGAATTCGCCCTTGGCGAGGCCGAGCTTGATGAGCGTCGGGTAGAGCAGCTTGCCGGCATAGTCGCCGGTGAAGGGCCGGCCGGTGCGGTTGGCGCCGCGCAGGCCCGGCGCCAGGCCGACGATCAGCAGCTTGGCGTCGGCGGCGCCGAAGGACGGCACCGGCGCGTTATGCCAGTCGGGATGCGCCTTGCGCTGGTCCTGCAGGAAGCCGTGCAGGCGCGGGCAGAGCGGGCAGTCGCGGCCAGGCTGGGAGGCTGCGATCTGGGATGCCGCGATCTGCGGCGCGGCGCTGCGCGAGGCGTCGGTCTTCGCCATGGCGGAAGCTCGAAGCGGCCGATGCGCGGCGTCAGCGGTTCTGCTGCTGCGCGTAGAAGGCGTCGGTCTCTTCCGTGTCCTGCGGCTGCGGGCGGGCCGGGGTGGCGGCCGGCATCTGCTGGGCGCCGTTGTGGACGCGCGCGATCTGCGAGGCGAGGTCCTGCAGCTCGATGAAGTTGTCGGCCTGGCGGCGCAGCTCGTCGGCGACCATCGGCGGCGAGGAGCGGATGGTGGAGACGACGCTGACGCGCACGCCGCGGCGCTGCACGGCCTCGACGAGGCGGCGGAAGTCGCCGTCGCCGGAGAACAGCACGATGTGGTCGAGCCGCTCGGCCATCTCCATCACGTCGATGGCGAGCTCGATGTCCATGTTGCCCTTGATCTTCCGGCGGCCGGTGGCGTCGGTGTATTCCTTCGCCGGCTTCGTCACCATCGTGTAGCCGTTGTAGTCGAGCCAGTCGACGAGCGGGCGGATGGGCGAATATTCCTGGTCGTCGGTGAGCGCCGTGTAATAGAAGGCGCGGATCAGGCGGCCCTTGCCGGCGAAGACGCCGAGCAGCTTCTTGTAGTCGATGTCGAAGCCGAGGGCGCGGGCGGCGGAGTAGAGGTTGGACCCGTCGATGAACATGGCCATCCGGTCCTGGGCGTAGAAATGCATCATGGAGAAAATCCCATAAATAACGGCGCTTCCGGAGGAAGGTGCGGAGGCGAGCCGAAAATGCGACAGACGCGGCCTTGGTCCGTAAAATAACGGCGGCCGTCGTTGACCTTCCTCTATTGTCTAGCAACGATCCTGCCGCCGGACAAGCAAGCGAACAGATAAGCGCATGATTTTTATAGGACTTGGGGCAAATTTATCATCCCGCGCCGGTTCGCCGCGCGAGACGATCCGGGCGGCCCTGGCCGACCTGGAGCGCGCCGGCCTGCGGGTGGCGGGAACCGCCTGGATCGAGACGGCGCCGGTGCCGGTTTCCGACCAGCCCTGGTTCGTCAACGCCGTGGCCGCCGTGGAGACCGACCTGCCGCCGGCCGCGCTGCTGGCGCTGCTGCACCGGATCGAGGACGCCTACGGCCGGACGCGCGAGGTGGTGAACGGGGCGCGGACCCTGGATCTCGACCTGCTGGCCTATCATGACATGGTGAATCCCGGCCCGGCGGCCCCTTTGCTGCCGCATCCGCGCATGGCCGGCCGGGCCTTCGTGCTCAGGCCCCTGGCGGAACTGGCCCCGGCCTGGCGCCATCCGGCGAGCGGGCAGGCCATCGGCGAGCTGCTGGCCGCCCTCGACCCGGGGCAGGAAACCCGGCCCCTGGCGGATCGCTAGGGCCGGCGGGGCCCTTTCCGGCGCCGTAGCCGGCCGGCCACAGGTGCGGCGCATGGGCCGCACAGGGGCCGCAAATGCGGCGGTTTGCCTTGCGTTTCGGGGGCGCGGCACCTATATATCGCCTAATTCTTCCAAAGGTTTGGAGACCGACTTTCAATGGCCCGCATCACTGTCGAGGACTGCGTCCTCAAGGTTCCCAATCGCTTCGAGCTGGTCCTGCTGGCCGCGCAGCGCGCGCGTGAGATTTCCGCCGGCTCGCCGCTGACGCTCGACCGCGACAACGACAAGAACCCGGTCGTGTCGCTGCGCGAGATCGCCGAAGACGGCGTGCAGGTCGACGACCTGAACGCGCACCTGATCCAAAACCTCCAGAAGCACGTCGAGAAGGACGAGCCGGAAGAGGACAACCCCGACCTGCTCGCCGCCGGCGACGACCTCATCGGCCTCGAGCCGGCGAGCCGCCGCAGCCTGGTCGAGGAAGAGATCGCCGACGAAGTGCTCGCGGTCGGCAACGACGCGCTGGGCATCGACGCCGAGGAAGACGCGGCCGAGGAAGCCGCTGAAGCCGAGGCGGACGCCGACGGCGAAGTCGTCGAAGACAATGTCGCGCCGGAGAGCGCCGACGAAGAGGAGTGAATGACGGGCAGCGCGGTCAGATATTTCCAATGCCGCGCTGCCGTCCTTCGGCCGCTTCCGCCTGATCGCCTAGACCTAGCCTTCGCCTCGATCGCTCTTTCGCGCCGCGCCGCGGCGTCGCAGCCCCAGTCCAGTACCCGCCCTAAGGCGGTTGGCACATGATCCGCCAATTCGAACTCGTCGAACGCGTCAAGGCCTACGATCCGACCGCCGACGAGGACGCGCTGAACCGCGCCTACGTCTTCTCGATGAAGGCGCACGGCATGCAGAAGCGCGCGTCGGGCGATCCCTACTTCTCCCATCCCCTCGAAGTCGCCGGCATCCTGACCGGCATGAAGCTCGACACGGCGACGATCGTGACGGCGCTGCTGCACGACACCGTCGAGGACACGCTCGCGACGAACGAGGAGATCGAGCGCACCTTCGGCAAGGAGATCGCCAAGCTCGTCGACGGCGTGACCAAGCTGTCGCGCATCGAGCTGCAGTCCGACCAGACCAAGCAGGCGGAGAACTTCCGCAAGTTCCTGCTCGCCATGTCGGAAGACATCCGCGTGCTGCTGGTCAAGCTGGCCGACCGCCTGCACAACATGCGCACGCTGCACTACATCCAGAACCCGGACAAGCGCCGCTCCATCGCCCGCGAGACGATGGAGATCTACGCGCCGCTCGCCGAGCGCATCGGCATGCGCGAGTTCAAGGACGAGCTGGAAGACCTCGCCTTCAAGGAATTGCAGCCGGAGGCGCGCGCCTCGATCATGGCGCGCCTCGGCTACCTGCGCGACCAGGGCAGCGCCATGGTCGACCAGATCGTCGCCGAGCTGAAGGCGACGATGGCCAAAGGCGGCGTCACCGCCGAGGTCGAGGGGCGCGAGAAGTCGCCCTATTCGATCTGGTCGAAGATGCAGCGCAAGAACGTCACCTTCGAGCAGCTCTCCGACATCATGGCCTTCCGCGTCGTGGTCGACGACATCGGCGCCTGCTACGCGGCGCTCGGCCTGCTGCACGGCAAGTATCCCGTCGTGCCGGGCCGCTTCAAGGACTACATCTCGACGCCCAAGCCGAACGGCTACCGCTCGCTGCACACCGGCGTCATCGGCCCGCTGCGCCAGCGCATCGAGATCCAGATCCGCACGCGCGACATGCACGACATCGCCGACCGCGGCGTCGCCGCCCACTGGCAGTACAAGCAGGGCGACGGCGACGTCACCGAGGGCAAGAAGTACCGCTGGCTGCGCGAGCTGCTCGACATCCTGGAGCAGGCCTCGAACCCCGAGGAGTTCCTCGAGCACACCAAGCTCGAGATGTTCCAGGACCAGGTGTTCTGCTTCACGCCGAAGGGCGACCTGATCGCGCTGCCGCGCGGCGCGACGCCGGTCGACTTCGCCTATGCCGTGCACTCGGAAGTCGGCGACCACACGGTCGGCGCCAAGGTCAACGGCCGCATCGTGCCGCTCAAGACCTCGCTGTCGAACGGCGACCAGGTGGAGATCATCACCTCGCGCGCCCAGTCGCCGTCGCCGACCTGGGAGAGCTTCGTCGTCACCGGCAAGGCGCGCTCGCACGTGCGCCGCTTCGTGCGCAACCGCGAGCGCCAGGAATACATCTACCTCGGGCGCGCGATCCTGGAGAAGGCGTTCGACCAGGAAGGCTACGAATATTCCGACAAGGCCCTGAAGGGCGTGCTGAAGATATTCAAGGCCGATGCGCCGGAAGACCTGATCGCCGCCGTGGGCGCCGGCAACCACAGCGGGCGCGAGGTCGTGCGCGCCGTGTTCCCCGGCATCAAGGACAAGGGCAAGGCCGTGCTGGCGCCGACCGGCGACAACGTGGTGCCGCTGGCGCCGCGCCGCGGCAAGAAGAAGGACGGCAAAGCCAAGGGCTACGCCGTGCCGCTGCAGGGCCTCATCCCCGGCATGGCGGTGCATTACGCCGGCTGCTGCCATCCGCTGCCGGGCGACCGCGTCGTCGGCATCGTGACGCAGGGCAAGGGCGTCACCATCCACACCATCGACTGCCCGACGCTGGAAAGCTTCGCCGAAATGCCCGAGCGCTGGCTCGACGTGGCATGGAATCCGGCCGAGGTCGGCGCCGACCATCACGTCGGCCGCATCAAGCTGGTGGTGATCAACGAGCCGGGCGCGCTTTCCAGCCTGTCGACGGTCATCGCCAAGAACCTCGGCAACATCCTCAACCTGAAGATCACGCACCGCTCGACCGACTTCTTCGAGATGATCATCGACGTCGAGGTCGACGACCTGAAGCACCTCACCAACATCATCGCGGCGCTGCGCGCGACCCCGGCCATCAATTCGGTCGAGCGGGCGCGCGGCTGACGAAGGTTTCCAGCATGTCCAAGATCACGGCCGGCCGATGAGCAAGCTCCGCCTCGGCGTCAACATCGACCACGTGGCCACCATCCGCAACGCGCGCGGCGGCCCGCATCCCGACCCGGTGCGCGCGGCCCATCTCGCCGCCGCGGCCGGCGCCGACGGCATCACCGCGCACCTGCGCGAAGACCGCCGCCACATCTCCGACGCCGACATCGTCGCCCTGGTGCGCGACATCGACCTGCCGCTCAACCTTGAGATGGCGGCGACCGACGAGATGCTCGCCATCGCGCTGCGCCACAAGCCGCATGCCGCCTGCATCGTTCCCGAGAAGCGCGAGGAGCGCACGACGGAAGGCGGCCTCGACGTGCGCCAGGAGAAGCTGCCGCGCTACGTCGGCGAATTGAGCAAGGCGGGCATCCGCGTCTCGCTCTTCATCGAGCCCGAGCCCTCGGCGCTCGACGTCGCCAAGGCGCTCGGCGCGCCCGTGGTGGAATTGCACACCGGCGCCTATTGCGAAGCCTTTGCCGAAGACCCGGCAGGCGACGGCGTGCGCCGCGAGCTGGCGCGCATTCAGGCGGCGGCGGCACATGCGGCGCGCATCGGCCTCGAATGTCATGCCGGGCACGGGCTCGGCTTCGACAGCGTCGGGCCGGTCGCGGCGATCCCGACGATCGTGGAATTGAACATCGGCCATTTCCTGGTCGGCGAGGCGATCTTCATCGGCTTCGACGCCGCCATCCGCCGCATGCGCGTCCTGATGGACGAGGCGCGGGCGATCCAGAAGCAGAGCATCGGCGCGTGAGGGCTCGCGGATGATCCTCGGCATGGGCAGCGACCTGATCGACATCCGGCGCATCGAACGCACGCTGGAGCGCTACGGCGACCGCTTCCTCGACCGCATCTTCACCGAGCTCGAACGCAGCAAGTCCGACGGGCGGCTGCAGCGCGCCGCGAGCTACGCCAAGCGCTACGCCGCCAAGGAGGCCTGCTCGAAGGCGCTCGGCACCGGCTTTCGCAAGGGCGTGTTCTGGCGCGACATGGGCGTCGTCAACCTCGCCTCGGGCAAGCCGACTCTGAAGCTGACCGGCGGAGCCGCCAGCCGGCTGGCGGAGATGACGCCGCCGGGCATGGTGGCCGATATCGAATTGAGCATGACCGACGAGCCGCCCTTGGCTCAAGCGGTCGTGATCATTACGGCGCGGCCGCGAGCGGACGACGCGCAGCCGGGCAGGGGCAACCCGTGACCAAATGCCCAAAAGGGGCGGTTAAGCTTGACAGGGCGCGCCTCGGCTGGCTTGATCACGCGACTTTCGGCCCGTTTTTCGCGTTTTCCGGGGCTTGCGACGCGATAGTCCGCTTTCGCTTCCTCAACGTGCGGTGACTGTTTTGCACGATTCCAATCGGCTTACCTCGATGAAAAAGACCCAGTCCGGCGGTTTGGGCGAAACCATCCGCACCATCATCTACGCCGGCTTGATCGCCCTGACGATCCGAACGGTCGCCTATGAGCCGTTCAACATCCCATCGGCTTCGATGGTGCCGACCCTGCTGATCGGCGACTATCTCTTCGTCTCGAAGTATTCGTACGGCTACAGCCACTTCTCGCTGCCCTTGGCGCCGAACCTGTTTTCCGGCCGCATCTTCTTCAATCCGCCGAAGCGCGGCGACGTGGCGGTGTTCAAGCTGCCGCGCGACAACAAGACCGACTACATCAAGCGCATCATCGGGCTGCCGGGCGACCGCATCCAGGTGACCGGCGGCATCCTGCAGATCAACGGCGAGCCGGTGAAGCGCGAGCGCGTCGGCAACTACGTCGAGTACGACGCGGCCGGCAACAGCGCCTATCGCACGCTGTTCAACGAGACGCTGCCCGAAGGGCGCGTGCATCCGATCCTCGAAATCACCGACTCCGGCACCTTCGACAACACCGGCGTCTACGTCGTCCCCGAAGGCCAGTACTTCATGATGGGCGACAACCGCGACAACTCGATGGACAGCCGCGCGCGCTTCGAAGTCGGCTACGTGCCGGCGGAGAACCTCGTCGGCCGCGCCGAGTTCCTGTTCTTCTCGTCGGACGGCTCGGCCTCGCTGCTGGAGTTCTGGAAGTGGCCCTCGGCCATCCGGTTCTCCCGCATCTTTACGCGCATCCGCTGACGGTGGCGGACGCAGCCTCCAATAAATCCTCCCGGTCTGGCGGCGGTCGTGTGCCTGGCACGCGCGAGAAGGGCGCTGCGCCCAGCGCGCGCGAAAAGGGCGTCGCGTCTGCACGACAGAAGACCTCGGCCGCCAGCTACGCCGAACTCGGCAGCGCGCTCGGCCACAGCTTCGCCAAGCCCGCATTCCTGACCGAGGCGCTGACGCATCGCAGCGCCGTGGTGGCCGGCGGCCCCTACCGATACGGCTACGAGCGCCTGGAATTCCTCGGCGACCGCGTGCTCGGCCTCGTCATCGCCGACATGCTGCTCGAAGCCTTCGCCACCGAATCCGAAGGCGTGCTGGCGCAGCGCTTCAACGCGCTGGTGCAGGGCGAGACGCTGGCCGAGGTGGCGGCGCAGATCGGCCTCGGCGCGCACCTGATCCTGGCGGCGGGCGAGGACCAGGCGGGCGGGCGCGAGAACAAGAGCATCCTGTCGGACGTCTGCGAGGCGGTGATCGCGGCGCTCTTCCTCGACGGCGGCCTGCCGGCCGCGACGCAGTTCATCCGCCGCTACTGGACGCCGATGCTAAGCGTCGCCAAGCGGCCGCAGCGCGACGGCAAGACGCGGCTGCAGGAATGGGCGCAGAGCCGCGGACGGCCCTTGCCCGACTATCAAACCCTGTCGCGCGAAGGGCCGCCGCATAGCCCGGTCTTCGTCGTGCGCGTCTCCGTCGAAGGACTGGGCGACGCGGACGGGCAGGGCAGTTCAAAACGCATGGCGGAGCAAGCCGCAGCCGAAGCGCTGCTGGCGCGGCTCGATCCGCCCGGAGAATCGACATGAGCACCACAGACAACATTCCGGGCGATAATCTTCCGGGCGATCCGGCGAACCAGCGCTGCGGCTTCGTGGCGCTGGTCGGCGCGCCGAACGCCGGCAAGTCCACCTTGATGAACCGCATGGTCGGCAGCAAGCTGTCCATCGTCACGCCCAAGGTGCAGACGACCCGTTCGCGCATCACCGGCATCGCCATCGAAGGCGACGCGCAGATCATCTTCGTCGACACGCCGGGCATCTTCGAGCCGAAGCGCCGCCTCGACCGCGCCATGGTCACCGCCGCCTGGGCCGGCGTCGCCGACGCCGACGCCGTGGTCGTGCTGGTCGACGCGGGCCGCGCCATCAAGGCCGAAGGGCATCTCGACCCCGACACCGCGCGCATCGTCGAAGGCCTGAAGAAGGCCAGCCGTTCGGCGATCCTGGCGCTCAACAAGCTCGACACCGTCGAGCGCGGCGCATTGCTGACGCTGACCGAGGCGCTGAACAAGGCCTACGCCTTCAGCGAGACCTTCATGCTGTCGGCGCTGAACGGCGACGGCGTGATCGATCTGCGCGCGCGGCTCGTCAGCCTGCTGCCGCAGGGGCCCTGGCTCTATCCGGAAGACCAGCTCTCCGACGTGCCGATGCGCCTGCTGGCCTCCGAGATCACGCGCGAGCAGGCCTTCCTGCAGCTGCATCAGGAATTGCCCTATGCGCTCACCGTCGAGACCGAGAACTGGGAAGAGCGCAAGGACGGCTCGGTGAAGATCGACCAGGTCGTCATCATCGGCCGCGAGAACCACAAGGCGATGGTGCTGGGCAAGGGCGGGGCGCGGCTGAAGTCGATCGGCAGCGCGGCCCGCCAGTCGCTCACGGCGCAGCTCGGCCGCACCGTGCATCTGTTCCTGCATGTCAAAGTGCGCGAGAATTGGCAGGACAAGCCCGAGCATTACAGCGCCATCGGCCTCGACTTTGAAGAATAAGCATTTCGAGGAATGACGGCGTCTAACGCCACGAGACCCCTGCATGGACTGGACTGACGACGGCATCGTCATCGCGGCGCGCAAGCACGGCGAAAGCGCCGTGATCCTCAGTCTGCTGACGCGGGAGCATGGCCGTCACGGCGGCCTGGTGCGCGGCGGCGCGTCGTCCCGCGCGCGAGGACTCTACCAGACCGGCAATCTCCTGCGCGCCGCCTGGCGCGGCCGCCTGCCGGAGCATCTCGGCAGCTATAGCTGCGAGCTGCTGCGCGGCTACGCCGGGCCCTTGCTCGACGACGCCCAGCGCCTCGGCGCCCTCGGCGCCTTCTGCTCGCTCCTCGAACGGGCCCTGCCGGAACACGAGCCCCATCCGGCCCTGTTCGAGGACAGCCTGCATCTTCTCGACCTTCTAAGCGTGCCGGAGGCGGGCCCCGGACAACGCAAAGAGGGTGCAGACCAATGGGCGCCGGCCTACGTGCGCTGGGAGCTGGCGCTGCTGCGCGACCTCGGCTACGGCCTCGACCTCGGCTCCTGCGCGCTGACCGGCGAGACCGAGGGACTGGCCTTCGTCTCGCCAAACACAGGCCGGGCGGTCACCGCCGAAGCGGCGGCGCCCTGGAAGGGAAAGCTGCTGGCGCTGCCGGAGTTCCTGCAGGAGAACGGCGACGCCTACGGGGCCGACCGGGCCTCGGTGCGGGACGGATTGGCCCTGACCGGCTGGTTCCTGGAGCGGCATCTTTTTGCCCCCCAGAACCTCAATCTGCCGGCGGCCCGCACGCGATTTGTTGAAGCTTTTCGCTGAGCTATTACTATATATAGCGGTTTCCGCCGCCCGGCCTTTTCCATTTCGACAGTGATTTCCTGACCATGGCCAAGACGCCCGCCGCCGTCCCGCAGAAGATCAACGACACGCCGCTCGCCGGGGCTCTCGGCGACCGGTACCTGTCCTATGCGCTCTCGACCATCATGTCGCGCTCGCTGCCCGACGTGCGCGACGGCCTGAAGCCGGTGCATCGCCGGCTGCTCTACGCCATGCGGCTGCTCAACCTCGACCCGACGACCGGCTTCAAGAAATGCGCCCGCGTCGTCGGCGACGTCATCGGCAAATACCATCCGCATGGCGACGTGGCGGTCTATGACGCCATGGTGCGCCTGGCGCAGGACTTCGCCGTGCGCTATCCGCTGGTCGACGGCCAGGGCAACTTCGGCAACATCGACGGCGATAACGCCGCCGCCATGCGATACACGGAAGCGCGCCTCACTGCGGTCGCGGCGCAGCTGCTCGACGGGCTCGACGAGGACGCGGTCGACTTCCGTCCGACCTACGACGGCGAGGACCACGAGCCGCTAGTGCTGCCGGCGGCTTTCCCGAACCTGCTGGCCAATGGCTCGAACGGCATCGCCGTCGGCATGGCGACCAGCATTCCGCCGCACAACGTCGGCGAGATCTGCGACGCCCTGCAGCACCTGATCAAGGTGCCGAACGCGACCATCGCCAAGCTCGTGGACCTGATGCCGGGGCCGGACTTCCCGACCGGCGGCGAACTCGCCGAATCGCGCGAGGCCATCGTCGAGGCCTACAAGACGGGCCGAGGCTCGTTCCGCGTGCGCGCCAAGTGGGCCAAGGAAGACCTGCCGCGTGGCGTCTACCAGATCATCGTCACGGAGATTCCGTTCCAGGTGCAGAAGTCGCGCCTGATCGAGAAGATCGCCGTGCTGCTCGAGACGAAGAAGCTGCCGCTGCTCGCCGACATCCGTGACGAATCGGACGAGAACGTGCGCGTGGTGCTGGAGCCCAAGACCGGCGCCGTCGATCCTGAGATGCTGATGGAAAGCCTGTTCCGCCAGACCGACCTCGAATCGCGCATCTCGCTCAACATGAACGTGCTCGACGCCGACCAGGTGCCGCGCGTCATGGACCTGAAGGAAGTGCTGCAGGCCTTCCTCGACCATCGCCACGTCGTGCTGGTCCGCCGCAGCAACCATCGCCTCGGCAAGATCGAGCAGCGCCTGGAAGTTCTGGAGGCCTACCTCGCGGCCTACCTGAACCTCGACCTCGTCATCAAGATCATCCGCACCGAGGACGAGCCCAAGCCCGTCCTGATGAAGAAGATCAACATCAACGAGAACCAGGCCGAAGCCATCCTCAACATGCGCCTGCGCGCCTTGCGCAAGCTGGAGGAGATGGAGATTCGCGGCGAGCACAAGGAGCTGTCGGCGGAGCGCAAGGGCATCCAGGGGCTGCTGAAGAGCGACGAGCAGCGCTGGAAGGCCATCTCCGACGAGATCGTCGACATCAAGACGAAGTTCGGCCCCAAGACGGCGCTCGGCAAGCGCCGCACCAAGCTGGGCGACGCGCCCTCGGCGGTGGTGATCCCCATCGACATCGCGATCGAGAAGGAAGACATCACCATCGTCATCTCCGACAAGGGATGGGTGCGCGCCTTCAAGGGGCACATGGAGGACGCGTCCGAGATCAAGTACAAGGACGGCGATCGCGAGAAATTCATCCTGAAGGCCTCGACCACGGACAAGCTGGTGATCTTCGGCACCAACGGCCGCTTCTACACCCTGGGCGGCGACAAGCTGCCGCCGGGGCGCGGCAACGGCGAGCCGATCCGCCTGATGGTCGACCTCTCCAACGACCACGACATCGTCACGGCCTTCATCCACCAGCCGGGCCGCAGGCTTCTGGTTGCGTCCTCGGACGGCCGCGGCTTCATCGTCGGCGAGGAGGACGTGCTGGCCCAGACGCGCAGCGGCAAGCAGATCCTCAACGTCGCGGGCGACGTGGAGGCGCGGGTCTGCACGGTGGTCGAGGGCGATTCGGTCGCGGTGATCGGCGAGAACCGCAAGCTGCTGATCTTCCCGCTGGACCAGCTGCCCCAGATGACGCGCGGGCGCGGCCTGACCTTGCAGAAATACAAGGACGGCGGCCTGTCGGACGTGAAGACCTTCACGCGCAAGGGCGGGCTGACCTGGAAGATCGGGCCGCAGGAGCGCGGCGAGACGCAGATCAAGGAATGGATCGGCGAGCGCGCCCAGGCCGGCCGCCTGCCGCCCAAGGGCTTCCCCAAGTCGAACCGCTTCGGCGGCTAGCCGTCAAATTCGTCATGCTCGGGCTTGAGTCGAGCATTCAAAGGCGAGCCCTCAAGCTTGACCCTGGGGGCAGGCCCGGGCGAGGACTTTAGGCACGGCTTTCCCTCTGCTCACACGTCATGGCCGGATTTGTTCCGGCCATCCACGACTTTGCATCGTACCTGCATGGCAAGGCGTGGATGCCCGCAACAAGTGCGGGCATGACGATAGTTGAGGAAGGATTGCCCTACAGCGTCAGCAGTTTCCAGCCGTCGGGGCCGAGCGCCTCGATGGGCTGGAAGCGCGCCTTGTAGGACATCTTCGGCGTCTCGGCGATGAGATAGCCGAGATAGACGTAGGGCAGGCCTTCGGCCTGCGCGCGCCGCACCAGATCCAGAATCATGAAGCTGCCGAGGCTGCGCGTCGTCAGCTCCGGCGCGAAGAAGCTGTAGACCGCCGAAAGGCCGTCGGCGACGCGGTCCATCAGCATGGCGGCGACGAAGGCGCCGTTCGCGTCGCGGTATTCGATGACGTGGCTGTCGACCGGGCTGTCCTCGATCATCGCCGTGTAGTCGCTGCGCGTCATGCGGTCCATGCCGCCGCCGTCGTTCGGGCCGATGTCTTCCTTGCCGGCGTCGGCGCTGCTATGGCGCGTCTTCTGGTAGCGTGAGAACAGGGCGTACTGCTCGGCGGTGGCGAGGGCGGGCAGCAGGCGGCCGTTCAGGTCGTCGTTGCGCCTGAGGACGCGGGCCAGCGTGCGGCGCGGCCTGAAGTCGCGTGCGACGATGCGCACCGGCAGGCAGGCGTTGCAGGCGGTGCAGGCCGGCCGATAGATGAAGCTGTGGCTGCGGCGGAAGCCGGCGGCGCAGGCGGCGTCGTAAACGTCCTGGGCGCCGAAGGGTTCGAGCTCGGCCGCGATGCTGCGCTCGTAGCGGCCGGGCAGGTAGGGGCAGGGTCGCGCACGCGTGCTGTGGAAGAACTGCAAAGGCCCGGGTCTGTTACCGCTCATGGCGCCAAGTGTGACACGAGATGCTGTCCTTTGGCAAAGACCGCCAAAAGCCTGGAAATGCTGGCTGTTTAATGCCGCCTTTTAGCGGATGACGCTGGGGCCGGGAACGTTGACCGGAACAGCCGGCTTGGCGGCGGCCTGGGCCGTCGCGACCGCCGAGGCGTCGTGCAGCAGGACGATGCTCAGGCGGCGGTTGCGCGGCGAGCTGGGATTGTCGGGGATCAGCGGCTCCTTGTCGGCCTGGCCGACGACGCGCTCGATGCGGGCGCCGTCGAGGCCGGCGTCCAGCAGGGTGCGGCGCGCCGCCTGGGCGCGGTCGCTGGAGAGTTCCCAGTTGGTGTAGCTGGACGAGCGCGAGTAGGGCGTCGAATCCGTGTGGCCGGAGACGGAGATGTGGTTGGGCAGCTTGGCGACGATCTTGGCGATCTCGCCGAGCAGGCGCTTGGTGTTCTCCAGCGGCACGGCCGAGCCGAGCGCGAACATCGAGAGCTTGTCCTGGTCGACGATCTGGATGCGCAGGCCTTCCGGCGTGCGGTCGATGACCAGGCTGTCGGCCAGCTGGTTCAGCTCGGGGATGGACTGGATGGCTTGGCGCAGCTCCTTCTCGGCCTCGCCGAAGTTCTTGTTCTCTTCCTTCTGGGCGTCGGCCTGGCGCTTGGCGCGCAGGCGCACGAGGTCTTCCGCGTCGGGATCCTCGCCGACGCGCGCCTTCGCCTTGTCGGCTTCGTCCATGTTGCCGCCGGCGCCGGGGCTGTCGCCGTCGAGCGGCTGTGTCTCGTCGGATTCGGCGGGGGGCGTCGGCACGGAGAGGCTGACGGCGGAGCCGAGGTGGCGCAGCGAGCCGTCGCGCGTCAGCGTCGTGCCGCCGAGCATGCCGCCGGAGCCGCTGGTGTTCTTCGACACGCTGTTGGGCGCGAAATAGTCGGAGATGCCCTTGCGCTGCTCTTCCGTGGTGGCGTTGAGCAGCCACAGCAGCAGGAAGAACGCCATCATCGCGGTCACGAAGTCGGCGTAGGCGACCTTCCAGGCGCCGCCATGATGGGCGCCGTGGCCGCCCTTCTTGACGCGCTTGATGATGATGACGGGAGCGTTGGTGCCGGCCATGGCGCTGGGCCTTCCGCTTAGCCGCTGACCGCCGGGAGAGCCTGCACGGCCTCTTCGACCTCGTAGAAGCTCGGGCGGACGTTGGAGAACAGGGCCTTGCGCGCGAACTCGACCGAGACGGACGGCGCGTAGCCGTTCATGTGGGCGAGCAGCGCGACCTTGATGCACTGGTAGTACTTCGTCTCGGCGCCGTAGATCGCCTTGAGGCCGCTGGCCATCGGGCCGATGAAGCCGTAGGCGAGGAGCACGCCGAGGAAGGTGCCGACGAGCGCGCCGGCGATAAGCTTGCCGAGCACGGCAGGCGGCTCGGTGATCGAGCCCATGGTGTGAATGACGCCGAGCACGGCGGCGACGATGCCGAGGGCGGGCGTGGCGTCGGCCACGGTCTGGATCGCGTCGGCGACCTGGGAATTCTCGTGGTGGTGCGTCTCGATTTCCTCGTCGATCAGCGTTTCCATCTCATGGGCATTCTCGGAGCCGAGCACCATCATGCGCAGGTAGTCGCAGAGGAACGTCATGGCGTGGTGGTCGGCGTAGAACTTCGGGAAGCGGCGGAACAGGTCGCTTTCCTCCGGGTTCTCGATGTGCGGCTCGAGGGCGAGCATGCCCTTCGACTTGGCGAGCTTGAAGATGGTGAACAGCAGGCTCAGCAGCTCGAGGTAGGAATCCTTGTTGTGGCGCTGTCCCTTGAACAGCTGGCCGATCGACTTGCCGGTCTTGCCCAGCACCGTCTTGGGATTCGAGATGATGTAGCTGCCGACCGCGGCGCCGCCGATGATGATGAACTCGAAGGGCTGCCACAGCACCTCAAGGTGGCCGCCGGCGCCGATATAGCCGCCGATGACGCAACCTAGAACGATGACGGATCCGATAAGAAACAGCATGGCTACCCGGCGGCTTTTGAGAAAGTTCGACGGGGGCAGTGTCGCCGGATTTGGTTAAGAAGGCGTTTATGGCGCCGTCCGCAAGGGATTGATGTCCTTGCCGGTTATTGCCGAAATGGCGGCGAAATCAGCGCTGTGCGGCGGCTTGGCCGACGGGGGTCAGCAGAAGGCGCTGCGGCGTGGCGACGTTGCGGGCCAAGGTGACGAAGTCGAGCGCCCGCCAGCGCTGGGCCATGTCGCCGTAGTGGCGCGACATGGGATTGCCGGACTGGCCGCCGGCGACGATGAAGCGCGAGCTGTCGAGGTCTGCGAGGTCGTAGACCGCGCGCAGCCCCGGCCCGTGCAGGTGGGAATAGGGATCGCGCTCGTCGCGGATGTCGGTGGTGCCGCGGTCGATGGTCGAATCGTCGCCGGGCGTCGGCATGTCGATGTCGGCCAGCGCGCGCAGGCCGGGCACGCGCGTCAGCAGCTGGTTGTGCATCCGCACGACGTGGAGGTCGCCCCAGCGCCACTTCGCGGGATCGTCGCCGAGCTGGGCCGAAAGCTTGGCCATGGCGGCGACGAAGGCGCGCTGGATCAGCAGGTCGCAGGATTCGGTCTCCGGCGTCGTCACGTCGTCGCACCAGGCCTTGTCCTGCGTCAGCACGTTGGCGAGGAAGGCGGGCTGCAGGCGCCAGGAGCGGGCGAAGAGCGGCCCGAGGTCGTCCGCGGTGACGAGGCGCGTCAGCTCGCGCAGCCAGGCAGTGAAGATCAGGGGCTGGGCCGCGTCGACCGTGACGTCGCCGTTCCAGGACTGCAGGTCGGCGACGACGCCGGTGTAGCGGCCTTGCGCGACAGGCATCGCGCGCAGCGCGGGAAGCATCAGCGGGAGCAGCGTCGCCGGAACCAGACTGTGCACGTCGCCTTGCATCCGGGTCATGCCGGCGGCATCCAGCTTCGGCGTGGCCGCGATCAGCTCCTCGATGCGGCGGATGCGGAACGGCTCGGTCCATTCGCGACCCATCGGATAGGGATAGCCGGGGCCGATGACGCGGTTGTTGGCATTGGCAAGCCGTCCGCTTGCCGGGTTGTAGCTGTGGGGCAGCTCGTCGAACGGCACGAAGCCGGTCCAGTCGTACTCGCCGGTCCAGCCCGGCACAGGGAACAGCCCTTCGCCGCTCTTGCGGATCGGCAGGCGGCCGGCGACGGTGAAGCCGATGTTTCCGTCCACGTCGGCGTAGGCGATGTTCTGCTGCGGCGAGTCGAACTGGCCGAGGGCCCGGGTGAAGCTCTGCCAGTCGTGAGCGCGGTTGATCTGGTAGAGCGCCTGCGCCGTGCGGTCGTCGCCGCGCATCCCGGCGGAGGCGAAGGCCAGCACGTCGCCGGCCGGCATGTCCTGAAGGGACTCGCTCATCAGGTCGCTGACGACGGGGCCATGCCGCGTCTCGCGCAGCGACATCGTCACGTCCTCGGCGCCGCGCACCTTGATGATTTCCTTGCGCTCGATGAAGGGCGCGGAGCCATCCGGCGTCAGGTAGCGCGTCGGGTCTTCGGGATCGGTGCGCTCGACGAACAGGTCCTGCACGTCGGAGCCGGTGTTGGTGAAGCCCCAGGCGACGCGCGCGTTGTGGCCGAGGATGTGGAACGGCACGCCGGGCGCCGTGGCGCCGGAAACGCTCAGGCCCGGCGCGTCGATGCGCGCAAGGTACCAGGTGCTCGGCAATTCCAGGGAAAGATGCGGGTCGTTGGCGAGTAGCGGCTTGCCGCTGACCGTGCGGCTGCCCGACAGCACCCAGCTGTTCGACGCGGTGCCAGGGCCCATCTTGTCGGCGTCGGGCAGCAGGCGGGAGACTTCGGCCAGCATGGTCTCGGAGACGGACAGCGGCGGCGTGTAGGCGGCGTGGTCGTCTTTCGGGGCGGCGGCTCTGCTGACGGGCTCCTCGACCGTCACCGGGCCGCCTTGCGATGGCTTGTCGAGCAGCTGTTCCAGCTGTTCGGGCTTGAGGCGGGCGGCGAGGCGCTGGCGCGTCAGCTCCGAGCGCCAGTCGCCGGCCAGCCGCAGGCCCATGAGTTGGCCCCAGACCAGCGAATCGGCGGGCTTCCAGGGTTCGGGCCGCAGGCCGACGACGTAGAATTCGACCGGCCAGGCGCCGACGTGGTGGTCAAGGTAGGCGTTCACGCCCTGGGCGTAGGCGTCGAGGCCGGCGCGGACCTGCGGATCGAGGCCGGGGTAGATCTGCTCGGCGATGCGGTAGAGGCCGAGCGCCCGCATCATGCGGTCGAGGCCGAGCGTCTGCACGCCGAGCACTTCGGAGAGGCGGCCGGCGCCGAAGCGGCGCATGGCCTCCATCTGCCACAGGCGGTCCTGGGCATGGACGTAGCCGAGCGCGAAATAGGCGTCGGCCTCGGAATGGGCGCGGATGTGCGGGATGCCGTCGGCGTCGCGCTCGACCATCGCCGGCTCGTGCAGGCCGGGCAGGGCGACGCGGCCTTCGGTCTGCGGCAGCGAGGACTGCAGGAAGAACCAGGTCACCGCGCCGCCGAAGGCGGCGACGGACGTCAGGCTTGCCACGAGTCCGATCAGCCAACGGGCAAGCCTGCGCAGAAGGGACATGGATGACCTTACAAGGGCGGCTGTCAGCCGCCGGACTTCAATTTTTTTGCGGCGTCGATCGCGCCATAGGTGAGGATGCCGTCGGCGCCTGCGCGCTTGAAGCAGGCCAGGCTTTCCATCAGGGCCTTGTCGCCGTCGAGCCAGCCGTTGGCGGCGGCGGCCTTGAGCATCGCGTACTCGCCGCTCACGTGATAGACGAACGTCGGCAGCTTGAAGGCGTCTTTCACGCGCCACAGCACGTCGAGATAGGGCAGGCCGGGCTTGACCATGACCATGTCGGCGCCCTCGGCGATGTCGAGCGCGGTCTCGCGCAGGGCCTCGGCGCCGTTCGCCGGATCCATCTGGTAGGTCTGCTTGCCTTTGAGGCCGAGCGCCGTGCCCGAACCCACCGCGTCGCGGAACGGGCCGTAGAAGGCCGAGGCGTATTTCGCCGCATAGGAGAGAATCTTCACGTGGGTCAGGCCGGCGGCGTCGAGCGCGTCGCGGATCGCGCCGATGCGGCCGTCCATCATGTCGGAAGGCGCGATCACGTCGCAGCCGGCCTGCGCCTGCACGAGGGACTGCTGCACGAGCACGGCGACGGTCTCGTCGTTGATCACTTCGCCGTCGCGCAGCAGGCCGTCCTGGCCATGGCTGGTGAAGGGGTCGAGTGCCGCGTCGCAGATGATGCCGATCTGCGGATGCGCCGCCTTGATGGCGCGCACGGCGCGGCAGACGACGTTCTCGGGATTGAGCGCCTCGCGGCCGTCCTCCGTCTTGAGCGCGGGATCGACGACGGGAAACACGGCGATGGCGGGAATGCCCAGCGCCACGGCTTCGGCCACGGCTTCGACGGCATGGGCGACGCTGTGGCGCATCACGCCGGGCATGGAGGGGACGGGGGTCTCGGCGACGTCGCCGTCCTGCACGAAGATCGGCCAGATCAGGTCATGGACGCCGAGGGTCGTCTCGCGGACCAGGCGGCGCGACCAGTCGTCGCCGCGCAGCCGGCGCAGGCGCGTGCGCGGGTAGGCGCCGAGCGGGGCGCGTTCGGCGGCCGGCGTCTGGGGCAGGCCTTCGAGAATGGTGCGGATGTTCATGTCAAATCCTCGGGCGGCATCCTATGTCGTTAGGCCTAGCTTTACAATAAAGCCATGACGATCAGGACGTTGCCGGGCGATTTTTCTCAAGTCGCGGCTGCTGCATTAAATCGTATGCAAGAAAAAATTAACGAATATGTCGCGATACTGAGAATGTCGGACAAAATATTCCGGCCCCATCGTCAGATTCAAAGCCGAGGTTGCCGTGACCCATCCCTACCGCGACGCGATTTTTCTCATCGAACGTTTGCACCGCCACTTCCTCGAAGTGGTGAAGGCCGAACTGGACCGCACAGGGGTCGAGGACATCAACAACGTCCAGGCTCTGATCCTGTTCAACATCGGCGAGGAGGAGCTGACGGTCGGTGAACTGACCAACCGCG
The DNA here is from genome assembly GCA_036500145.1 of Alphaproteobacteria bacterium. Lineage (GTDB taxonomy): Bacteria > Pseudomonadota > Alphaproteobacteria > SMXQ01 > SMXQ01 > CAMAVH01. The sequence goes on along the minus strand of DASYCO010000072.1, from coordinate 11,302 downwards.
GCTACTACCTCGGCTCGAACGTGTCCTACAACGTCAAGAAGATGGTCGAGAACGGCTATCTCGAGAACGAGCGTTCGACCCACGACCGCCGTTCGGTCCGCCTGCGCCTCAGCCCGAAGGGCCTGGACCTCTTCACCAAGGTTTCCGACATGTTCACGCGCCAGATCGCGGCGCTGGGCGAAAGCGCCATCACCGAAACCGACCTGAAGGCCGTCATCAAGCAGCTGCAGGTTCTTGAGCAGTTCTGGACGCGCCAGCTCAACCTCGCCACCCGCCGCACGACGCCGTTCGGCACGGCGGCGGCCTGACGCCGCGAGGCGGTGCCGTCATGAGCCGCGCCGCCTCGGCCGCCCAGGCAGCGCCGGGACGCTTCGCGTCCGGCGAGCGGGAGGCCATCATCGAATTTCATCGCGTGGGCAACGCCGTCAAGGTCTCGGCGGTCGATCCGGTCAGCATGACCGAAGTGTCGATCGTGGCGCCGGCGACGCTCGGCCAGCGCCTGATGAGCGCCAACGTCCTGCGCAAGCTGGACTACGTCATGGCACGCGCCGCAGAGCGCGGCTGACCGATCTCGTCTGTTATTTGGCGCGGCGCTTCTTGGCCCGCCCGGGGCTGCGCCCGAGGCCGATGGCGCGGGCGAAGTCCGCGCGCTGCGCCGCATAGTTCGGCGCCACCATCGGATAGTCGCTCGGCAGGTCCCATTTGCGCCGGTAGTCCTGCGGCGTCATGCCGTAGACGCTGCGCAGGTGGCGCTTGAGCATCTTCAGCTTCTTTCCATCTTCAAGACAGACGAGATAGTCGGGCGTGACCGACTTGCGGACCGGCACCGCCGGCATCTTCGGCGAGGCTTCGGCGCGCTCGCCCGTGCGGAGGGCCAGCAAGGCGTGGTGGACCTGCCGGATGAGCTCGGGGAGAGCCATTCCCGGCACGGCATTGTTGCTGACGTAGGCGGAAACGATGTTGGACGCTAAGGGCAGCAACTCCGGTGCCGACGGCGCCGGGTCTTCACGCTTGTTGGACATCAACGGTCTCTCGGTTGTCCTGCGGCACGGGCGCCACGAAAGCGGCGCGCCAGGCGATGGAATTGCGCGCCGTCTTTGCATGATTGTTCTTTGCTGTCAATTCAGCTCTAGTTGCCAATCCAAAGCCAATACATTCTATTGTATGCAGTTATTGAAGAGAGTTTCAGTCATGTTGGAGTATTAACCATAAATATTATAGCTATTTTCCAACATTACTATGACTTGTCATGCGGCCCGGCGAGGCCCGGAATCACAGGGTTTTCCCCAGAAAGGCGACAGGTTGTGGCGCGCTGGCGCGGTCTTTCGACATATGGTATTTAACGCGCTCGCGTTTTTAGGAATTTCGGTGAAATGTCCGCAGCCACGATTGCCATCGCATCCGACCACGGCGGATACGATTTGAAGCAGGTTTTGATCGAAGACCTGCGCGCCAAGGGCCACGACGTGCTCGATCTCGGGACCAACGGCCCCGAGTCGGTCGACTACCCCGACTATGCCGACCTGATGGCCGCCGCGATCCGCGACGGCAAGGCCGGTCGCGGCGTCCTGCTGTGCGGCACCGGCATCGGCATCAGCATCGCGGCGAACCGCCATCCGGAGCTGCGCGCCGCCCTGGTGCACGACGGCCTCACGGCGCGCCTGTCGCGCCTGCACAACGACGCCAACGTGATCGCCATGGGCGGACGCATCCTCGGCGTCGAGCTGGCCAAGGACTGCCTGGACATCTTTCTCAAGACCGAATTCGAAGGCGGGCGCCATGCCCGCCGCGTCGCCAAGATGTCCCACGCCTGCTGATCGCGGCGGCAAGGGACGAGTTTCAGAAGAGGTAAGTGCCTGATGAGTGCGAGCGTTGCCAAAGCCGGAGCCAATCTCGACCGTTTCTTCCAGCAGAGCCTGGAGGACAAGGATGCGGCCCTGTTCGAAGCCATGCAGGGCGAACTGAAGCGCCAGCAGACGACGATCGAGCTGATCGCGTCGGAGAACATCGTCTCGCGCGCGGTGATCGAGGCGCAGGGCTCGGTGCTGACCAACAAGTACGCCGAGGGCTATCCGGGCAAGCGCTACTACGGCGGCTGCGAATTCGTCGACGTCGTCGAGCAGCTCGCCATCGACCGCGTCAAGCAGCTCTTCGGCTGCGAATACGCCAACGTGCAGCCCAACTCGGGCAGCCAGGCCAACCAGGCCGTGTTCTTCGCGCTGCTGAAGCCGGGCGACACCATCCTCGGCATGTCGCTGGCCGCCGGCGGCCATCTCACGCATGGCGCGGCGCCCAACCAGTCGGGCAAGTGGTTCAACGCCGTGCAGTACGGCGTGCGCCAGAGCGACCATCTGATCGACTATGACGAGGTCGAGCGCCTTGCCAACGAACATAAGCCGAAGCTGATCATCGCCGGCGGCTCGGCCTATCCGCGCATCATCGACTTCGCGCGCTTCCGCAAGATCGCCGACGCGGTCGGCGCTTTCTTCATGGTCGACATGGCGCATTTCGCCGGCCTCGTCGCCGGCGGCGCCCATCCGAGCCCGCTGCCGCATGCGCATGTGGTGACGACGACGACGCACAAGACGCTGCGCGGCCCGCGTGGCGGCCTGATTCTCTCGAACGACCTGGAGATCGGCAAGAAGATCAACTCGTCGATCTTCCCGGGCATCCAGGGCGGCCCGCTGATGCATGTCATCGCCGGCAAGGCGGTCGCCTTCGGCGAGGCGCTGACGCCGGAGTTCAAGACCTACGCCGCCGCCGTGCGCGACAACGCCAAGGCGCTGGCGGAAACGCTGGTGCAGCAGGGCGTCGACATCGTCTCCGGCGGCACCGACACGCACCTGATGCTGGTCGATCTGCGCCCGAAGAAGCTGACCGGCAAGCTCGCCGAGGCCAGCCTCGAGCGCGCCGGCATCACCTGCAACAAGAACGCCATTCCCTTCGATCCGGAAAAGCCGGCGATCACCTCGGGCGTGCGCCTCGGCACGCCGGCGGGCACGACGCGCGGCTTCGGCATCGCGGAATGGAAGCTGATCGGCCAGTACATCGGCGAAGTGCTGGACGGCCTCGCGGCCAATCACGAAGACAACGGCAAAGTCGAAGCGGCAGTGCGCCTGAAGGTGCTCGATCTCTGCGAGCGCTTTCCGATTTACGCCGACATGAAATAACGCGCGCTGCGTGTGGGGGAGATAGACGATGCGTTGCCCGTTCTGCGGCCATGACGACACCCAGGTGAAGGACTCGCGTCCGACCGAGGACAACGCGGCGATTCGCCGCCGCCGCTTCTGCCCGGCCTGCGGGTCGCGCTGGACGACCTTCGAGCGTGTCTACCTGCGTGAGCTGACGGTCATCAAGAAGGGCGGCCAGCGCGCGCCGTTCGACCGCGACAAGCTGGCCCGCTCCATCCGCATCGCCGTGCGCAAGCGTCCGATCGACGACGAGCAGGTCGAGCGCATCGTCAACTCGATCCAGCGTCGCCTGGAAAGCTCGGGCGAGAGCGAGATTCCCTCGACCGTCATCGGCGAACTGGTGATGGACGCCCTGGCGAACCTCGACAAGGTCGCCTACGTCCGCTTCGCCTCGGTCTACCGCAACTTCCGGGAAGCCAAGGATTTCGAGGATTTCCTCGGCAAGCTCGGCGGCATCGTCGACCGCGAGTAGCGGCATGGACGACGCGCGCTGGATGAGGGCGGCCTTAAGCCTGGCCCGGCGCGGCCTGGGCACCGTCGCGCCCAATCCCGCCGTCGGCTGCATCATCCTGGATGCGCAAGGGCGCCTGGCCGGTCGCGGCTGGACCCAGCGCGGCGGCCGTCCCCATGCCGAGACCGAGGCGCTGCGCCGCGTCGGCAGCCGTGCCAGGGGCGGCACCGCCTACGTCACTCTCGAACCCTGCAGCCACCACGGCCAGACGCCGCCTTGCGCCTCCGCCTTGATCGAGGCCGGCGTGACGCGCGTCGTCGCCGCCTGCGGCGATCCGGACCCGCGCGTGTCGGGCCGCGGATTCGAGATGCTGCGCGCCGCGGGCATCGAAGTCGTCACCGGCGTCTGCGAGGCGGACGCGGAGGAGGCCAACGCCGGCTTCTTCAGCAAGATCCGCCGTGGCCGTCCGCTCGTCACCCTCAAGCTCGCCAGCACGCTCGACGGCCGCATCGCCACGAAGTCCGGCGAGAGCCAGTGGATCACCGGCGAGCCCGCGCGCCGCGCCGGCCACATGCTGCGCGCGACGCATGACGGCATCGTCGTCGGCCTGAACACCTTGCTCGCCGACGATCCGACGCTGACCTGCCGTCTGCCCGGCCTTGAAGACCGTTCGCCGGTGCGCATCGTCGCCGACAGCCATCTGCGCACGCCGCTGACCAGCAAGCTGGCGGCGACCGCCCGCGAGATCCCGACCTGGATCGTCGTCGCGGCCGGCGTCGAGGCCGAGCGTCGCAAGGCCTTCGAGGCCCTCGGCTGCCAGGTGATCGAGATCGCGCCCGACGCGGAGAGCAGGCCGCTGCTTCTGCCCATGCTCGAAGCCCTGGCCGAGCGGGGCCTGACGACCCTGCTGGCCGAAGGCGGCGCCGCGTTGGCGGCCGCGCTGCTGCGCGAGGATTTGGTCGACCGGGCAGTCTGGTTTCATGCGCCGAGCCTGATGGGCGGCGACGGCAAGCCGGCGGTCCAGCCCTACGGAGTGGAGCGCCTCGCCGACATGCGGCGCTACAGGCGCGCGGACGTTCGCCAGGTCGGCGACGATCTGGTGGAAACCTACGTCCGGGCGCACTAGTTTAAGGCCATGTTCACAGGAATCATCTCCGACGTCGGTCGGGTTCGCCGCGTCGTGCCTGGCACGGACCTCCGTCTCGACATCGAAACCGTCTATGACCCGGCCGGCATCGCGCTCGGCGCATCCATCGCCTGCTCGGGCGTCTGCCTGACGGTGATCGAGAAGGGCACGGATGCGGGCAAGCATTGGTTCGCCGTCGAGGCCTCGCCGGAGACTTTGTCGCTGACGACGCTGGCGAAGTGGGGCGTGGACAACGCGGTCAATCTCGAGCGCGCCATGAAGCTCGGCGACGAGTTCGGCGGCCATATCGTCTCCGGCCATGTCGACGGCGTCGGCGAGGTCGTCTCGGCCACGCCGGTGGGCGACAAGTGGGGCAGCACGGAGTTCGTCTTCCGCGCGCCGTCCGGCCTCATGCCCTACATCGCGGCCAAGGGCTCGGTTGCGTTGAATGGCGTCTCGCTGACGGTGAACCGGGTCGAAGACGACCGTTTCGCCGTGAACGTCATCCCCCATACCCTGAAGGAAACGACCTTCGGCGCGGCCAAGGCGGGCGATCCGGTGAACATCGAGATCGACATGCTGGCCCGCTACGTCGCCCGGGCCCTCGGAAAAGACTGAAGCGGCCCCCAAAACCCAGGAATCGCGTCGGTTTTGGGCTCTAAGAACCGCGCTTTGCGGCAATTCCCATTTGGCGATATGGTCTGGCGGCTTTGCCGCCTGCCGCCAGTTAAGTGATTCAAGGAGATACGAGTGTCTGACGCCCCGCACATCATGATCGTCGAAGCGCGCTTCTACGAGGACATCGCCGACGAGCTGCTGAAGGGCGCCGTCGCGGCGATCAAGGCAGCCGGCGCGACCTACGAGAAGTTTTCGGTGCCGGGCGCGTTCGAGATTCCGGCGGCGGTCCAGTTCGCGCTGCGCGCCCAGGAGCTCGACGCCAAGCGCCGCCCGTTCGACGGCTACGTGGCGCTCGGCTGCGTCATCCGCGGCGAGACCACTCATTATGACTACGTCTGCGGCGAGAGCGCGCGCGGCCTGCAGGACCTGGCGCTGCGCCACACGCTGGCTGTCGGCTACGGCATCCTCACCGTCGAGAACGAGGCGCAGGCCTGGGCGCGCGGTCGCGTGACCGAAGGCGACAAGGGCGGCACGGTGACGCGCGCCTGCCTCGACATGATCAAGATGAAGCGCCAGTTCGGCCTTCCGGTTCGTTGAGGCTGACGTGAGCGATTCCAACCCCGCCAAGCCGTCTTCCGACCGCCCCAACAAGGCCGGGGGCGCGGTGCGCCGCTCCTCAGCCCGCCTCGCCGCCGTGCAGGCGCTCTACCAGATGGACATGACGAGCATCTCGGCGACCGCCGTCGTCGCGCAGTTTCTCAACGCCGAGAACCGCGAGGCCTGGCATGAGGAGCTGGAAGAGAAGCTCGTCGACTTCGACCGCGGCCTGTTCAACGCCCTGGTCGTCGGCGTCACCGCCAAACGCGAGGCGCTCGACGAGATCGTCGGTTCGTCGCTGTCGGGCGACTGGACGGTCGGGCGCCTCGAACTGGTGCTGCGCCGCATCCTCGAAGCCGGCGCCTTCGAGCTGACCGAGCGCACCGACATTCCGCCGCGCGTCGTCATCACCGAATATGTCGACGTCGCCCACGCCTTCTATGCGGGGCAGGAGCCGGGCCTGGTCAACGGCGTGCTCGACAAGATCGCGCGCAGCTTCCGCGACGGCGAGATGGCGGGCTCCGCTTCGGCCCGCAGCTGATGGGCGCGGTCGGGTGAGGGGCGGGCATGGCGTCCGGTGAATTCGACGTCATCGCGCGCCATTTCGCGCCCATCGCCAGGGCCTTCCCCGGCGCGCTGGACTTGAAGGACGACGCGGCGCTGTTCGATCCGCCGCCCGGCTCGCGCCTCGTCGTCACCGCCGACGCCATGGTCGCCGGCGTGCATTTCCTGCCCGACGACCCGCCCGACCTCATCGCGCGCAAGCTGATGCGCGTGAACCTTTCCGACCTCGCGGCCAAGGGCGCCACGCCCTATGCCTGCCTGCTGACGATCTGCCTGCCGACCGGCACGGCGGAGGCCTGGATCGCGGCCTTCGCCCAAGGGCTGGCGGCGGACGCCCGCGACTACGCCTTTCCGCTTGCCGGCGGCGACACCACTTCGACCCCAGGCCCCCTGACATTGTCGCTCACGGCGGTCGGCCTGGCGCCGGCCGGCCGTGCGCCGATCCTGCGCTCGGGCGCTCAGGCGGGCGACTTGGCCTTCGTGACGGGCACGATCGGCGACGCTGTCCTCGGCCTCGCTCTGCAGCGCGGCGAATGGCCGGCCCTGGCGGAGGAACATCGCGCGGCGCTGATCGGTCGCTATCGCCTGCCGCAGCCGCGCGTTGCCTTCGGCCAGGCGCTGGCGGGGCTCGGGCCGGCGAAGGTCCATGCCGCCGCCGACGTGTCCGACGGGCTGGTGGCGGACCTAGGCCACATTTGCGAAGCTTCGGGCGTCAGCGCCCGGCTGGAGGCGGCCAGGCTGCCGCTGTCGCCGGCTGTTGCCGCAGCGCTGGCACAAGAGGGCGGCGAGACTGCGCTGGCCCGCCTGCTGACTGGCGGCGATGACTACGAGATTGTCTTTGCTGCGCCGCCGGACGCCGAGGCGGCGATCCTCGCTCTCGCTGCTGCTCATGAATTGACCGTCACCCGCATCGGCCGGATCGAATCAGGGCAGGGCGTGACGGTCATCGACGCGGCTGGAAAGGCGCTTTCTCTACCGCAGAAAGGCTACAGGCATTTTTAGTAATAACAATAACTTAAGATGATATCCTCAATGTCTTAATTAATGTTGTCGCAGATTTGAAATGCCGCGCATGGGAGCCATGCGACGAGAACATTTGTCCTAAATCCCGGCATTCGAGTAAACGAGGCTGTCACATGAGTAAGGTTCCTCAGCCATGATCGCTATGCAGTACACGATTCGCCTTGCCGACGATTATGGCATCCAGAACATCCGTGCCCGCGTCCAGCAGCGCTACGCCATGTTCGACAACCTGCCGGGGCTGGCCCACAAGTCCTACCTGTTCAGCCGCGAAGACCATCTCTACGCGCCGTTCTACATTTGGGCCGACCATGACGCGGCCCGCGACTTCCTGATCGGCGACGTCTTCCAGAATGTCAGCGACACCTTCAGCCGTCCGCGCGTCCGCACCTGGAACGTGATCTGCTACGACGTGTTCGACCCGACGCTGACGCCGACCCTGGCAGTGCGCGAGTCCGACTCCATCGAGGCGGAGAGCCATCTTTCGGAGCTGGCGGCGACCGAACGGGCCGCCCATGAGAAGCTGCGCGGCCAGGCCGGCCTGCATTCCCATGCCGTGGCGCTCGATCCCGACCGCTGGGAGTTGGTGCGCTTCAGCCTGTGGCGCGACGAAGCCGCCGGCAAGAACCAGGCCCACGCCGACGCCGTGCAGACCTACGAAGTGCTGCATCTCTCGACCCCGCCGGGCAAGGCCTAGGCCGGTCCGCCGCACGGGTTTTCCGCCCAAAGAATCCAGCTTTTAACGCGATCTTTACCCCATGGCCGCAGTCTGGCGGCATGGCGAAGTCGCGCATTCCATCGTCGGTTCTGGTCTTGCTCCTGCTGGCCCTCTGGGGCGCGGGCGGGGCGGGATTCGCCCCTGCGGCGCGCGCCAATGAAGGACCGGCAGAAGCCGCCAAGCCGGCCGCCGAGGACTGGATCCCGACCGGCGACGCCAAGAAGGGCGCGGCGGAGGACAAGGGCGCCAAGGACAAGCTGCGGGCCATGTTCGGCGGCGACATCATCGAGCATCTGCCGTTGCCGGTCATGAGCGTGTCTGTCATCCGCGACAACCAGGTCACCGACCAGGTGAACATCGCCATCGTCGTCGAGACGAAGGGCGACGGCAACCGCGACAAGGTCATCCTTGAGCGCTACCACCTCTACGACGCCTACCTGCGCGACCTCTATGGCCTGCTGGCGATCAAGCGCTCCGACGGCCAGCTGTTCGACCAGCAGGTGGTGAAAATCCGCCTCGCCCGGGTCAGCGAGCGGCTGCTCGGCCCCGGCGTGGTGAACGACATCCTGGTGCGCGGCGTCTCCCAGCGGCCGCTGAACTAATTCCTGGGGCGGCCTTGCCTCCCTGGGGCGAGGGGCGCATTCTTCCCCGCGCATGAACGCTCCAGCCGCGCCTTCGCTCGCCGCTTCCGACGACCTGCCGCGCCGCCGCGCGCGGCGCAACGTGCTGCTCCTGGCTTTGTGCCAGGCGCTCTACATGAGCGGCACGTCGCTGGTGCTCACCGTCACCGCCCTGGCCGGATCTGCCCTGACTACCCACAAGCTGCTCGGCACCTTGCCGCTGTCGCTGCAGTTCATCGCCACCATGGCGACGACGATCCCGGCATCGCTGCTGATGCGCCGGCTCGGCCGGCGCGCCGGCTTCGCGCTTGGCGCCGCCTGCGGCATCGCCGGCGCCGCTCTGAGCCTGTGGGCGCTGCTGCATGGCGACTTCATCCTGTTCTGCCTGGGCGCGGTGCTGATCGGCATGCTCAACGGCTTCGCCGTGTTCTACCGCTTCGCCGCCGCCGACACGGCGGATCCGGCCTTCCGCGCCAAGGCGATCTCGCTGGTCATGGCGGGCGGCGTCATCGCGTCCTTCGTCGGGCCGAACCTGGCGCGCTACGGCCTCGACGCCATTTCCGGCACGCTCTACGCCGGCAGCTTCGTGGCCCTGGCCGGCCTGCACTTGCTGACGCTGCTGCTGCTGGCGGGCATCGACATCCCGCGGCCAGCGCCGGTTGATCCGGACGCGCCGCGCGTGCCGCTCGGCCACATCCTGCGGCGGCCGGCCTTCGTCGTCGCCATGGTCGCCGCCGTCGCCGGCTACGCCTCGATGAACCTGGTGATGACCTCGACGCCGCTTTCCATGGTCGACCACCACCATCCGTTCGACCATGCGGCAACGGTCATCCAGTGGCATGTCTTCGCCATGTTCGCGCCGAGCTTCTTCACCGGCCACCTCATCGCGCGCTTCGGCGTGCACAACGTCATCGTCGCCGGCGCGGCGCTGATCCTCGCCTGCGTCGGCGTCAACCTCGCCGGCACCGACTTCGGCCATTTCCTCGTGGCGCTCGTCCTGCTCGGGGTGGGGTGGAACTTCATGTACATCGGCGCGACGACCCTGCTGACCACGACGCACAACCTGGCGGAGAAGGCCAAGGTCCAGGGCATCAACGAGTTCGTCATCTTCGGCTCCGTGGCGCTGGCGTCGCTGGCCTCCGGGGCGGTCCAGCAGGAATTCGGCTGGCTGTTCGTCAATCTCGTGGTGGCGCCGCTCGTCGTCGCCGGCCTGCTCGCCGTGCTCTGGCTGAAGCTTTCAAAGCACTGATATCAAAAGATATTCTGACCCATCCGTCAGGCGGCGGAGGGAAGGGGCTGGGGCCGTGCTGTTGCGCGCCCCTGGCGCTTCTGTCATGTTTCGCCGGCTTTTTGGCGCGGGCGCATGTGATTCAGGCCGCTTCAAAGGCATCAACCGGCATGGGCGTCTCGCTAAAAAACGCGCCCACCGGACAGGGATTAACGCTTTCACGAGATCATCCTGAGGGGGACTCCGAGTTATGACTGCTTTTTGGGTAGTGCTTGCTTGCGGCTTGCTCGCCGTGTTGTACGGCTTGTTCGCCAGCCGTTCGGTGCTTGCCGCGCCGACCGGCAATGACCGTATGCGTGAAATTTCCGCCGCCGTGCAGGAAGGCGCCGCCGCCTACCTGAACCGCCAGTACCGCGCCATCGGCATCGTCGGCATCGTCATCGCCATCCTGCTGCTCTGGCAGCTGGGCATCACCGTCGCCATCGGCTTCGTCATCGGCGCCGTGCTGTCGGGCGCTGCCGGCTACATCGGCATGAACATCTCGGTGCGCAGCAACCTGCGCACGGCCGAAGCGGCGCGCAGCGGCATGAAGCCGGCTCTCGCGCTCGCCTTCAAGGCCGGCGCCGTCACCGGCATGCTGGTCGTCGGCCTCGGCCTGCTCGGCGTCACGGGCTACTACTTCGTGCTGTTGCAGCAGGGCCTGCCGGTCCGCAGCATCCTCGAGGCGCTGGTCGCCCTCAGCTTCGGCGCGTCGCTGATCTCGATCTTCGCGCGCCTCGGCGGCGGCATCTTCACCAAGGGCGCCGACGTCGGCGCCGACCTGGTCGGCAAGGTGGAAGCGGGCATTCCCGAGGACGATCCGCGCAACCCGGCGGTGATCGCGGACAACGTGGGCGACAACGTCGGCGACTGCGCCGGCATGGCCGCGGACCTCTTCGAGACGTACGCCGTGACGATCATCGCGACGATGCTGCTGGGCGCGCTGACGGTGAGGTCGGCCGATCCGGCGCTGGCGGCAAACCCGCTCATGTACCCGCTCGTGATCGGCGGCTTCGCGATCATCGCCTCGATCATCGGCACCTGGTTCGTCAAGGCGAATCCCGGCGACAAGAACGTGATGCCCGCGCTCTACAAGGGGCTCGCCTGGGCGGGCGGCATCGCCCTCATCG
>DASYCO010000071.1:0-49318 GCA_036500145.1 Alphaproteobacteria bacterium | reverse complement strand
GTCGGTCTGGTCCGCGGTGGAAGCGGAGCCGAACACGGCGTTCTCCAGGTTCATGTCGAGGGTCGAGCTGCCCGTCGTGGTGACGAAGGCCGTCGACACGTCGAACGAGACCGTGATCGACTTGCTGGCCGAGTCGGTCAGGACGACGGACTTGGAGCCAGTGGTCGACAGGTCGACGCCGTCCGTGCCGGTGCTGAAGCCGCCGACCGACAGGGCCGTCTTGGAGGCGGTCGCCGCGTTGACGGTGACTGCGTCCGCGCTGAGGGCGCCGAGGTCGGCAGGCGTCTCGGACGTCAGGCTGATCGTCGAGCTGTCGATGACGCCCGTCTGGTTGCTGCCGGCCGTGAAGGAGGCCGAAGACGTCGCGATGTCGGCGGTCTTGTCGAAGGCCGAGTTGAGCTCGACGACCATGCCCAGCTGGTCGAAGTTGACCGTCTGGGTCTTGTTGTTCGCGATGACGTCGGAGCCGATGGCGATGCCCTGGCTTTCACCGGTGGTGCGGTTGGTGGCGGTCAGGACGTCGGTGGCGGCGTCGTAGCTCAGGTCGACGACGGCGTCGCCCACGTTGTTGCCGAGCTTGATGCTGGCGAAGCCCGCGGCCGCGCCGATGGTGCTGCCAGCCAGGCCGTTCTGCGTGCTGTCGGTCTGGCTCGAGCCGTCGACCAGGGGCACGCCGTTGAACTTCGTGACCTTGGCGATACGGTCGACTTCGGAGAGCAGCGCCTGGTACTCGGTGTCGAGCATGCCGCGTTCCGTGTCGGACAGCTGGCCCGAACCGGACTGAACGGCGAGCGTCTTCATGCGAACGAGAACGTCGTTCACCTTGGACATCGCGCCGTCGGCGATCTGCAGCATGGAGGTGGCCTGGCCGGCGTTGACCTTGGCCTGCTTCTGCGCCTGCACTTCGGCGTTCAGGCGCGAGCCGATGGCGAGGGACGCAGCGTCGTCCTTCGCGCTCAGAACGCGCGTGCCCGCCGACAGCTTGGCGAGGGAGTTAGACGCCGCTTCGTCAGCCTTGGTCAGATAGCGCGTGGCTACGTTCGCGGCGTAGTTCGAGATGATGTTAAGAGCCATGATGATTTCTCCTACATGGACGTTGGCCCGGCGATGTCCTGCCGCCGAAGCGTGTGTGGTTGATTGAACGGAAACTCGTGATGTTTGAAGCGTACCTGTTCGAAAGCATGTTCAGCGCCGTGAAGGCCCTGGTTCGTGATTCGTTGCGCGGCGTCCTGCCACAATCCGCGGATCCTATGGGCGCAAGCTAATCCGCAAAGCTGAATGACGTATTAAGGTAAACCCCAATAAGTCATTGATTCAATGAGACAAATTTGCCTATTGGCTAGGACGTTTTTGCCGCCGTCATGGATTTTTCTGCCGGGCTGATAGGCGTCGGCGCACAAAAGAAAACGGCGGTTTCCAGGGAAACCGCCGTTTTCTTTCTCATCCGTCGCTGCGCTCTCCGCGCAGCCTGCATTGCCTGCCTATGCGAGGCGGCCGTGGCACTGCTTGTATTTCTTGCCCGAGCCGCAGGGGCAGTTGGCGTTGCGCGGCACCTTGCCCCAGGTCGACGAGTCGTTGGAGTCGAAGGGGCGACGCATCGTGTCGGGGCGCTGCAGCATGTCGACTTCGCCGTCCGGGCCGCCGAGGGCCGGATCGGTGCGCGTCTCGTGCATCTCGCGCGGGCCTTGCGGCATCGGCACGTCCGACGGCTGGTCGATCTGCAGCTCGATGCTGCACAGCACGGAGGTGACGTTCTCGCGCAGCTGGTCGAGCATCTTCTCGAACAGCGAGAAGGCCTCGGTCTTGTATTCGTTGAGCGGGTCGCGCTGGGCATAGGCCCGCAAGCTGATGCCCTGGCGCAGGTGGTCGAGGGTCAGCAGGTGGTCCTTCCAGGTCTGGTCGAGCACCTGCAGCAGCAGGCTCTTCTCGACCATGCGCATGACGTCCGGCGAGTAGCGCACGGCCTTCTCGGCCATCTTGCGGTCGGCGGCGTCGATGACGCGGGTGCGGATCTCCTCGTCGGCGATGCCCTCTTCCTTGGCCCAGTCGGCGACCGGCAGGTCGAGGCCGAGCAGGCGCAGGCATTCCTCGTGCAGCAGCGGGATGTTCCACTGCTCCATGTAGGAGCGCTCGGGGATGGCGCGGCGCACCATGTTCTCGATCACTTCGTGGCGCATGTCGGCGACGAGGCTGGAAACGTCGTTGCTGCGCATCAGCTCGATGCGCTGCTCGTAGATGACCTTGCGCTGGTCGTTCATCACGTCGTCGTACTTCAGCAGGTTCTTGCGCGCCTCGAAGTTGTGCGCCTCGACCTTCTGCTGCGCCTTCTCCAGCGCCTTGTTGATCCACGGATGGATGATCGCCTCGCCCTGCTCGAGGCCGAGGCGCTGCAGCATGGCGTCCATGCGCTCGGAGCCGAAGATGCGCATCAGGTCGTCCTGCAGCGACAGGAAGAACTTGGAGGCGCCGGGGTCGCCCTGGCGGCCCGAGCGGCCGCGCAGCTGGTTGTCGATGCGGCGGCTTTCGTGGCGCTCGGAGCCGATGACGAACAGGCCGCCGGCGGCGAGGGCGATCTTCTTGCCTTCGGCGATCTCGGCCTTGATCTGGGCGATGCGCGCGGCGCGCTCGGCTTCGTCGGTGACGGCGGCCAGTTCGGACTTCACGCGCAGGTCGAGGTTGCCGCCGAGCTGGATGTCGGTGCCGCGGCCGGCCATGTTGGTGGCGATGGTCACGGAGCCGGGGCGGCCGGCCTGGGCGATGATCTCGGCTTCCTGCTCGTGGTAGCGGGCGTTCAGCACGGCGTGCTTGATCTTCTTCTTCTTCAGCAGCTCGGAGAGCAGCTCGGACTTCTCGATGCTGGTGGTGCCGACGAGGATGGGCTGGCCGCGCGCGGCGCATTCGTCGATCTGCTTGGCCAGCGCGTCGTACTTTTCCTCGGCCGTGCGGTAGACCTCGTCATGGTGGTCGATGCGCGAGATATTGACGTTGGTCGGGATCGACATGACGCCGAGCTTGTAGATGTCCTCGAACTCCGCCGCTTCCGTCGAGGCCGTGCCGGTCATGCCGGAGAGCCGCGGATACATGCGGAAGAAGTTCTGGAAGGTGATCGAGGCCAGCGTCTGGTTCTCGTTCTGGACGGTGACGTTTTCCTTGGCCTCGAGCGCCTGGTGCAGGCCCTCGGAATAGCGGCGGCCTTCCATGGCGCGGCCGGTGAACTCGTCGACGATCAGGATCTTGTCGTCCTTGATCATGTAGTCGCGGTCGAGCTGGAACAGCTTGTGGGCGCGCAGGGCCTGGTTGACGTGGTGCACGACCGAGACGTTCTCGAAGTCGTAGAGGCCGCCGCGGATGACGCCGGCCTCCTGCAGCAGCTCTTCCATGTGCTGGATGCCGGCTTCGGTCAGCGCCACGGTGCGCTGCTTCTCGTCCTTCTCGTAGTCATCGGCGGTCAGCTTGCCCATCAGCGCGTCGACCTTGCGGTAGAGCTCCGAGGAGTCCTCGGCGGGGCCGGAGATGATGAGCGGGGTGCGCGCCTCGTCGATGAGGATCGAATCGACTTCGTCGACGATGGCGTAGTTGAAGGGGCGGTGGACCATCTCCTCCAGGCGGAACTTCATGTTGTCGCGCAGGTAGTCGAAGCCAAGCTCGTTGTTCGTGCCGTAGGTGACGTCGCAGCCGTAGGCGATGCGCCGCTCGAAGTCGTCCATGCCGTGGATGATGCAGCCGAAGGTGAGGCCGAGGAAGCCGTAGACCTGGCCCATCCATTCGACGTCGCGCTTGGCGAGGTAGTCGTTGACCGTGACGACGTGGACGCCCTTGCCGGACAGCGCGTTGAGGTAGACGGGCAGGGTGGCGACGAGGGTCTTGCCTTCGCCGGTCGCCATTTCGGCGATGCTGCCGCGATGGAGCGTGATGCCGCCCATCATCTGCACGTCGAAGTGGCGCTGGCCGAGGGTGCGCTTGGCCGCCTCGCGCACGGTGGCGAAGGCTTCGACCAGGAGGTCGTCGAGGGTCTCGCCCTTGGCCAGGCGCTCCCTGAACCAGCCGGTGCGCGCCTTCAGTTCGTCGTCGCTGAGCTTGACGAGCTCAGGCTCGAGGGCCGCGATGTCGGCCACCGTCTTTTCGAGACGTTTGACCTGCCGGTCGTTGACGGAACCGATGAACTTCCGGGCGATGGCGCCGAACATGGACGAAAACCTCTGGGAGCGATCTGGACACATTCCTGCGCGAGGGCCCGTGGGAGGGGCGCCGCGACGGCCCACGACGGGGAGGAATGACCTGAAAACGCGGGGAAAACCTTGGAATCCCGCGAAAACGGCCCCTGACAGATAGAGAGCGGGAGAGCCCCTGTCAACGGCGGGACTGGGTCGAGGGCCAGTTCATCCGGGCGCTTCACGGGCTTGTCATGGCGGCCCGCCGGCTTTGGCCGCAAAGCCCCTTAGCCCGGCTTCCGGACGTCGTGTAGGATGCGGCCATTCACATGCCTCTCCGGCCGGCTGCCGCCGTCCGGCCCGCAATCATTAAGGATACGTTCCGACCATGTTCCACGGCTTCCGCGCGGCTTTCGCCGGCGCTTCCCTGATCGCCCTGAGCGCCGTCCTGGCCATCTCGGCCCCCGCCACCGTCCAGGCCCAGACCCCGGCGAAGCCCGCCGCCGCTCCCGCGAATTCAAAGGCTGGAGACGACCCGGTCGTCGCGCGCGTCGACGGCCAGCCGATCCTGCGTTCCGAGGTGCTGGCTGCCGTCGACGGCCTGCCGCCGCAGTACCGCGCCATGCCGGTCGAGGCGATCTACCCGGCCCTGCTCGGCCAGCTGATCGACCGCAAGCTGGTGGTCGCTCAGGCCAAGAAGGACAAGCTCGAGAACGACGCCGCCTACAAGGAGCGCGTCGCGGAGCTGCAGGGCCGCGTGCTCGAGCAGTACTACTTCAACAAGAAGATCGACGCGCAGCTCACCGACGCCGTGCTCAAGAAAGAGTACGACAAGATGCCGAGCGAGACGAAGGTGCGCGCCAGCCACATCCTGGTGAAGACGCGCGACGAGGCGGTGCAGATCATCCGCGACATCGACAAGGGCGCCAAGTTCGAGGACGTCGCGGCGAAGAAGTCGATCGACCCGTCCGGCAAGCAGGGCGGCGACCTCGGCTACTTCACCAAGGACCAGATGGTCGCGCCCTTCTCGGACGCCGCCTTCAAGCTGAAGAAGGGCGAGATGACCAAGAGCCCCGTCGAGACCCAGTTCGGCTGGCACATCATCCGCGTCGACGACATCCAGAAGGACTCCAAGCCGTCCTTCGAGGAGTCCCGCGAGGAGCTGCGCGACAAGATGAGCGACGAGGTCTTCAACGCGGAGATCGAGAAGCTGCGCGCCAGCGCCAAGGTCGAGCGCTTCAGCATGGACGGCTCGCCGCTGCCGCCGCAGGCCATGCCGGACAACTCGCCGAAGGCCATGGACGACGGCCCCAAGGCGATGCCGTAATCCTGTAACACCCCGCCAGTTGCGATGCGCGGCGCAATCTCCTAAACCTACGAACGTCGACCCCGCCGCCGGCTCCCCGAAATACCGGGTCCGGCGGCGGTTCGTCTTCCGCCCCGATCTCCGACTTTCCCCATCCCCAACTCGCAGAGCCCCGCCATGGCCCCGAAGATCTCGCCTCTCGCACCCGCCGGTTTCCCGACCTTGCCCGCCGTCGCCGGCGTGCGACTGGGCGTCGCCGAGGCGGGCGTGCGATACAAGGGCCGCACCGACCTGATGGTTGCCGAGCTGGCGCCGGGCACCACGGTGGCGGGCGCCTTCACGCGCTCGCTCAGCGCCTCGGCGCCGGTCGACTGGTGCCGCGCCGCCGTCAAGGGCGGCAAGGCGCGCGCCATCGTCGTCAATTCGGGCAACGCCAACGCCTTCACCGGCAAGGCCGGCGTGCAGGCCGTGGCCGTCACCGCCAACGCGGCGGCCAAGGTCGTCGGCTGCAAGCCCAAGGAAGTCTTCATCGCCTCGACGGGCGTCATCGGCGAGCCGCTGCCCGCCGAGAAGATCGCCAACGCCCTGCCGAAGCTGGTCAAGTCCGGCATGACCGCGTCCTGGGAACAGGCCGCGCGCGCCATCATGACCACCGACACCTACCCCAAGGCCGTGTCGCGCACCGCCACGATCGCCGGCGTGCCGGTCACCATCGTCGGCATCATCAAGGGCTCGGGCATGATCGCCCCCAACATGGGCACCATGCTCGGCTTCCTCTTCACCGACGCCAAGATCCCGGCCCGCGTGCTGCAGGCCCTGGTGACGCGCGGCGTCGACAAGTCGTTCAACTGCATCACGGTCGATTCCGACACCTCGACGAGCGACACGATCCTGCTCGCCGCGACCGGCCAGGGCGCCAAGCACAAGGCCGTCGCCTCGACGTCGGACGCGCATCTGCGCGACTTCAAGGCGAAGCTCGACGAGGCGATGCTGGAACTCGCCCATCTCGTCGTCCGCGACGGCGAGGGCGCCACCAAGTTCGTCGAGATCCGCGTCACGGGCGCTGCCGGCAACGCGGCGGCCAAGCGCATCGGCCTCGCCATCGCCAATTCGCCGCTGGTCAAGACGGCCATCGCCGGCTCCGACGCCAACTGGGGCCGCATCGTCGCCGCCGTCGGCAAGGCCGGCGAGAAGGCCGACCGCGACCGCCTGGCGGTCACCATCGGCGGCTATCCGATCACCGAGAAGGGCATGGTCCGCCCTGGCTACGACGAGACGCCGGTCGCGGCCCATATGAAGGGCCAGGACATCCTGATCGAGGTCGACGTCGGTGTCCGGACGAAAGGCAAGCCCGCCAAGGGCAAGGCGACCGTGTGGACCTGCGACCTGACGCACGCCTACATCGACATCAACATCGGCTACCGCAGCTGATCCCGGTGGCCGAGGCCGCGAAACCCACGATTCTCGTCGTCGCCGTCGCGCTGATCGACAGCGACGGCCGCATCCTCATCGCGCAGCGCCCGCCGGGCAAGAGCCTGGCGGGCCTGTGGGAGTTTCCCGGCGGCAAGATCGACCCCGGCGAGACGCCGGAGGCGGCGCTGGTCCGCGAACTGCGCGAGGAGCTCGGCATCGAGGTGGAAGAGGCCTGCCTCGGCCCCTTCACCTTCGCCTCGCACAGCTACGAGAAGTTCCACCTGCTCATGCCGCTCTATCTCTGCCGCGTCTGGCAGGGCACGCCGCAGCCGCGCGAAGGCCAGGTGCTGAAATGGGTGCGCCCCAGTCAGCTCGACGACCATCCCATGCCGCCGGCAGACAAGCCGCTGGTGGCGATGCTGCGGGATTTTCTCTAGGCGTGCTTCACGCAGGCGCCGCGCTTTAGTTCAGGTCCGCGTTCCGCGCTTTAGTTCAGGTCCGCGTTCCGCGGAACACCTGCACGGCGAACAGGATCATGCCGAGCAGCGCGCAGAGGCCGCCGACAGCGGCGAGCGGTTCGGCCTGATGATGTCCGGTGACGATCAGGAAGATGCCCGAGACGAGGCCCCACAGGCCGACGTTCGCGGCCCAGAACTGGGCAATGGCGAGCTTGCCCTGTGTCTGCGGATGCATCTTGTAGAAGATGCCGTAGACGAACATGGACAGCCAGCCGAGCAGCAGCAGATGCGCATGGGCGGGCGCCGGCGCGAAGTTCTGCGTGGCGGCCATGGCGATGCCGGCGCACATGCCGATCAAGGCGTAAAGCACGGCGATGCGAAAGAAGAAGCGTTCGATGGACGTGGACATTTGAAAACCCCCTGTGTTTCTCCCCAGGCTTCTTTAGGCGTATCGGTCTAGGAAGAAAAGCGCCATTTGGAGAGGCCGAGGGCGCTTGCGGGGTTAAGGCTCGGCCTTGTCGCCCGCCGGCTGCTCGGTGGTGCCGAGCGCGTCGGCCAGGCGCGCCGCCGCGCTGCCGGGCCGCAGGGGCTTCTGCTGGCTTTCATGGGGCGTCCAGCCGCCGAGGTAGAGCACCTGAAACGTCACGGTCACGCGTCCGTCATTGTCGGCATATTCGCGCGCGTACATCGCGGCCGCTTCGAGCAGCGTCTCGCGCCGGCTGAAGCCCTTGCGGCGTTCCGCCACCGCGTTGCCTTCGCCCATGCCGCGCAGTTCGCGCATCAGGTCGAAGGCGCTGGCGTAGCTCACGGTGATCGTGTCGCTGTCCGACACGGGAATGGCGAAGCCGGCGCGGGTCAGCAGGTTGCCGGCGTCGCGCACGTCGGCCATGGGCGAGACGCGCGGCGACACTCCGCCCTCGATGCGCAGCTCGGCGTCCATCAGGCAGCGGCGCAGCTCGAACAGGCTGTCGCCGCCGAGCAGCGCGCCGAGGAAGAAGCCGTCGGGCTTGAGCGCCCGGCGCGCCTGCGCCAAGGCGCCGGGCAGGTCGTTCACCCAATGCAGGCTGAGGTTGCTGACCACTAGGTCGAAGCTGTTCGGCGCGAAGGGCAGGAACTCCTCGTCGGCGACGAGGCGAGGATGGGCGCGGCCGTTGGCGGCGGCCATGGCGGGCGACAGGTCGCATTGCACGACCAGCTCGGAGCCGGCCTCGCCGAGATAGCCGGCCATCGCGCCGTCATGCGCCCCAAGGTCGAGCACGCGCGGGAAGTCGCGGCGGATGTCGCCGAGCCGCTCGCCGAGCCGCTCGCCCACTTCGCGCAGCAGGAAGTCGTGCGACGACAGCTTCGCCGCCGCGCGGTCGCGATGGCGGCGCACGCTGGCGCGGTCGAAGGGGCGCAGAACGTCGCCGGAAGGGTCCGTCGGGGAGGCCATGGCGCGGTTATCGCATGGCGTCCGGCGTAAAAACAGCAGCCAGGTTGGCGGCGCGTTGACAGGCGCCACGTTGACAGAAAAGGAGGCGGCGGCTCTCATGGCGGCATGACGCTTCCCGACGCCACGCCACGGCGCAACATCTTCGCAGACATCGGCCGCACCCTGCGGCCTCTGGGCCGTCTCGGCCTGGACGCATTGCTGCCGCCGCAATGCCTGTCCTGCGGCGAGCTGGTCGGCGACCCCGGCGCGCTTTGCGCGCCCTGCTGGAGCGGCCTGAACTTCATTGCAGCGCCGCTCTGCCGCAGCTGCGGCTGGCCGTTCGAGATCGACCCCTCCGGCGGCGACGCGGCGGAGGAGACGCTCTGCGGCGCCTGCCTGCGCGAGACGCCGGTCTTCGCCGCCGCCCGCGCGGCGCTCGCCTATGACGACGCCAGCCGCCGCCTGATCCTCGGCTTCAAGCGCGCCGACCGCACCCATGCGGCGCCCGCCTTCGCGCGCTGGATGGCGCGCGCCGGCGCGCCCTTGCTGGCCACGGCGGACCTGATCGCGCCGGTGCCGCTCCATTGGTCGCGCCTTTTGACTCGGCGCTACAACCAGTCGGCGCTGCTCGCCAACGCCCTGGCGCGGATGTCGGGCAAGCCGGCTGTGCCGGACCTGCTGCGCCGCCGCCGTCGCACGCCGTCGCAGGGCGGCCTGGGCCGGGCCGGGCGCTTTCGCAACGTGGCGGGGGCCTTTGCCATGACGCCGCGCCATGCCGCACACATCCAGGGCCGCCAGGTGCTGCTCGTCGACGACGTGCTGACGACGGGCGCCACGGTCGAGGCCTGCGTCAAGGCGCTGCTGCGTGCGGGGGCGGCCGGCGTTTCCGTGCTCGCCCTGGCGCGCGTACTGCGGCCGGAGCCGTGACGGAATTCCTGCCAGGCGGGAATTCTGCTTGGGCACCCGGCGGAAACCGGGAATATTCTTCCGCCGCCGGCGTTGTCGTTCGTGATGGTGACGTCACGGAAACCGCTGACAAGCGGCGGCCGATTGCCTATCTCTGTACGACGTTCTCCTGCTGAAGTTCTGCGAAGGGTCATCATGGCGAAGATCGAAATCTACACCACGCCGCTCTGCGGCTACTGCGCGCGGGCCAAGTCCCTGCTGGACCGCAAGGGCGCGACCTACGAGGAAACCGACCTGACGGTGACGCCGGGGGCGCGCGACAAGATGATCGAGCGGGCCGGCGGCCTGCGCACGGTGCCGCAGATCTTCATCGACGGCCAGCACATCGGCGGCTCCGACGACCTGCAGGCGCTGGAGCGCGCGGGCAAGCTCGACCCGCTGCTCGCCTAGTGGCCGAACTTCACGTCGCCTGCGTCCAGCTCAATTCCGGGCCGGAGATCGCGGACAACCTGGCCGTCATCGGCGATCTGGTGCGCCGCGCGCGCGGCGAGGGCGCCGCGCTGATCGCGCTGCCCGAGAACTGCGCCATGCTGGAGCCGCGCCGTCCCAAGCTGCTCGAAAAGGTCGAGCCGGAGGACAGCCACAGCGCGCTGCGCGGGTTGCGCCAGCTCGCCGCCGAGACGGGGGCCTGGCTGCTGGTCGGCTCGCTCGCCGTGAAGCTCGCCGCCGACAAGGTCGCCAACCGCAGCTTCCTGCTCGACGACAAGGGCGGCATCGTCGCCAGCTACGACAAGCTCCACATGTTCGACGTCACCTTGGCGTCGGGCGAGAGCTACCGCGAATCCTCCACCTTCCAGCCCGGCGGCCACACGGTCGTGGCGACGACGCCGTGGGCCAGGCTCGGCATGACGGTCTGCTACGACCTGCGCTTTCCGGCGCTCTACCGCGCGCTCGCCGAGGCGGGCGCCGAGATTCTCACGGTGCCTTCCGCCTTCACGCGGCCGACCGGCCAGGCCCATTGGGACGTGCTGCTGCGCGCCCGCGCCATCGAGACGGGCTGCTTCGTGCTGGCGCCGGCGCAGACCGGCGAACATGCGGAAGGCCGCAAGACCTACGGCCATTCGCTGATCGTCGATCCTTGGGGCGAGGTGCTGGCCGACGGCGGCGAGGCCGTCGGCATCGTCACCGCCAAGCTCGACCTTGCACGCGTCGCCGCCGTGCGCGGCATGGTGCCGTCGCTGATCCACGGCCGGCCTATTCCCAAGCCTGAGTTGCGCTAGGCGCAAAAGCAAATTCCCAAGCCTGAGTTGCGCTAGGCGCAAAAGCAAAAAGCCCGGCGAGTTGCCGGGCTTTTCGTTTTCCTATGCGCGCGCCTGGCGTTGGGCCATTAGCCCTGCGGCGGCTGCGGTGTCGTGCGCAGGTAGGGCTTCACTTTCTTGAAGCCCTTCGGGAAGGCCTTCTCGGCGTCGGCGTCGGAGACGGCGGGAACGATGATGACGTCCTGGCCCTGCTGCCAGTTGGCCGGGGTGGCGACCTTGTACTGGTCGGTGAGCTGCATCGAATCGATGACGCGCAGGATCTCGTTGAAGTTGCGGCCCGTGGTCTGCGGATAGGCGATCATCAGGCGGACTTTCTTCTTCGGGTCGATGATGAAGACCGTGCGCACGGTGTAGACCTCGTCATGGGCCGGGTGGACCATGCCGTAGAGGTTGGCGACCTTGCGGTCCGGGTCGGCGACGATCGGGAAGTTGACCTTGCCGCCCTGCGTCTCCTCGATGTCGCCGATCCAGCCCTTGTGGGATTCGACCGGGTCGACCGAGAGGGCGATCGCCTTGACGTTGCGCTTCTCGAATTCGGACGCCAGCTTGCCGACGGCGCCGAGCTCGGTGGTGCAGACCGGCGTGAAGTCCTTCGGATGCGAGAAGAAGACGATCCAGGAATCGCCGGCCCAGTCGTGGAATTTGATACGGCCTTGGCTGGTCTCGGCTTCGAAATCGGGGGCGATGTCGCCCAAACGAAGGGTCATGGCGGGTCTCCTGAGAGGGGGAAAGCGGAGGGAAGGTGTTGCCGTCGATCTTAGGCTCGCGCCGGGCAATTCTCAATATTCATATGTGAAATATTATAAATCACGAAAGTTATATGTATTTATAGGCGCGGCGTGGATCGGGCCCTCTTGCGGAATTTCCGCAAACCGCCATTTATAGGACCGGTTTTTGTCCGTCCCGTTTCACCCTGTCGGTTTTCATGATCGTCTTCGACCTGCGTTGCCCCAAGAGTCACGTCTTCGAGGGCTGGTTCCGCGACAGCGCCGCCTTCGAGGCGCAGACCGCTGCCGGCGACCTCGTCTGTCCGGTCTGCGGCAGCGTCGACATCGCCAAGGCGCTGATGGCGCCGAACATCTCGGCCAAGGGCAACGCGCGCCGCGGCGCGCGCCAGGGCAGGGCGGACCAAGGCAGGGCGGAGCAGGCGGCCGAAGCGCCGCAGACGCTGGCGAACATTCCGGCAGCGGAGTCGGCGGCGGGCCCAGCGGCGGGCGGCGACGCGCCGTCTCCCGAAAGCTTTGCCGCCGCCGTGACGGCGTTGCGCGAACTGCACCAGGCGATCGAGAAGAACTGCGACTACGTCGGCGAGAATTTCGCCGAGGAGGCGCGCAAGATCCATTATGGCGAGACCGATCCGCGCGGCATCTACGGCGAAGCCTCGCTGGAGGAGGCCAAGGAGCTGCGCGAAGAGGGCGTCGAGGTGATGGCGGTGCCGCGCCTGCCGCGCCAAGACGCCTAAAGCCGCACCACCGACCTGTTCAGGGGAAGACCGCGATGTATCTGGCCGGCAATCAGTTGTTCAGCAACGGCGAACTGAGGGACTGGCTCGCCGAGCGGCTGGAGCAGGCGAAGGCCTTCGTGATGAGCTTCACGACGGAGGAGTTCAAGCGCAGCGACATGCTGCTCGAATCCGCCGTCATGTCGCGCTTTCGCGTGCCCGAGGTGCATCTGATCGTCGAGGAATGCTATTTCGTCGACGAGAAGGAGATGACCGTCGCCGAGGCCAATCTGCCGATGGAGGGCCAGCCGGTCGAAGGCGCCGTGCCGCTGCCGCCCGACACCAAGCTGAAGGCCGTCACCATCGCCATTCCCTTCCAGGGCCCGCACCAGCTGCTCACCATGCGGCCCAACGTATTTTCCGCCCATCAGCCCGAGGCGGAAGTGCGCGGCCAGGAGCTGATCGTCGATTTCGTGGCGCCGCTCGCGGTCGAGGACCACATCGAAAACCGCTTCCAGCAGCATATCGCGCTGATCGAGCGGACCCTGGAAGTGACCCAGTGGCAGGCGATGGACTTCAACACCGACCTGCCGATGAAGGTCCGCGCCCTGATCCGCCAGCGGCGCGCCGAAGTGCGTCCGCCCACCGAGGCGGCGCGCTAGTTCGTTCTTGGCCGCCTTTAGCGCGGCTTCGTGGCCCCGCCGCGCTTTAGCGCGGCTTCGTGGCAAAGATCATGTAGTTGACGCCGGTGTCGCGCGACAGGGCCCACCTGTCGGCGAGCGGGCTGTAGACCACGCCGTTGGTCTCGCCGACCTCGAGCTCCGCCGTCGCCAGCTCGGCGCGCAGCTCGTCGGGCCGCACGAACTTCTGCCATTCGTGCGTGCCGCGCGGCAGCCAGCCCAGGATGTATTCGGCGCCGACCACGGCCAGCGCGAAGGCCTTGGCCGTGCGGTTGAGCGTGGCGACGACCATGGCGCCGCCGGGCTTGAGCGCCGCCGCCGAGGCCGCCAGGAAGGCCGGGCGGTCGGCGACATGCTCGATCACTTCCATGTTCAGCACGGCGTCGTAGCGCGCCCCCGATTCGGCGAGGGCTTCCACGGTCGTCTCGCGGTAGTCGATGGCCAGGCCCATCTGCTCGGCGTGGAGCTTGGCCGCCGCCAGGCCGGGGCCGCTGGCGTCGATGCCGGTCACCGCGGCGCCCAGGCGGGTCAGCGGCTCGGCCAGCAGGCCGCCGCCGCAGCCGACGTCGAGGATGGAAAGGCCGGCAAGAGGGCTGCTGGAGAGGGGATCGCGCCCGTAATGGGCGGCAAGGCGGTCGCGCAGGTAGCCGACGCGCACCGGGTTGAAGCGGTGCAGCGGCTTGAACTTGCCGTTGGGGTTCCACCATTCGGCCGCCATGGCCGAAAAACGGGCAATTTCGGCCTCGTCGACGGTCGATTGGGGGCGGGGAATCTCGGTCGCGGCGTCGGTCATGGGCTGGGCGAGCCGTTTCTGGTGCAATGCAGCGAAAAAAGCGTCGGAAACCAAGCAGTTACTGCTTGGCGGGGGCGGCGCGGCGTCCTTGCGGCGGCGACGCCTCCTAGAGTATGTATAGCCGCCCTCTCGGGGGAACAAGGGAAACGCCCAATCGGATATGTCCGGCCGAGGTTCAGTCTCCTCGCGTCAGCCTGCCGTTATGGCATCTTCGCAGTCTCATACTCAGGTCAGCCGCGATGGCGGGCAACGTGCAGAAACTTCGTATCGTCCAGAAATTCGGCGGCACCTCCGTCGGCACAGTCGAGCGCATCCGCGCCGTCGCGCAGAAGGTCAAGATGGAGGTCGACCGCGGTCACGAGGTCGCCGTCGTCGTCTCGGCCATGTCGGGCGCCACCAATCAGCTCGTCGGCTGGGTCAACGAGATCTCCAAGCTGCACGACGCGCGCGAATACGACACGGTCGTCGCCTCGGGCGAGCAGGTCACCTGCGGCCTGACCGCGCTGGCGCTGCAGGAAATCGGCATCTCGTCGCGCTCCTGGCTCGGTTGGCAGGTCGCGGTGCAGACCGACGGCATCCATGGCCGCGCGCGCATCGAGAGCATCGAGACCGCGGAGCTCGAGAAGCGCATGGCGCAGGGCGAAGTGCCCGTGCTCGCCGGCTTCCAGGGCCTCGGCAACGACAACCGCATCACCACGCTCGGGCGCGGCGGTTCCGACATCTCGGCGGTGGCGCTGGCCGCCGCGCTGAACGCCGACCGCTGCGACATCTACACCGACGTCGACGGCGTCTACACCACCGATCCGCGCATCGTTGCCAAGGCGCGCAAGCTCGATAAGATCACGTACGAGGAGATGCTCGAAATGGCGTCCCTCGGCGCGAAAGTCCTACATACCCGCTCGGTCGAATTGGCCATGAAGCAACGGGTGCGCCTGCAGGTGCTCTCCAGCTTCAACGATCTGCCGGGCACCCTCGTGGTCGATGAGGAAGAAATCGTGGAAAAAGAACTCGTCAGCGGCATCGCCTATTCGCGCGACGAAGCGAAGGTCACGCTCGTGCGCGTGCCCGACCGTCCCGGCGTCGCCGCCAGCATCTTCGGCTCGCTCGCCGACTCCAGCATCAACGTCGACATGATCGTGCAGAACGTGTCGGAAGACGGCAAGGCGACCGACCTGACCTTCACGGTGACGCGCAGCGACCTGCCGCGCGCCTTGAAGGTGCTCGAAGGCCAGGCTGGCGAGCTGGGCTATGCCTCGCTCAAGCCGGACGCCAACGTGGTCAAGATTTCGGTCGTCGGCGTCGGCATGCGCAGCCACGCGGGCGTCGCCCAGCTGATGTTCCAGACGCTGGCCGACAAGGGCATCAACATCCAGGTCATCTCGACCTCCGAGATCAAGGTCAGCGTGCTGATCGCCGAGGAATATACCGAGCTGGCGCTGCGCGCCCTGCACACCGCCTACAACCTCGACGCGGCCTAAGCGCATGACGGATAGCGCCACCTTGAGTCAGCAGGGGGCTCGGCGGCAGCTTCAAGAGCTCTGGCGCCGCGGCGCCGATTTCCTCGGCGCGCCCACCGCCATCCTCGGCGGCGCCATGACCTGGGTGTCGGAGCGCAACCTGGTGGCGGCGATCTCCAACGGCGGCGGCTTCGGCGTCATCGCCTGCGGCGCCATGGAGCCGGAGCGCCTGCGCGAGGAGATCAGGGCGACCTTCGCCCTGACCGGCAAGCCGTTCGGCGTCAATCTCATCACCATGCACCCGCGCCTCGCGGAGCTGATCGAGGTCTGCATCGCGGAGAACGTCAGCCATGTCGTGCTGGCGGGCGGCGTGCCGACCTCGCAGTCGATCAAGTCGCTGAAGGACGCCGGCCGCAAGGTCATCGCCTTCGCGCCGGCCCTCGTCATGGCCAAGCGTCTGGTCAAGCTCGGCGCCGACGCCATCGTCATCGAGGGCATGGAGGCGGGCGGCCACATCGGGCCGGTCACCACCAGCGTGCTGGCGCAGGAGATCCTGCCCGTCATGCGCGACGTGCCCGTGTTCGTCGCCGGCGGCATCGGCCGCGGCGAGGCGATCCTGTCCTACCTCGAGATGGGCGCGGCCGGCGTGCAGCTCGGCACGCGGTTCGTCTGCGCCAACGAGTCGGTCGCCCATCCGGCCTTCAAGAAGGCGTTCATCAACGCCAACGCGCGCGACGCCATGCCGTCGATGCAGATCGACCCACGCTTCCCGGTCATCCCCGTGCGCGCGATCCAGAACAAGGCGACCGAGCGCTTCGCCGAGACGCAGCGCGAGGTCATCGATGAATTCCGCGCCGGCGCCCTCGACCAGAAGGAGGCGCAGCTCAAGATCGAGCATTTCTGGGCCGGCGCGCTGCGCCGCGCGGTCGTCGACGGCGACGTCGAGAACGGCTCGCTGATGGCGGGCCAGAGCGTCGGCATGGTGACGCGCGAGCAGCCCACCGCCGAGATCATCCAGGATTTGATCGATCAGGCCTGCGAGGCCTTGATCGTGCGCGACGCGCGCACCGAGGCCCGGGTCTGATGCAAGCCACCCCCGCCGAAAATAGCCCCGGCGGGCCGCGCCAACTGCTCCGCCGCCTGCGCGACGTCATGGCCGGCAAGGCCTCGGCGCAGGAACGGCTCGACCAGGTGGTGGCCATAATCGCGGCGGACCTGCACGCCGACGTGTGCTCGATTTACGTGCGGCGCGGCGGCGACCTGCTCGAACTGTTCTCGACCGTCGGCTTGAACCCGAGCGCCGTCCACCGCACGCGCCTGCGCCTCGGCGAAGGCCTCGTCGGCAACATCGCGGCCCACGCGCGGCCGCTCAACCTCGCCGACGCCCAGTCCCACCCCGACTTCGCCTACCGCCCGGAAACCGGCGAAGAGGTGTTCCACTCGCTGCTCGGCGTGCCCATCCTGCGCGGCGGCCGGGTCATCGGCGTGCTCGTCATCCAGCACAAGAACCAGCGCCTCTACGACGAGGAAGAGTCCGAGGCGCTGCAGATCATTGCCATGGTGATGGCCGAGCTGGTGGCGAGCGGCGAGCTCGTCAACGCCGAGGAACGCGCGCCGTCGGAAGGCAACGCGCTGCTGCCGGTGCGCCTCGAAGGCGTGCGCCTCAACCTCGGCGTCGCCATCGGGCTGGCCGTGCTGCACCAGCCCAACATCGCCATCCGCCAGGTCGTCGCCGAAGATCCGGAGGTCGAGCTCAAGCGCCTCGAGCATTCCGTCTCCAACATGCACAGCGCGCTCGACACCATGCTCAAGTCCACGGTGCTCTCCGAGATCGGCGAGGAGCGCGACGTGCTCGAGACCTACCGCATGATCGCGGGCGACACCGGCTGGCTCGACCGCATCGAGGACGCCATCCGCACCGGCCTGACCGCCGAGGCCGCCGTGCAGCAGACGCGCGAGGCGACGCGCGCGCGCATGAACCAGGTGACGGATCCTTACCTGCGCGAGCGGCTCGACGACTTCGAGGCTCTCGCCGTGCGCCTGCTCATGCACCTGACCGGCCACATGGACGGCCCGGCGCCCGCGCCGCTGCCCGACAGCGTGGTGCTGATCGCGCGCAGCATGGGGCCGGCCGAGCTGCTCGACTACGACACACAGAAGGTGCGCGCCCTGGTGCTGGAGGAAGGCTCGCCGACCTCGCACGTCTGCGTCGTCGCGCGCGCGCTCGACATTCCCGTGCTCGGCCTGGTGAAGGACGCGCTGCATCGCGTCGAGCCCTTCGACCCGGTGATCGTCGACGCCGATTCGGGCGCGCTCTACGTGCGGCCCGGCGAAGACATCCAGCAGACCTTCACCGAGAACATGCGCGTGCGCGCCGAACGCCGCCAGGCCTACGCGGCGCTGCGCGACAAGCCGGCGGAGACCCGCGACGGCGCGCGCGTCTCGCTCAACATCAATGCCGGGCTGGAGATCGACGCCGCCCACCTGCACGAGACCGGCGCCGACGGCATCGGGCTCTACCGCACCGAGATTCCCTTCATGGTGCGCGTCGAATATCCCGGCGTCGAGGCGCAGACCGAGCTCTATTCGCGCATCTTCGAGCGCGTCGAGGGC
Source organism: Alphaproteobacteria bacterium (assembly GCA_036500145.1). GTDB lineage: Bacteria > Pseudomonadota > Alphaproteobacteria > SMXQ01 > SMXQ01 > CAMAVH01. Next base: position 31,370 of record DASYCO010000071.1, on the reverse strand, counting down.
AAGCCGGTGGTGTTCCGCACGCTCGACGTCGGCGGCGACAAGCTGCTGCCCTACTTCGACGACGTGAACGACGAGAATCCGGCGATGGGCTGGCGCGCCATCCGCATCGCGCTCGACCGTCCGGCCATGCTGCGCCAGCAGGTGCGCGCCCTGGTGCGCGCCGCGGCCGGCCGGCCGCTGTCGGTCATGCTGCCGATGGTCGCCGAGGTCGCCGAGTTCGACAAGGCGCGCTGGATCATCGACATGGAGCTGGCGCGCGAGAAGGCGCGGGGCGGCAAGCTGCCGGAGACCCTGCGGGTCGGCGCCATGGTCGAGGTGCCGTCGCTGCTCTGGCAGCTCGACAACCTGCTCAAGCGCGTCGACTTCCTGTCGGTCGGCTCCAACGACCTGATTCAATTCCTGTTCGCCACCGACCGCGCCAACCCGCGCATGGCCGAGCGCTACGACGTGCTGTCGCCTTCGGTGCTTGGGCTGCTCAAGCACCTGGCCGAGGCGAGCGCCGCCGCCGGGGTGCCGCTGTCGCTCTGCGGCGAGATGGCCGGGCGGCCGCTGGAGGCCATGGCCTTGATCGGCATCGGCTATCGGGCGCTCTCCATGTCGCCGCTCGCCGTCGGCCCGGTCAAGAGCATGATCCGCAGCCTGGCGGTCGCGCCCCTCGCGGGCTACATCGACAGCCTGCTCGCCTCGCCGGAGGCATCCTTGCGCGACAAGCTGCGCGCCTTCGCCCGCGACCACGGCGTCACGCTTTAAGCGCCGCGCCGCCGCAGGGCCGCGGCCCCGGGCTGGCAAAACCGGCGCTTTATGCCGGGAATTTGACCTGCATTGCGCCCATCGGATCGCCGCCGCAAAGGTTAAAGCCTTGCGCGGCCTAGCTTTATTTTGCTAACACAATGACCCATCCGGTCCGGCAGTCGCCGCGCCGGGCCTCCCCTTCGTCCAAGGACAGCGGCGCATGGCGCAGCGCAAGAACAGCAACCGTCGCGACCACGACGAGTCCGATCTCGCCCAGCGCATGATGATCGGGGCGGGGCGTCAGTCCTCCATCGGCGACGACCTGCGCGCGGCGCGCCAGGCGCGCGGCGAGGACCTGCAGGACATCGCCGCCCAGCTGCGCATCCGCTTCGTCTTCCTGGAAGCGATCGAGAACGGCGCGTTCGATTCGCTGCCGGGCCCGACCTACGCCATCGGCTTCGTGCGCGCCTACGCGCGCTACCTCCGCCTCGACGCCGACGACATGATCGCGCGCTTCAAGGAAGAGGCCTCGGGCATCGCCGCGCCCTCCGACCTGACCTTCCCCGAGCCGGTCTCCGAAAGCCGCGTGCCGCGCGGCGGCCTCGTCGTCATCGCCATCCTGCTCGCCGTCGCCGCCTATGGCGGCTGGTACTACCTCTCGACGCGCGACATGACCATCGCCGACATGGTGCCGTCGGTGCCGAGCGACTTCCCGGGCGCCGCCTCGAACGACGCCGCCGGGCTGCCGGCCGACATCGCCGACCTGGCGCCGCCGACCACGCCCGACGAAGCGGACGTCGCCACGGCGACCGCGCCTGACATGATGAGCGCCGCGCCGGCGCCTGCGGCCGAACCGGCAGCTCCGGCGCCGACCCAGGCGGGCAACCCGGCTCCGATCATCACGCCCGCGCCGACGCCCTCCCAGGCGCCTGTCCAGGCTCCGGCCACCCAAGCGGCGACTCCGGCCGCCCCGATTCCTGCCGTGCCGAACCTGAACGCGCTGGCCCCGGCGCCCGCCGCCGAGACGGCCGACGCCGGCCCGCGCGTCTATGGCGAAGGCAACGTCGACGCCCGCATCGTGCTGCGCGCGCGCGGCGACAGCTGGGTGCAGATTCGCGCCTCCGACGACAGCCTGATCATGACCCGCACCCTGCGCTCCGGCGACAGCTACCGCGTGCCCAACCAGGGCGGCCTCAAGCTGATGACCGGCAACGCCGGCTCGCTCGACATCGTCGTCGACGGCCAGACCACCCCGTCGCTCGGCCCCTACGGCGCCGTGCGCCGCAACGTCGCGCTCGACGTGGACCGGCTGAAGGCCGGCACGGCCACCCCGAACTGAGCCGAATCCGGCGGATTTGCCGGATTCTGGCCGGTTCCAAGCCGGCTCCCCGGCCTAAAGCCTTGATATGGCGGGTGCGGCACCGCACTTTAGTCACAGGGCCTCTTGCGCTATAACCGCGCGGCCCCTTGCCGCATCTTTCGGGCCCTCTTTTCGGGCCGAAACCCGTCAGAGCCGAGACCATGAGCAGCATCCGCCCCTACCGCCAGATCCAGCGCCGCAAGAGCCGCCTGATCCATGTCGGCAAGGTGCCGGTGGGCGGCGATTCGCCGATCACCGTGCAGTCCATGACCAACACGCTGACCACCGACGTGGCGGGCACCGTGGCGCAGATCCTGGCCATGGAAGGCGCGGGCGCCGACATCGTGCGCGTCTCCTGCCCGGACCAGGAATCGGCCCTGGCGCTCAAGCAGATCGTGCCGCAGGTCAACGTGCCGATCGTGGCGGACATCCACTTCCACTATAAGCGCGCCATCGAGGCCGCCGAATCGGGCGCCGCCTGCCTGCGCATCAATCCCGGCAACATCGGCTCGGCCGAACGCGTGCGCGACGTCGTGAAGGCCGCCAAGGACCATGGCTGCTCCATGCGCATCGGCGTCAACGCCGGCTCGCTGGAAAAGAACCTGCTGGAGAAGTACGGCGAGCCCTGCCCGGAGGCGATGCTCGAATCCGCGCTGAACCACATGAAGATCCTCGAGGACAACGACTTCTTCGAGTTCAAGATCAGCATTAAGGCCTCCGACGTTTTCCTCGCCGTCGCCGCCTACCAGGCCCTGGCCGACGCCTGCGACTATCCGCTGCATCTCGGCATCACCGAAGCGGGCGGCCTGCGCACCGGCACCGTGAAGTCCGCCATCGGCATCGGCAACCTGCTGTGGGCCGGCATCGGCGACACGCTGCGCGTCTCCCTCTCGGCCGATCCGGTCGAGGAGGTCTACGCCGGCTTCGAGATATTGAAGGCGCTCAACCTGCGCCACCGCGGCGTCAACGTCATCGCCTGTCCGTCCTGCGCGCGCCAGCAGTTCAACGTCATCAAGACGGTCGAGGTGCTGGAAAAGCGCCTGGCCCACATCACCACGCCGATGACCGTCTCGGTGATTGGCTGCGTCGTGAACGGCCCCGGCGAGGCGCGCGAGACCGACATCGGCCTCACGGGCGGCGGCAGCGGCAACCACATGGTCTATGTCGGCGGCATCCCCGACCATAAAATCAAGGACGAGGCCATCGTCGACCACCTGGTCGAGCTGGTCGAGAAGAAGGCGGCCGCGATCAAGGCCGCCGAAGCGGCTGAAGAAAAAGCTGCCGCCGAACAGCTCGCGTCCTAGGCGGAAAGAACAACATGGCTTCCCTGCAGCCCGTTCGCGGCACGCACGACCTCCTGCCCGAAGACTCCCGTCGCCACCGCCACATCACCGGCACGGCCCGCGCCATCGCGGAGCGCTTCGGCTTCGACGAGATCGTCACGCCGATCTTCGAATTCACCGACGTCTTCAAGCGCACGCTGGGCGACACGTCCGACATCGTGACGAAGGAGATGTACACCTTCGAGGACCGCTCGGGCGACATGCTCACCCTGCGGCCCGAAGGCACGGCGGGCGTCGCGCGCGCCTTCATCTCCGGCGGCCTCACGAACAACCTGCCGCTGAAGTTCTTCTACACCGGCCCGATGTTCCGCCACGAGCGCCCGCAGAAGGGCCGCTTGCGCCAGTTCCACCAGATCGGCGTCGAGCTGCTCGGCGTCGCCGGCCCGCAGGCCGACATCGAGGTCATCGCGCTCGGCGCGGAAATCCTGCGCGCCTTCGGCGTGCTGGACAAGACGCAGCTCGAAATCAACACGCTCGGCGACAAGGAAAGCCGCGACGCCTACCGCGCGGTGCTGGTCGAATATTTCTCAGGCTTTGCCGACAAGCTGTCGGAAGACAGCCGCGCGCGGCTCGAGCGCAACCCGCTGCGCATCCTCGATTCGAAGGACGAAGGCGACCGCCGCATCGTCGCCGGCGCGCCGTCCTTCGCCGACCATCTGACGCCGGCGGCGCAGGACTTCTTCGCCCAGGTGAAGGCCGGCCTGACGGCGCTCGGCATTGCCTTCGTGGTGAACCCGCGCCTCGTGCGCGGCCTCGACTACTACTGCCACACGGCCTTCGAGTTCACGACCGACGCGCTGGGCGCGCAGGGCACCGTGCTGGCCGGCGGCCGCTACGACGGCCTGATCGGCACCATGGGCGGCCCGGAAACGGCCGGCGTGGGCTGGGCGGCGGGCGTCGAGCGCCTCGCCATGCTGGCCGGCGAGCCGCCGGCCGCGGACCGCCCGGTCGCGGTCATTCCCATCGGCGCCACGGCGGAAGCCCAGGCGCTCAAGATCACGCATGGCTTGCGCCAGGCCGGCGTCGCCGCCGACCTCGGCTACAGCGGCAATCTCTCCAAACGCATGAAGCGCGCGAACAAGCTGAACGCGCGCTTCGCCGTCATCCTCGGCGATGACGAACTGGCGCGCGGCGCCGCCACGCTGCGCGATCTCGACTCGGGCGAGCAGTCGGAAGTTCCGCTGCCGGAACTGCAGGACCGCCTCGTCCGCACGCGATAGCCGGCTGGCGGCCGTCATGCCCGGCGATTCCCCTTCATCGTCATCTCCGTCCGGCGACGTCTTCGTCGTCGGCGTCGACCATCGCACCTGTCCGGCGGCGACGCGTGAGCGGCTGTTCCTTGCCGAGGCGGCGCTGCCGGGCTTCCTCGCCGCCTTGCGCGCCGACGGGGTGACCCAGGCCGTGGCGATCTCGACCTGCGACCGCACGGAAGTGGTCGGCCAGCATGGCGACGGCGCGGCGGCCGTCGCGGCGGTCGTGCGCCGCCTCGCGGCGCTGGGCGGCTTCGCCGAGCCCGAGCTGGCGCCGCTGCTGACGATCCGTCAGGGCCCGGCCGCCGTCGAGCATGTCTTCGCCGTCGCGGCCTCGCTCGAAAGCGCCATCGTCGGCGAGCCGCAGGTGCTGGGCCAGGTGCGCGAGGCCTACCATCAGTCGGCTGCCGCCGGGCTGATCGGCGGCGAGCTGGACCGCCTGATGCAGGCAGCCTTCGCCGCCGCCAAGCGCGTGCGCACGGAAACCGCCATCGGCGCGCGCGCCGTCTCCATCGCCGCCGCCGCCCTGCAGGTGGCGCGCGAGGTCCATGGCGCGCTCGACCGCTGTTCGGCGCTATTCGTCGGCGCCGGCGAGATGGCCGAGATGTTCGCGGACAAGCTGCGCGAAGCCGGCGTCACGCATTTCCTCGTCGCCGACAGCTTGGCCGTGCGCGCCCAGACCAGCGCCAAGCGGCTCAATGCCCATGTCTATGCGCTGGCCGACCTGGAGGCCGCCGTGGCGCAGGCCGACATCGTGCTCTGCTCGCTTGGGCGCGGCACGGTGATCGTCGGGCCGGAGATGATCCGCGGTGCTTTGCGCCGCCGCCGCCAGCGGCCGCTGTTCCTGGTCGACGCCGCCGTGCCGGGCGACATCTCGCCGGCCGTCAACGACATCGACGAGGCCTTCCTCTACAGCCTCGACGACCTGGAAAACGTCGCGCGCGAAGGCCGCGAGCGCCGCGACCAGGAGGCCGAGGCCGCCTGGGTCATCCTGCGCGCCTGCGTCGCCGACCATTTGCGCGCCGCCGCCGCGCGCGACGCCGTGCCGGTGGTGGCGGGCCTGCGCGCCCATTTCGAGGCGACGCGCGCGCGCCTGCTCGCCGAGCAGCCGAACCTGTCGGCGGAGGAGGCGACGCGCCTGCTCGTCAACCGCCTGCTGCATGCGCCCTCCGAGGCGCTGCGGGCCCTGGCCGCCGAGGGCCAGCCGCCCGAGGCGCAAGATGCCTTGCTCACACGTTTGTTCGGCCTGTCTTTCGATGAAGACCGCGCCGATAAAGATCGCTAGTTCAGGAGAGTGCCGTGAATTTCGACGAAAAGCTGCATCGCGTGGTCGCCCGCCAGGACGAATTGGGCGCGATGCTGTCCGCCGGCCAGGTCGAGGCGAAGGACTTCGCGCGCCTGTCGAAGGAATATGCCGACCTCGGGCCCATCGTCGCCAGCATCCACACGCTGCAGAAGGCGCGCGCCGAACTGGCCGACCTGGATGCGATCCTCACCGATCCGGTCGCCGACCAGGAGATGAAGTCGCTCGCCGAGGACGAGCGCCGCGAGCTCGCCGCCAAGGTGCCCGTCCTGGAGAAGGATGTGCAGATCATGCTGCTGCCGAAGGACGAGGCGGACGAGCGCAACGCCATCCTCGAAGTGCGCGCCGGCACCGGCGGCGACGAGGCGGCGCTCTTCGCCTCCGAGTTGTTCCGCATGTACCAGCGCTACGCCGACCTGCACGGCTGGAAGTTCGAGATCCTCAGCCTGTCGGAGAACGACATCGGCGGCTACAAGGAGGCCAGCGGCACCATCACCGGGCGCGGCGTGTTCGCGCGCCTGAAGTTCGAATCGGGCGTCCATCGCGTGCAGCGCGTGCCGGCGACCGAGGGCAGCGGCCGCATCCATACCTCGACGTCGACGGTGGCGGTGCTGCCGGAGGCCGAGGAGGTCGACGTGCAGATCGAGGAAAAGGACCTGCGCATCGACGTGTTCCGCGCCTCCGGCCCGGGCGGCCAGTCGGTCAACACGACAGACAGCGCCGTGCGCATCACCCACATCCCGACCGGCACCGTCGTGCAGCAGCAGGACGAGAAGTCGCAGCACAAGAACAAGGCGAAGGCCCTGAAGGTGCTGCGCGCCCGCCTGTTCGAGGCGAAGCGCAACGAGCTGGATTCGGCACGCTCGGCCCAGCGCAAGGGCCAGGTCGGCACGGGCGACCGCTCCGAGCGCATCCGCACCTACAACTTCCCGCAAGGGCGCGTCACCGATCACCGCATCAATCTGACGCTCTACAACATCGACAAGGTGATGGCGGGCAGCGCCTTGGACGAATTCGTCGAGGCGCTGGTGTCGGAAGACCAAGCCGCGCGCCTCGCCGAGATGCAATGAGCGAGACGGCGACCATCGGCGCCGCGCTCAAGGCCGCCGCCGCGCGGCTGGCCGCCGGCGGCGTGGCGGAAGCGCGCCTGGAAGCGCGCGTGCTGGCCGGCGCCGCCCTCGATCTTTCGCGCGAGGCTCTGCTCACGCGCGACGGCCAGCCGGCGGCGCCCGACGGCCTGGCCCGGCTGGACGCACTCGTCGCCCGCCGCATCGTCGGCGAGCCGACGGCACGGCTGCTCGGCCGCCAGGAGTTCTGGAGTCTCGATTTCGGCCTCGGTCCCGAAACGCTCATCCCGCGCGCGGACAGCGAGACGATTATCGAAGCCGCGCTCGCCGGCATTCCCGATCGCGCCGCGCCCTTGCGCGTTCTCGACTTCGGCACCGGCTCGGGCTGCCTGCTGCTGGCGCTGCTGTCCGAACTGCCCGCCGCGCGCGGCCTCGGCGTCGACGCCAGCGCTGCGACCCTTGCCGTCGCCACGAGCAACGCCGAGCGCCTGGGCCTCGCGGCGCGGGCGGAATTTCGGCAGGGCGACTGGGGCGCCGGCCTCGCGGGGCCGTTCGACGTCATCGTCAGCAACCCGCCCTACATTCCCGATGCCGACATCGCCGGGCTTGCGCCGGAAGTGGCGCGCTTCGAGCCGCGCCGCGCCCTCGCCGGGGGTGATGACGGGCTCGACTGCTACCGGGCGCTGGCGCCGCATGTCGCGCGTCTGGTGGCGGCGGACGGCGTCGCGGTCTTCGAGATCGGCCAAGGCCAGGCCGACGATGTGCAGCGCATCATGGAAGCGGCCGGATTGCGCCCGGCAGGCCGGCGGGCCGATCTGGCGGGGATCGCGCGGGCCTTATCCTTTACGCGTTAAAAAGCCAGCGGAATCTGCGGTTTCCTGCCTGTAAGCCCCTGGAAAAAAGCGGTTTTTTGCATGAAAAAAGCAGTTGGAAAGCGCCTGAAAGGCGACTAGCTTTGCTTTACGCCGATGGCTTGAGAGCCGCGGCCAATGTCATCCCGAACCTTCGCCCGCCCATCCGGCTTGCCGGGGGGTTGTGTCGCCCGGAAGGCCAAGCCGACCGGACAGGGGCCGCGAGACGCGGTTCTGACGGACGCCGCGGGATGACCCATTCAATCAGAACAAGCGAACCCAGACGGTATGAGACAAGTTCCCAATTCGAAGCGGTCTCGCGGGCGCAATGGCCGCAAGCCGCACAATCCGCATAACGGTGGGTCTTCGAAGAATCAGACCTTCGACAGTTCGGGTCCCGACATCAAGGTGCGCGGTTCGGCCAGCCAGGTCCTAGAGAAGTACCTGGCCCTGGCGCGGGACGCGACCTCGGCGGGCGATCGCATCGCTGCGGAAAACTACTTCCAGCATGCGGAACACTACTACCGCATCCTGAGCGCCAATAACGCCCAGAACGGCCAGCAGCAGGGCGGACGGCCGCAGAACGGCCAGTTCAACGGCCCGCAGAACGGCCAGTTCAACGGTCCGCGCGCCACACCGGCCGATCCCAACGTGTTCGAGGGCGAGGGCGATGCGGACGGCGAGGGCGACGACGGCGACGACCAGCCGCAGATCATCACCTCCGACACGCCGCAGCCGATCTAAGGCGGCGATCCGGCGCCAAATGGCCGGATCCGGCGCAGTCAGTTCAAGAACGGCGGGCTTTTCCTGAAAGCCCGCCGTTTTTCTGCCGGCCGGGGCTTGCGCCCGGTTTTTCGCCTCCCAATATCTCCTCAGGAAATTCATTAAGAGTTTCAGTGCTATCGGAGTCGCTCAACGAGGGCTCCGGCGTACCGCTTGCTTGGTTCAAGGAGCGAATAGATGGATATGGATAAGTTCACCGACCGGTCGCGCGGCTTCCTGCAGTCGGCGCAGACCCTGGCCGCCAATCTCAAGCACCAGCAGCTCAGGCCCGAGCATCTGCTGAAGGTCCTGCTCGACGACGAGGAGGGCCTGGCCGCCAACCTCATCGCCGCCGCCGGCGGCGACGCCGCCCAGGCGCGCGACGCCGTCACCGCGGAGCTCAATCGCCAGCCCAAGGTCGAGGGCTCGGGCGCCGACCAGGTCTACCTGGCGTCGGAAACCTCGCGCGTGCTCGATTCCGCCGAGCAGATGGCCAAGAAGGCGGGCGACAGCTTCGTCACCGTCGAGCGCATCCTCATGGCGCTCGCCATGGCCGCTGGCAGCAAGGCCGCCGACATCCTCAACAAGGCCAAGGTGACGGCGCAGAGCCTGAACGCCGCCATCGAGGCCGTGCGCAAGGGCCGCAAGGCCGACAGCGCCTCGGCCGAGGAAGGCTTCGAGTCCCTCAAGAAATACACCCGCGACCTGACGGAAGCGGCGCGCGGCGGCAAGATCGACCCGGTCATCGGCCGCGACGAGGAAATCCGCCGCACCATCCAGGTGCTGGCGCGGCGCACCAAGAACAATCCCGTGCTGATCGGCGAGCCCGGCGTCGGCAAGACCGCCATCGTCGAGGGCCTCGCCATCCGCATCGTCAAGGGCGACGTGCCCGAAGGCCTGAAGGACAAGCGGCTGCTGTCGCTCGACCTTGGCGCGCTCATCGCCGGCGCCAAGTACCGCGGCGAGTTCGAGGAGCGCCTGAAGGCCGTGCTGCAGGAGATCACCGCCGCCGAGGGCGAGGTGATCCTGTTCATCGACGAGATCCACACCCTGGTCGGCGCCGGCAAGGCGGACGGCGCGATGGACGCGTCCAACATGCTGAAGCCGTCGCTGGCGCGCGGCGAGCTGCATTGCGTCGGCGCCACCACGCTCGACGAGTACCGCAAGTACATCGAGAAGGACGCGGCGCTCGCCCGCCGGTTCCAGCCGGTGTTCGTCGAGGAGCCGAACGTCGCCGACACCATCTCGATCCTGCGCGGCCTGAAGGAGAAGTACGAGCTGCATCACGGCGTGCGCATCACCGACGGCGCGCTGGTGGCGGCCGCGACCCTGTCGAACCGCTACATCACCGACCGCTTCCTGCCCGACAAGGCCATCGACCTGATCGACGAGGCGGCGAGCCGCCTGCGCATGGAAGTGGATTCGAAGCCCGAGGCGCTCGACGAGCTGGACCGCCGCATCATCCAGCTCAAGATCGAGCGCGAGGCGCTGAAGAAGGAGAACGACGAGGCGTCGCGCGACCGGCTGAAGAAGCTGGAAGGCGAGCTCGAGGGCCTGCAGGCGCAGTCCGCCGCCCTGACCGCCGAATGGCAGGGCGAGAAGGACAAGCTCAACGCCTCGCAGAAGACCAAGGAGCGGCTGGACCAGGCGCGCAGCGAGCTGGAGATCGCCCAGCGCAACGGCGACTGGACGCGTGCCGGCGAGCTGACCTACGGCGTCATTCCCGAGCTCGAACGCAGCCTCAAGGCGGCCGAGGAGGCCGGCGACAGCCACATCGTCAACGAGGAGGTGCGCGACGACCACATCGCGTCCATCGTCTCGCGCTGGACCGGCATTCCCGTCGACAAGATGCTCGAAGGCGAGCGGCACAAGCTGCTCGCCATGGAGGAGAACCTCGGCAGGCGCGTCGTCGGCCAGGCGGAGGCCGTGCGTGCCGTGTCGGAAGCGGTGCGCCGCGCCCGCGCCGGCCTGCAGGACGCCAACCGGCCGATCGGCTCGTTCATGTTCCTGGGCCCGACCGGCGTCGGCAAGACCGAGCTCTGCAAGGCGCTCGCCGAATTCCTGTTCGACGACGAGACGGCGATGATCCGCATCGACATGTCGGAGTACATGGAGAAGCATTCGGTCGCCCGCCTGATCGGCGCGCCGCCGGGCTACGTCGGCTACGAAGAAGGCGGCGCGCTCACCGAAGCGGTGCGGCGCCGGCCCTATCAGGTGATCCTGTTCGACGAGATCGAGAAGGCGCATCCGGACGTGTTCAACGTGCTGCTGCAGGTGCTCGACGACGGCCGCCTGACGGACGGGCAGGGCCGTACCGTGGACTTCCGCAACACCATCATCGTGCTGACCTCGAACCTCGGCAGCGACGTGCTGGCGACCCAGCCGGAAGGCGAGCCGGCCGAGCGCGTGCGCGAGCAGGTGATGGAAGACGTGCGCGCCGCCTTTCGGCCGGAATTCCTTAACCGCCTGGACGAGATCCTGCTGTTCCACCGTCTCGGCCGCGCCGAGATGGGCCGCATCGTCGAGATCCAGCTGCAGCGGCTGGAGAAGCTGCTGGCCGACCGCAACATCACGCTGTCGCTCGACGCGCCGGCCAAGGCCTGGCTGGCCGAGGCGGGCTACGATCCGGCCTACGGCGCGCGGCCGCTCAAGCGGGCGATCCAGCGCCACCTGCAGAACGCGCTGGCGACGCTGCTGCTCGAAGGCAAGCTGGCCGACGGCGAGACCGTCAAGGTCAGCGCCGGCAAGGACGGGCTGACGATCAATGGCGTGAAGGCCAAGGCGGCGTAACCGTTTGGCGTGCAAGCAAAGAAAAAGGCCCGGTCTCGCGAGAGGCCGGGCCTTTTTGGTTTCTGCGGCGCGGGCGCTTACTTGCCCTTGTCGGCGACCTTGGTCGAGGCCGCGACGGGCATGTCGGCGACGCGCGTCTCGAGCTTGCCCTTCTCGATCTGGAAGGCGGTGAGCATCTTGCCTTCGAGCTTGGTGCCGGTCGGCAGCTTGACGCCGAGCGGGTTGACCTGGGCATTGTCGGCGATCACCTCGTAGTGCAGGTGCGGGCCGGTGGCGTTGCCGGTGGCGCCGACGTAGCCGATCACCTGGCCCTGCTGAACGCGGGCGCCCGGCACCGTGGTGCGGGCGATCTGGCTCATGTGGGCGTAGGCGGTCGAGTAGGTGCCGTTGTGGCGGATCTTGACGTAGCGGCCGTAGGAGCCCTTCCAGCCGGCTTCGACGACGGTGCCGCTGCCGGCGGCCATGATCGGCGTGCCGGTGGGGGCGCCGAAGTCGACGCCCTTGTGGGCGAGCGAGTAGCCGAGGATCGGGTGGATGCGGGTGCCGAAGCCGGAGGTCAGCCGCGCGCCGTCGATGGGCGTGCGCAGCAGGGCCTTGCGGATCGATTCGCCCTTGCCGTTGTAGTAGTCGGCGATGCCGTCGGGCGTCACGAAGCGGTAGATGCGGTGGGTGACGCTGCCGTGGGTCAGCTCGGCGTAGCCCATGTCGCCGATGCGGGCCGTGCGGCCGTCCTGGTCGATCATGCGGTCGAACATCACGGCGAAGGTGTCGTTCGGCTGGATGTCGCGCTGGAAGTCGACGTCGTAGGACAGGGCGCGGATCATCTCGACGATGATCGCGGCGGGGACGCCGGCCTTGGCCGCGTCCTGGTAGAGGCTGGAGGTGATCGTGCCGGCGGCCTTCACGGTCTGGCGCTTCAGCGGCTTCTGCACTTCGCCGGCCTCGAAGCCGGTCCAGGTCTTCACGACGCTGACGAGGCGCTCGACGTTGGGCTCGAAGTTCAGGCCGAGGAACGAACGGTCGCCCTCGCCGTTTTCGTTAGGCTGGAAGCTGAGCTCGATGTTGGTGCCGGGCAGGAGGTCGCGCGGATTGTAGACGTCGCGCAGGGCTTCGACGGCTTCATGGGCCTCGCCGCGCGGAACCTGCGCCTTGGCGAGCAGCGACATCAGGGTGTCGCCCTTGTTCACGGTCAGCGCGACTCGCACGGGCTGCAGCGGCTCTTCCGCCGTGGCGGCCGCCTGCTTGTGCGGCTTCGTCAGGCCGAAGTAGTTGATGGGTTTCTGCGCAGCGTCGGCCGAGTCTTGGCCCGGAGCCGGAACGCTGGATAGAACGGTGCTGCCCGGCAATAGGCCGGTGAGCAAGACCGAGGCGCAGAGGGCGAGGGCACGGACGTAGATCCCTTTGCGCGTCATAGGTCCCCCTGGAAAATCGTCAAAGCAAAGTCCCCTTCGTAATCACGCGAGCCAATAAGCCTAGCCGTCCAAAATGCGCGACGGAGTAAGCACGACAAAAAACGCCGGAACCAAATGCTCCAACCCCCCAGGAATATGCGGGGAGCATGGTTAACAAGCTATTAGCGGGGCAAAATGCGGGGAGAGGCGGGCTTTGTCAACGCCGCATCCTCATAACGTAACAAAATCATGCAGTTGCATGCGGTTTGGGCAGGAATTTATTCTGGCTTAAAGGCCGGAATGGAACATTCCTGCGTGGTCAAAGGGATAGGGCCCCTTACTTGTCGGCCGCCGCCGCTTCGACCTGGCCGCAGATGTAGTGGTACAGGCAGATGTGCATCTCCTGGACCCGGGCGGTGACGCGCGACGGCACGGCGATCAGGATGTCGGCCAGGGCGCCGATGGGCCCGCCGCCTTCGCCGGTCAGCGCGATGGTCGTCATGCCGCGCGCCTTGGCGGCTTCGACCGCCTTCAGCACGTTGGGCGACTTGCCGCTGGTGCTCAGGCCGACGAGGACGCCGCCGGGCTGGCCATGCGCCTCGACCTGGCGCGAGAACAGCCGTTCGTAGCCGTAGTCGTTGCCGAGCGCCGTCAGGGTCGCGGCGTCGCCGGCAAGCGCCATGACGGGCAGGGCGACGCGCTCGCGCTCGTAGCGCCCGACCAGTTCGGCGGCGATGTGCTGGGCGTCGGCGGCCGAGCCGCCGTTGCCGCAGATCAGCACCGGCTTGCGCGCCGCGAGCGCCGCGTTCAGCGCCGCGACGGCGTCGGCGACCGGCTTGTCCAGCCCGGCGCCGGGCATGCGCTGCAGCAGTTCGGCGGTGCCGGCGAGGTAGTCGTGGAGGCTGGACATGAGGCGGTATCCGAAATGGGGGGCGAGCGCGGCCGGAGGGTAGCAAAGCGCCTGGGCGCTTCCAATCGCTTTCCCCCTATATAGGCCTGCCGCTTCGGCCTTTTCACCACGGGTCGCCAAAAAACATGCGCCGTTCTAAAATGGCCCATCCGCCGTTCGTGCCCGTTTGAAAGGTTTTCCGATGCCCTCGTTCGATATCGTCTCCCGCACCGACCTGGCCGAAGTCGACAATGCCGTGCGCAACATCCAGCGCGAGATCGGCACCCGCTTCGACTTCAAGGGCAGCAAGAGCTCGATCGAGAACAAGGAGGGCACCTTGACGGTGGTCGCCGACGACGAGCTGAAGCTCAAGCAGATCCACGAGCTGATCAAGGGCCACATGACGCGGCGCGGCGTCGACGCCGGCGCGCTCGACTACAAGCCGGTGGAGAAGGCCTCGGGCAACCTGGTGCGGCAGTCCATCGTGGTGAAGCAGGGCATCGAGACCGAGCTGGCCAAGCGGCTGGTGAAGGAGCTCAAGGCGAGCAAGATGAAGGTGCAGGCCGCCATCCAGGGCGACGAGCTGCGCGTGACGGGCAAGAAGCGGGACGACCTGCAGGAGGCCATCGCCATGATCAAGGGCCTCAAGGTCGAACTGCCGTTGCAGTACGTGAATTTCCGGGACTAAGCTCGGCGAGGCGACGGGCGCAATGTCCGCGCCGAAGGGGAGGCGGGCATCGTGAGCGACGTGAAGGTTTCCGACGGTCTCGTGTACGGCAAGTACAGCCAGAGCGAGCTCGACAACCAGTACAACCAGGGCTACCTGGTCCCCGATTCGTCGGTCTACAAGGCGCGCAAGAAGGCGGGCAGCGAGCGGGTGACCGCGCACTTCCGCGGCCTCTACGACATCTCCTACGGCGACAGCCCCGACGAGACGCTCGACGTCTTTCCCGCCGCCCAGGCCGGTGGCCCGACCATGGTGTTCCTGCACGGCGGCGCCTGGAAGAACGGCACCAAGGAAGGCTCGCGCTGGGTCGCGGAGGTCTTCGTGCCGCGCGGCGTCAACGTCGTCGTGGTGAACTTCTCCCTGGCGCCCCAGGTCAGCCTCGGCGAGCAGGTGCGCCAGGCGGCGGCGGCGGTGACCTGGACCTACAATCATGCGCGCGACTACGGCGGCGATCCCGAACGCGTCTTCGTCACCGGCCATTCCTCGGGCGGGCATCTTGCCGGCGTGATGGCGGTGAACGAATGGACTCCGCCGGGCCTGGTGAAGGGCGTCGGCGCCTTCAGCGGCATGTTCGACCTGGCGCCGGTGCGCCTGTCCTGGCGCAACAGCTATCTCGACCTGACGCCGGAGGAGACGCTGCGCCTCAGCGCCATCCGGCACATTCCGTCCGCCGCGCCGGGCTTGCCGCTGATCGTCGGCTACGGCACCGGCGAGCTCGACGAATTCCAGCGCCAGTCGCATGACTTCGTGCTGGCCTGGCGCGCCCAGGGCCGGGTCTGCGAGGAGCAGGTGTTTCCCGGCGCCAATCACTTCGACGTGCAGGAACAGTTCAGCCTGCCCGAAGGCACGCTGGTGCAATCCATGTTGAAGATGATGGGCGTCGCCAAGGGCTGAGCCGGTTCGCCCGGCCCGTCACATTCGGGCCGCTGCGGCGATTCCCCCCGAAATTGCGACCCCTTGACAGCCTACTATGGACGGCCATATTAGATTCATGGCAAAGCCGTCGAACCGCGAAAAAATCCTGACCGAAGGTCTCCGCGTCGTCCACGCGCGGGGCTTCGCCAACGCCAGCGTGCGCGACATCGTGCAGGCCGCCGGCGTGCCCCAGGGCTCCTTCACCAACCACTTCGCCTCGAAGGAAGCCTTCGGCCTCGAGATCCTCGAGATCTACTTCGCCAACAACTGCAAGACCATGGCCGCCACGCTGCGCAACGAAGCCTTGCCGCCGCTGCAGCGGCTCCGCGCCTACATCGATGCGGTGGAAGCGCGGCTCAGCCAGCACGGCATGCGCAACGGCTGCCTCTACGGCAACATGGCGGCCGAGGCGAGCGACCACAGCGAGCCGCTGCGCACCCGCCTCGTCGAAATCTTCGCCGAAGGGCAGGCGGCCATCGCCGACTGCCTGAAGGCGGCGGTGAAGGCGGGCGAGCTGCCGGCGTCATTCGAGTGCGACGAGGTCGCCGGCTTCATCCTGTCGTCGCTGCAGGGCGCCGAACTGATCTCCAAGGCCGAACGCAGCGCGGTGCCGGTCGAACGCTTCAAGCAGATGCTGTTCTCGACCATTCTGCGCTAGGCGACGGACCGGCTGAATGGCCGGGTACCTATTCATCCCTTCAGGACAATTAAGCCAAGCCACTGGATTTTCAGGGGATTTTGGAACTGATGATCTTTTCCCCAAATAAATATGTACGACCGTATTTATTTTCTTGACCCAGGTTAATACGGTCGTACATATTGCGTCATCGCGATGCTGCCGCGTCGCCGGAGTTTTTGAGGGGATATTCATGACCGCTCCCGCCATCACGCCTCCTGTCGTCGTCATCACCGGCGCCTTGACCGGCATCGGCCGCGCGACCGCGCTAGCCTTTGCAGCCCAGGGCGCGCGACTCGTCGTTTCCGGTCGCCGCGACGATGCAGGCGCCGTCTTGGTCGCAGAATTGCGCGCCGCCGGCGCCGAAGCCGAGTTCGCGCGCGCCGACGTGCGCCATGAGGACGAGGTGCGCAACCTGATCGACCGCGCCGTCGCCCGCTTTGGCCGCCTGGACGTCGCGGTCAACAACGCCGGCACCGAAGGCACCCCCGGCCCGCTCGTCGAACAGACGGCCGAAAGCTACGCCGCCACCTTCGACACCAACGTGCTCGGCACGTTGCTCAGCCTGAAGCACGAGCTGCGCGTGATGCAGCGGCAGGGGCAGGGCAGCATCGTCAACCTGTCCTCGACGATGGGCAGCAAGGCGGCGGCCGGCGCGGCGCTCTACATCGGCAGCAAGCACGCAGTCGAAGGCTTGACGAAAGCGGCGGCGCTCGAGGGCGCGGCTTTCAACGTGCGCGTCAATGCCGTCGCGCCGGGCCCGGTCGAGACCGGGATGCTCGACCGCTTCACCGGCAGCGCCGACCGCAAGGCCGGCCTGATCTCCGGCGTGCCGCTCAAGCGTGCGGGCAAGCCGGACGAGATCGCCCAAGCCATCCTGTTCCTCGCATCCGGGAAGGCCGGCTTCATCACCGGACAGATCGTCGGCGTCGACGGCGGCAAGACCGCCTGACCGCCAGCCCATTCGTTTAGCGACCACCGATTTCCATTATGAGGACTTGGCTATGACGTCTCAATCCGTTGCGCTACCCCCCGCCGTGGCGCTTCCGGCCTTCCGCTACGCCCCGCTCTACTGGATGGCGCTCGGCACCTTCGCCATCGGCACGGAGGGCTTCATGATCGCCGCCCTGCTGCCCAGCGTCGCCAGCGACCTCCGCGTGAGCCTGCAGGCCGCCGGCGAGCTGATGGCGATCTTCGCGATCACCTATGCCCTGAGTTCGCCGATCCTGACGGCGCTCACCGGTAGCCTCGACCGGCGCAAGGTGCTGATGCTCTCCATGGCGGGCTTCACGCTCGCCAACCTCGTCGCGGCCGCCGCGGCCGACTACGGTTCGCTCGCCTTCGCGCGCGTGCTGCTCGCCGTCGCCGCCGGCCTGTTCACGCCCAACGCCAACGCGCTGGCCGGCGTCCTGGTGCCGCCGGAGCGGCGCGGCCGCGCCCTCGCCATCGTCAACGGCGGCCTCACGGTCGCGGTGGCGCTCGGCGTGCCGCTCGGCGCCTTCGTCGGCAACCACTTCGGCTGGCGCATGACCTTCGTCGGCGTCGCCGCGCTCTCGGCCATCGCGCTGTCGGGCCTGCTCTTCGGCATGCCGCGCGGCATCGGCAAAGACCTGCCTGTGGCCGGCCTGCGGCTGCGGCTCGCCACCCTGCGCCAGCCGGCGGTGTTCAGCACCCTGGTCGTCACCACGCTGTGGGCGATGGGCACCTACACCATCTACACCTACGTCGCGCCGTACTTCACCACGGTCGTCGGCCTGGAGCCGATGGAGATCGGCTACATGCTGTTCCTGTGGGGCGTTGCCGCCTTCGCCGGCGTGTTCCTCGGCGGCCTGATCAACGACAAGTTCGGCGCGCGCCGGGTGATGCTCATCGCCCTGCCGGCCCTGGCCCTGGCGCTGCTCAGCCTGTCGGCCGTCGCCTATGCCGTGCCGGCCGGCGCCGTGCTCTTCGTCGTCATCCCGGCGGTGATCGTCTGGGGCGTCGCCGCCTGGGGCTTCTTCCCGTCGCAGCAGGCGCGCCTGATCGGCATCGCCGGCGTGAGCGGCGCGTCGGTCGTGCTCTCGCTCAACGCCTCGTTCATGTACCTCGGCTTCTCGCTCGGCGCCGGCTTGGGTTCCGTCGTCCTCACCCATGGCGGCGTGGCCGACCTCGGCTGGGTCGGCGCGCTGAGCGTGGCAGCGTCGCTGACGCTTGGCCTCTTGCAGAAAGCCGGCGGCGCTTCAAAATGAGGAACGCCGCCCCGCTTTATCCGCAGGAGGACATCATGACGACCCCCACGAAGGCCCAGACCGTCAACAAGACCGTGAAGCAGCCCGGCCCCGACCATCCGATCGACATCGCGCCGACGGCGGGCCGGGTCGTCGTCAAGGTCGGCGGCCGCGTCGTCGCCGACAGCCGCAAGGCGCTGACGCTGCGCGAGGCCGCCTATCCGGGCGTGCAGTACGTCCCGCGCGAAGACGTCGACATGACGCTGCTGCAGCGGACCGACCATGCGACCTACTGCCCCTACAAGGGCGACTGCGCCTACTACAGCGTTCCCGCCGGCGGCGAGCGGGCGGTCAACGCCGTGTGGAGCTACGAAGCGCCCTTCGACGCCGTGGCCGCGATCAAGGGGCATGTCGCCTTCTATCCCGACCGCGTCGATTCCATTGAGCTTACATAACGGCGGGCTCACGTAAAGCCGGGCTCATGTAAAGACAGGCCCGGCGTGGCGACGCCGCCAGTCGCGGATTCGTTTGCGGCGGCGGCCTTTTCGAGCTACGCCTTTCCCATGAAGTCGTTGTTTCTGCGCGAATGGTATTCGCTGGCGATCATGGGCATGGTGGTTCTCGCCGCCGTGCTGCCCATCGACGGCGAGGCGGCCCATTGGTTCTTGTGGGCGACGAACGTCGCCGTCGCCTTGCTGTTCTTCGTGCACGGCGCGCGCCTGTCGCGCGACGTGGTCATCGCCGGCTTGACGCATTGGCGGCTGCACCTCTTCGTCCTGGCGACCACCTTCGTCCTGTTCCCGCTTCTAGGCCTGCTGATGCTGGCGCTGCCGGAGCATCTCCTGGGCGCGGGCATCGCGACCGGCCTGCTGTTCCTTTGCCTGCTGCCGTCGACCGTCCAGTCCTCCATCGCCTTCACCTCGATCGCGGGCGGCAACGTCTCGGCGGCGGTCTGCGCGGCCTCGACGTCGAACATCCTCGGCATGTTCATCACGCCGCTGATGGCCGGCGCGCTGTTCCACGCCACGGGGCAGACGGGCGGCTTCTCGCTCGACGCGGTGGAAGGAATCCTTCTGCAGCTGCTGGCGCCGTTTCTCCTCGGCCAGCTGGTGCAGCCCTTCATCGGCGGCTGGCTGACGCGGCGCAAGACGCTGACGCAGGTCATCGACCGCGGCTCCATTCTCATGATCGTCTACGGCGCCTTCAGCGACGCGGTCATCGCGGGGCTGTGGACGAAGCTTTCGATCGGGATGCTGGCGACCATCACGCTCGTCGACATGGCGCTGCTCGGCGTCGTCCTGTGCTTCACCTATTACGGAAGCGCCTGGCTCGGCTTCAACCGGGCCGACCAGATCACGATCACCTTCTGCGGATCGAAGAAAAGCCTGGCGACCGGAATGCCGATGGCGCGCGCCATCTTCGCGCCGCCGGACGTCGGCTCCATCGTCCTGCCGCTGATGATCTTCCACCAGGTGCAGCTGATGGTCTGCGCCTATCTCGCGCGCCGCTTCGCCGCGTCCCACGACGAGCGGCCGACGTCGATCAGCTCGGCGCCGGGATCGCGCTAGCTGTCTCAAGCCATTGATTTCACTGCATATCTAGAAAAACCCCTGATCCGCCAGGCTGACGCGGAGCCAATCGAGTCAATGTGCTAGCTTGCCCATAGGGACAGCGGCTACATGAATGCAGGCATTGGCTCGCCCGCCTGGCGAAGGAACGTCGGGCCGCGGCGGCAGAGACAATTTTAATATAAGGATATCAATACGTTGGCTTCGTATCAGTACGTCTATGTCATGAAGAACCTCAGCCGGACCTATCCCGGCGGCCGCGAGGTGCTCAAGAACGTCACGCTCGCCTTCCTGCCCGGCGCCAAGATCGGCGTGCTCGGCGTCAACGGCGCCGGCAAGTCGACCCTGATGAAGATCATGGCCGGCATGGACAAGGACTTCACCGGCGAGGCCTTCGTCGCCGATGGCGCCAAGGTCGGCTACCTGTCGCAGGAGCCGCATCTCGACCCCGCCAAGACCGTGATGGAGAACATCGTCGACGGCCTGGGCGAGACCAAAGCGCTGCTCGACCGCTTCGACGCGGTGAGCGCGCGCTTCGCCGAGGACCTGACCGACGACGAGATGAACGCGCTGATCGCCGAGCAGGGCGAGCTGCAGGAGAAGATCGACGCCATCAACGGCTGGGACCTGCAGCGCACCGTCGAGATCGCCATGGACGCGCTGCGCTGCCCGGCGGGCGACTCTGAAGTGACCAACCTTTCGGGCGGCGAGCGCCGCCGCGTGGCGCTCTGCCGCCTGCTGCTGCAGGCGCCCGACCTGCTGCTGCTCGACGAGCCGACCAACCACCTGGACGCCGAATCGGTCGCCTGGCTCGAGAAGTTCCTCGAGAACTATCCCGGCACCGTCGTCGCCGTCACCCACGACCGCTACTTCCTCGACAACGTCGCCGGCTGGATCCTCGAGCTCGACCGCGGCAAGGGCATTCCCTACGAGGGCAACTACACCGGCTGGCTGCAGCAGAAGGAAAAGCGGCTGCAGGTCGAATCCTCGCAGGAAAAGTCGCGTCAGCGCACTCTGGCGCGCGAATTGGAATGGATCGGCCAGTCGCCTTCGGCGCGGCGCTCCAAGTCCAAGGCGCGCATCGCCGCCTACGAAGACCTGCTCGCGCAGGATGGCGAGCAGCTTGGCGGCGAGGCCCAGATCGTCATTCCGCCGGGCCCGCGCCTCGGCGACGTGGTGATCGAGGCCAACGAGGTGCGCAAGGGCTTCGGCGACCAGCTCCTCGTCGAGAACCTGAGCTTCCGCCTGCCGCCGGGCGGCATCGTCGGCGTCATCGGCCCCAACGGCGCCGGCAAGACGACGCTGTTCCGCATGATCACCGGCCAGGAAAAGCCCGACGCCGGCACCTTCCGCACCGGCGAGACGGTGAAGCTCGGCTATGTCGACCAGTCGCGCGACGCGCTGATCGACACGAAGACCGTGTGGGAGGAAATCTCCGAAGGCCGCGACGACGTGCTGCTCGGCAAGCGCTCCATGCCAAGCCGCGCCTACGTCGCCGCCTTCAACTTCAAGGGCACCGACCAGCAGAAGAAGGTCGGCCAGCTGTCGGGCGGCGAGCGCAACCGCGTGCATCTCGCCAAGATGCTGAAGACGGGCGCCAATCTGCTGCTGCTCGACGAGCCGACCAACGATCTGGACGTCGACACCCTGCGCGCGTTGGAAGAGGCGCTGCTGGAGTTCGCCGGCTGCGCCGTGGTGATCAGCCACGACCGCTGGTTCCTCGACCGCGTCGCGACCCATATCCTCGCCTTCGAGGGCGACAGCGTGGTGACCTGGTTCGAGGGCAACTACCAGGACTACGAGGCGGACCGCAAGAAGCGCCTGGGCTCGGAAGCCGACCAGCCGCACCGCATCAAGTACAAGCCGCTGGTGCGCCAGTAAGGCGCGCACTGAAAGAAGCTGCGCCAGTCAGGCGCGGACGAGACAAAGAAAAAGGCCGGCGAAATCGCCGGCCTTTTTTATTGGAGCTTTCAGCGTGGCGTCAGTTCGCCGCGCCGCCCTTTTCGAGCTGGGCGGCCTTCTCGCGCAGGATCTTGATCAGGCCGGAGACCTGGCCCTGGTTGCGCTGGATGACGGAGGCGTATTCCTTGCGGTGGGTCAGCGGCATGCTGATGCCCTCGACCTTGATGTCGACGGCGCGATAACCGCCGTCGCCGTTGCGCACCAGCATCTCGATGGGGATCGGCTGGCCGCCGGCCGGCTGGTTGATCTGGGCGTAGACGACGGTGTCGCCGTCGACGGTGCGCTCGCGCAGCACCTGGAAGGTCTCGCCGCTGTATTTCTTGAACAGGCCGGCATAGGTGTAGGACACCAGCGTCTCGTAGAGCTTGGTGAACTCGCCCTGCTCGTCCGGCGTGGCGCGGTTCCAGTAGGTGCCGAGCACGAAGCGGGCGACGGCGACCTCGTCGAAGCTCTGCTTGAGCATCGCGCGCATGCGGTTCACGCGCTCCTCGTCGGAGATCTTCTTGTCCGTGAGTTCGAGGATGGCGCGGTCGCCGAGCTCCTGGACGAACTTGGAGGCGTCCGACTGGGCGGCTTGCGCGGGCGCGGCCTGCGCGGGAGCGGCATCCTGGGCATGCGCCGGCGTGGGAGCCAGGGCGAAGGCGCCGGCAAGCAGGGCAGCGGCGGAGAGCGCGGCGAACAGGCGCCGCTTGGCAACGAAGGTCATCGCATTCCAGTTCGGCAAGACGTGTGACTTAGCGCGACGGGCGGAAAGACACGATGTCGTCCGGCAGCGACGAGGTCTCGGCGTCCGACAGGTTCGGACGCCCCTGGTCGTCGCTCGGGCGGCTGTTGCGAATGTCGTTGGCGCGCTGCTGCCGGTAGAGGCTGCGGATCGCCGCGTAGTAGTCCAGCGAGGTGCGCTGCAGCTCGTCCAGCACGTCGATGCTGCGCGAGCGCGCGTCGATGCCGGTGAGGCCGGCGCGGACGTAGATCAGCCACTCGAGGTCGTTGTTGTCGAGCGCGAGGTTGACCGGATCGGCAAACCATTCGGCGACCGTGCCGGTGGTGTCGCGCAGGTTGGACGGGCCGAGGATCGGCAGCATCAGGTAGGGACCGTCGCCGATCCCCCAGACCGCGAGGGTCTGGCCGAGGTCTTCGCCGCGGTAGGGAATGCCGAGGTCGCTGGCGACGTCGAACAGGCCGAGGATGCCGATGGTGCTGTTGACGAGGAAGCGGGCGACCGTGTTGCCGGCGCTGTCCATGTCGGCCTGCAGCAGGTTGTTCGCCAGGGTCACCGGCGTGCGCAGGTTGCGCATGAAGCTGCGGACGCTGTCCTGGGCTTCCTGCGGCAGGACGTCGCGGTAGACTTCGGCGACCGGCTTGATCACCCAGCTGTCGACCACGAGGTTGAATTCGAAGATGCCGCGGTTGAGGCCTTCCAGGGGATCGTTGTCGTCGTCCATGTCCACGTCGGCGGAGACGTCGGCCTGGGCTACGAATTCGTCGCCGGGCATCGCCATCGGCGCGCGCACGTCGTCCACCGGGGCGGACCAGGCCGCGCGGGGCGCCAGGGTCGCGGCGAACAGGGCGGCGGGCAGGAGGAGGGTGCAGGAGAGCGGAGCGATGCGCATGAGGACCTGATGAAGCGGCGGGTGATCGTGAAACGCGCGATATTTACGGTAAACGCCCCAAATCGCGGGGCGTTAGGGAAGTCTGACGATAATACGTAAAAACTTGGTTGTACGGACCGGCCATCGTCGGCTGCTCCCGGGTCCCTCGCTTCTACGCGCGATCTCTACCCCTGGACGTAACATAGGGCGGCCAAAATCTCTATCAAGATCAAGGGCCCCCGGCAGGTATGACAACCCCTGTTGCTGCTATGCCGCAGATCGTTGGGGAAGCTGTCATGAATCCACTGGAACGAGCATAACAATATAATTATATCTTAATCAATTAGACAAAGGTGACACGCCGTCGATGACGACCATGGATGATTACCTGAATAAGTTGAGGGCGGCTGCGGAACCGACGCGCTTGCGGCTGCTGGCGCTATGCGCCCAGGGCGAGCTGACGGTGACGGAGCTCACCCAGATCCTCGGTCAGAGCCAGCCGCGCGTCTCGCGTCACCTGAAGCTGATGGTCGAGGCCGGCCTGCTCGACCGCCTGCGCGAGGGCACCTGGGCGTTCTACCGCCTGGCCCAGGGCGAGGCGACGGGGCTCGCCCACAAGCTGATCGAGATGATGCCGGAGGACGACGGCACGCTGGCGCTCGACAACGACCGCCTCAAGGCGATCAAGGAGAGCCGCGCCGAATCGGCCAACAGCTACTTCAGCAAGAACGCGGCCCAGTGGGACAAGATCCAGGAGATGTACGTCGACGACAGCGAGGTCGAGAAGGCCCTGCTGACGCTGCTGCCGCCCGACGGAATCGGCGAGCTGCTCGACATCGGCACCGGCACCGGCAAGATTCTCGCCATGCTCGGCCCCAAGGCGGAGCAGGCGGTCGGCATCGACGCGTCGCGCGAGATGCTCGCCCTGGCCCGCGCCAACCTCGACGCCGCCGGCCTGCGCCACTGCCAGGTGCGCCATGGCGACATGTACATGCTGCCGGTGCCCTCCCAGTCCTTCGACATGGTGACGGTGCATCAGGTGCTGCACTACGCCGACGACCCGGCTGCCGTGATCGGCGAGGCGGCGCGCGCCGTGCGCCCCGGCGGCCGGCTGCTGGTCATCGATTTCGCGCCGCACGAGCAGGAATTCATGCGCGACGAACATGCCCATCGTCGCCTGGGTTTCTCGGACAGTGAAATGCTGGGCTGGTTCCGCGCTGCCGGCCTCAAGCCGGCCACGCCCATTCGCCTGCCGGGGAATCCCTTGACCGTCGTGATCTGGTCGGCCGAGCGGCCGGCCGAGGCGCGCGACATGGCGTCGGGCGGCACCGGCCAACGGACCGCCGCGGCGTCGTAGCCGACCGCCCGCGCCATCCGCTCCGTATATTGAGGATGCTCTCGTGACCGATCCCCTCGGCGTCGTCGCCGATCCTTCCGGCCTTCAAGTCTCCTTCGAGTTCTTCCCGCCGAAGTCGGAGAAGATGGAAGAGGCCCTGTGGCAGGCCGTGCGCCGCCTGGAGCCGGTGGGGCCGCGCTTCGTGTCGGTCACCTACGGCGCCGGCGGCTCCACGCGCGAGCGCACCCACGCGACCGTGGCGCGCCTGCGCGCCGAGACCTGCCTGGAACCTGCCGCCCATCTGACCTGCGTCGGCGCCACGCGCGACGAGGTCGACGAGGTGGCCCGCCAATACTGGGCCGCCGGCGTGCGCCACATCGTCGCGCTGCGCGGCGATCCCGCGCCGGGCGGCGACGGCAGCTTCGTGCCCTACGCGCCCCATCCCGGCGGCTACGACTATGCGGCCGACCTGGTGGCCGGCCTGAAGAAGGTCGCCGACTTCGAGATTTCCGTCGCCGCCTATCCGGAGATGCATCCGTCGGCGTCGAGCGCCGCCGCCGACCTGGACAACCTCAAGCGCAAGATCGACGCCGGCGCCAACCGGGCCATCACCCAGTATTTCTTCGACCCCGCGGTCTACCTGCGCTTCATCGAGCGCGCGGCGAAGGCCGGCATCACCGTGCCGATCGTGCCGGGCATCCTGCCGGTGACGAACTTCGCCCAGGTGGTGAAGTTCAGCAAGGCTTGCGGCACCGACGTGCCGCGCTGGCTCGCGCGCCTGTTCGAGGACCTCGACGGCGATCCGGAGACGCGCAAGCTGGTCGCCGCCACCGTGGCCGCGCGCCAATGCCTGGCGCTTGAGCAGGCCGGCGTGAAGGAATTTCACTTCTACACCCTGAACCGGGCCGACCTCGTCTATGCCATCTGCCACATCCTCGGCCTGCGGCCCGCTGTCGCCCAGGTCGCGGAGGCGGCGCGTGCGCAAGGCGTGAACGCTTGAGGGATACCAGTCAATGAGCGCGTTTCTCGATTTCCTGAAGGACAAGGTGCTGCTGGCCGACGGCGGCACCGGAACCCTCGTGCAGGGCATGAACCTGGACGTCGAGAAGGACTATCTCGGCCAGGAGAACTGCACCGAGATCCTCAACAAGAGCCGGCCTGACCTGGTGAAGGAGATCCACCGCGGCTACCTGAAGGCCGGCTCGGATGCGCTGACGAGCAACAGCTTCGGCGGCTCGCCGATCACGCTCGGCGAATTCGGCCTGCAGGACGAGGCCTTCGCCATCAACAAGCTCGCCGTCGAGCTGGCGCGCGAGGTGATCGCCGAATTCGCCGCCGATGGCCGTCCGCGCTTCGTGCTCGGCGACATCGGTCCGGGCACCAAGCTGCCGAGCCTCGGCCACATCGACTACCAGAGCCTGGAAGACGCCTTCGCGGTGCAGTCGGCGGGCCTGATCGCCGGCGGCTGCGACGCCATCCTCGTCGAGACCTGCCAGGACCCGCTGCAGATCAAGGCCGCCGTCAACGGCGCCAAGCGCGCGCGGACGGAAGCGCAGAAGGACATTCCGATCATCGTGCAGGTGACGGTGGAGACCACCGGCACCCTGCTGGTCGGCGCCGACATCGCGGCGGCCGCCACGGTCATCAACGCGCTCGACGTGCCGGTGCTCGGCCTCAACTGCGCCACCGGCCCGCGCGAGATGGCCGAGCACGTCAACTGGCTCGGCAGCAACTGGACCGGCCCCGTCGTCGTGCAGCCCAACGCCGGCCTGCCCGAGCTGGTCGACGGCAAGACCCGCTACCCGCTGTCGCCCGACGAGCTGACCAAGTGGATGGAGCGCTTCCTCAAGGAAGACGGCGTCAACATGATCGGCGGCTGCTGCGGCACGACGCCGGAGCACATCGGCCAGCTCGACGCGCTGCTGCGCCGCCTGGCGCGCGAAGAGGGCCGCGACGGCTACCGCCCGTCGCCGAAGAAGCGCAACGTCGCCTGGACGCCGTCGGTCGCCTCGCTCTACAGCCAGGTGCCGCTGCGCCAGGAGAACGCCTACTTCTCCATCGGCGAGCGCTGCAACGCCAACGGCTCGAAGCAGTTCCGCCTGCTGCAGGAAGCCGGCGACTGGGACGGCTGCGTCGCCATGGGCCGCGAGCAGGTGCAGGAAGGCTCGCACGCGCTCGACCTCTGCACCGCCTTCGTCGGCCGCAACGAGATTTCCGACATGACCAACGTCGTCACCCGCATGCGCGGCTCCGTGACGGCGCCGCTGGTGATCGATTCGACCGAGCTGCCGGTGCTGGAAGCGGCGCTGAAGCTCTATGGCGGCAAGGCGATTCTCAACTCGATCAACTTCGAGGACGGCGAGGAGCCGGCCGAGAAGCGCATGATCCTGGCCAAGCGCTTCGGCGCTGCGGTGGTCGCGCTGACCATCGAGGAAGCCGGCATGGCGAAGGACGTCGAGGCCAAGGTCCGCATCGCCAAGCGGCTGCACGACTTCGCCTGCGTCAAGCACGGCCTGGCGCCGTCCGACCTGATGATCGACCCGCTGACCTTCACGATCTGCACCGGCAACGAGGACGACCGCAAGCTCGGCCTGTGGACGCTGGAGGCCATCGAGCGCATCAGCCAGGAGCTGCCCGAAGCGCAGATCATACTCGGCCTGTCGAACATCTCCTTCGGCCTGAAGCCGGCGGCGCGCCACGTGCTGAACTCGGTCTACCTCGACCACGCCATCAAGCGCGGCCTGACCGGCGCCATCGCGCATTTCTCGCGCATCATGCCGCTGCACAAGATTCCCGAAGAGGAAGTGCGGATCGCCGAAGACCTGATCTACGACCGCCGCCGCGAGGACTACGACCCGCTGCAGGCCTTCCTGGCGCTGTTCCAGGACCGCGACCAGGAAAAGAAGGTCGTGAAGGTGCGCTCGGAAAAGCCCGAGGAGCGCCTGAAGCAGCGCATCATCGACGGCGAGCGCAAGGGCATCGACCTGGACCTCGCCGAGGCGATGAAGACGCACAAGCCGCTCGACATCATCAACGTCTTCCTGCTCGACGGCATGAAGGTCGTCGGCGAGCTGTTCGGCTCCGGCAAGATGCAGCTGCCCTTCGTGCTGCAGTCGGCCGAGACCATGAAGGCGGCCGTGGCCTACCTCGAGCCGCACATGGAGCGCGTCGAGGGCCAGGAGAAGGGCACCATCGTGCTCGCCACCGTGAAGGGCGACGTCCACGACATCGGCAAGAACCTCGTCGACATCATCCTGACGAACAACGGCTACAAGGTCGTCAACCTCGGCATCAAGCAGCCGGTGAGCAACATCATCGAGGCGGCGAACCAGAACAAGGCCGACGCCATCGGCATGTCCGGCCTGCTGGTGAAGTCGACCGTGGTGATGCGCGAGAACCTGGAAGAGATGCAGCGCCAGGGCCTCGACATCCCCGTCATGCTCGGCGGCGCCGCGCTGACGCGCCAGTACGTCGAGCAGGACTGCCTGGCGGCCTACGGCGGCCGCCGCGTCGCCTATGCGCGCGACGCCTTCGACGGCCTCGGCCTGATGGACAAGATCGTCACCGAGACGTTCGACGCCTTCGTCGCCGGCGCCGCGGCCAAGAGCGCCGACAAGCCGAAGGCGCGCCGCCGCGCCGCCATGCGCGTGGTGCCGACCTCCGATTCTAATGAGGGGGGCGGCGATGCGCCCGAGAAGAGCGCCGCCGAGGGCTTCGACGAGGCGAGCATCCTGCGCCCGGTCGACTACGAGGAGATCAAGCTCAAGAAGGCCGAGCTGCTGAGGGGCGTCGACGTGCCGGCGCCGCCGTTCTGGGGCGCGCGCTTCGTCGAGCAGGTGCCGCTCAAGAACCTGGTGACCTACCTCAACGAGCGCATGCTCTATCAATTCCACTGGGGCTATCGCAAGGACGGCCGCTCGCTCGACGAGTACATGGCCTGGGCGCGCAAGGAGCTGCGCCCGATCACCACGCGGCTGCTCAAGCAGTGCCAGGACGAGGGCATCCTGCAGCCCAAGGCCGCCTACGGCTACTGGAAGTGCGCGTCCGAGGGGAACAGCGTCATCCTGTTCGCCGAAGACGGCCAGACGGAGCTGACGCGCTTCGACTTCCCGCGCCAGAACAAGCCGGGCGGCCTCTGCATCGCCGACTTCTTCCGCGACGTCTCGGCCAACGGGCGCGACGTGATCGGCCTGCAGGTCGTGACCATGGGCGACGCGGCCTCGGAGGTCGCGCGCGAATGGTTCGCGCAGAACCGCTACCAGGACTATCTCTACCTGCACGGCATCGGCATCGAGATGACCGAGGCGCTGGCGGAATATGTCCACACGCGCGTGCGCGCCGAGCTCGGCTTCGCCGGCGAGGACGACCGCGACATCGACAAGCTGCTGTCGCAGGGCTACCGCGGCTCGCGCTATTCGTTCGGCTACCCGGCCTGCCCGAACCTGGCCGACCAGCACAAGCTGCTGAAGCTGCTCGACGCCGGCCGCCTCGGCATCACCATGACCGACGGCGACATGCTCGATCCCGAGCAGTCGACCTCGGCGCTCATCGTGCATCACCCGCAGGCGAAGTACTTCTCGGTCTAGTCGACGACATCGCCGGAATCAAAAAGGGGCGCCCCTCGCGGAGCGCCCCTTTTTCTTGCATCTCGCCAGCGGCCTATTCGGCGGCCGGCGGGAAGCTCGGCGCGCGCTCGGCGGCCTTGTCGGCCGGCTGGTAGATCTTGCCGCCCGCGTCGCGGAAGGTCTCCGACATCTGCGCCATGCCGGAGGCGGCGTAGTCGCGCACTTCCTGCGTGATCTTCATGGAGCAGAACTTCGGGCCGCACATGGAGCAGAAGTGCGCCACTTTCGCGCCTTCCGCCGGCAGGGTCTCGTCGTGGAAGTCCTTGGCGGTCTCCGGATCGAGCGACAGGTTGAACTGGTCGCGCCAGCGGAACTCGAAGCGCGCCTTCGACAGCGCGTTGTCGCGGATCTGCGCCGAGGGATGGCCCTTGGCGAGGTCGGCGGCGTGCGCGGCGATCTTGTAGGTCACCACGCCGACCTTCACGTCGTCGCGGTCGGGCAGGCCGAGATGCTCCTTCGGCGTCACGTAGCAGAGCATCGCAGTGCCGAACCAGCCGATCATCGCGGCGCCGATGGCGCTGGTGATGTGGTCGTAGCCCGGCGCGATGTCGGTCGTGAGGGGCCCGAGCGTGTAGAACGGCGCTTCGCTGCAATGCTTGAGCTGCTCGGTCATGTTCTCCTTGATCTTGTGCATCGGCACGTGGCCGGGGCCCTCGATCATCACCTGGCAGTCATGCTTCCAGGCGATCTGGGTCAGCTCGCCCAGCGTGCGCAGCTCGGAGAACTGCGCTTCGTCGTTGGCGTCGGCGATGCAGCCCGGACGCAGGCCGTCGCCGAGCGAGAAGCTGACGTCGTAGGCCTTCATCAGCTCGCAGATCTCTTCGAAGTGCGTGTAGAGGAAGCTTTCCTTGTGGTGCGACAGGCACCACTTGGCCATGATCGAGCCGCCGCGCGAGACGATGCCGGTCAGGCGCTTGGCCGTCATCGGGATGTAGGGCAGGCGCACGCCGGCGTGGATCGTGAAGTAGTCGACGCCCTGCTCGCACTGCTCGATCAGCGTGTCGCGGTAGATTTCCCAGGTCAGCTCCTCGGCCTTGCCGTCGACCTTCTCGAGCGCCTGGTAGATCGGCACGGTGCCGATCGGCACCGGCGAGTTGCGGATGATCCATTCGCGGATGTTGTGGATGTTGGTGCCGGTCGACAGGTCCATGACCGTGTCGGCGCCCCAGCGGGTCGACCACACCATCTTCTCGACTTCCTCGGCGGCCGACGAGGCCACGGCGGAGTTGCCGATGTTGGCGTTGATCTTCACCAGGAAGTTGCGGCCGATGATCATCGGCTCGGTTTCCGGGTGGTTGATGTTGTTGGGAATGATGGCGCGGCCGCGGGCGATCTCGTCGCGCACGAATTCGCCGGTGATGAAATCCGGGATTTCCGCGCCGAAGCTCTCGCCGCCGCTCATCGCCTTGGCGGCGGCCATGCGGCCTTCGTTCTCGCGCACCGCGACATATTCCATCTCGGCGGTGACGATGCCCTGGCGGGCGTAGTGCATCTGGCTGACGTTCTTGCCGGAGGCGGCGCGCAGCGGCCGGCGGCCGTTCTGCGGGAATTCCTGGAAGGCGGCCTGATGCGAGCCCTTGATGCCGTTGTCGAGCGGATGGACGCGGCGGCCGTCATATTCCTCGACGTCGCCACGGGCGCGAATCCACGGGTCGCGCAGCGCCACGAGGCCCTTGCGGATGTCGATGCGCGCGTCCGGATCGCTGAAAGGGCCGGAGGTGTCGTACACCTGCACGGGCGTCTCGGTCTTGCTGTCGAGCGCGATCTCGCGCATGGCGACCTTCACGTCGGGCATCCGCGCGCTCTGCACGAGAATTTTGCGCGAAGCCGGCAGCGGGCCGGTGGTGACGGAGAAATCTTTCGTTACGGTGCCGTCGGGCATGGGCAAGCCTCCTAAGGTCGGCGTTCTTGATGCGCGCGGCTCCTTGCATCGAAGGGGCATGCGCGCGGCGCGTTTGTCATGGCGGTCGGGCCGGGAAGGGGGAAGGTCGCAGCCTGGGATGGAATGGGCTTTCGCGACGCTG
>DASYCO010000070.1:0-21536 GCA_036500145.1 Alphaproteobacteria bacterium | reverse complement strand
TCTCGTCGCGGTCCACGCACGCCGCGCCGTCGAAGCGCTGACGAAGTAAGGGGGCCGCAATGGGTGAATTCGCAATCGGCCAGCCCGTCGGCCGCTTTGAAGACCCGCGCCTGCTGCGTGGCGGCGGCAATTACGTCGATGACATGGCGTTCCCGAACATGGCATACGGCGTCGTGCTGCGTTCGCCACACGCCTACGCCAAAATCCTGAAGCTAGACGCCACCGCAGCGAAAAAAGCGCCCGGCGTTCTCGCCGTGCTCGACGGCGAGGATTGGCTGAACTCCGGCTTCGACGACATGCCGCGCGCCGACGGCAAGAAGAAGCGCGACGGCTCGCCCATGTATCGCCAGCACTTTCCCGCGCTCGCCAAGAGCCGCGCGCGTTATGTCGGCGACCCTGTCGTCTTCGTGGTGGCGGAAACCGCGCATCAGGCGCAGGACGCGGCCGAACTCGTCGAGATCGACTACGAGCCCCTGCCCTCGACCAGCAACGCCGAACTTGCCGCGCAGCCAGGCGCGCCGCTTGTCTGGGACGATTGCGAGAACAACATCTGCTTCGTGCATCTGGAAGGCGACAAGGAGAAGACCGACGCCGCCTTCGCCAAGGCCCCGATCGTCATCAAGAAGCGGCTCGTCATCAGCCGCGTGACCGCCGCCACGATGGAGACGCGCGGCTCGATCGGCGTCTATGATCGTGCCGCCGACCGCTACACCTGCTACACGACGCTGCAGCGCGCACTCAACTTCCGCGAGGAACTCGCTGAGACGCTGCGCGTGCCGGAAAGCAAGCTGCGCGTCGTCGCCGGCGACATCGGCGGCAGCTTCGGCATGAAGTCGCCGGTCTACAACGAAGTCGGCATGGTGCTGCTGGCCGCCAAGGCCGTCGGCCGGCCGGTGAAATGGATCAGCACGCGCTCGGAGGCCTTCCTGTCCGACGCCAACGCGCGCGACCTCGTCTCCGAAGGCGAGCTGGCGCTCGACGCCGACGGCAAGTTCCTGGCGCTGCGCGTCCATAACGTCGCCAATGTCGGCGCCTACATCCAGTCGAGCGGCGAAGCGCCGCCGGTGTCGAACCTCGGCACGCTGGCCGGCGTCTATGTCCTGCCGGCGATCCATGTCGACGTGACGGCGATCTTCAGCAACACCCATCCCGTGCGGCCCTATCGCGGCAATGGCCGTCCGGAAGCGGCCTATGTCATCGAGCGGCTGATCGACATCGCCGCCGACGAGATGAAGGTCGACCCGGCGGAACTGCGCCGCCGCAACCTGATCCCGCCTTCGGCCATGCCCTTCAAGACGGCGCTCGGCACCACCTACGACTGCGGCGAGTTCGAGCGGAACATGAACATGGCCATGGAGATGGCCGACTACGCCGGCTTCGAGAAGCGCCGCGCCGAATCCAAGGCGCGCGGCAAGCTGCGCGGCCTTGGCCTGTCGAACAGCATCGAGCGCGCCGCCTCTCCCGGCTATGAGGGCGCGGAGATCCGCTTCGACCGTTCCGGAGCCGTCACCATCCTGTCGGGTGCGATCGCGCAGGGGCAGGGCCATGAGACGACCTTCAAGCAGATCGTCTGCGACCGCTTCGGCCTCGATCCGCTGAAGGTGCAGTACGTGCAGGGCGACACCGACAAGGTGTTCTTCGGCGAAGGCACCGGCGGCTCGCGCACGGCGACCATCGGCGGCGCGGCCATGCAGCTCGCGGCGGAGAAGATAATCGCCAAGGGCAAGCGCATCGCCGGCCACATGTTCGGCGTGGCGGCGGACGAGGTGCAGTTCAGCGACGGCATGTTCTCCTCCAAGGCGAGCAACCGCACCATGGACATCCAGGAGCTGGCGCGCGAATCGACCAAGCCGAAGAACCTGCCGGCCGGCGAGGAGATGGGCCTGCTGGCGAACGCCGTGTTCTACAACCCGAACACGAACTATCCGAACGGCACGCATGTCTGCGAGCTGGAGATCGACGAGGAGACCGGCACCGTGCAGGTGCTGCGCTACAACGTGGTCGACGACGTCGGCAACGTGCTGAACCCGCTCATGCTGCACGGCCAGATCATCGGCGGCGTGGCCCAAGGCCTCGGCCAGATCCTCATGGAGAAGATCGCCTACGACGAAGACGGCCAGATTCTCAGCGGCTCCTTCATGGACTACGCCATGCCGCGCGCCGAGCATTTCAGCCATATCAGCGTGAAGAGCAGCCCGGTGCCGACCGCGACCAACCCGCTCGGCGTCAAGGGCGCCGGCGAGGCGGGCTGCGTCGGCGCCATGCCGGCGGTGGCGAACGCATTGGTCGACGCGCTGTCGCAGTTCGGCGTCAAGCACATCGAGATGCCGGCCACGCCCGAGCGCCTCTGGCGCATCATTCGGGCGGGCAAGGCCGGCCGGGCGGCGTAAGCTCAATCGGAGCGCTGCCCGGCCGACGTGCGCAGTCGTCAGAGAGCCGTTGTGCGCTTTGGCTTGGGTTTTCGTTTGGCCTGCGCGGCTTTAGGTTTTTCAGGAACCTGAACGTGAACAAGATAGACCCGCGCGGGCTTCATTTCGCCACGGATGATGGCGAGGGCTTGCTCCAGCCCCACAAGAATGCGGTCTCTTGGCATTGACGAGCCTTTCAAGAATGGCCGGTCGCTGGTCTCGGCGGACAATCCACCGGGATCAGCGAGTCGTCATATCTTCAGCACGTCCGGGTTCATGACGCGGATCGGCGCGCCGTTCAGGTAGGCGACGACGGCGTCGGCGCTCTGGCCGTAGTAGAACGCGTAGCCGTCGTCGGAGACGTAGCCGAGGTGCGGCGTCAGCACCGTGCGCGGCGCGCTGCGCATCGGATGGTCGGTGGGCAGCGGCTCGACGTCATGCACGTCGATGCCGGCGCCGCCGATCTTGCCGGCCTTGAGGGCGGCGAGCAGGTCGTCCTGCACCACGATGGGCCCGCGCGACGTGTTCACCAGGATCGCCGTAGGCTTCATCACCGCGAACTCCTTGGCGCCGATCAAGCCACGCGAGCGGTCGCCCAGCACCATGTGGATCGTCACCACGTCGGCGCGCTTGAGCAGGTCTTCCTTGCTCGCCGCCTTCTCGACGCCCACTTCGCGGCAGCGCTCCTCGGTCAGGTTCTGGCTCCAGGCGATCACCTTCATGCCGAAGGCGAGGCCGACCTTGGCGGCGCTGCCGCCGATCTTGCCGAGGCCCAGAATCCCGAGCGTCTTGCCCTGCAGGCCCATGCCGACGCCGATCTGCCAGCCGCCCTGGCGCACGTCGGCGTCGTTGGCGGGAATGTTGCGGGCGACGGCGAGGATCAGGCCCCAGGCCAGCTCGCAGGTCGAGTTGCCGCCGCTGTCGGTGCCGCAGACGACGATGCCGAGGTCGGTCGCCGCCTGCAGGTCGATGCTGCGGTTGACCTTGCCGCTGGTGACCAGCAGCTTGAGCTTGGGCAGGCGCTCCAGGATGGCGCGCGGGAAGGGCGTGCGCTCGCGCATGGCGCAGATCACCTCGAAGTCCTTGAGGCGCGCGACCACGGCGTCCGCGTCGGCGAGATGGTCGGTGAAGATCGACAGCTCGGCCTTGGCCTTCACGGCGTTCCAGTCGCCATAGTTGAGCGCGACCTTGAGGAAATCGTCGATGACGGCGACACGCATGCGGAGCTCCCGAACCTGATTTTGAGGCCTAGCTAATGCGGCTTTGCGCAAGGCGTCAAGCACGGGGCGCGGAGGTCCGAATGGGCCTTTCCGCCGCCCGTGAAGCGGATTAGCCTCGCGGGCCGCTTGCCCTCCGCCTTTGCCAGTCCGCCTGGGAGCCACCGTGAATCCGCTGTTCGCCAACCTGCCGACCACCATCTTCGAAGTCATGTCGGGCCTCGCCCGCGAGACAGGCGCCATCAATCTCGGCCAGGGCTTCCCGGAAGACGCCGGGCCCGAGGACGTGCGCCGCAAGGCCGCCGAAGCCCTGGTCGACGGCTACAACCAATATCCGCCGATGATGGGTTTGCCGGAGCTGCGCCAGGCCGTCGCCGACCACTACCGCCGCTTCCAGGGCTTGGACCTCGACTGGCAGCGCGAGGTGATGGTGACGTCGGGCGGCACGGAGGCCCTGGCCGGCGCGATCCTCGGCCTGATCGAGCCGGGCGACGAGGTGGTGCTGTTCCAGCCCATGTACGACGCCTACCTGCCGCTGGTGAAGTTGGCTGGCGGCGTGCCGAAGTTCGTCACCTTGCAGCCGCCGCACTGGCGCTTCGACGAGGCGCAGCTCGCCGCCGCCTTCAGTCCGCGCACCAAGCTGGTGCTGCTCAACAATCCGATCAATCCGACGGCGACCGTCTTCGCGCGCGAGGAGCTGGAGCTGCTGGCGCGCTTCGTCGCCAAGTCGGGCGCCATCGTCGTCTCCGACGAGGTGTGGGAGCATGTCGTCTTCGACGGCCGCGAGCATGTCTCGGTGCTGGCGATCCCAGCGCTGCGCGAGCGCGCCGTGAAGATCGGGTCGGCGGGCAAGATATTCTCGCTCACAGGCTGGAAGGTCGGCTTCGTCTGCGCCGCCGAGCCGATCCTGAAGGTGCTCGCCAAGTCGCACCAGTTCCTCACTTTCACCACGCCGCCGAACCTGCAGGTCGCGGTGGCCTACGGCCTGGCGAAGGACGACGCCTATTTCGCCGACATGCGCGCCGGCTTCGCGGCCAAGCGCGACCGCTTCGCCAAGGGCCTGACCGAGTGCGGCTTCGCCGTGCTGCCGGCCGAAGGCACCTATTTCCTCAGCGTGGACATCGCGCCCTTGGGCGAAGCGGACGATGTCGCCTTCAGCCAGCGCCTGGTGCGCGAGGCGGGGGTGGCGAGCATTCCCGTCAGCGCCTTCTATGACCAAGACCCGGTGAAGACGGTGCTGCGCTTCTGCTTCGCCAAGCGCGACGAGACGCTGGACGAAGCCCTGCGGCGGCTGGAGACTGTGGCGACGCGACGCAATCGATAACAAGAACCGGGAGGAAGCGATGCTGGATGTCGGGATCATCGGCTTGGGCGGCTGGGGCCGCCGGCTGGTCGAATCGGTGCAGGGCAAGAGCGGCAAGCTGCGCTTCGCCGCCGCCGCCAGCGGCAGTTCCGGCAAGGGCAAGCCCTTCGCCGACCAGCATGGCATCAAGCTCTACCCCGACGTGACGGCGCTGCTCGCCGATCCGTCGATCACGGCAGTGGTCAGCGCCGGGCCCGGCGGCCTTCATGCGCCGCACGCCTTGCAGGCGCTGCAGGCCGGCAGGCATGTGCTGGCGGTCAAGCCGATGGCGACCACCAAGGCGGAAGCCGACGCGCTCGCCGCCGCCGCTGCCAAATCCGGCAAGCTGCTCGCCATGGGCTTCAACCGCTGCTTCTATCCCAACGTGGCCCTGCTGCGGCAGCGCGTGAAGGCCGGCGACCTCGGCACCCTGGTCCATGCCGAAGGCAATTTCTGCGTCGACCGCTACCGCAAGGTGCAGCCCGGCTCCTGGAAGGCCGATCCGGAGCAGGCGCCGCCCGGTAGCCTCGCCGACCATCCGCTCTATTTGATGATCGAGCTGCTCGGGCCGATTGCCGAGGTCCACGCGGCGGCGACGACGCAGATCGCGACGCAAATCGCCCTGGCCGACGTGACGGCCGTGCTGCTGAAGTTCAAGAACGGCCAGACCGGCACGCTGCAGGCCAACGGCGTGACGCCGGAGTTGTCGCGCCTGCATGTCTTCGGCAGCGAGGGCTGGGCGGAAATGCGCGACCAGACCTATTTGGTCTACCATGGCCAGAAGGGCGAGCCGCAGGTCGCCGACATCGCCGAAGTCGACGCCGAACGTGCAGAGATGGAAGCCTTCGCAGACGCCGTCACCGGCGCTGCGGCCTTTCCCTATTCGGTCGCCGACGCCGTCCACGCCGTTGCCGTCCTGGAGGCGATGGCGAAGTCGGCCAAGAGCGGCAAGCCGGTACTAGTGGCCTAATTTCTATCGTCATGGCCGGACCAAGTCCGGCCATGACGGAAGATGGTGCTGGCTAAGCCAGCGACCCCATCAGCGCCAGCGCGCCGGCGCGCGACATGCCGTCGGCCAGCGGCCTGTAGGACGGCCGGTCGCGGCCCGTGAAGCCGTGGCCCGTCTGCGGATAGATGAAGATGCCGATGTCGGGCTTGCCGGCGAGGGCGGCGCGCACGCGCTCGGTTTCCTCCAGCGGAATCTGCGGGTCCGTGTCGCCGACATGGATCTGCACCGGGCAGTTCACGCCCGAGGCCACGTCGAGGCTGAGGCCGATCTTGGTGCCGTGGAAGGTGACGGCGCCGTCGGCCTTGCCGAGCGCTGCGGCGAGATAGGCGAGGCGGCCGCCGAAGCAATAGCCGAAGGCCGCAACCTTGCCGTTGCATTCGGGCTGGCCGCGCAGGAAGGCGACCGCGTCGACGACGTCCTTGGCGCCTTGCTCGGCATCATATTCGTCATAGCGCTTCTGGGCGGCTTCGCGGCCGGCGCCTTCGCGGCCCTGCGGGCCCGGCAGACTGCGGAAGAAGGCGTCCGGCACCAGAACCGGATAGCCGCCTTCGGCATATTCCCAGGCGATGGCGCGCTCGGGGTCGTGCAGGCCGAAGATCGCCGGGATCATGAGGATGGCCGGCGCCTTTGCGCCCGGCTTGGCGAAAAGCTCGGCGGGCATGGCCTTGCCGTCGCGGGTCGGCACCGCGAGCTGACGTCCTTGCATCTGGGTCTCCTGGGTTTTTGCGGCGCGCCGTCTCAATGGGCCAAGATCTGGCTCAGGAACAGCTTGGTGCGCTCATGTTGCGGATGGTTGAAGAATTCTTCCGGAACATTCTGTTCGACGATCTGGCCGTTGTCCATGAAGATGATGCGGTCGGCGACGCTGCGCGCGAAGCCCATCTCGTGGGTGACGCAGATCATCGTGACGTTCGATTCCTCGGCGAGCTTCAGCATCACGTCGAGCACCTCCTTGACCATCTCCGGGTCGAGGGCGGAGGTCGGCTCGTCGAACAGCATGATCTTGGGATTGATGCAGAGCGCGCGGGCGATGGCGACGCGCTGCTGCTGCCCGCCCGACAGCTGGCCGGGGTACTTGCCGGCCTGCTCGGGAATGTGCACGCGCTCGAGGTACTTCATGGCGACCGCCTCGGCTTCCGCCTTCGGCATCTTGCGCACCCAGATGGGCGCCAGGGTCAGATTCTCCATCACCGTCAGATGCGGGAACAGGTTGAAGTGCTGGAACACCATGCCGACGTCGCGACGCACGGCGTCGACCTTGCGCACGTCGTTGGTCAGCTCGACGCCGTCGACGACGATGCGGCCGGCCTGATGCTCCTCCAGACGGTTGATGCAGCGGATCAGCGTCGACTTGCCCGAGCCGGAGGGGCCGCAGATGACGATGCGCTCGGCGCGCGCCACCGTCAGGTCGATGTCGGTCAGGACATGGAAGTGGCCGTACCACTTGTTGACATGTTCGAGCAGGATCATCGGCGCGGAATCGGAGGAGGTGGCGCTCATGTTGGCTTCGCTCATGATGGGTGCTGCTCCTTGTCGAGGCGGCGCTCGATCGACTGGCTGTACTTCGACATGAAGAAGCAGAAGACGAAGTAGATCGCGGCGATGAAGACGTAGGATTCGATGGCGCTGCCGCGCCAGGCAGGATCGACGATGGCGGCCTTGGCGGCGTTCATCAGGTCGTAGAGGCCGATGATGACGACGAGCGACGTGTCCTTGAACACTGTGATCAGCGTGTTGACCAGCGACGGGATGCTGATGCTCAGGGCCTGCGGGAGGATGATCAGCCGCTGCTTCTGCCAGTAGGTGAGGCCGAGCGCGTCGGCCGCCTCGTACTGCCCCTTGGGCAGGGACTGCAGGCCGCCGCGCACCACTTCGGCGAGGTAGGCGGAGGCATAGAGGATCAAGGCGATCTGCGCGCGCAGCAGCTTGTCGATGTTCATGCCCTCGGGCAGCAGCAGCGGCAGCATGACGGAAGCCATGAACAGCAGCGAGACGGCGGGCACGCCGCGGATCAGCTCGATGTAGACGATGCTGATGGCGCGGATCGCCGGCAGCTCCGAGCGCCGGCCGAGGGCGAGCAGCACGCCGAGCGGAAAGCCGACGGCCATGCCGGTGAAGGCCAGGATCATGGTGAGCGGCAGGCCGCCCCAGCGGGCGTTCTCGACGTAGCTCAGGCCGAAGACGCCGCCCCACATGAGGACGCCGACGGCGGCCATGCCGACGAGCCAGAGCGGGACCAGCCAGCGGTTCCAGAAGGCGCGGATGCAGCTGACGCCGACCAGCGCGACCAGCAGGATCACGACGAGCAGGGGGCGCCATTGCTCGTCGTATGGGTAGAGCCCGAACAGGATCAGGCGGTGCTTTTCGCCGACGAAGGCCCAGCAGGCGCCTGTGTCGATGGCCTGGCACTCGCGCACGTCCTTGGCGTGGAACACGGCGTGGAGCAGCGCCCAGTCGAGCAGGGCGGGCAGGCTCATGGCGAGGAACCAGACGACGAGGACGGTCAGCAGCACGTGGAACGGGTTGCCGAACAGGTGCTCGCGCATCCATGTCAGCGGATTGGTGGCCGGCTTCGGCATGGCGGCGGGGAGGGCGGCGTCGCTCATTTCAGCGCTCCACCAGCGCGATGTGGCTGTTGTACCAGTTCATGAATGCGGCGATGGCGAGCGAGATCGTCAGGAACACGGCCATGATTATGGCGACGCCCTCGATGGCCTGGCCGGTCTGGTTCAGCGTCGTGTTGGCGACCGAGACGATGTCCGGATAGCCGATGGCGACGGCCAGCGTGCTGTTCTTGGTGATGTTGAGGTACTGGCTCGTCATCGGCGGCACGATCACGCGCAGCGCCTGCGGCATGACGATGAGGCGCAGCGTCTGCCCCTTGGTGAGGCCAAGGGCGAGGGACGCTTCCGTCTGCCCCTTGTCGACCGCCTGGATGCCGCTGCGCACGATTTCGGCGATGAAGCCCGCCGTGTAGATGACGAGGCCGAGCAGCAGCGCCATGAATTCCGGCGTCAGGCTGCCGCCGCCGACGAAGTTGAAGCCCTTGAGCAGCGGCGCGTTGAAGGTGAGCGGCGCGCCGCAGGCGAGCCAGGCGGCGACCGGCAGGCCGACGATCAGGGCGGCGCTGACCGTGGCGCCGGGGAAGTGCCGGCCGGTGGCGTCGCGCCGCTTGCGGGCCCAATGGCTGATGGCGATGGCGAGGACCAGGCCGAGCGCGAAGCAGACCATGGCGAGGTCGTAGGCGAATTCGTGGGCCGGGATGGGAAACTTCAGGCCGCGGTTGGACAGGAACCAGCCCGGCAGCGGGTTGAGCGAGTCGCGTGGCGCCGGCAGCATCTCGGTGATGATCGTGTACCAGAAGAACAGCTGCAGCAGCAGCGGGATGTTGCGCACGACCTCGACGTAGACCGAGGCGAGCTTGGCGATCAGCCAGTTCTTCGACAGGCGCGCGATGCCGATGACCGTGCCGATGACGGTCGCCATCACGATCCCGATGACGGCGACGAGCAGCGTGTTCAGCACGCCGACGAGCAGCGCCCGGAAATAGCTGTCGGCCGGCGAGTAGGCGATCGTCTGCTCGCCGATGGAGAACCCGGCCTCGCGGCCGAGGAAGCCGAAGCCGGTGGCGATGTGGCGCGAGCTGAGGTTGTCGATGGTGTTGGAGGCGAGCCACCAGACCAGCGTGCCGACCAACGCGAGGGCGACGACCTGGTAGAAGATGCCGCGCACCTGCGGGTCGTTCCAGAACACGCCGCGCGGCGGGCGCGGGATAGGGGCCGCCGTGGCCTGCGCGCCGGTCTTTGCCGGTGATGCCGCCATGCCGCTACTCCCGGGAAACGATGATGATGGTCGTAAAACGAACGACGCCGGCGAGAGTGCCCGCCGGCGTCCGTCTTTCGTTCTAGCGGATCGGCCAGCCGTACATCAGGCCGCCCTTGGTCCACA
This sequence comes from Alphaproteobacteria bacterium, assembly GCA_036500145.1. GTDB lineage: Bacteria > Pseudomonadota > Alphaproteobacteria > SMXQ01 > SMXQ01 > CAMAVH01. The sequence continues at coordinate 11,612 of DASYCO010000070.1, read as the reverse complement.
ACGCGTTGAGGCCGCGCTCGAGCTTCAGCGGGCTGCCGGCGCCGACGTTGCGGTCGAAGCTCTCGCCGTAGTTGCCGACCTGCTTGACGATGTTGTAGGCCCACTTGGCGTCGACGCCGAGCGCCTTGCCCATGTCGTCGCTGACGCCGAGGATGCGCTTGATGTTCGGGTTGTCGCTCTTGGCCATCTGGTCGACGTTCTGCGAGGTGATGCCGTATTCCTCGGCCTCCAGCATCGCCATCAGTGACCATTTCACCAAGTCGAACCACTGGTCGTCGCCGTGGCGCACCATCGGGCCGAGCGGCTCCTTGGAGATGATCTCCGGCAGGATGACGTAGTCGTCCGGGTTGGAGGCGGCGGTCGAGCGGGTCGCCGCGAGCTGGGACGCGTCGGAGGTGAAGGCGTCGCAGCGGCCGGAGAAGAAAGTGGAGACCGCTTCCTCGACCTTCTCGATGACGACGGGCTTGAACGAGATGTTGTTGGCGCGGAAGTAGTCGGCCAGGTTCAGCTCGGTCGTCGTGCCCTGCTGCACGCAGATGGTGGCGCCGTTCAGGTCTTTGGCGTTCTTGACGTTGAGCTTCTTGGCGACGAGGAAGCCCTGGCCGTCATAGTAGTTCACGCCGACGAAGTTGAGGCCGAGCGCGGTGTCGCGCGTCAGGGTGCCGGTGGTGTTGCGCGCGAGCACGTCGACCTCGCCGGACTGCAGGGCCGTGAAGCGCTGCGCGGCGGTCAGGCCGACGTACTTAACCTTCTTGGCGTCGCTGAAGAGGGCCGCTGCGGTGGCGCGGCAGATGTCGACGTCGATGCCCTTCCATTCGCCGCGGCTGTCGGGCGCGGAGAAGCCTGCAACGCCCGTGTTCACCCCGCAGACGACCTGGCCGCGCGCCTTGATCGCGTCGAACGTCGGCCCGGCGAAGGCCGGCATGGCGAGCGAGACAGCGCAGACGGCGCCTGCCAGCGCGAGAAAATGCCGAGACTTCATGGCGTAACCCCCAAGTGAAACCAGGACCAGGCCGCGCCCCCGTTGCGGCGCGTTAACGGTAACACGCTTTGCGCGGCTATCACAATTGAGCCGCTTCCTTCGGATTACTCCCTAAGCACAGGGGGGCTGAAGCGCTGAAACGGCGGTGCAAAAATGCGCTATGACAGAAGGATAAGCCAGACGCCGCCTGGATATCCGGCAGGCGCCAAGCCAAACGGGGGAAGGTCGATGTCAAATAGCATATGTCCGTCACGCGCCGTCTTGGCCTCGGACGGAGACTGCGAAGAAGAGCCAGGCGAGAAGATCCAGCTGTTCGCCGACCTCATGTGGCAGGCGCGCGACTGGGGCAACCTCAACCTGCACACGCGGGGCTCGACCATCCGCTGGGAGGTTCTGATCGCGGTTGCGCGCTCGCCCGGCACGCGGATGAACTATTCAACCTTGGAATCCGCAATCGGCCGGCCGCACCGCACGCTGCAATATGTCATCCGCGACCTGGAGGCGATCGGCCTCGTGCGGCTGCAGCGCGCCCAGAGCGACCGCCGTCGCATGGTGATCGCGCTGACCGAGCAGGGCCGGGAAGCCTTCGCCGCCTACATCGACCATATCGAAGGCCTGATGCGCAAGCTGACGGGGGCGGGCTATGGCCTGCCGCAGCCGCTTGGCGGGGCCGGACATGGCGTGAGGCTCTAGGCAACTATATATCAAAATGAACATGAAATAGGCGCCGACACGGCGCATATTTCATAAGTCTCTCCGTTCTTGCGCGGATGCCGCACCTCGCCGCAGTCCGCGAGGGCCACGCCGCGCTCGACGTTGCATGTTTCTTTAGCCCAGCGCGTCTGCTTTCATCTCCGAAGCCATTGAACTTTTTGGGATTTGTGGCGTTCCTTAGGATGGGCCACAATGGCGCGTGATGGCTGATATCTTGCGCTCTTCATCGAACGACTATTCCGGGACGGTCGAACTGCGCCGCGCCGAGCGGGGCGCTTTTCAGGTCGCCTTCGCCGGCGACTGGCGCGTCGGCGCGCCGTCGCAGCCGATCGCGGGCGTCCTCGACCGCCTGAAGGGCGCCGGCACGCTCGGCACCGTCGACTTCGTCGCCGACGACGTGACCAGCTGGGACACCAGCTTCCTCCTCGTGCTGCGCAAGCTGGAAGCCGCCGTCGCCGCCCGCGGCGGCGAGGCGACGGCCGAGCACCTGCCGGACGGCGTCCGCCGCCTGCTGGCGCTGACGGCCAACAGCGAAGCGCCGACCGGCGCGCGCCGCGCGGAGACGGAGAGTTCCTTCCTGGCCGGCGTCGGCCTTGGCGCGCAGGGCGCCTGGCGCGCGACCGGCGAGTTCGTCGGCTTCATCGGCGAGACGGCGCTCTCCTTCCTGCGCCTGTTCGGCGGCAAGGCGCGGTTTCGCGGCTCCGACCTGGCGCTGATCGTCCAGGACGTGGGGGCCCGGGCGTTGCCCATCGTTTCGCTGATTTCCTTCCTGGTCGGCATGATCCTGGCCTTCGTCGGCGCCGTGCAGCTGCGCCAGTTCGGCGTCGAGATCTACGTCGCCAACCTCGTCGGCATCGCCATGCTGCGCGAGATGGGCGCGCTGATGACCGCCATCATCATGGCCGGGCGCACGGGCGCCGCCTTCGCCGCCGAGATCGGCTCCATGCAGGCCAACGAGGAGGTCGATGCGCTTTCCACCCTCGGCTTCAACCCGGTGGACTTTCTCGTGCTGCCGCGCGTGCTGGCCCTCATCATCATGATGCCGCTGCTCGCGCTCTACGCCGACATCCTCGGCATCCTCGGCGGCGCGCTCATCGGCACGACGATGCTGGGCCTCGACTTCTCGCAATACTGGGCGCAGAGCATGCGCGCCATCTCCATGACGCATCTCTTCATCGGCCTGGCCAAGGCCAGCGTCTTCGGCGTCATCGTGGCGCTTGCCGGCTGCCAGCGCGGCATCACGGCCGGGCGCAGCGCCTCGGCCGTCGGCATGGCGACCACGTCGTCCGTCGTGCTCGCCATCGTACTGATCGTCGTCGCCGACGGCCTGTTCGCCGTCGCCCTCGACATCCTGGGGTTCTGACATGGCCCAGCCCGGCATGACCCAGAAGAATCCCCGCATCGCCGTCGAGCACATGGACATGGCCTATGGCTCGTTCGTGCTGCAGCGCGACCTCAACTTCGTCATCCGTTCCGGCGAGATATTCTTCATCATGGGCGGCAGCGGCTGCGGCAAGAGCACGCTGCTGAAGCAGATGATCGGCCTCAAGACTCCGGCCAAGGGCGACGTGCTTTACGACGGCGAATCCCTGTGGAAGGCCGACGAGGGCGAGCGGGAAGGGCTGATGCGCCGTTTCGGCGTGCTCTACCAGAGCGGCGCGCTGTGGAGCTCGATGACCCTGTCGGAAAACGTGGCCCTGCCCATCGCCGAATACACCAAGCTCCCGGCCGCCGACGTGCGCGAGCTGGCGGCGCTGAAGCTGTCGCTCGTTGGCCTGTCGGGCTTCGAGGAATACTACCCGTCGGAGATCAGCGGCGGCATGCGCAAGCGCGCCGGCCTGGCGCGCGCCATGGCGCTCGATCCGGACATCCTGTTCTTCGACGAGCCGTCGGCGGGCCTCGACCCCGTCAGCTCGAAGAAGCTCGACGACCTGATCCTGGAGCTGCGCGACAGCCTGGGCGCCACCATCGTCATCGTCAGCCACGAGCTGGCGAGCATCTTCGCCATCGGCGACAATTCGGTGTTTCTCGACGCCGAATCGAGGACCATGATCGCCTCCGGCAGCCCCAAGCGCCTGCTGGAAGAGAGCGACGACCCGCGCGTGCGCGCCTTTTTCACCCGAAACGAGGAGTCTGCCATGACGGCCGGGCATCCCAAGACAGCCGAGCAGGGGGCATCGTGAGCCGCAAAGCCAATCCCAAGCTGATCGGGCTCTTCGTCCTCGGCGCCGCGGCCCTGCTGATCGGCCTGGTCGTGGCGCTCGGCGGCGGCCGCCTGTTCACCGCCACCAAGACCTACGTCATGTTCTTCGACGATGACGTGAACGGCCTGCAGATCGGCAGCGCCGTCAACTTCCGCGGCGTGCGCGTCGGCTCGGTGAAGGACATCGTGCTGAGCTACGACAGCGACAAGCGCGAGGTGGCGATCCCGGTCTACGTCGAGCTCGACCAGAGCCGCGTGCGCGTCAACGGCGAGGGCACGCTCGACGACATGTCGCAGCTCATCGAGCGCGGCCTGCGCGCGCAGCTGCGCAACCAGTCCTTCGTCACCGGCATGATGACCATCGAGCTGGACTTCGACCGCGCGACGCCGGTGCGCCTGATCGGCCTGGAGCCGAAATATCCGGAGATTCCGACCAAGCGGTCGAGCCTCGCCGAGCTGCGCGCCACCTTCAGCGACGTGGTGGCCGACATCCGCAAGCTGCCCATCGAGGACATCATGACGAAGTTCTCGGGCACGCTCGTCAATCTCGACGAGCTGGTGAACCAGCTGACGGCCTTGGTCGGCACCACCAATACGATGGTCGGCAACGTGGACGCGCGCATGAACGCCGCCCTGACGCCGGTGCCGGACATGGTGCGCAATCTCGACAAGGCGTCGCGCGACGTCAGCAAGCTGGTCAACGACGTGGACGCCCAGGTGCCGGTGCTGAGCGACCGCACGGTGGGCGCCATCGAGCAGCTCAACGCCACGCTGATGCAGGCCGAGTCCACCATGGGCTCGCTGCAGACCAACTTCGGCGACAATTCGGCCCTGAGCTACCAGACGGGCCGCACGCTCGACGACGTGCGCGAGGCGGCGAGCGCGCTCCGGGCCTTGATGGAATATCTGCAGCAGAATCCGAACGCGCTGATCACGGGCAAGCCCGCTGAACAGTAATGTGGGCCAGGAGTAGGACATGACGAAGCAGGGTATGGTGCGGGCCTCGTTTGCGGCGGCGGCGTTGCTGGCGCTGGCGGCCTGCGTGGGCAAGACGGAAGCTTCACGCTTCTACGTTCTGTCGGCGACGGCGCCGGCGGCGGACCGTTCGCCCCAGGGCCTCGCCCTGTCGGTCGGGCCTGTCGCGCTGCCGAAGTACCTCGACCGCCAGCAGATCGTCACGCGGCCGACGGCCAACGAGCTGGCGGTGGCGGAGTTCGACCGCTGGGGCGGCCGGCTGGAAGACAACGTGACGCAGGTGATCGGCGAGAACCTGTCGCGCCGCCTGCACACCAGCCGCGTGAAACTGTTTCCGACCGACGGCGCCGACAAGGGCGACCTGCGCGTCACCATCAGCATCTCGCGCTTCGAATGCGTCGGCGAGAGCGGCGACTGCGTGCTCGACGCCCGCTGGCAGCTCGCGTCGCTGCCGGCGCAGGGCCAGGCGGCCGCAGCGCCGATCATGGGCGCCTCCGGCCTGATGGCCCGCCCGATGGGCATCGGCTACGCCTCGGTGGCGGCGACCATGAGCGGACTGCTCGACGATCTCAGCCGCGAAATCGCGGCGAGCATCGTCGACCGGAACGGGCGTTAAGGGTCAGGTGCCGCGCGGCTTGGCGCGCGCCGTCGCCGGGGCGCTCATGGGGTCGTCCGGCCAGGGATGGCGCGGATAGCGGCCCTTGAGGTCTTTTTTCACTGCCGCATAGCCTTCGCGCCAGAAATTCGCCAGGTCGCGCGTCACCTGCACCGGCCGGCCCGCCGGGCTCAGCAGATGGATCACCACCGGCACGCGGCCGTTGGCGACGCGCGGCGTGTCGGCCATGCCGAACAGTTCCTGCAGCTTCACCGCCAGCACCGGCGTCTCGCCCTGGGCATAGTCGAGCGCGGCATTGCGCCCGCTCGGCACGGCGACCTGCGTCGGCGCCCAGTCGTCGAGCTTCTTGCGCGCCGCCCAGTCGAACGCTGCGCCGAGAATCTCCGTCAGGTTCAGGCGGGCAAGGTCGGCGCGGCTCTTTAGGCCGTCGAGATGGGGGGCGAGCCAATCACCAAGGCTGGCGAGCAGGGTCGCGTCGGAAAGGTCCGGCCAATCGCCCTGCGGATCGGCGCTGCGCACGAAGGCGAGGCGCGTCTGCAATTGCCGCACGCCATCGGTCCAGGGCAGGGCAGCAAGGCCCATCTGGCGGATCCCGTCGAGCAGGGCGGCAGCGACTTTCTCCGGCGGCGCTTTGCCCCAGATCGCGTCGTCGAGCAGCAGCGCGCCGAGGCGGCGCTGGCGGCGTGCCTGCACGGCTTCCGTGCGGGCGTCCCAGGCGACGATCTCCTGCGCCTCGATCAGGTCGGCAAATTCCTCTTCGATCTCGTCGCGGTCGATGGGCGCGGCGAGGAATATCCGGCCATCCGCGCTGGCGCCGACGCCGTCGCCGACGGCGGCGACCGCGAGCCAGCCTTCGCGCGAGAGCGAATCTTCCGGCATGGTCGCGGCGCCTCGCCCGTTGGCGAGCCGGAAGCCGCCGTTGGCGCGGCGCTGGCCGAGGCGGTCAGGATAGGCCAAGGCCGTCAGCGCGCCGGTCATGGCGGAGTCGAGCGGATGGTCCTGCACGTCGATCAGCCGGCGAACCTGCTTGGCGGTTTCGCGGATGCGTCGACGCGTCGCTTCGCGCACCTCCGTCCCGGCAGGCGGCGCGCTGGCGCGGGCTTCGCCGATAAGCTCGACGCGATGGCGCAGGTCCGCGTCGCGCATCGCGCCCGGGCCCGACAGGGGGTCGCGCTCGCCGAGCAGGGCGGCGAGCGCCGCCGCCTCCGGCCCGAGGCCACGCGCCTTGGCGAGCAGCGTCATGTGGGCGAGGCGCGGATGCAGCGGCAGCTTCGCCATCGCCTTGCCATGGGCCGTCACTCCGCCGTCGGCGTCGAGCGCGCCCAGCTGCGTCAGCAGGCCGCGCGCCTGGGCGAAGGCGCCGGCGGGCGGCGCGTCGAGCCAGGCGAGGCCGTTGGGGTCGCGCACGCCCCAGACCGCGAGGTCGAGCGCCAGCGGCGTCAGGTCGGCCTGCAGCATTTCGGGCAGGTTGCGGGGCAGCAGCCCGCGCGTCGCTGGCTCGGGCCACAGGCGATAGCAGATGCCGGGCGCGGTGCGTCCGCCGCGTCCGCGCCGCTGCTCGGCGGAGGCCTGCGACACCTTGACCGTCTCCAGGCGCGTCAGTCCGCTCGCCGGATCGTAGCGCGGCACGCGCGCGAGCCCGCCGTCGACCACGACGCGGATCCCGTCGATGGTCAGGCTCGTTTCGGCGATGCTGGTGGAGAGCACGACCTTGCGCCGGCTGGCTGGCGTCGGCGCGAAGACGCGGTCCTGGTCGGCCTGCGGCAAGGCGCCATAGAGCGGCAGCACGAAGACGCCGTGCGCGGCCTCGCCGCCGAGCTGACGGCTGACGGCATGGATCTCTCGCTCGCCGGGCAGGAAGGCGAGCAGGTCGCCTTCCGTTTCCGTCAGCGCCTTGCGGATCGCCTGCGCCATGGCCATAGGGAAGCGGTTGGGCCCGCTGTTGGTGGGCGGCGCGTCGAGATAGCGTGTCTCGACCGGAAAGGCGCGGCCCTCGCTGCGCAGCACGGGCGCGTCATCGAGCAGCTTTGCCACCGCTGCGCCGTCAAGCGTCGCCGACATGGCCATCAGGCGCAGCTCCGGCCGCAGCGCCTTCTGCGCATCGAGGCAGAGGGCGAGGCCGAGGTCGGCGTCGAGGCTGCGCTCGTGGAACTCGTCGAAGATCACGAGCCCGACGCCGTCGAGTCCCGGGTCGTCCTGCAGGCGGCGCGCGAGGATGCCTTCGGTGATGACCTCGATGCGCGTGCGCGGGCCGATGCGGCTTTCCAGGCGGATGCGATAGCCGACGCGCTCGCCCGGCTTTTCGCCGAGGGTCTGCGCCATGCGGGCGGCGGCGGCGCGCGTCGCCAGGCGGCGCGGTTCGAGCAGCAGAATGGTCTGGCCCGCGAGCCAGGGCGCGTCGAGCAGCGCGAGCGGCACGCGCGTCGTCTTGCCGGCGCCGGGCGGCGCTTCGAGCACGAGCGTCGCGCGCTCCGCCAACGCTTGCTGGATGGCCGGCAGCAGAGGGTCGATGGGCAGGGCGGGAAGCGGGGCCGACATGCGCATGTTTTCGCACGGCACCGTGCGTGACGATAGGGGGCGATCCGCGCCCGCCAGCGTTGACCCGGCTGGGGGCCTATGATGCAATCCCGGTCAACAAGGCTAAAAACCAATAAGGGAGAGCGGGATGTCGTTTCGCAAGATGGCGTTGGGACTGCTCGGCGCAATCGCGGCCTTCGCGGCGGCCATGTCGGGCCAAGCGCAAGCCCAGTCCCCAATTTTGGCGAGGGACGACGGCTTCTTCAAGGGTCGCACGGTCCAGGTTCTGATCGGCTATGGCGTCGGCGGCGGCTACGATCTCTACGCTCGCCTGCTGGCCCGCCACATGGGCAAGTTCATTCCCGGCAACCCGACCATGGTGCCGCAGAACATGGTCGGCGCCGGCAGCCTCAAGCTCGCGAACTATCTCTACGGCGGCGCGGCGCCGGCCGACGGCACGGCCTTCGGCATCGTCGGCAGCGGCGTCATCTTCGACCCGATCTTCGGCGGCCAGGGCGCCGACTACGACTCGCGCCGCTTCAAGTGGATCGGCAGCATGCAGAGCTTCGTGCAGATCGCCATCGCCTGGCACACGGCGCCGGTGAAGAGCCTGGCGGACGCGCAGAAGTACGAGCTGGCCGTCGGCGCGACGGGCGCTGGCTCGGGCACCAACCTCTATCCCAAGCTGCTCAACGCGCTGTTCGGCACCAAGCTCAAGATCGTCACGGGCTACCAGGGCACCAACGAGATCAACCTCGCCATCGAGCGCGGCGAGGTGCAGGGCTCCGTCGGCTGGGAATGGGCCGGCCTCGTCTCCAGCAAGCCCGACTGGCTGGCGGACAAGAAGATCGTCGTCTGGCTGCAGCTCGCCTTGAAGAAGCATCCGGACATTCCGGAGGTGCCGCTCGTCACCGACCTCGCGCCGACGCCGGAGGCGAAGGCGATCCTGGAACTCGGCCTGGCCTCGCCGCTGATGGGCCGTCCCTTCATGGCGCCGCCGAACCTGCCGGAGGGCCGCCTGCAGGTCTTGCGCACGGCGTTCGACGCCATGCTCAAGGACAAGGGCTTCCTCGACGAGGCGGCGAAGGCCAAGCTGGAGATCATCCCGATGTCGGGCCAGGAGATAGACGCCTTATTGCAAAAGGCCTACGCTTCGCCGCCGGCGATCGTCGAAGAGACCGCCAAGGCGCTCGGCTACCGCTGAGCGGAGTCGTTCCATGGAGCTTGCCTGTCTATGCCTGTCGTGTTCGTCGCCACTAGTAAGTCGCTGTCCCTCTGGGGAGCGGACGTCGGCCTCACCAAGAGCCTCTATGCGATCGGCGTGCACGACGATACGGCCGAGGCGGGCATCGAGGCGATGAACCATGAAGGCCATGGCGGCCAGAGCGACTGGAAGCTGCTGAAGAAGCAGAAGGTCGACGAGGCCGAGCTGGAGACGATGGTGGAGCGCCTGGCGACGCGCGAGAAGCAGGTCGATCCGGGGCTCTATCCGAAGATCCGTGGCGCGCGCGGCATCTTCAAGGTGAAGCCGGAGAACGTCGAGAACCACATCTTCATCAAGAAGGCGCTGGCCAGCGACACCGAGCTGCGCGCCGTGAAGGTGAAGCCGGTCGACATTGCCGACTATCTCATCGCCAAGGCCACCGGCTGGGTCGACCCGACCGCGGCGCCCGACGAAGCTTAAGCCCGAGGCCTAGGCCCCGACGTCAATCGGCTCGCGCGGCGCGTCGCCGGCGAAGCCGCAGGCCTTCAGCAATTTCAGCATATGCTCGGGGGCCGGCGCGTTCACCGTGACCGGATCGCGCGTCGGATAGAGCGGCAGCGTGATCTCGCGCGCGTGCAGGTGCAGCGGGAATTCCGCCGGTCGCGTCGCCTCGATGCCGCCGTAGATCGGATCGCCGAGGATGGGACAGCCGATGGCGGCGCAATGGACGCGGATCTGGTGCGTCCGCCCGGTGCGCGGATAGAGCTCCAGCCACGAGAAGCCGTCGGCCTGTCCCATCAGCTTGTAGTCGGTGACGGTCGCCATGCCGGCGGGGTCGACCTTCATCCACCAGCCGCGCTTCTCGGTCGACTGCTTGGCGAGCGCCAGGTCGATGTGGCCCTCCGGCGCCGGCGGCGCGCCGGCGACGACGGCCCAGTAGGTCTTCTGCACGCGCCCGCCGGAGAACATCCGGCCGAGCTTGGCGAGCGCCTTGCGGTGGCGGCCGAGCACCAGGCAGCCCGTGGTGTCGCGGTCGAGGCGGTGGGCGAGGGCGGGGGTGCGCGGCAGGCCGAAGCGCAGCACGTCGAACAGGGATTCGAGGCTCTGGCCGCCCTTGGGGCCGGCATGGACCGGCAGGCCGGCGGGCTTGTCGACCACCAGCATCAGGGAATCTTTGTAGAGCAATCGGGCGAGCAGCTCGTTCGGCGTCATCATGGCGAGGCTTGTACCATGACGGCCGAAACGAGCGCACCCGCCCTGATGGCCACACGCCGGAAGATCTGGGCCCCCGGCGGATCGCCGTCCATCACGCGCCGGTCAGGCTTCCGGCGCGTTGGAGGACGACTGCATGTAGTTTTCAAGGCCCATCATCTCGATCAGGCCCAATTGGGTCTCGAGCCAGTCGACATGGTCCTCTTCGCCCTTGAGGATGTTCTTCAGAAGCTCGCGGCTGACGTAGTCGTCGTGCTTCTCGCAGAGGTTGATCGCCTCGCGCAGCACCGGCATGGCGATGTTTTCCTGCTTGAGGTCGGCTTCAAGCATCTCCGGCACGGTCTCGCCGATCAGCAGCTTGTCCAGGTGCTGGAGGTTGGGCACCCCCTCGAGGAACAGGATGCGTTTGATCAGCGCGTCGGCGTGCTTCATCTCGTCGATGGATTCCTTGTATTCCATCTCGCCGAGCTTCTTCAGTCCCCAGTTGTCGAGCATGCGGGCATGCAGGAAATACTGGTTGATGGCCGTCAATTCGTTGGTGAGGATTTTCTTGAGTTGGTCGATGACCTCTTTGTTGCCTTTCATGGCAGCCGCTCCTCTATGGCTCTCTCTCGCTCAGAACTAAACGCATCGGCGCGCCGGTTGGCGCGACGGGCAGATGCGAAAACGTCCCGGCATAGTAACCGGGGCGGCGAGACAGGGGAAAGGCGGGAGCGAAACCGATTGGCGCTGACAGCGCCGCTGCTAAAGCCTTGCGGCTACGCGATTATCAATCGCAATTGAACTTAGGCGCAGGCGTGCGAACCAGAGGCAATTTCATCGACGCCGCGCGCGCCGCGCACCATGTCGACGACGGAGCAGACGCACTTGCCGCACTGGGGAGTCTCGCCGAGGCGGCGATAGACTTCGGCGACCGAGCAGGGCCCTTCGGCGACCGCTTGGTTGACTTGCTTTTCCGTAAAGCCGTGGCAGGCGCAAACGTACATGGCGATGAATTCCGTAGGCTCGTTTCCCAGACCCGCCCGCCTGAACTGCCTTTGAGCAGCGACTGCGAGCGATTTGCAAAGAAAACATAGGCAAAGCCAAACCAAGCGCCAATTACTCTATTTCTCTCACACCCATCTCGTTTTGAGTTGGCTCTAGCCATTCCCTGGGGATTTCCGGCCGGGCCGTAGTTTTTTATTATAAT